>NZ_JAUCEU010000007.1:3717500-4435000 GCF_030348765.1 Neobacillus sp. CF12 | reverse complement strand
CTTTCGCGCCTCAGCGTCAGTTACAGACCAGAAAGCCGCCTTCGCCACTGGTGTTCCTCCACATCTCTACGCATTTCACCGCTACACGTGGAATTCCGCTTTCCTCTTCTGTACTCAAGTCCCCCAGTTTCCAATGACCCTCCACGGTTGAGCCGTGGGCTTTCACATCAGACTTAAAGGACCGCCTGCGCGCGCTTTACGCCCAATAATTCCGGACAACGCTTGCCACCTACGTATTACCGCGGCTGCTGGCACGTAGTTAGCCGTGGCTTTCTGGTTAGGTACCGTCAAGGTACCGGCAGTTACTCCGATACTTGTTCTTCCCTAACAACAGAGCTTTACGACCCGAAGGCCTTCATCGCTCACGCGGCGTTGCTCCGTCAGACTTTCGTCCATTGCGGAAGATTCCCTACTGCTGCCTCCCGTAGGAGTCTGGGCCGTGTCTCAGTCCCAGTGTGGCCGATCACCCTCTCAGGTCGGCTACGCATCGTCGCCTTGGTGAGCCATTACCTCACCAACTAGCTAATGCGCCGCGGGCCCATCTGTAAGTGTCAGCGTAAACCGACTTTCAGCTTTTCCACATGAGAGGAAAAGGATTATCCGGTATTAGCTCCGGTTTCCCGAAGTTATCCCAGTCTTACAGGCAGGTTGCCCACGTGTTACTCACCCGTCCGCCGCTAACCTTCAGGAGCAAGCTCCTGAAGATTCGCTCGACTTGCATGTATTAGGCACGCCGCCAGCGTTCGTCCTGAGCCAGGATCAAACTCTCCAAGAAAGTTGATATAGCTCATTTGTTACGTTGGCTTAACTTTTATAAAAAGCTAAAAAATTGTTTGTTGACGTTCTTGTTTGTTTAGTTTTCAAAGAGCAATTTAACAATTGTCTTAAGCGACAGTGATACTATCATATCACGTTTCTATTATTATTTCAATATATTAATTTAACTTTTTTTCTTCTTACTTTTAACTAGAAAAGCTAGCGTTAAAAGCAACTCCCTTATAGTATCACCTTCGATTCACTAATGCAACAAAAAGTTTTCTTTTTTTCGAAATAACTTTTCTTCATAACATCTCTTAAGATAACAAGAAATATTCAGTTAAGTAATACCTTGAATTTTTAGCTGATGTAAGCAATCATCCTCTATGATGAGATTGTTACCTCCTTTCATTGAAGAGAATATCTATTATAATTAAATAAACAATTCGAGAATCATCCCGGAAATGAAAGTTTGTTAATTCGAGAGGAAGTATTTTATGATAACTGAAATATTCGCTACGCTTTTTGATGTAATTCTACCGCTCTCTATACCTGTCATAGCAGGAGTCTTGCTTAGTAGGTTTGGGAAGATGGAAATCAAGCCGCTTTTAAACTTTGCGTTATATTACTTAACTCCGTTCTTAATTTTTGATACGTTAATCGAGGCGAACCTGTCGCGTGAGGATGTCTATTTGACTCTTGCTTATTCGATGTTAAATTTACTATTACTTGCTTTTGCAGCCAATATTTTAGGGAAATCACTCAAACTGCCTGCCAACGATATAGCTGGATTAACCTTAATATCCTCATTCACTAATTCGGTCAACTACGGAATACCACTCACCTTGCTTGCTTTCGGACAGTTAGGGCTCGAAAAGGCATCCGTTTATATTGTCATGCAGATGGTCATGATGCACACACTAGGAATCTTCTTCGCAGCACGTTCTCATTTTACAATAAAAAGTGCGGTTAAATCAGTGTTTGCCCTGCCGGCTATTTACGCGGTATTACTAGCCTTGGTGTTACGTACATTTGACCTAATCCTGCCAAGCGGACTCTCCACCGGAGTTTCAATGATTGCAGAAGCCTACCCTCCCATTGTCTTAGCGGTACTTGGAGCACAAATGGCTAATGTAAAAACAGAGAGTATCACCAGGAATACAAGGATTACCTTTTGGTCTGGCATGGGTATGAGATTATTGATTGCTCCTCTCATTGCTTTATTATGTTTAAAACTGTTAAAAATAGAAGGCATTATGTTCTCAACTCTACTCGTATTATCGTGTATGCCCGTTGCCATCAACGCAGGCATTCTAGCAGAAAAGTTTGATGCCTCACCAAAGGTGTTAACCAAAACGATTCTGTGGACTACCCTATTGTCCTTTTTCGTAATGCCGATATTGATTGTTTTAGTAAAGTAGGTTCCAAGAGATATCTTTCGTTCCGTTTTGCCGGGCTTTAAGAAAAAACTATACCGCGATTGAAACTACAATGATACGTATTATAAATTGCCTTACTTCGATTGCCCCTTACTGAATAGAATCTGCATTCAATAAGGGATTTATATTTTTGGGCATTGGACTGTCTGAATGATACCTACATTCAGACAGATCCACTCTTTTTTCGCCTTCTCCTGTCCGAATGAGACTCCTCTATACAACCTACTCCAAAATCTTCGCTAGTTTTCTGCTTATCCATTTATTAACCAAACCATACAGTTTCTTTAGTAAATAAATGGCGATTAGAAAAACAAAGACAAAGTATTCAGGGATTTCCATTACTCGAAAAGGGCTTATGGCATTACGCCATGCGGTCTTCATTTCATATCCCAACATGAGGTCAATTCCGAAGGAACAACTTATTAATATTGTTAACATCGCGATTGTAATAAAGATTATTTTCATTCCATATCACCTATTTATATATGATTCCTCATTCTTTGTACGTAGCTTGCTGGTACTTTATAGAAAATGAGGAATACCTTTTCAATATTGGTGGAAAATAATAAAAAAGCAGGAAAGGTTTAGTGACGATGTCTCTATTTTCCCTATCCAAAAAAATAAAAAAATTAAAATTGCAAAAGAAACATGCTCAACCTAACGAAAAGTCATCTAAAGCAATTCATAGTTCTTTACAAGATCAAATACATTACATTAAAGAAAAAACAGGGAATAGCATTGATGTTGTCATCCGAAAATTACAGCTTGGGGATGGCAATGGACCTGATACAGCGGTTGTCTTTGTAGAAGGGATTGCCGATAGTAAGTCAATTAATGACTTTTTAATTGAATCCATTATGAATAATCGTCACGCTCACAACAGCCGGCCTATTTTTGAAATCCTTTTTGAAGAAGTAGTAGCCCTGGGGGATGTGAAGGAGATTACTGATTGGGACAACCTGTTCCTATCATTAATGTCTGGTGAGAGTATTATCCTCGTTGATGGTACACAAAAAGCACTTAGCGCCAGCACCAGAGGTGGAGAGCAGCGTTCTATTCAAGAACCTGGCAGCCAAGTTACGGTTCGGGGTCCGAGAGATGGGTTTACCGAATCCATCCGTACCAATACCGCGTTAATTCGGAGGCGTATTCAAAACCCCGATTTATGGCTGGAAAATATGAAAATCGGCAGCGTCACGAAAACTGATGTTTCCATTATGTATATAAAAGGCATTGCAAAGGATGAGATTGTAGAGGAAGTTCGGAATCGATTGAAGAGGATTGAAATTGACAGCATCCTTGAATCTGGTTACATTGAACAGCTTATTGAAGACCAGGCATCCACTACATTTCCAACCCTCTATCATACGGAAAGGCCAGATATGGTTGCCGGTAATCTCCTTGAAGGCAGGGTTGCGATTATTGTGAATGGTACGCCGTTTGTACTTATTGCACCGGCTGTTTTTATACAATTTTTCCAGTCGGTTGAAGATTATTATGGCCGTGCTGATATTGCAACCGCACTGAGATTCTTAAGGATTTTAATATTCTTTATTTCCATTATAGCGCCGGCTGCTTATATTGCGGTCACAACTTTTCACCAGGAGATGATACCAACTCAGCTGTTAATTGCCATCGCAGCCCAGAGGGAAACAGTCCCTTTTCCTGCGTTGGTCGAAGCATTGATTATGGAAGTAGCTTTTGAAATCCTCCGTGAAGCAGGAGTAAGGATGCCCAGAGCCGTAGGTTCAGCAATCTCAATCGTTGGTGCGCTGGTTATTGGTCAAGCGGCCGTACAAGCAGGTATTGTTTCCCCTGCCATGGTTATTATTGTTGCCATTACTGCAATAGCCAATTTTGCAACTCCTGCTTTTGCAGTGGCGATTTCTGCACGATTAATTCGCTTTGGATTTATGTTTGCTGCTGCAACCTTTGGCTTTTACGGGATCATTTTGGGGGTTATTATTTTAGCCGTACATTTATGCAGTCTTCGGTCTTTCGGGGTACCTTATTTAACCCCAATGGCTCCCCTTATCCCGGCTAACCTCGGCGATACAATCGTCCGTCTGCCATTATGGGCACAAAAAAAACGACCAAGACTTTTTAGCAGCAGTGATAAGGAGAATCGAGTAGGAGATAATCAGAAACCACAACCTCCTAAAAGCAGGGGGATGGTCAACTCTGTAGTAGAAGAAGGTGACCAGGATGAAAATTGAACGATTAAGGTTTTTCCTAATTTTTATCGTTAGTACTCTCCTTTTATCAGGGTGTTGGAGCAAAAAGGAATTAACCGACTTGGCTATTGTTGCTGCCCTTGGAATAGACAAGAATGAAGAAGGCAGATATGTTGGCACTTTGCAAATTATCAATCCAGGTAACGTTGCAGGCGGCATGCAAGGCGGCGGCGGGACTCAAGGACCTCCCGTTTCCATCGTAACGGGAACAGGAGATAGTATTGTGGAGTTAAGCAGAATGACATCCCGTAAATTGTCTAGAAGACTGTATTATGCGCATACAAATTTAGTTGTCATTAGTGAAGATCTTGCAAAAGAGGAATCCATCAGCAACATTCTTGACCCACTTGAAAGGGACGCGGAATTTCGGAATACAGCAAACATTGTGATCGCCCAGGGATCGAAGGCTTCCGACATTGTTAAAGTATTGACAGCAATTGATAAAATCCCATCCAATAAAATAATCAAAACGTTAAAATTTACTGAAAAGACGTGGGGAGAAAATATCTCTGTTACGATGCAAGATGCGATAAAGATACTTGTCTCGCCTGGTAAGGAACTAGTGGTTTCGGGATTTCGTGTAAGTGGAGATGTAAATAAAGGGAAAAAAATGGAGAGTACCCAGCAAACAGAACCCTCCTCCTTACTTTACGCAGGGAGTCTTGCGATATTTAAAAACGGGAAGTTAACACATTGGATTGATGGTGAGACAGCAAGAGGGTCTGTATTCCTCCTCGACAAATTAAATGCATCTGCAATTGGTGTAAAGTGGGATGGAAAAGACGAGGCTATATTATATGAATTAATCAGACAAAAAACAAAGGTAATAGCAAAAATGGAAAAAGGAAAGCCCCGCGTTTCAATCGAAGTTCAGGCGGAGGGTAATATTGGTGAGGCTAGAGTACCCATAGATCTTATTAATCCTGATGTTCTTTTAAAATTAGAAAAAGAATTAGAAAAGGAAATTAAAAAAGAGATTTCTATGGCTGTGAAACAGGCCCAAAAAAATAAATCCGATATATTTGGTTTCGGAGATGCACTTCATCGAACAAACCCTAAGGAATGGGAAAAAATGGCCTCTAAATGGCATGATGTTTATTTTCCAGAAGTAAAAATAGATATAGTAGTTGATGCCTTTATTCGTCGGTCAGGATTACGTAACAACCCCCACCATGTTAATAAGTAATAATCAAAAAGGATGAAAAGGATGTGACAAAAGCGTGGAAAAGGCAAAAATAAGCTTATACCAGCTTTTTGTCCTAATCTTGTTATTTGAACTAGGCAGCGCCATTTTGGTACCTCTAGCAATTGATGCCAAACAGGATGCCTGGCTTGCCATTTTCTTCGGAATGTCAGGAGGGCTATTCTTATTCTGGGTAAATTACCGTTTATTTCTTTATTATCCAGACCTAGTCCCCCCGGAATATATGCAAAAGTTGCTTGGAAAAATAGTGGGTACATTCCTTGCCTTTTGTTATATTATTTTTTTTATGTATACCGCAGCCAGGGTACTTCGCGATTTTGGAGAGATGCTCCTAACCTTTGCCTATCTCGAAACTCCCTTATTTATCGTAAATGCCTTATTAATGCTGGTTATTATTTATGCTGTTAGCAAAGGTATTGAGGTTGTGGCAAGAACGGGAGAATTATTTTTTGTCTCTATCTATTTTCTTGCTATTACTGGTTTTATTCTGATTATCTTTTCTGGGCTCATTGATATGAATAATTTAAAACCTATACTAGAGGATGGCATTTTTCCTATAGCCAAAGTAGTTTTCACACAAACCTTATATTTTCCATTCGGTGAAGCCATTGTCTTTTCAATGATTTTCCCCTATATAACAAAAAGAAAAAGTGTGAAAAAAATAGGTTTATTTGCAATTATGCTGAGCGGAATTAATCTTGCCATCACCATGGCGATTAACATTGGTGTATTGGGTGTTGACCTTGCATCCCGCTCGCAATTTCCGCTTTTAAGTACCATTCAAAGCATACAAGTGGCAGAATTTCTTGAACGTCTTGATGTTTTTTTCATGATATCTATGGTCATCTGTATCTTTTTTAAGGTAAGCATATATTTTTATGCAGCCGTTGCAAGTACCGCAGTTATATTCAAGATAAAAGAACCTTCAATGTTAACATATCCAATGGGGATGGTTATTTTGTTCATGTCTGTTACAATCGCAAGCAGCTATGCTGAGCATTTAAAGGAAGGGTTGGAATTTGTTACACACTATTTGCACCCTTTCTTCATTATTCTTATTCCCTTACTGCTCTTAGGGATCGCCTTTTTAAAAAATCGAAAAAAGGTGAGTCATCCATAACACATAAAGGACAAGGAGCCGAGGCCCCCTTGTCCTTTTTTCAATCATATTGTGTGTACCATAAGAAGCCTTATCCTTGATATACCTTTATCTGGTTTCTTCCATTATCCTTAGCCTGGTATAAAGCCCTATCAGCTTCCATGATTAATGCAGCTGGTTGATGGTTATTCGTAACCACCATCGTGGAAATACCAATACTAAGGGTTACACATTCACTAACGGAAGATCCCTTATGTGGGATTTGTGCGTTCTTAACCGCTTCCTGTACTAAGTGGGCTGCCTCAACAGCTTGGGCAACATTTTGCCCAGGAAGTAACACAACAAACTCCTCTCCTCCATATCTAGCTGCCAAACCATCAGGTTCTAGAGGCAGGTCCTTAAAGATGTCCCCAATTTTTTGAAGACAAAAATCTCCAGCCTGGTGGCCATACAAGTCATTGAATGCTTTAAAGAAATCAATATCAACTAGCAGGAGGGATAGAGGTTCCGAATAAGAGATTAACTGGTCCCACGCTTTCTCTAATGTGTCATCAAAGCAACGGCGGTTAGCTATTCCCGTTAACCCGTCGACCATCGAAAGCTTCTGTAATAGTTGATTGGCCTCCTGAAGCTTTTGTTCAGCCTTTTTATCTTCTGTCACATCACGATAAATCCATAGATAGCCATCAAATCGACCAGCCTCCTCCATTGGAACCGCATCCATTTCTACCATTCGACCGTCCTTCAGATGAACTTTTTCGGCACGACATAGTTGATGACTCTCGGCAGGCACCCATTCAATTACAAAAAAGAAGGATAAGAGCTGATATTTAAAACTCAGCTCTTATCTCTACTATTTTTTCGAGTTATCATGCTTTACAATAATCTGTTTGGTTTGGATAACAGAATTTCCGGCATCATCCCATGCCTTATAGGTTACAGTATAAATTCTGTCCCCACTTCCACTTCTTTCTGCTCTTAGCAGAAAATCAGTATCAATGGTTCCAAGTTCTGTTCCCTGGATATCTTGAACTGTATTCCCGTCACCTTTTCCATTATCAAGTTGATTACTTTCGATTGAAACTAATTCAATCCTGTTAATCCCTGAAAGGTTGTCCGCACCATCAACCAATGCTTTAATTGGAATGAGCGCATGGTTTGGATTGGTTAGGACACTCATGTTAAAAGCAACATTCAATATTGGAGCACTTTTATCAATTTTCACTGTGACAGATTGAACATCTTCAATGTTACCTAAGCGATCTGTACTCTTGTACTGAACCACATTTTCCCCTTCAGCACTTACCTCAAATGACCCTTCGTAAGTTTTCCAATTACCATCATTCAATCTATACTCTGTTTTTGCTACACCAGATCTATCATCTTTAGCATTCAGAGTAACATTCACATTCTGGTTATACCAGCCATTCCGGTCTTGTCCTGAAAGGACTGCCTCTGTAACCGGCGCCTTGGTATCATCACCTGAGCGGTATAAATAGAAATCGTCTAATGTTCCCCATGCACCAGCATTTGCCTTGATACTTGCTCCAATCGTAATCGTTCCATCAAGAACAAGAATCTCATCAACGTGAGGATTACTCCAATTCACCCAGCCGTTTACAGAAGTATCAGCCTTTAATTCTCCCTCACTTGTTTTTGCAAACAAGTACATTTCTGGGTTTGCCGCATCTCCACCTTGCAGGAACATTGAAAGGTTGTAATAACCTGGTTCTAAGCCTGTGATGGTTTGCTCTACTTTGAAATTCACACCTTTATCTGAGTAAAAATGGAAAGCATATTCACCCGATTTCGCATCAGCAGCTTTTTTCTGGAACGAAGTATGTGGTTGGCTTCCATTTGCATAACTAACCTTCCACATCGACCGATCACTATTTTCAAATCCAGCATTTATCACATAATTTTTAGCATTAATGGTAAGGTGTGCTTTTACAACTACCCCACCTTCCACAACTCCTTCAATTACGTATGTTCCAACACCACCGCTGATTGCTTGTTCAAGTGCCGCAGCATCCCATTTAACAGGAGTCGATCCTTTTGTTCTATTGTTATACGTAACAGTAACCGTTTCAGGTAAAGTAATATCTTCGCCTAGAATCGCACTAACTGTAATATCTTTAATTTCGTCGATTTTTAACGGGGCAACAGATCCAGTATCGACATAGTTAAACACGTTTAATGAAGATAATGGTTTACCATTGAAATCAAACAAAGCTTGGTTGTCTACCGCACTTCCGCCATACCACACACCTGCATCATGTGCATCATATGTTCCAGCGTAGCTTGTTGCCCAACCAGAACCATCCTTTTCCCAAATTGCTTTATTTTGCTCTAATTGATTTGCTGGACCAACTGGAAGCCAAGCTGGTTCCCAATAAAATACACCAATTCCTGCTTCGCCAACATTTGCAACCGCTTGAATTACATCTCTTACAGCGGTCGCTTGACCCTGAACGGTAATTGGGTAATTTAATGTCTGACCAGAATCTTTTGGTGCTGTATTTCCGTGTCCATCTCCATCTTCAGCTGTATACGCATAAGAGGTTTCAGCGACCATTACTTTTTTGCCATACGTATCGGCAACATTTTTAAGAACAGTCGTTAAATTGCCTAATGTACCATGCCAGAATGGATAATAAGAGCTCGCAAATACATCATAGTCGACGTTATTATCAGCAAGAGTTTTAGCATAGTTAGCATATCTTCCTGCTGACTCAGGATTAGTAAAATGTAAGGCTACTAAGATATCAGGATCAATCGCTCTAACTGCTTTACTTCCTTCATTAAATAAAGCACTCATATTTGTCCAATTTTTTTCTCCTGCCATTGCCCCGTTTGTTTCATTCCCAACTTGAACCATACCAATTTCAATCCCTGCATCCTTCATGGCTTGCAGGCTGTCTTTTGTATATTTATATAAAGCTAGCTTCTTATCTTCAAAACTTAATTTTGCCCAAGCCTTAGGTGCTTGCTGTTTAGCTGGGTCAGCCCAGAAATCAGAGTAATGGAAGTCCACCAACAGCTTCATTCCATTTTCTGTTGCTCTTTTTCCAATTTCAATCGCGGTTGCTAAATCATTGTTTCCACCGCCATAACCATTTCCGGCAGCGTCAAATGGATCGTTCCAGACACGGACACGGACATAATTAACGCCTGAATCCGCTAACGTTTTAAAAATATCTTGTTCAGCACCAGATTCATTTTTAAATTTCACACCGCTCTTTTCTAAAGAAATGATACTTGAAACATCGACACCTTTAATAAAATCCTCGCTGATACCATCTACTCTTTCTACAAAAATATCGGCTTCAACAGGATCAGGAACACTTGCTTTTAGCATAGTTAAGTTAAAGCTATCTAAATAACCCCAAGCTTTTGGTGCGCCACTGACTATTGCACCCAGTTCAAAATTTGAAACTTCTTTTGTTACTTCAAATTTCAATGTGACCATTCCCCATGCATTGTAACCTGTAGTAGTTACTGCATTTATTGATTCATTCCCTGCAAATAGCTTTACAGAAGCTGACTCTCCACCTGCTCCCCCCATGGATTTAACAGATAGTTCGTAGCTTCCAGCAGGGAGTGTATTTACAGTCTGTTTTACCGTAAAAGTCTGGTTTGTGCCTGCTGTATCTTTGATCCAATACTTAAAAGCATGCGTTCCTGCATCAGGAGTCATCCATTTATCAGCAGAATAGGCAAAATGCAAAATATCTACCTTATCCCAATTAATGGAATCAACGCTCCAGGATTTATCAGCCCAAAAATCCGACTCAAATCCACCATTCACCAAAGAAGGTGCAGTTGCTGCCACTCCGGGTTTGATGTTGACAAATAATGAACTAAACACCATTAAAAACGCTAAAAACATTGCTAAAATCCGACCACTTTTCCCCATTCTCCCATCACCTTTACAATAATTTTTTGTGGATTGTAATGCGTGTATATGAAATGTGTTAATCCCTCGGTAAGCGCTTCCTATTAATCTAGTAAAATCACTGAATTTAAAACTTTCATTCTATTTAATAGAATGATTAGTCCCAATTCAGTGATACGTATAAGCGGGGATTAGTCTACCCCACCCAGTTTGATTGATTATTTCCTTCTCTCAAGTACCCGTACTTCATATTTCTCTAAAGTAAGTTCCCCGCTGATTTCTTCGCCAGTTATCAGATCAACTACCTGTGCTTCGATGGTAATTGGCTGCTGTTCTTCGGTGAAGTTCATGACGAATACGTAGTCACTTTCTTCGGCTTGTCTAACTTGAACGGAAACGCCTTGTTCGTGTTTTACCGCAAAGACTGGTTGCAGTGACAAGTCATTGATCAATTCTTGATAGAAGTCACGTTGGAATTGATCTTCTAAGCGGCCGCCGATATAGTAGGCTTTTCCACCTTGATAATCATGACTTGTTACGGCTGGTGTACCACTATAGAAATCATCCTCATAGGTAGCTTCAACCTTTGCTGTCCCCACCTTAATGACTGTTGCGTAATCTTTTAACTCATAAGATTGATTGCGATACGTCGCTGAATTCCGGTCAGAAGGATAGTACGTGTCTGTTTCCACTGGGTTGATTCCAAAAACTTCTTGCAGGTCCTTGTGCCATCCACCCAAGTAGGTTAGATCATGTTCGTTAACAATGCCGCTGATATAAGTCGTAACTAACGTGCCTCCGCCGGCTACGAATTCCTTCAAACGCGCGATCGTTTCTTCACTTACTAAATACAGCATTGGGATAATCAATAATTTATAAGAAGAAAAATCTTGTTCTTTCGTTATGACATCAACTGGAATATCCTGTTCCCAGAATGCACGGTAATGCTGCACCAATGTTTGCGGATAACGCTTCGTCTGCAAGCCATATCCTTGTGCATCATTAAGCGCCCAATTGCTTTCCCAATCATAAAGAATCGCAACATCAGCTGGACGGTTCGTCCCAACAACATTCCCTAGTTTTTCAAGCGTTCCCCCGACTTCAGCCACTTCTTGGAACACGCGATTTTCTGAACTATTGTCATGATCAACAACCGCACCATGGAATTTTTCCGAAGAACCGCGGGATTTCCGCCACTGGAAGTACAGAATACTATCCGAACCATGTGCCACCATTTGCATCGAAGCCAACTTGTGCATTCCAGGTCGTTTTGCTTTATTTACTGGATGCCAGTTCACCATACTTGGAGTAGACTCCATTAACAAGAATGGCTGTTGTTTTAAGCAGCGATAAAGATCATCAATAAAGCCCACTCTCATCGCTAAATCTGCTGTACTCTCCCAATCATTATGCCAAGCAGGATATGCATCCCAGCTAATGACATCAAGATGTTTCGCAAATTTGCTATAATCAAGCGCTTGGAACGGGATTAACTCATGCGTATCCGCCATAAAATTCGTGGTAATCGGAATTTCTGGAGTTAATTCTCGAATTGGAACGATTTCATTTTCATAGAAATCTATCGTTTGGTCCGTAACAAAACGGCGCCAATCTAGATTTAAACCGTGAACCATGTTTTCTCCAATCGAAGAAGGTGATTCAATCTGAGACCAATCGGTAAACGTATGGCTCCAGAAAGGACCCCACCAGGCATCGTTCAAGGATTTTAAATCGTTATTGTATTTCGCTTTCAACCATCCTCTAAATGCATCCTGGCAATAATTGCAATGACATTCGCCGCCATACTCATTCGAAATATGCCACATAAGTAGTGCAGGATGATTACCATAGCGCTCAGCTAATAAACGGTTAATCTTCTGTGTTTTTTCACGGTAAACAGGTGATGTGAAACAGTGATTATGACGACCGCCATGCAGTTGCTTCACTCGAGCCCCATTCACACGCAAAACCTCAGGGTATTTTTGTGACATCCAAGCAGGTCTAGCACCGCTTGGAGTCGCTAATATAACACGGCCGCCAATACTGTGTATATTGTTTAAAATTTCATCCAGCCATTCGAAATGATAGACCCCTTCTTCTGGCTCAAGTGCGGCCCAAGCAAAAATTCCGACCGAGAATGTATTTGTATGAGCAAGTTGCATTAATTTAATATCATCTTCTAGTATATCTGGACGGTCTAACCATTGATCCGGATTATAGTCTCCGCCATGAAGCATAAAGTCAGCCTTCGTCACGTAAGTTTTTTCATGTTTAGACATAGTAATCTCCTTCTAACAACTAAAGATTCCTTCTTAGAGCAAATTTCTTGTTACCTTTAGAGTTTTGTTTTTAAGACATATTGTTAAGGACAAATCTTCTTCCTCTGCCCTGAGATTTGTCTTTTATCAGGACTCTTAAAGACAAATCTTCTTCCTCTGCCCTGAGATTTGTCCTTCATCAGGACTCTTAAGGACAAATCTTCTTCCTCTGCCCTGAGATTTGTCCTTCATCAGGACTCTTAAGGACAAATCTTCTTCCTTTGCCCTGAGATTTGTCCTTCATCAGGGTTCTTAAGGACAAATCTTCTTCCTTTCCCTTGAGATTTGTCCTTCATCAGGGTTTTTAAGGACAAATCTTCTTCCTTCCCCTTGAGATTTGTCCTTCATCAGGGTTTTTAAGGACAAATCTCCTTCCTCTACCCTGAGATTTGTCTTTTAGCCTTTCGTTCCGCCTGCGGTTAAACCAGATACAAACTGCTTTTGCAGCAACAAGAAAGTAACCGCAATCGGAATACTAATCAAGATCGCACCAGCTGCAAAGGTTGTATAACTTGCACCCATAACATCGTTCACCAATTTATATAATCCAATCGGTAAAGTGAAAGCTTCAGGTGTTCGTAAAATAACCGATGATAATACGAAATCACCTAGCGGACCTGTAAATCCATTCATCGCCACAACCGCCAACATCGGTCTTGATAATGGCAAAATAATTTGCCAAAAAATCCGAGTGTTGCTTGCACCATCAATCTTGGCACTTTCATCAAGGTCCATCGGAATCGAATCCATATAGCCCTTCATTAAATACGTATTCATCGGAATTTGTCCGCCAATATAAAGGAGGATTAATAACCAGTGGCTATTCATCATTCCTAAGATTTGCGCTAAGACAAACAGCGCGATTAACGCCGCAAATTGCGGAATCATTTGAAGTAACAGGAACAACATTAACGCATTTTTTCTCCCTTTAAAGCGAAAACGTGAAAAAGCATACGCTGTAAACGACACGGTAATCATCGCCCCCAGCATCGTAAACACACTTATTTTCAACGAGTTTAAATACCAGTTGCCATATTGCAAACTCTCTTTTCCGGCAAACAACTCTTTATAATGATCCAGGGTTGGGTTTTCCGGAATAATCGACGTACTGATTAAACTATTACCAGGGTTAAAACTTGCCCCTACTGTCCAAAGCAAAGGGTACACAATCAGCACGGTCATAAAAAGTAAGAAGGCATAGGTAAAAAAGAGACGTAATAAGCGATTGGTTTTCATAGTTGTCTGCATTTTTTAAGCCCCCTCTTTAAACGAATTTGTCCGTCTGAATTGCCATAAAGCGATCCCAACGACAAAGATCGATAATAGAATCGTTAAAGCAGCTGCCAATGAGTACTGACTGGATTGCATGGTCAACTTATAAATCCATGAAACTAAGATGTCTGTACCGCCAGCCGTTGATCCAGCCACAGCAGGACCGCCGCCATTGAAAAGATAAATAATATTGAAGTTATTAAAGTTAAAGGTAAACTGCGTAATGATAATCGGTGCCATCGCAATGAAAATCATCGGCAGCGTAATATTCTTAAATTTAGCAAAAATAGATGCTCCATCAATTGTTGCTGCTTCATATAAATCCTCTGGAATCGATTGAAGAACACCCGTTGTTACGATAAAGATATACGGGAAACCGAGCCATCCCTGCATGAGAATCAGTGCTACCCTCGACCACATTTCATCCGTCATCCACGGAATCGGATCGATACCGAAAAACGCTAAAATATCATTATTTACGGCGCCAAAGCTATCATTAAATAGTCCAGCAAAAATTAAAATGGTTACAAACCCCGGTACCGCCCATGGTAAAACCAAAATGGTACGAAAGAATCTCTTAAAGCGAACTTCCTTTTGATTCACCACAATGGCGATAAAAATACCAAGACTCACTTGTAGGGTTGACGCTACAACGGTCCAAATGACCGTCCATGCTAAAACATCAAAAAATGTTGCCCGCCAAATATCAACGGTAAAAATTTCAGCAAAAGTCTCTAAACCAACCCAATCTGCTAAGTTTGCAGGAGGCGAATGGTATAAATCATAATTCGTAAATGCCAAAGCAAAACTGAACAAGATTGGAAAAATAACTGCAAAAATCAATAGAAATAAGGAGGGACCACTAACCAAGTAAGGATACCCTTGAGCAATCAAATTTTGATATTCACTCTTTAATGAAGTTACCGGATAATCTTCATCACGTAATTTTCCATTCGTATAAGCGTCTCTTAAATTCCAATAATAAATCCCTAGACCAAAAGCCGTTACAATTAACGCAATAATCCCTTCTGCTAAAAGGAAAATGGAGTTATCACGAGGCACTTCTTCTCCTAGTGTTAGAAGACCCCAGAATCCCATATTAAGTAGATCTCCAAATGCTACAATAAACGAAGCTGCAAGAATGAGGAAGATAAGACCCTTTATCCATTGCTTATTATAAAATTGGCCTAATCCTGGTACGATGGATAATAGTGGGGCTATTGTTCGATGCTGCACTTTCTTCACCTCTTTATATAGATGACCTTTTTATCGGCTCTAATTGTCGTATTTATACAATAAATGGTGTCAAACATTGTTACCGTTTGACACCATTATGCTCATTTCTGATTATTTACCACTGTGTTTTGCTTCTATTTGACCTTCGATTGTTTCTACTGCTTGATCTAATGCTGCTTTTGGTTCTGCTTTACCTGTTGCAATTGTTTGTAATGCAGAGTCAGCAGGTGCCCAAACTTCATTCATTTGTGGAATGTTTGGCATTAATACAGAGAATTTAGATTGCTCAGCAACAGCCTTTGCCACTGCGCTTTCAGTAACAACTGGATCGTTCGCTAAAGCAGCAACAGCTGGAACTTCTTGTGTAATTTCATATCTCTTTTTAGAGTTTTCTTCATTGGCAATAAACTCAACAAACTTTTCAGCTAACTCTGGGTTCTTAGAGTATGAGCTTACGTTGTAGCTTTTCACACCAACGAACGCGCTCATGTTTTTACCATTACCAAGTGCTGGTAATTTTTGTACACCCCAATTTACTCCCGCTTTTGTAAACGGTTCAACATTCCATGGACCAGAAATAATCGCAGTTGCTTTTCCTTCTGTAAATAAGGACTCAATTACACTGATACCTTGCTCCCCAATAATACCCGCTGGGAATAAACCTTCTTTATAGAACTTTTGAATATATTTCGCACCTTCAACGGCACCTTCATTGTTAATTCCGATATCTTTTGGATCATAAGTGCCGGCATCATCTTGACCAAAGATGTAACCACCATAACCGCTTAACACACTGTTTGCATAATAAATTTGATCAAATAGTGCTAAGAATCCAAACTTCTTCCCATCAGCAACACCTTTTGAATACTCATACCATTCATCAAGTGTTTCTGGTAATTGATCTTCAGAAATTAGATCTTTATTGTAATAAAGCATCGTAGTTTCAACTGCTTTTGGTAAGCCGTAAACTTTACCTTCTACCTTTTGCGCATTCATCGCTGCTTCTGTATAAATCTCTTGAGTTGCATTATCAACATCAAGTTCTTTAATTAATCCTTCAGTAACAGCTGTACCAATTTGGTCACTTGGCATTGTTAAAACGTCTGGGCCTGTCCCAGCTGGACCATCTAAACGTAAGTCTTCAATTTGTTTTGTATATTGTTTTTCTACCATTGTGATCTTTACATCATTTTCTTCTTCAAACTTGGCGATGGCGTCTTTAATACCTTCACCTTTCATAATATCTTCCCAAACAACTAATTCTTTCGGCTTATCAGCGTCTTTTGTGTCTCCGCCTTCTTTCGCGTCATCCTGTGGACCACAGGCAACTAAAGATAAACTTAAAGCAATACCACTCATAAGACCAAAGTATTTTTTAAACTTCTTCATGGATGTACATCCTTTCAAAATAAATTTAGTAGTTCGTTTTACCTCGCACTTTTGTGTAAGCGTTTCAGTAAGTACAATATACCACTGCCTAGAAAACATGTAAACAACTTTTTTACTAGAATCAGTAAATTATTTTACAAAACTTTAATGACTAATTAGTACTCTTTCGTATCACTAATTCAGAACCGATAAATAAAGTTTTTACTAGTTTGCGTTTTTCAACGACTTGTTCAAGCAATAACTGAATACCATTTTTACAAATTTCCCTCATATCAATGTGGAAAGTAGTAAGCGGTGGTGACACATACTTCGCCACACTAATATTGTTAATGCTGACAAGACTCACCCGAGTGGGTATCGCAATTCCATGTTCATTTAACGCTTGAAGGCAACCTACCGCAATCGGGTCTGCAGCAATAAAAAATGCTGTCGGCAGCTGATCTCCAAGTTGTTCAATGGCCTGCTTCATCAAATTATAGCCAGTATCAACAGAAAATCCCCTGCGGTGGAAAACAAATTGCTCTTTTAGTAATCCTTGTTTCTCCATATACCGGCGAAACACACGCTCCCGCAAATCCATTTCATCCTTATCACTATTTGGATTGTGATACGTACCGCCAATAAAACCAATCTCGGTATGACCTTTTTCCATTAAGAAATCCACGGTTTTTCTCGTTATTTGCGGCAGATCAGGTCTGACAGAGTCAAAATGATTCGGATCAGGAGAAGTATCCAAAAAGACCCCATTCGACGTAATGCTTTTTAGATATGCCAGTTCTTTGTTTGAAAAAGTACCTACGGCTATGAATCCTTCAATCGAATCTGGAATTTGGTGAATGCCGTCAGAAATTTTGTAGGTAATCAATTCTACATTGAATAGGCTTGCCATTTTTTCTAACTCAATGCGCATTGCTTTAAAATAAACATCTTCCAATTCCTCAATATCTGTTAACCAATATAAAAAGGCGATATTTTTAACCAATAATCGTACCGTTTTTCTACGGTAGTTAAGCTCTTCAGCCACCTCATAAATTTTTTCACGCGTTTCATCTGATACAGAAAGGCTTTGGTCATTGTTGAGAACCCGAGAAACGGTGGAAGTAGAAAAACCCGCCTTTTCTGCTATATCTTTTATCGTTGCCATCTGCGTTACCTCCATTTATTCTTTATCAAAAGTGTATTTTATTTAGTAAACTTATTTACTAAATTTTACGACAGTATCTACAAAAATTCAAGTAAATTTTCCATAACAAACATATAGACATACCACTAAGCTAATCGGTATACTTTTGATTTGAAATCAGTTTACAAGGATAGAGGGGAACAAAGTGAGTCGATTACAAAAATTATTACTCATTATCCATGCGTGTTACGGTTTAGCCACTACGATGTCAGGTTTGTTCTTAAACCTTTATTTATGGAGACTTTCAAATGATCTAACAGTCAATGCCTCCTTTATCCTGGTAACCTTCTTTTTTGGAACAGTATCTTTTGCTGTTGGTGCTTTGCTTTCAAAAAGGACCGACCGTATCTTTAGTTTTCAAATCGGCATAGGCTTAACAGCGATTTTTTACTTACTTGTTATTATTTTACAAGAACAAACCGCTTCTTATCCGATGTTAATCGGTATTTTGAATGGAACGGCTGCAGGTTTCTATTGGTTAGGCTATCTCGTATTGATTTACGACTTGGTAGACAATCATTCCCGCTCACAATTTATGGGTAAACAAATGGCCGTCTTTGGCGTAGTCAATACATTTGGTCCCGCATTTGCAGGATTTATTATTTCTAAATTGGATTTAATGGGCTACAATCTTGTGTTTGCTCTTTCTCTGTTGTTATTTTTAACGGGTCTACTCCTTAGTTTTCGCCTTCCAAAGGATAACTCTGCCAAAAAGCCTTTGTATCTACCGTTATTATGGAGATTTAACACCAGAAAGCCAAATTTAAAACCAATGTGGATGGGATGGTTCATTTGGGGAATTTGTGAGGGGTTACTAGGTTTCTTCCCAACAGTCATCTTATTTATGAATGTAAACAATGAATTCCTTGTGGGAATCAGTTCGATTTTGTTTGGGAGTGTCGCTGTCCTTTCAAGTCTATGGCATTCAAAGTATAACCATCGAGAAAGGGAACCTTATACCTTACTTATCGTCTGGATCATGTACTTCATAGCTTGTATCCCGATGATTCTCCATATGAATATCTGGACCGTATTTATCTTCCTAATCGTAAATGAGATCAGTAAAGCACTATTAGGCGTTACCTATTTTAGCTTTATGTTTAGAACAATTAAGGACTTACCAAAGTCGGGACTTCGTACGGAATCAATGGTAATGAGAGAAATTATGTTGAATATCGGTAGAATTCTTTCTGTTATCACGTTTATCGGACTTTACCTTTTTGCTCAAGAGCTGATCTATTACTACTTGCTAGTTGCGATCTTTATACAAGGACTATTGTTTAAAATTATTTCAACTGAAAGAGTGGGATTTGTTTTTAGGAAAGGTGTTAAGATAAAGCATGAAGTATAGACAAAAACAGCAGCGAAAGTTCGTTGCTTTTTTTTATTTTGATTATACCTTCCTTTGCATTGACCAAGACGACTTCCCTTATTCCATTTCGGTCACTCCAGACACCTGCAGTGACCGAAACTCTTCATCTTTTTTCTTTTCGGTCACTCCAGAGACCTTGCAGTGACCAAGACTCTTCATCTTTTTTCTCTTCGGTCACTCCAGACACCTTGCAGTGACCAAGACTCTTCATCTTTTTTCTCTTCGGTCACTCCAGACACCTTGCAGTGACCGAAACTCTTCATCTTTTTTCTTTTCGGTCACTCCAGACACCTTGCAGTGACCCAAACTCTTCATCTTTTTTTTTTCGGTCACTCCAGACACCTGCAGTGACCGAGACTTCTTCTCTTTTTCCATTTCGGTCACTCCAGAGACCTTGCAGTGACCAAGACTCTTCATCTTTTTTCTCTTCGGTCACTCCAGACACCTTGCAGTGACCCAAACTCTTCATCTTTTTTCTCTTCGGTCACTCCAGACACCTTGCAGTGACCGAAACTCTTCATCTTTTTTCTTTTCGGTCACTCCAGACACCTGAGGTTAAAAAATAGTCCTGCCAAAACAAAAATGCCCCCTATAAAAGTGCCACTTATTGTCTATCTATAGGTTAGTTTTATGATTCCTCCGAAACTGCATCAGAGAATAAATAACCTGCCACCTGAATACCCATTAAAAAGAACATCATTGCCTATTCATCTTGAGGGGGATGGAATGAATGAAATATAAAAAGCAGGTTTATTGTTTTTTATTATTTTTAAGCTTTATCCTCATGTTTATGAACTATATGCTAACGGGACTTGCACTGTTTTTCCTTATTGGCTTCATTCTAGAGCCTGGAAAAATGAAACCCAACGAAAAGTGGCAACGTTTTTACCAGGGAGTGATGATGAAAAAAAATAGAAAAGCGCTTACACTTATGATGCTTTTAGGTATGGTGGTACTAGCTTTCACCCACCCAAAATTGAATCTGATTATCCCCATATTTTTCATCGCCATGATGATATCGCCTTACAAAAACAAACACCATACCACCGATTATGATTTTGATGATTATTAGGAATAAATACTCATCAGTGGTGATACAAAAAATTCGAATCAACTTTAATAATAATACCCATAACCTCCTCCAGAAACAGGGTTATGGGCATTTACCCCTTCAAACGGTATAAGAAGGTATTCTACTTCTACACACAATCACTTCCCGAGTAAATCCCCCCTTTTTCGCAACTCCTCTGTCTAAAATTTCAAATCCTGCTTCGAGAAGTACTTCATCAACCCGTTCAACGGTCACCACGACAACTTTGTCTGCAAACCTCCGGGCACTTTGAAGCATTTCAAGCTGCTCCTCAGGTGATAGGACGGAGCACAGGTTGTAGGGTAAATCGATAATCGCGACATCATAATGATTGGTGATATTTTGCATATCTAGGAACTTCACTTCGCAAGAAAGCCCAAAGTGTTTGATGTTCGCTCTTGTTCCGGCGAGAATCACTGGGTTATTGTCGCTCCCCACAATATCAATGCCCATCGACAGGGCTTCAACCAGGACCGTCCCAATTCCACAGCATGGATCAATCACTTTTACCCCATTTGGGTCTGGAATTGCGATATTCACTACTGCTCTTGCCACACGCGTGCTTAGTGCGGTCGAGTAATGATTAGGCTTCTGTTGATGGCGAAACCAAACCGATTCACCTTCCACATAATCACCAAAAATCCATCTACCATTTATGTTCATGACACCATATAAACGCTGAGGCTGCTGAAGATCCACTACACCATTGATTTGCAAACCAACTTCTCTCTCAATCGCACGCCTTCTCTCGAACGTTTCCTTCACACTGCCGTTTTTTACATACAGTACTTTAAATGTTTCTCCGGGTACGTGTAAGGTTGCGACATTCACAAGAAGGTCTTGGAGACTATCCCCTTCATAAATCACTCCAATCCGTTCCTTCATAAACGGACTTCGACTAGGATCTATTTTTACAGCGCTTTCTAAAATACTCGTTTCAGACTCACACCCAAACAATGAGCGCATCTCCAACGCACGCAATGACCGTTCATCCTCATAACTGGCGTATGTATAAATAAAGGTATCCACTATTGTTCTCATCCTTTTCTATAATAAAAAGGCAATAGGTTTCCCTACTGCCTTTTAGTCTTTATCTAAAAAATACCTTGTCGATATTATACTTCGACTTAAGTTCGTTAATAATGTAAGTCTCATAAATTTCTCTATGTGTCGGATCCTCGATTACACAAACTTCAATTTTGGTGACTTCATCTCGATGATTTTTGATTGGCGAAACGGTATCCTCAAAATGCTTTTTGATTCTAGGGCGCAACTTCCGAGCTTTACCCACAAACAATAACTCATCATTTTTATTATAAAACATGAAGATACCACCCTTTTCACGAGTGATAAGATGAAATTCAGTAAAACCATAAATATTGCTCATCTCTGGATTGTCTTGTTTCGTAATGGTAACGTCTGGCTTTGGAACGGTAATGTTAATCAAGCAGTTCACTTCCTCTTTCTACAGTGCTTTAAATAATATCACAAATCTACATATAATACTATTTCCTTGGCAGCAAACATTTAATCTCACTTACCTTAAAAAGCAAGCAAAAATTAAACTCCCTTCATATAAAAGGGAGTTTAATTTTCTTTACACCGCATAGATACTGCTATATTCACTTCTTTTTTTATGTATTTCATAGTACTACTTTAGGTGATTCATTTAAGAAGATAAGACCCACTGGTTTAATAAATCATCTAGCTTTTTACTTAGACTAACTGTTTCTGTAGCAGTAAATCCTTTGGTAATACCTACAGAAACCATCATTTTTCTCAAGCTTTCGATCTGCTCCATTAAGTCTTCGTTTGTCATTATAAAAAACTCCTTATCTAAGTCTTATTACTTATAAAAATAGTACCCTAAAAAACGATTATAATGAAATAATTTCTATCATCAAATCTCGACAGCGTTCTTCCTATACCCACAGTAATTATATAGTGGTAGTGGAATTTGTCATTTATAGTAGAATATTTCTTTAAAAAATTGCTTGTAAGGTTTTAATAGTTAAAATTCTGGCAGCTGCTTTTGCATATAGTAGAGAAATCACAATTTTAAGGTGGTGTTCAGGATAACCAGTATCCAGGAAGTGACACATGTCCTCTCCAGCCTTGATCATAAACGGGCCAAAAAGTGGCTGGGCAACGACCTTATCAAGAAAACCATCGCGAAAAGTTATGATTATTGGCTAGAGGACACCAAAATCCCCATGTCCTTGACTGAATTTGTGTTGCAATATCTCGAACATGCCGAGTATCTAGGTGAATTATTTGTCGATGATTAACTTCTTAAACTTCGCGGATAATGAAGAAAATTACTTTGCTGTATCAGAGAAAAAATAATGATACGAAAAAGGTAAATCACTGTGATTTACCTTTTTTAGTGGGCAACGATATTAACATTCATAAAGTTCAATAGGCAGCCCATCGGGATCTGCAAAGAAGGTAAATTTCTTTTGTGTCCAGGGATCTATTCGAATATCCTCTACTTTCACTTCCACGGAGGTGAGGTACTGAATTGCCTCTTCGATATTTTCCACTTCAAACGCCAAATGCCTCAATCCTGCTGCCTCTGGATAATTGACCCGAACTGGAGGGTCCGGAAAAGAAAACAATTCAATTTGGTATTGTCCATTTACCTCTAAATCAAGTTTATACGATTCCCTTTCCTCACGATACACTTCCCTTATAGGAGTAAGCCCTAAAATCCGTACATAAAAGTCTTTTGAAACTTCATAGTTAGAACAGATCACTGCAATATGGTGTATCTTCTTTAATTTCATCTAAATATCCCCTCTTCTTTCGCCTATTCATTAACAATATATATGAACGATTATTTTATTGAAAGTATCCGAACATTCGACGACTTTCTTCTTCTTATAAATTTATTTTCAATCACCATGTCCTTTTACCCGACTTTTCTATATATAAAGGGTGAAAGGAGGTGATAACAATGGCAACAGCAGTTTTAGAAACAACTAAGTTACGTTTGGTATTCCAAATGGGCATTGATGATGATGGTAAACCGCTTTTAAAAGCAAAGACCTTTAACAACATTCAGAAGTCAGCTACTACCGATCAACTTTATCAAGCAGCACAAGCCGTAAGTGGTTTGTCCAATGACAATCTTAGCAATGTGGAGAGAGTCGACAATTCTGATTTACTAGCGTAATGGAAAAATAGATGATGATAGGAGGTGAATGTAATGGCTAAAACATTAGAGTTGGAATTTGTTACAGAGTTAGGTAAATCTGCTCGTCTTTCAATAGAAAATCCGAAGGAACCGATTGAGGAAGGTGTTGTGAAGCAGGCAATGGAAGAAATAATCGCATCTGGAGTATTTACTTCAGCAACAGGTAATTATGTTTCAGTAAAAGGAGCGCGCGTAATCGATCGCAATGTTATGGAGTATGAGATAGTTTAATCTAAGGAGGCCGGTTTCAGGTAGAAACCGGTCTCTTTTATTTGAGGTAGGTAGTCGTAATATTTAACAACCCCGTCAACCTTTGTTAATAGTTTGTTCATGATTAGGTAGTAAGATATTTTTATGAGAAGACCTCCTAAGTCCATCTCTCATACCATCCTTTTTCATAGATTCGGCATTATGCCGAATCTTTTTTTATTAATCGTCCGTCTTACTCTTGTCTGCCTTTCTTATCTCCCAGTCGAAATACAATGCCCCCAGACCGAAAACAATAGTGAACATTAAGAGCTCTGCTCCGAAACCATCGTAGATGTTAAATTTTCCTATAAAAAATAACACGAAAATAGTGATGGCACTGATAAGAAAAAATGAAGAAAAACCCTTGCAAAGCATTACATTCTCGGCTCTTTCTTCTGCCAGTCTCTCTTCTTCACTTAAGCTTTCATCTACAAAAAACCAACTGACTACTTTTTCCTTGAATTTATCTTTTTTGCTCATTCTTGCACCGTAACCCCTTTTTTAAAATTCTTGTATATTTTGGTAATTACTTCTTACGGGTTCCTAAACGTAAAAGTTTCACAAAAAAATATATCTATTAAAAGCTCAACGATATTATACAAATTAAATGGATAAATCCATTGTATTTCGACATTTTGGAAAACTACTGCATCCTAGAAATTCTCCTCTTTTTCCTTTCCTTACGATCATAGGGCTGCCACATTTGCTACAGGTTCCATTAAAACTGCTAGATTTAGACTGAATCATCTTTGACGGAACTTGCGTTGCACTGCCCGGATTTAATAAGAGAATATACTCAACCAACTCATCCCTATCCACCAGTAACACCTGTCCTTTATCCGCTAGTCCTCTTGCAGCTTTGGTAAAATAGTTATTCGAAACAACCCATGCTTCATCCGCCTGATAGTAAGATTTTGCCCCCATAACTTCTTGAACAGCTATTATGCCTACATCTTTCGAATATCGTTTTGCTTGGACAACAATCTTTTTTCCATCCTTCTTAAGCAACAGGTCAGCACCAAAATCGCCACTGGCACTCGTTACTTCTGCAGCATATCCTCTAGAAATGTAAAGTTCCTTGAGATAATGCTCAAATTGAATACCATCCATTTTGTCAATATCTTCAATGCCAGAGTTTCTCAGCCGCTCAATTTTCTTTTTATTTTTTAATACAGCCAGGACAATCATTAATAGTAGGACTGCACCTACACTCACTCCTGTTGCATAAAGGTTTTGGGTAAGCTTAAAAGAAGCCATGGCCACCAATATAAGTAACAATTTTATCCCATCTTCTAATTGTCTTTGTTGCTTTTTTGTTCTTTTCTTACTCAAGTAAATTCCCCCATTAGAAACATACTTTAGGCATGCTCCTTTCATATCGACCAATACTATTATTCTACCATTTTTCACCAATTACAACCTATCATCTTCCATCTTTCCTCCTATTTCAGCTAAAATTCCATCTCTATGTCTATTAAAAAGAAGATAAGTTGTAATCCACTCTCAAATAACGACAAAATTTTCCCTATGAAGTATAGTAAAATAGTAGTGAAAAAATAAATAAAAAGTAATATAATGGAAATTCATTAGTTAATATTAATAAATTTTTGGAAGCAAAAGATGGAATATATGGTTTCGGAGGGAAGCGTTATGGGAAGTACCGTTAATAAATCAGAATTAGAACTGGATAAACGATCAGGAAAGTCACCTAAATGGTATGGGAACTGGAAGTTTATTGCAACAAGTATCGTCATTATTATTGCACTTGTTTTTGCGGCAATCAGCTATTACCAAACCACTCACTTTAATGCACATATCTCAATTAATGACATAAACGTCGGTGGAATGACTGCCGATCAGGCACTTGAAGAGTTAAAAACATCTGTACTAAAAAACGAAGTGTATATTGGGCATCAAAAGTTAGTAGACGGTAACGATACGTCGATGGGTATTACCGATAAAGATTTGCCCGCAGTGAAAAAAGTATTAAAAAACCAGAAGACACTATTCCCTTCACTAAAGGAAAAAGCTTACTCATTAATGCCAAGTAACCCAGATCCGTATCGGAGCCAAGAGTTGAAAACACAAGTGGAAGAACAACTCTTATCAATGAATAAGAACCTAAAAGTACCTAAAGACGCGGATGTTTACTTGGAACAAGGAAAAATTATTGTTTCACCAAGTGAAGATGGCGAACAGTATGATGTCGCCAGCCTATTAAAGGAATTTGACGAGCAGAAGTTTACGAGTAATGTCCAGCTTAATCCAGTCTTTATCCAGCCCATCAAGGAAGACAGTCCGCTTGTAAAAGACAAGGAGAAAAAGCTGCAAGAACTCCTTCAACAATCGGTTGATTATAAGGTACAGGATAAAGTTCATACACTAAAGGGCAGCGAATTAATTAAAAATGCCACGGTGTCAAAAGATTTGAAGGTGACTATTGACCCAAGCGATATTCATAAGAAAATCGCTGAAATAAATAGTACTCAATCCACATTAGATAAAGATTTCACATTTAAGACCCACTCAGGTTCCGTCATTTCCGTTAAAGGACAAGGCTACGGCTGGGCATTAGATGTGGACAAAGAAACAGAACTTGTAAAGGCAGCTTTTGAAATAGAAGAGAAATCGATTGCCGCTTCAAATATAATCGGACATGGCTGGAGTAATGAAGGCTACGGGTATGAAACCACAACCAACTATGGCATCGGTGATACCTATGCGGAAGTATCGATTGCAGAACAACGTATTTGGATTTACAAAGAGGGGAAATTAGTCCTAACCACGAATGTTGTGACCGGCAAACACGTCACTGGTGAAGATACATCACCAGGAGTTTGGTACATCCTGTTTAAAAGAACACCTTACACACTTAAGGGCAGTGCTGTTGGTAAAGCGAATTATGAGGTTGAGGTAGATTACTGGGCTCCGTTTACAAACAGCGGACAAGGGTTTCATGATGCCAGCTGGCGCACAAATTGGGCAAGCAATGCGTATGTAGCAGCTGGATCTGGTGGCTGTGTCAACGTTCCAGTTAATGTAATGAAATCCGTTTATGAAAATCTAAGCACCCACGAGCCCGTTGTCGTCTATTAGGCAAAGAATATGAATCAGGAATCGATTATGATTTCCTGATTTTTTTATTCAGTTACTGTTACTACGTTCTATATAAACAAAAAATAAAAACCCTCTTTCAGTTGAAAGGAGTTTTCCATGTAAGTCATAGTTTCTTTGATCTTTTACCAGACATTAATCTGGTTTTCAACCCGCAGCATAGCAGCCTCTGGTACATTTACGGTCTCCTTTACCAATGAGACCTCTAATCTATCATCGTTGTCAAAAATCAGGATAAGCTTTTGACCGTTGTGTACTTGAAATTCCTTCACTGTGCGATTAATAAACGAGCACAAGGAATCCCTGTAGCCTATGGTACCATTTTCATAGACCTTGCCATCGACAACTGAAATGGGCAGTGAATAAGTAGTTAACGTTCCATTGGTCAACTCACCTTCAAAATAGAACTGCAAATAGTCTCGAATAAAAATAACGGAACAGACTTCTGAATTTTCTAATACTTTAATTTGCATATGATCCTCTCCGATTTTTTCATTTATTTGACTACCTTTTTAAAACTAATTCAGAAAAATGTACAAGTTCCTTTTTGGGATCTGGTTCCCCAGCTTTTATGATTTCGCAATATCCTGAAGCGTTTTGAAAAAGGATCAGATAATCTTGCCCCTGAAAAATAACAGGTATTTTATTCATTACTTATCACGTCCTTCATCTTTTGGCTTAGTATATCTGATTATTTTTCACATGTCTGTGGATATTTTGTTACTATGCAAAGGTGTGTTAACAAACTGTGTCATGTCACTTTGAAAAATAAAAAACTGCCCTCACCAATCGTGGGGGCAGTTACTGATTTACTGAACCTAGTCCAGCCACAAATCATTTTTTCTATTACTTAACTGACTACTTTTTTAAAATATTGATAAACCTTTTCCAGTTTTTGCTCTTGTTTTCCCTTTGGGCTTTCCATATTTCCAAATTCAAAGAACCTCACTTTTTTGATTCCCACAAAATTAAATAAGGCCCTTTTCATTAGAATTTTATGGGCATTATTCAACCAAAGAAAAGGATAGTGAGTTGGTCCCTTCATGGTAGACACACATACAACCGACTTTCCTTTTAAAAGACCTTCTGGGATAAGCCCCTTCTTAATCTTTATAAGCAAAGTTGGAAGCAAATAATTGATCGATATATCCCAAAAGCATTGCGGGAGGCCTTCCCCACCAAATCGGATAGATAAAAACAATTTTGTCAGCCCAACTAAGTTGTTGTCTATATTTTTCAATAGCAGGGTCGGTATGCATATCACGTCTTCGCTTTTGCCCATTAAACACTAAAAGGGGGTTAAAACCCTCATCATATAAATCTAACACCTGAACCTCTTTTATATTCGGATTCTGTTGACAGCCTTTGATAACGTTTTGTAAAAATGCATAATTTAAACCATTATGATTGGGATACGTATACACGATTAGCATTCTCATACGGCACCTCTTAATTATCATCTGATAACTAAATTTTAACACCCTTATTATTAGTTATCAAGTGATAATTGTTTTTTGATAACTATTTTGTTATCTTGTCATTAAGAGGTGAGAGAATGGACAAGAAAGAACTTTTCTACAAACTCGTATCATTTACAACTTCCGTTCATCGTGTAACAAATGAATTAACGAAAGATGCTAAGCCACATTCAATCTCGCAAGTTCAATATAATATTCTTGAATTTATTGCCGTTAGTCAACCGGTGACAGCTAGTGAAATTAACGATTGTCTACATATGACTATGTCAAATACCAGTCGCGAGTTGAGCAAGTTAAGCGAAAAAAAGTTAATCGAAAAAATAAGCGATAGCAAAGATAGACGAAAACAATACATTCGCCTTTCGCAAGACGGGGAAGTAGCAATGAAGGAAGCATTCGCTACCATTGAAAGCCGGTTCCTTGATCGGATACAAAATGCTTCGAAAGAGGATTTAGAAGAGATTGGACATGCAATCGATATCCTTCAGGAAAAATTATTTTATTAATTATTTCGGTCAGAAGTTAGAGCTTTTTACCAAGAGAAATGGGGAATCTTATTTAAAGGTATAACACATAAATATAATATCCCTTAAAAACAATAATAGGCAGAAACCTTACTCAGAAATAGTGGGTTTCTGCCTTTATGTTTGAAGAGACTTTTGAAACTACTTAATTGCCTAATATGGAGGAGTGCTTTAATTCATTAATTAAATCCTTTATGCCATCTATTATTTAAAAAAATTAAAATTGATATTTATTTGCGGTTAACACTAGCATAAAATCGATCTCTTACACGTTTTAGCCTTGCATGGTAGTTAAGAATATCCAGTCGTGCCTTTTCTGCTTCAGGAGCAATCGGTCTCAGGTTTTCAATGTCCCAATAGTCCACAATGACATCCAGTACTTGATCAAAATATTCAAGCGGTCCGTAATTGGCTTCCTTTGCAATAATGGCCATTCGGTCTTCAAAATCAGGCATGACAGTCCCGGGCATCTGAAAATTCTTAATCACATAACCCAGATAGTAGCAATAATTCGGTTCCAATTGCAGGTGTAACTTGATGACATCACGATAAAAAGCATAATGCAGCGTTTCATCCTTGGCGAGCCTTCTTAGGAGCGTAGCCAATTCTTTATCATGAGGTCCTGCTACCTTCGCAACATTGTAATAAAAAACCATGGTTGCGAGTTCCTGGAGCGACGTATAGACCATCGTCTCGAAAGGGGTATGGAAATCTGGCTCCCACCCTCCTTCTACCGTCTGCTTGTGCAATTGACGAATGCGATTAGGATCTGCGTTTCTTGTAATCAAAAGGTACGTTTCCAATAGGTTGGAGTGCTGATCTTCTTCTGCAGTCCAGGTATGAACAAAATCCTTAATCACAGAAAGCGATCCTTTGAAAGTTTGGTCTAGATGGGAGGTAAACCAAGGTAGATTTACCTCTGTCAAAAGAGCCGTCTCAACTGCCGTTACCACACCTGGCGGCAGTGATACCTGTTCAGGATTCCAAGGTACCCTTCGGAAATCCTGCGCTTTATCCCAAGGCAAGAAATCATGATAGCCCCAATCTATTTTGGCAGCCCTTCGTTTGTGTTCCTCATATAATTCCTTTAATTGCGGTTCAAGTCTAAAGTCTAAATGGTTCGTTAGCAACTATTGCACTCTCCTTTTCACTACTTTACAGTATTACTCTATTAAATCATAAAATTAACAAGATTCCGATTTTTAGGGCTTCTTTTTGAAAAGTAATGAATGGGACCAGCTATAAAACAAGCAATGTTAACAACCCAGTAACATCCAATCTTTAAACGATAAAAAAAAGATGGCAGAAGTTACATTACTTAGGCGGTAATAAGTTCAGACATCTTTTTTCTAAAAAACCTTGGTGAGCTATTGATTTAGTTAGAGCAGATTAAATATAAGGTATTACATCTCCTTCTATCAATGCCTTTAAATTTGCTAAAGACTGCTCGAAGCCTCCTGAGTTAATTGTAACTCTTGTACGATTGCTCTCCTCCTCTAACCTAATAGAAATAAGCGTTTGGTGAGAATCCAAGTAAAGGGAAAACTCCTTATAAGGACTTATATTTTTAATGGTTAACGACATTGGCAGTTTCTCTATAAGATTATTATGAACACTAGGCATTAACGTAAACGTAACTTTTTCTCCGACATTTAGACTGGGAATTTCCCAAGGGGAACCTGGTACATACCATTTTGAGAGCATTTCCTCATCTGTGATAGCATTCCAAACTGTTTCTATACCTCCATTAATCTTAACATAACTTATATCCATTGCTTCACCCATAACGTCCTCCTGTAATTAGAATGAATCTATTCTACTACTTCCTTATTATTTTTCGTCTTCTTCACTACATATAGTAAATATAGACCCATCAGTAAATAAGTGGCCATCATGCTGGTAATGAGTTGTGTTTCTGTAGTGAGAGCAGCGAAGGAAAGCAGATAGGTTGGGAGGTGAAGTGCAACTAAGGTTACTAGCAACACCGCTGTTTTTGCCCAAACGGAAAAGAAAATGATAAAACATAGAAAAATAAATCCAATGAGTAAACTGCCTGTAAAACCAAAATCAATAACCGGCGTTTTATACATTGAATCAACTATTAATATAACCCCGATAAATAGCATACTAAACATAATTGGTAACATAAAAATTAAAAACTCTTTAATTTTCGAAACTTGATTCTTCGCTACAAAGCGAAAGGCATACATAACGCCCACAAGGAACAAGATACTATTGACAATCGTTCCTATAATTTTTAACAAACTATAGCTTAATGGACCTTTTATAAGGTCACCCAAAATCGTAAATGACATCGCACCAATGATAATGAGTGGAACATATTTTGCCCAAGCCCGATAGTCATTCTTCATCTCACTCGATATGCTCAACATATATTCTTTTGGAGAGGCACCGACAATTTGATCAATGGATTTGCCATTTTGTTCGGCTTCATATAAATGAACCTCAAGTTCTTCGGTAATCTCTCTAATCTCTTTGTCGTTCTTCCCACTCGAAAACAGGTATAGCTTTAAATCATCGATAAATTTCTCACTTTTTTTGGATAGTTGATAGTCCACCAGGTTCTCCACCTCTCCCCTCTATAATAACGGCATTCACACATTTCTCTAACTGAAACCATCTAGTTTGAAAATCATTTAATTCCTGCTGCCCCTTGCTGGTTAACGAATAGTACTTTCTCTTTGGGCCGGCTGTTGAGTTCCTAAGGACAGACGTAACAAGTCCTTCACGCTGCATTCTCATTAATAATGGATAGATGGTCCCTTCACTAATCGTATCAAAGCCATACTCACTTAAACTTTCAGCCATCTCATATCCATAACATTCTTTCCTAGCGATGATGGCCAAGAGGCACCCATCCAAAATTCCCTTCATCATCTGTGTTTGTGACATTTTTTCACCGCTCTCACTATCTTGTATTGCAAGGTATATATTTAGTATATGTTAGTATACCTTGCAATGCAAGAGTATTGATGGATAATATGACCAATTTGTCTAAACCACGCAAAAAAGAGAGTAGCCACCTGTGCTCCCCCCTTAAGTGATTATTTTAAACCCGGAGCTTTTGTAATTTCACTAAGCTTAGAATTGATGGCCAAGATCTTTGCGTTAACATTTGTGATTCCAAATTCAGCCAATCTCATTGTGTGCATGTCTAAATAGGTTTGAGCTGTTTCTTTTGTTTCAAATATATAAATCCCGCCCGCTACGTTTGTTTCGGGACTCTCTGTCCAGATTTTCCACATGAATCCTTCTTCTTCATTAATACTTTGTGCTAAACCAGAAAACTCCGCCGCCATTTCATCTCCGAATGGTCCATTCATGGTAAAATCCACTTGTAATACGTATGCCATAAGTCATTCTCCTTTTTATTTTGTAAAATAAGATTCCCCTAGAATTTCTTTCTTCTGATAACTGCCTAGTGAAAGTTCTTTTTCAACAAAAGCGTTAATTTCCGATTGTTCAACACTGTACATGACTTCAATTTCTTTTGAAAATAACAGTTTTTCTTTTTCAAGTAAGCTAGTAAGAGAAGGTTGTGGGTTTGGCTGCAGGTCTTCCTTGCTTAGAACCTGCTTTAATCCATCGACATAGGATTCAAACGGACGTCCGCCAACAATCTTTACACCTTTGTTATCTTCATTGATCATAATAATCGTTGGAAATCCTCTAGCACCAAGACTTCTTGTAAGCGCAAAATCCTCATTTAATAGTTGTTGTCCTACTGGCTGTTCCGCTTCCTTTACAATTGCTTCTCCATCAAGACCAAGTTGATTTACAATTTCAACCATAACGGATCGTTCTGAAATATTTTGATTGAAAGGGAAAAGAGCTTCTCTAGAGCGACGTAAATATTCATAAGCCAATGCATCATTATGATTTTTTTGAATTACTTTATAAACACGTGAAGGCGGGAAGGATGATTGCACGGGATTGTCAATCATGAGTGATCCATCTATAGGCATGCGTGAATGTTCTCCCACTTCCCTCCAGTGAGGAGCAACGTCTGCAGGCTTATAAATTCCGTTTGCAGGATCAATGGGTCCATCATGCCATTTTTCCAGCAATCCACCCATCACCGGATGGAAATTAAAATAGTGTCCATACTGCTCTTTAAAACGTCGAAGAACAGGTTCAATCGCCCAACAATGGGAGCAAATAGGATCCGTTACATAATAAACTTCAATCGACTTTTTGGGTTGATTAAAATCAATCATCTCCATTTCTTCCCCTCCTGCCACTCCACACACACCTGTTTCTAAATCACAAATCATATTATTGTTCTTCAATTAATATTCACTCCTCTTATAGTTGTTTGTATTTGCTTTATACTTGCATTGTATTAAATAATGAAAGAAATCAATACCGATAGTTCCTTAGATACGTCGTATATACAACACATTGATGAAATTGTTTAAAAAGTAGGAGTGATTACAAAATGACTCAATCAAAGACCGATCCTCGAGTTCTCCGTACCCGCAGATTAATTATGGATTCATTCATTGAACTTTCTGCTAAAAAAGAATTTAAGGATATTACCGTAAAAGATATTACAACTGAGGCAATGATAAATCGTGCCACATTTTATTATCATTTTGAAGATATCTATGACTTATTAGAGAAGGCATTATCAGAAGTTTTGTTAGTTAATTTGAATAGGGATTTCTATAAGAATGACATTCTTAATGAAGAAGCGTTCGTTCATATTTTCATAGCGGTCACCAATTTTCAAAAGTCTTTATCCAATCGTTGTCATCGAGGATACGAAGATACCATTGCCCGAATTATTCGAGAACAGCTTGAAATGATTTTTTACAAAATGTTCGGAAATCAAAATGCAACAGCAGAAGATGAGGCATTAAAACTTAATGCTGTCATACTAAGTTGGGGGATTTACGGGGCTTCTGTAGAATGGAAGCGTATGGGGATGAAAATCCCGCCGGAAGAATTTATTAAACCAGCCATTCCTTATTTACTGTCCGGAATAGAGTTTGGAGCATGATAACATTGGTCAACATACACCCCTTTCCGACAAAGTCTGCTAACCATCTATCCAATTAATCGTTTGATTAAAACAGCCTTACCCCCTTTAAAAAAACGAATTTTGAATTGTTTTCCGGGAAATTTTTTGTCGAGGACAAGATTCCTTTCCTAAATGTAAGTTCCAAAATTCATCATCAAGGGTTAGATTGTTACAATCGTAGACGATTTAAGACAATAATTATTTTAATCAAACGATTGATTCAAAAAAAAAAGCCATTCCGCTCAAATGGTTGGAATGGATTTCTCATTTTAATTTTCGTTCTTTGTCGCCAAATCGTTTTCGTTCTTTGTTGTGAAATCGGGTACGAGCCAATGGATGAGCAATCCCGCAATGGTAGCGTAGGCGATACCATTATGAGCTAATCCAATTCCTATAATGAAGATGATCGCAACAATGACTAAATTTTTCATATTAGCAAGACTTACTTTTTCCTCAATGAGATGACGGATCCCCATTGCAGCAATCATACCAAACAACAAGATACATATGCCGCCCATCACGGCAACGGGAATGGATTGGATTACCGCTCCAACTTTACCGAACAAGCCAAGAAGAATCGAAAGAACCGCAGCGCCTTGAATAATCCTACTGGAGAACTGGCGTGTGATGGCTAGAACCCCGAGGTTTTCAGCATAAGTGGTTTGCGCCGGTCCACCGATGAATCCGGAGAAAAGGGTAGCAAGACCATTCCCCACAAGAATACGCCCGAAGCCAGGGTTTTTTGTTACGTCTTTTCCAGTGATTTCGTTTAATACAAACATATGACCTAAGTCTTCAATAATGGTAACAAGTGCAATCGGTGCCATGCCAAGGATGACAGCCCATGTGAACTCCGGCATCACAAAATGCGGCAGCGCGAAAACAGGTGCATCCGCAATGCTTTGAAATTCAACATAGCCGCGCACAGCAGAATAAACATACCCGACTAAAAGTCCGATGATGATCGGAAAGAGACGGATCACCTTGGTGCCAGCTATTGTCGCAATAATGGCAGCAAGAAGGCTCACGATGGCAGCATCCCAACTTACCGATGCCATATTGGTGACAGCCGTTGTCGCCAAGGCAAGCCCGATAATGCTGACAACCGGTCCGACGACGACTGGCGGAATCACCTTTCGCACTTTTTCAAAGCCAACAGTTGCTATAATGAGTGATACGAGTGCATAAACAACGGATACACTGATAAGACCAGCCACGGCTTGACCCGGTGAGTTCAACTCCCCAACATACAACGCAAGTGGAGCAATAAAAGCAAAGGATGAACCTAGATAAGTAGGTACCTTTCCGCGTGTAATAAGATGGAAAATCAACGTTCCTACACCACTGGCAATAAGTGCACTTCCTGGGTCAAGACCGGTGAGGGCCGGCACCAAAACGGTTGCACCAAACATCGCAAACAAATGTTGAAATGATAATGGTATTGCGCTTAGAAACTTTTTCAACTCTGTTTCCCCCCTCATTAACAAGATAATGCTACGATTATCAAATAATATGCGATTTGATATAGCCTTATGACTCTTGTACTATTTAGTACAGTCACTGAAAATGAGAGATATTTGATCTTTTATTAACATCCTAGATCGCTACATTTTGATTTTGCAAAACAAACCTATTATCCTTCCATCCTAAAGTGTTCAAAACATACCCTAAAGAATCCGCATTATATCTTCCTGCAATTTTTTGATACGCCAAAAGCTCATACACTCTATTTGAATCAAAATCTACGGGATATAAGCCGCTTAGAGGATTTACGAAACCAGTAATAGGACTTTTCAGTTTACCGTTTGCATCATATATTTCATTTAAATACTCAGCACCTCTTGTTGAAATGTCTATTAAGTACTTTTTATTATTAATCTTACTGACCACTTCCACTTTGAAATGGTCTTGATACGTAACTTCATATTGGTATTGCTCATTGTATACATTGAAATCAAATAGTAATTGAGGGGTATTTTCCAAAAAAGAATAAATATAGTGGTACATGATTCCCCCGCTGCCACCTGTAGCAATACTTATTAAAATATCATCTACTCTATTGCCAGTAAAATCCCCCAAGAATATCGTAGGATTGTAGCCGGCATTTTCACGAAGCGGAACATTTCTTACCTCGCCAGTCCTTCCATCTTGAACATTCAGGGTGATATTTTGGGTAAATGGACTAGCTGGGGTCTTGATTCCGGTTAAATAGACATTATCAGGTACTCGATCCCCCGTTACATCACCACGTGCAAACGCAACAATACTGTCCTGATTCATCGTTGTCCTAGAATAATAGTTATACATAGCATACTCCTTTTCATGAGGACGACCCTCATCTTTTTCAAACGGTCCATTATCCAGCCTTCATTAAGAATATCTAATTACTTGCATCATAAAATTAATAAGACCAACTGAATTAAAAATTAAGATATTATACGCTCCTCGCTCTCGAAGTTTCCGGAGGATTGGATTGGGTTAAGGATTCATCAAAATGGAGGGGAAATAATGAAGAAATACGGTTCTTTTTCGGGAACAGTGACAATGATTCAGGATTATTTAGCAGGTTCAGATGAGGAGTTAAATGGATGTTTTAAATTAATGTCCTTAGTAGGAGAAGAGGGTTCAATCGTAAATTTCGTTATAAGTCCAACAACGTATTTTCTTGACCGTGTTATGGTTTCAGTTGGAGACCATGTAACGGGTTATTATGATGTCAATGTACCTGTTATTCTTATTTACCCGCCACAATATCAAGCACTCATAATTGTAAAAAATAACCCTTATCAAAATGTAAAGGTAGACTATTTTAACAGCCAGCTCGTGAGTAGCGATGGTCAGTTACAATTGAATATCTCCAGTTATACTCCTTTATTATTACAAAACGATCAATCTTTTACATTGAGTCCTGCTAACCGAAATCTTCTTGTTGTATATGGCCCTGCCACATTCAGCATTCCAGCCCAAACGACACCCTATAAAATAATTGTTTTGTGTTAATTTGAGGTACCATGGGGACGGTTCTCATGGTCAAACTGCGATATACTTCAACACTACAGCCACCCTTTGTTTCAATAAAATGATATGAGACGGGGTGCTGTTTAATAAAAATCTGGAGGAGGAACTTTCAAAGATTTATCGAAATGTAAATTTAATACAAATCCCACAAGGAGGTAGAATATATGGCCAATCCACTTTTAAGGGGGATGGAAGGAGTTTTTATACCTGTTAAAGACCCGGAACGATCAGCCAAATGGTATGAAGATATATTGGGATTTAAAGTAATCTACATAGAAGAAGAGGCAGCTGTAATGAAGATTGGAGAACAATCTCCGACAGTAGTATGTCTGGTTAGAACGTTAAATCATCAACCAATGAAGTTTCCAGAAAATAAATTTGGGGTGGGGAAATATTATAATTTCATTCCTACCGATATAGAAGAAACCCACAAACTGTTACTCCAAAAGAATGTAAAAGTGAATCCGATTGGTGGAGAAGGAACCACAAAATTTTTTACTTTCTATGATCCGGATGATAATCCTTTAGGAGTTTGCCAATAGATTTTTTATAATTGAAGAAAACTAGAATACAAGTGATGTTTAATCATTGGGAGGATCGTTGATGGAATGTAAAACAGTTAAGAAAACATTCAGAGTTTTAGGCATAAAAGGCAGTGGAACATTTGCTCATTTTGGTACTGAGATTCCAAAACTTGCCCAACAATTTCTAGGTCGTTTAGATGAAATTGAAAATCATTCGGGTACTGAAATAGCACTCTTCGAACCTAAAAGGGATGCCGACCATCTGGAAGGTAACTATTATGTAGGAGTAATGGTTAATGAGCCTCTAAATAAAGTTCCAGTTGGGATGGATTATATCGAAACGACACACGACTATGTCACGACAAGGGGCGAAATAAATAATATCGGTAACTTACATAACATTTTATTGAAGTGGACAAATAACCAAGGATATAAAAGGGATCTTGAAGCTTATATTATCGAAACCTACCATCCAATGGAAAATGGTGTGGAAGAAGTAGAGATTTATTTACCAATCACAACATGAATGACACCGCAGGGACGGTTCTGGTGGCTCAAAAAGCCACCAGAACCGTCCCCCTGTCATGTTTAAGCCCAGTTTCCATTTTTAAACAGGGGAACTTTTCTTCCATCATGATATTCAGCTTCTATCTCGAGGTCGGCTGAACCAATCATAAAGTCAGTGTGTCCATTGCTATGGTTAATGCCTTTTTTCTCATAATCCTCTAAGCTTATATTTTTAGCATCATTAAGTGCCATGGAAATGGCGTTTCCAATCGCCAGGTGGCAAGAGGCATTTTCATCAAACAATGTATTATTAAAGATAATACCCGAATTCGAAATCGGTGAATCATGTGGGACGAGCGCTACTTCACCAAGGTATAACATACCTTCATCCATACTAAGAAGCTGTTTTAACGTCTCGTATCCTTTTTCTGCAGAAAAATCCACCACTTTTCCTTCTTTAAACGTGAGTGTAAAGTTCTCGATTAAGTTTCCTAAAGCAGATAAAGGTTTTGTACTAGCGACAGTACCGTTTACTCCTAATTTATGAGGAGTCGTAAACACTTCTTCTGTTGGAAGGTTTGGAATGTAGGTGGTACCAAAAGTGGATTGATGTCCACCACCTATCCATTTATGATCAGGATGTAGATCGATTGTAAGATTTGTTCCTTTTGATTTATAATGAAGCGTCTTAAACTTTTGTTCGTTCAGATAATCCACTTTCTTTGTAAGGGTAGCTGAATGTTCCTGCCACGCAGCGATTGGATCTGGTTGATCGACTCTTACTGTTTTAAAAATCGCTTCCCATAAAGCAGATACGGCTTCATCTTTTTGCAACTCTGGATAAATACTTACTGCCCAAGCTTCCGTTGGTACACCGATGATCGCCCAGGGCACTTCCCCCCTTAGTCTTTTTTGAGACAAGGTTTGCAGTTTTTCAGCCCCATTTTTTTGAACGTACATAATACGTTCAGGTGGGATATTTGCGTATGCACTAGGATCGGTACCTGCAATATATAGCATACAATCATTCTGATCTGCCAGGCTATTGAACTTATCAATTTCCCATGGTTGGATGAAATTTTTTAAAACGTCATCCGATGCGTTTAAATAATGTATTCTATTCAAATCAGTATCAACCCAGTCGACAAACACTCGACTACACCCGTATTCATAAGCATATTTCGTTACTCTCCGTGTGAAATCAGCACTTTCAATAGGAGAATTGATTAGTAATCTCTGTCCTTTTTGAATGTTTAGACCTATCTTAACTACGAGTTCAGCATATTGATCCAACTTCTCTTCAAAACTCTTCATGGTACTCCTCCTCAAAAAAAATAGGTGCCATGGGGACGGTTCTCATGGCTCAACTGCGATATACTATAACACCACCACAACTCTTTGTTCAAAGAAAACCCAGTTTCATAACAACAATATTCTGCATCAGAACACGCCATTCTCATTAGGAGAATTCTCCGGTATCTGCTGACCCACATCCCATAGTTCGACGATAAGGTTGTTATGGAAGCGGAAAATATGGACAACAGCTATCCCAAGGTCATTTTGGTTTTGCTTTACATGAGAGTGAACGGCCACAAGATCCCCATCTCCCATTACACGTTTTACCTCAAGGACTTTATGAGGATTCTTGATAGCGTTCTCTTTCATTGCGAGCATTAGAGAGTTAGCATCTCCACGGAAATAGGGATTATGATGGCGGAAATCCGATCCAGTGTACCTTTGGTATGCTTCGTGCACTTCCCCCGATGCAGCCAGTTGCAAAAATAACACAGCCTTCTCTTTTAGAGAATTCTTCATTACAAATCAACCTTTCTTTTAAGAGGTGTCCTTGTTATGTAACAAACTTTTTAAGGTATAAGCTTCTGCATTGAGAAATGCAATTAGTTTCATTATATATCCAATTTATTGATTTTTCACTCATACAAAAAAGAGAGGCTAGAAAACCTCCCCTTCTTCCTCACCATGAAACGACGATCCACTCATCCTGCTTTTCAATTGTAAAATCATCGCCAAATTCCTGTGGACCTACCAAGTGAATACTTTCTCCCGTTTGAGCTACCTGTTTGATACCTTCTATAATTTTTTCTGCAGTCTCTCCTTGATCTACCATCAAATCACATAGAATATCAATATGGTTTGCCGTAGCACTGGCAACCCCAGTGCTCATACCGACGAGCACCTCTTCATCTTTCATAATGGCAAAAACATCAGAATATGGAATCGCATAAAGAGTTGCCCCATATTTCTCCGCAACACTTATCCATTCCTGAAATTTCTCTTCATGCATCAAATTAATATATTTCGTATCTCCGATCATTATGTAATCCTCGGCAGGTGTTTCTTCCTTTGCCTCCACTAGAGGTTCCGAGGATTCCTGTGATAGGGTTTGAATTTCAGGTTCCTCTTCTTCTACCGTTTGAGAAGAAATTATACTTTCGTTTTTAACATTGTTATTATTTACACTGTTTGTCAGTTGAATATCTTGACTGCTCTCAATCATTTCATTTTCAGTAATCAATTGGGTTGGCTCTAAGGTGATAGTTTGTGGAGGTAATTCATTGGTAGTATCTACCTTGCTCTGAGAAACATCTTCTGAAGAACACGCAGCCATTAACATCAAAAAAGTGATCAAAATTAAACCATGCTTCATCTTTATATTACCTCCCAAAATTAGCTCTATCTATTAAACGTTTCAAACATTGAAAACGTTTCCTGTTTTCGTGAAAATAGTCCAATAGTTACAATCTCTTAAAAATTGAACCACTCCAATACGACCAATTAATAAAAACTAAAATAGAGATGCAAGTTATCTACTCCCCTTTTAATTACCCACCTTTACAAGAAATTAAACGACCAATTTTTTTAAAAAATAGACCTACCCTCATTCCAAGAACAAGCCTTCCACCTTACTTCAAAATAAAATACAAAACCATCAATAAAACCGAAACTCCTTGTCCAACTGCTAGCCCCATCAGCCACTTTTTAAACACTCGTTCTCTCCGGACACTACTTTCAACACTCTGCTTCCACTTTTCTTCCCACTTATCCTTTAAATCTCTTTGGACCTGAACAACCAGCTCATGTTGTTCCTGAAATTCGATTTTTTGTCTGTCTCTAACATACGTCAGATCCTTTAATATCATACCTAATCGTTCGCTCACCACTTCATATTTCACATTCAATACGGCCGACTGTTCACTCAAATCTTCCGTCAGTTGCCGAACAACCTTCAGCACCCTTTCACTCTCTTTGACGATAAACTCTTGATCTTCCTGCTGAAACCCTTTGGCATCAGCCAACAGTTTTTCCGTCTTCTCCATATATTCCTGGTATTGCTGGTGCCAAAAGGCAATCTTTTTTTCCAGTACCAGGATATTTTCATCAAACCGTTCCATCCCCTGATTAAACAACTGAGTCTGCGGGTCAAAGACCTCTTCCTTCAACTGATCACTAACCTGAACAGGAAAGGTGTTCATCGATCTCTGCATATTTTCAATAGACTCATAGACCTCTTCACTAAGTCCCGCAATAGTTTCTTCACGGTCTTTCATCAACTTCTTCAGGTCATCATAGAAAAGTTCGTTATTAATTTTCTTAAGTGATTGAATCGCCTCTTGATAGTTCTCATCAATGGTATTAGAAGTACTCATATCCAATAATCCTCTCCGCTTGCTTTAGAATAATTTGGCAGTACTGGTGATAGACCCAGCGTTCCTCATCAGAAGTATCCCTTGCGAACAACTTCTCCTGCCACCCTGCCACAGCTTTTACAAACTCTTCTTTTAAAATATCCTCCAGCACTTTGGGCCGCAGCGAATCCCGTTCCCATTCCTGCTTCGCTTTTTCCAACTTATCCTGGAGTTCTAAAAAACGCGCATCATTTTGCTTTTTCTTTTCCCGCAGCTCTAGTAACTTTTCTTCAGCTAATAACCTGTGCTCGTTCTTTCTATTAAATAGCTGCATGATCTCTGCTTTAGCATTCAGTTGAAACTGGTTAATCTGGTTGAAATAATATTCGTAAACACGATTGTTATTCCCTGCCAATGTATCATGCACAATCCGAAAATCCTCTTCAAAATTTCCTAGCTTTATATAGTGATCCAAGCCCCGGCCATGCTTCAAACCCAAACCCATTATTGGTGGATTGATTTCAAAATCAAACTTAGCGGTGGTAGCGGTATTCTCCATGCTCCGCGTCAACAACAGCCAAATCTCAGAAAGCTGCTTTTGATAAAACTCTAGCATTTCCATCTCAACCAGTTGATAACTCTCCATTAACTTGGATATTTTTCGTTCCTTAAATACTACTTGATTCTTTTTATCAAATTCAAACCTCTCATCTAACAAGCACTGGAATTTTTCCAACTGAATCTTATCCAAGCGCCCCAGTTCACCCTCGTAAAGCGCAACTTCCTTTTGCAAAAAATCAACGGTGGACTCCAAGTTTTCAAGCGTTCGCTGTTTATCCGGCATGCCTTCTTCCAACGTCTTCATCTCAATCTCTAGCTGCTCGAGTTCGAGACTCTTCTGCTGGCGAATGCCCTGCTCGATTTTTTTAATGAGCACAATTTGATTTTCAGGTTCATTTAGCCCCTGACCCTTCTCAACCTTTTGACCATCAAACCGCTCAATCGCATTGTAAATCCATTGGTCCTTTTCTTCCTCAAGCTTCCCAAGCAAATCGGCGACCAAACTTGCATTCACCATCCATTCAACTCCTATGAAACTAATTATTTCCATTTTACTATAATTCCTGCCACAGGGACGGTTCTCTTGGTTTTTTTTTATCAATCTTTTCCGCTAAAGTGTGGTAAGGAGGAAGTCGAAATGCGAAAGGCACTATATCAATAAAGGCGTTACTCCCTCTTGGAATAACGCCCGTTTGTTAAAGATGTTCTTTATTACATTTTATTATTTTTGAGTGTAGTGGCAGGATGTAACGATACACGAGAATGAATATAGGAATGCTATACAGATGATTCCAATGAGTAAGTTTCATATAACCTGCCTTAACCACAACCCATTCAATTAAAATACAAATAACCGTAAATATAATAACCAATTTCCATTTATGATCTCTATTTAAATAATTCAAATAAATAACTGAAAGTGACAAAGGAACGAAGTTGTAAGTGATAAACTCACCTATTCCTACGACATTTGGGTCACCAAAATCAACTAAATCTAAATACTTCGCAAATATGCTATCCGACACCCACGTGGCAAACCCGACTACTCCAATTGTGATAAAAACCAAAACCACAGGGACGGTTCTCATGGTTTTTTTGGCTAGCGCCGACCACAAGAACCGTCCCCATGGATACCATGGCTACCCATGGCTAAAAAAATAAAAGAGAGGTATTTTTATACCTCCCCAAAGCTTCCAAACTGCCATATTATATGATAAGAATTCTTTAATACGCTTAGATGTTGACCTTACCCATTGACCTTGAGCCTCTTTTTAAATCGGATCGCTACCATTTCAAGAAGGATGGCTATGGCTAAGACAAAATAGGTGATTGCCCCGATTTCCCTTATATCTAAGTAGAAACTGCTGGCCATAAACATGTCAAATCCGATTCCACCAGCACCTGCGGCTGCACCCATGGCGATGGCAACTGCGAAGTTAATTTCAAATCGAAGAAACGTCCAAGAAATCAGATAAGTGAGAGAAGATGGAATAACAGCTTGAAAGATAATCTGCCACCAGTTTGCTCCACTTGCTTGAAGGGCTTCGATGACGCCTTTGTCTAATTCTTCAAAGGACTCAGAATATGCTTTCACTAAATAACTTACCGAATGGAACGTCATCCCAATGACAGCCGCTACACTCCCGAGACCTGCAGCCACCGCAAAAATTAACACCCACAAAACGGTCGGAACGGCTCTTATTAAAGCAACAGCTCCCTTAACCACGGAAGAAACTCGTTTATTCGTCAGATTTTCAGCGGCCAGTAATCCCAAAAACACAGCGATTATGGCTCCAAACAAAGTCGTTAAGAATGCTAGTCCCAACGTTACAAAGACCTGATAAAGCGCATGGGTAAAGGTAAAATGTTTAAGATGTGGCTCTAGAAACATTGATTTTAGATTCGCCAAAGTAGATAAAACCGCTTCTCCAATATCAAGCTGTTTGTAATCAAAACTAAAAAATGCGTAAACCGATAGAAGTGCTAGGGTGATAAGTGTGCTTCTAATAACCACAGAGGATTTAGTCAAGGTTTTAATTCTTATTTTTTTTTGCAGTTGCGGGTCTAGTAATTGTTTTGCTGAGGTTAATTGTTGATTTGCTTCCATTACAAAACCGCCCTTCTGACATAATTAGATACAGATTCAATGAATAATATAGCTGCGATAATGACGACGACAACCAAAGAAGCGACATCATAATTTAGACTTTTATAATACAAGTTAAAAGTAAACCCAATTCCTGAGCCGGTAAGCAAACCTATTAGGGTGGCACTTCTTATATTTGTTTCAATCATGAATAAGATCCAGCTGATCATTTGTGGAAGGCTTGCTGGAATCACCGACTGAAAGATAATCGCAAAGTAACCCGCACCAGTTGCTTGTAACGCTTCAACCGAGCCTCCGCTGACCTCATCAATCGTTTCAACAAAAGCTCTTGTTAAAAAGCCAAACGAACCAAAAAACAAGGCAAAATAACCTGTTAATGAGCTTTGACCAAATGAAAATAGTAGAATCATAGCCCAGGCTGCCACGTCGATATTTCGAAAAATGGTCGCAATTCCTCTGCTAATACCTCCAAAAAAGGCATTTACTCTCGTCGTATTCGATCCAAGAATGGCAAATAGTAATGCCGCAACAGCTCCCGTAGTAGTGGCTGCAATCGAAACCAACAGGGTTTCGATTAACTTATCCAGAATATCAGGTAGCTTCGTTAATGATTCTTGTGTTGGATAAAAGTTTCCCAAGCCCCATTCCACAGCTTTTGGAAGTGAAGTAAAGCCTTTGGCGATATTGTACTCCGTGATGATAATGGCAAGTATCGTGACAGCACCTACGAGGGATAGGAACAAGAGCGAATTTCGTTTCTTTTTTGCAAAATAATCAGCTCGCATGGATGCCTCCTATATCAAAAATAAGATCTTCCGCTTCGGATCCATAAATACGCTGAATATCTTCTTTGGTTATGTTTTTAGGCGAGCCATTATAAACGACTTGACCATGGTTAATCCCAATGATTTTATCCGAGTACTTCAATGCCACATCCACTTGATGCAAATTCACGAGAACAGTAATACCCATGGTCCTTGAAATGTTTCTCAAGTGATCCATTATGATCTTGGCAGAATTAGGATCAAGTGATGCAATCGGCTCGTCACACAAAAGCATCCGAGGATTTTGAATAAGGGCACGAGCGATTCCAACTCGCTGCTTTTGACCGCCGCTTAATTGATCCGCCCGTTTATAAATATGTTCGTCTAAACCAAGAACATGTAGAATGTTAACAGCCTGCTCCTTTTCTTCCTGACTATATAGACCGAGAACTCCAGCCAATGTTGATTTTTTCCCTAAATTTCCATGAAGCGTATTTTCGATCACACTTAAGCGATTGACTAGATTATAATGCTGAAAGATCATTCCAATTTTGGTTCGGACCTTTTTTAAGTCCTTTTTCTTCAGATTCATCACGTTCATGTTATCAAAAGTAATTTCTCCGCTTGTAGCACCAATCATCCGATTAATACAACGAAGGAGAGTAGATTTCCCCGCTCCTGATGGACCGATAATCGAAACAAACTCTCCTTCATTAACGAAGAAGTTAACATCCGATAATGCCTTCATATCACTACCAAATTGTTTGGACAAATGATTTACTTCTAATAAGGCTGTCATAGGTTAACTCTCCTTGCTATTTGGTTAATTATTTCGAAAGCTCACGAATTGGATTGAACCAAGCGTCCTCTACTTCTACTAAACGCTCGTCCGCTGTCTTCTTAAACAATCCTGAAAACTCGGAATCCTCTGGAACGAAGACTTTTTCGTTGTTCGTAATTTCATCTGATGTCATCACTTCAAGAAGTTGTGCTTTCAGATCTTCATTCACAGTCTCTGAATTGATGACAAATGGTGCATTTAGAACTGGAGTAACAGAAATCAGTGAAAATTCTTTTCCAGCCACAGTGTTAAATGGTTCCGCTGCATCCGCTTTTACTTGATAAACCGCACCAGGTCGGTTAACATCCCCATCAGTAAGCTCTACATAATTGTTTACACATGTATCACAGAAAGCCGCTACGTCCGCTTTCCCCGATAATAAATTAACCGCTGAACCTTGGTGAGAACCTCCGTATAAAACCTCATTAAAGAATTGATCATCGCCGCCTTCAAGCAAATCTTCAGGCGTTAAATCTTTGAACTCTCCCTGTTGACTGAAGTAATCAACAATTCCTGTAGATGGAACTTTGAAACCGGATGTTGAACTATTGGATACAAATGAAAATTTCTTGCCTTGAATGTTATCAATCGCAAACTTATCGCCATTCTCATACTCATCGACATTGTCTTTATTTACGGCTAACCAGCTATAATAAACTGCATCTTCCAAGGTACCAGACGCACCAGAAGGGACCACCAAAGGAAGAACTTTTTCATTTTTGTTATGCGCTTCAATATATCCTTGTGCTCCTAAAAAAGCCATATCCGCATTTCCATTCGCCACTGCTTCAATGGCAACAATATAGTCTGTCGTTGTTTGATGCTCGACCTTTTTACCTGTTTTCTCTTCGATTATTTTTCCAATTTCATCACGAGCTTCCGTAAGATCGGCCCCAGATTCATTTGGAAGCCAAGCGATGGTAATGGTATCTTTATCGCCAGCTCCCGCTGAAGCGGAACAACCTGCAAATACGACTAACATAACGATAGAAAGTAAAAATAATAACGTCTTTTTCATCATCAAACTCCTCGCTTTTTTTTAGTATTTGGCCACTTCCATACTGTACCAACGAATTGTCAAGTTACTATTAAACTTATATAAAGATTTGTTAAGAGTTGGTAAAACTAGTAGAATGAGAGAAAATTCCATTTTGCATGTTGTACTCTTGATTACATAGATGATTCATAAACTCAAGGTCATGAAAGATTCCAAGCATGGTTGTTCCTTCCTTCATGAGCTGTTCAATGAGGAGCTTCACCTTTATTTTAGAATCATGATCTAAACTTGCTGTCGGTTCATCTAATAGCAGCAGTCTCGGTTTTTTCACCATCGCTCGGGCAATGTTAAGCCTCAGCTTTTCACCTCCGGAAAAAGTGGCTGGGTAGCTGTCCCATAATTCTTCATCCAATTCAAAATGCGCGAGAATCTTCTCTGTTTCTTTTTCCGCCAAGTCATGATTGTCCCCCATTTCAAGGATTGCTTGTTTCACAAGCTGTCTGGCCGTCGTTCGCGGCATGACATTTAAAAATTGGGACACATAGCCTATTTCATGCTTCCTTAAATAAAGCAGTTCTCGTTCAGTTGCCTCTGCTAAATTAATTGTTCCAAATTTTTTTGAATGATACCATATACTCCCTAGCTGGATACGATACGTTCCATAAATACATTTTAAAATCGTCGACTTACCGCTTCCGCTTTTCCCGGTTATCCCGACAAATTCTCCTTCTTTTATCTGTATATCCACACTGCTTACGGCTCTGATATGTTTGCCCAAATTATGAAGCTCAAACGATTTGGATAAGTCCTTAATCTCAAGAAGAGTTTCCACCCATTCACCTGCTTTCTGAAATTAGAAATTGTATTCTCCTTTATCTGAACACATCTCTTCAGCTTAGATTCGATAATTGGTCTTTTGAATCAGTTTTCCGTCCACAAATACTCCCGTAATCACTGGAAAATCATCACTAATTTTTTCAATGATAAGCAAATCTGCTTTTTTTCCTTCGCGAATAGAGCCAATTTCTCCATCCATTTTTACTGCTTTTGCTGGGTTAATGGTGACAAGCTTCATCATGTCCACTAAATCCATGCCATATTTTTCAACTAGCTCAAAGATTGAATGAAGCATTGCTGCCGGATAGTAATCACTGCACAAGATATCAATCGATTGGTATTGAATCGCTTCGGTTGCTCCCAAGTTTCCACTATGAGAACCTCCAAGGAGGACATTTGGAGCACCGGCAATGGTATACATGCCAAGCTCCTTCGCTCGCCGTGCCACCTCTAGAGTGATTGGAAATTCACTAATGGTCGTCCCAAAACTATGTACAAGTTCGAGCTTTTCAAGGCTATCGTCATCATGGGAAGCAACAGCAATATCATGGTCATGAGCAAGCTGAGTGATTTCCTTTATGTCGTCAATCGATAGCTTCTCTTTCGTTTGGTGTTGATGAATGAGAACATCAATCGATGAATCACTGATATTGTTATAACTTTTAACGGTATTTCGGTAAACTTCTAGATGACGATACTGCCCTTGCCCAGGAGTATGATCCATAAATGAAACTAAATGAACTTTGTTCTCTTTTATATAACTTTTGAGATTTTCCATTTCTTCAACATTATCAATCTCAAATCTCGCATGGAATCGATGGCGGACAAGATGCTTCATACTGTGTGTATGGTCAATTAAATCAATAAATTTCCGAACATTTTCAGGCTCACGAATCGGCTTATACTCATAATCACTCCCTTTGAACAAGGAAAGAGAATGGAACATCGTCGTAATACCGTGTGAGATAAGCTGTTTCTCTGTTTCTCGCAACGCCAAATCAAAATTCATCAATGAGGTCGGCCTCGGTGCAGCCATATGCTCAATATAGTCCGAATGTATATCGATAAAACCTGGAGAAATATATCCTCCTGCTGCATCAATGATCTCGATCTGTTCCTCAAATTTAATCTCACCTTTAGGAGCAATTTTTGCAATTCTATCCTCTTCAATTAACAGATCATAGCCATACAAAACAGCCTCTTCGGTGATTAATCTTCCATTTGTAATGACAAACAAAGTACTTCCCCCTAGATTTAAGAATGGACTTTTACAGCAATGAATGAACAAGCTGCTGTGTATATCGATGCTGCGGGTCCTCAAGGATTTGATCTGTTAATCCTTGCTCAATAACCCTTCCCTCCAACATCACAAGTGTTCGGTCTGCCAGCATACGGATGACTCCTAAATCATGCGAAACAAGAACAATACTAATATTTAATTCGCGCTGCAGACTTTTAATTAAGTCAAGGACACTCGCTTGTACAGAAAGATCCAATCCGGTCGTTACCTCGTCTAGCAGCAGAAGTGGAGGACGATTGGAAAGAGCTTTGGCAATTTGAACCCGCTGCTGCATTCCACCCGAAAAGTTTTTCGGCGCCTCTTTTCGGCGATGCACAGGGATGTTTACTTTATTAAGAAGTTCCGTCCCTCTGTTTTCCATCATTCCTACATGCTGGTTACCAGCTGCTATAAGCTTCTCGGCAATATTCCCAATCGATGAAAAGTTCATTTTTAAACCCAATAAGGGATTTTGATAGACTTTCCCCATGATGTGGTTACGAATATACCGTTGTTGTTGAGAAGACTCTTGAAAAAGATTTTTCTCACCATTATGATAGTCTGCTAGATAGGCCTCTCCATCCGTTACTTCCTGGTCAAAGTAAAGGCATTGCATCAATGTTGATTTTCCACTGCCACTCTCTCCGACAATACCAAGGACCTCTCCTGGATAAACATCAAAGGATACATCCCTGCATGCATAGACCGTTCCACAAACCTGACAATAATTTTTAACGAGAGAAGGAGATTCTTCGTCTTCACAATGCGGACATCCTGAACCAAACTGCTTATTTAAGTTTTTAATCGATAAAACCGGAACTTCAAATTCAGCCATTTATTTCACTCCAAATGGTTCGACTTCATTTAATGTTTCAATACAATAGCTAGTATCATTACATTGATAAAACGTTTCGTTCGTTACTTCATCTACAAGCTCATCTAAAAAGACCCCTGATGAACCACATAACCGGCAATGCTTGTCTTCAAATGACTCTGGTTCAAACGGATAATCTTCAAAATCGAGCGATACGACCTTTGTATACGGCGGGACTGCGTACACTTTCTTTTCACGACCTGCCCCTAACAGAATGAGTGCTTCACTTTCATGCATTTTCGGGTTATCAAATCGTGGAATCGGACTTGGTGCCATCACATAGCGATCCTGAACCATTACAGGGTGATCTGCCCCTGTTGTCATACTTCCATATTTCATAATCTGTTCAAACAGCATTAACCAAGCACCGCTATATTCTTTCTCTGCGTGAAGCATTTTCGTTTCATTCTCGCTCGGCTCAAATAAACGGAGCGGTTCAGGAAGTGGCACCTGCAAGATGAGAATCTGATCTTTCTTTAGCGGAACCTCGGGTATTCTATGTCTTGATTGAATAAGGGTTGCTTCGGTGGTAAGATCAGTTGTTGCCACCCCAGTCGTATCAGAAACGAGTTTTTTTATATTGACGGCATTAACCGATTCATCCGATCCTTGATCAATAACTTTTAGAACATCATTTTTGCCAATTAACGATAGAGTCAGCTGCAAACCGCCGGTTCCCCATCCTCTTCCAATCGGCATTTCTCTTGAGGCAAATGGAACTTGGTAACCAGGAATTGCAATCGCCTTTAGAGTGGCTCTTCTAATTTCTCTTTTTGAACCTTCGTCAAAAAAAGCAAAGTTATAGGCTGTATTCATCAGCTTTTCACCTCTTGTCCTTTTGATATCCCTTCTTTTTTCGTTTTCCTTACACTATCCAGCTTGGATTGGAAGGTAACATAATGAGGCATTTTCAAATGTGAGATAAAGCCCGTTGATTCCACTGAATCAATATGATAAAGAACAAATTCTTCATTATGGCTAGGAAAGTCAGGAGTTGGATGTTCAAGACAATTATCCAGAATTCCCATTGCAATCGCCTTTGTTTCATTTTGGCCAAACACAAGGCCGTAGCCGATTTCAAACTCTAATTCTTTTTTTCCGTATTCTTTCTCAACGGTAACCGGCATTAGCATTTCGACTTCTGTGACTTTTACTTCACCTATATAAAATGCATCATCATCGTCACCAGCATCGGTTGGATGATCAATCGTAACTGGCAAAGTGCCAACGCGAAGCTCGCCAACAGTCGGATGCAAAGCTCCATACCCCCTAATCACTGCATAGGCAAGGGAAGTAATTGCCCCTGTTTCTCCTCTTGTTAAAATTTGCAGTCTTTGGCTTCTGCTCGATGGAAACTCCAGACTTTCTCTCGTCACATCATCTGGTTCCATATCGTTGTTTTCACAAGTGGGGATTAAGCCTTCTTTACGTAAATAATCGAGCACCTTTGGTAAAGTCAGCTGTTGCTCATCACCTTGAAAACTTTCATTTAGATATTGATGAAGCCATTCCTGGACATCGGCATCACTTTCATCCATTAAGTTAAAATCAAGCAATCGATGGGTATAATCGGTTGTTGCCCCAAGAATTTGACCACCCGGGATATCTTTAAAGCTTGCAGAGATCCGACGGTCAACATTCATTTGCCCAGTTTCAATCACTCTTGAATAATGCTTTCGAGGGACCGTCGAACGATAAGCTCTTAATAGAAAGACAGCCTCTTCCGGGTTTCCTTCTGCTTGTTTGATCGCTAGGGCAGCCAACGTCTCATTGTATAAACTGCTTTCTGACATCACCTGATCGACTAATCCGCGCATACCGGCTTTAATTTTTTCTACTTCGATGGTTTGTCCATGATGAACTCTTTCATATTTCAAACGCTTGATTGACTCTTCAATTGCATGCGTGCCACCTTTAACGGCTACATATCCCATTCAATCACCCGATCTCTGGTAATTTGTGTAGTTCTAGGTAAAGATAAAAGCTGATGATTTTGATCGATAAAAATCAAATCAATCCCTAACGGATATTCCTTGTTTTTTTCGTGGCGGCTTTCCACCCAGTTTTCATTGATATCCACATGAACAAGTTCCGTTGTGTGAATGCCTGGTCCTTTTAACAATAGGGCTTCCCCGCTTGTCACAGATTCCACTTCAACGATAATGAAGGCAGATGTATGTGGATTTTTTAACGTCCCAGCCTTCGCATTGATTATTGCCTCTTCAAAACATCCTTCCTCAGCATCTTGAAGGATTAATAGAAAATCAGCATTCTTTGCTTCTGTCGGCTTTGCATAGGTTAATTGATTAATTGTTTTCGAAACAGAATCTGCTCGAGGTGAAAAAACCTTAAAAGAGACTTCCTGATCAAATAAGGTTAGGGCTACCAATAAAATAGAAGCACTGCACCCTTTTTTAGCCTCCTCTTCTACTAAAACTGCCTCCTTCCTCAAATCGGAAATGAGCCCTGGTCTTGAAGTAGAATCCACCAATTTTCGATAAACAGATTGAAGATCGTGAACGATATCTAATTTCAACATCTCTTCCCCCTCATTAAACATCCATCGTTTCAAAGTTTACTTTTGTTTTTAAGATAGAATGGTTCGCAGCAGTTCTCTGCTCCTGAATGATTTTCTCCTCGTTTTCAAGCAGCAGCTTCCACCCAATCGTTTCAGGCAGCATCGCTTCATACGCTGCATCAATCACAGCAAGGTTATACGAAAGCTCTGGTTGATCTCCCGCTACAATGCCAATTCCAATGCTCCCTTGTATTTGAACCTTACATTCTGTTATCAGCACTTCACCAGGGAAAAACAGGCTTTTTTGGGAAGTCTCTCGGACTTTCAACATCACTAAGCCACTTTCCGGCTCTTGAATGACCTTCACCTGGTAGTTATCTTTTATACAATCGGCCATGTCCTCTGATCGTTTTTGAGAGCCATTGATTAATATCTCCGTTCTTCGTCTTCTTTTCATCTAAGGCCTCCTAATGTCTTTGTTCTACATGTTTTACTCTATCTTGTTGCCAAGTGAGCGAACGTAAAAGAATCGTTAAGTTTGTATTGGTTTTGTAAATGACGTAAGAATAACTGTCGTTTCTGGAAATAAAAAAATCGGCTTCTTAATGGCCGATTTTTTTAAAACATCTATTTATTTCAGAGCTTTATGTAAGGTAACAGCACCCTTTAGATCACATAAGTAAAACAATCGCTGCGATACATAATCTTCGAGTATTCAAGCACTGTCCCGGTTTTCGTATCTATACATCCTGATTCTAAGAGTAAAAGGGGTACTAGGCTGGGGCATTTCAATAGATCTCGTTCTACTTTACTTGGAAAAACGACACTCAGTTGGCTGCGCGTAGATTGAAAATCTGTGTAGCCTTGTTGTCGATAATAGTGAAAAATAGAGTGGATTTCCGTCCCATCCTTCTCAATATTTTCAAAAAGTGATTGAGATAAGTACGATGTATGAACAGCAATTGGACAATCTTCAACGATTCGTAATCGGCTAATCTTATATACGGCGTCTTCCCGTTTCACTTGTAACGTATGATAAATGGTGGAATCGTATGAAATTTTTTCACACGATAGATTGATCGTCTTAGAATCATAGTTTAATTCCTTCAATTTTTCAGTAAAACTGACATCCCCGGTTAATATAAGCGGTATTTGCAGTTTTTGATTTTGAACATAGCTGCCTTTTCCTTGCTTCGAAAAAATATAACCGAGTTCCTGCAAGCGCTCATATACCTTTCGAATTACCATTCTTGGTACTTTATACAGATCTGCTAATTCATTTTCAGATGGTAATTTGTCATTCGGTTTATATTTTCCTCCCCGTATTTCCGAAATCAACCGATCTACTAATAAAGTTTTTTCAGACATCCAGGCTTTGCCCCTTTCGACACCATATCTATGTTTAGTATATCGTCTGAATATAAAATAAAGGTTAAATCTATGTAAATTATTGATAACAGATGGAATTTTGCTTTTAACGCTTTAGGGGGAAACGTAAAATTGCATTGACCTTCATAAAATAAACCTATAACTCCGCACCGCAATTCCGTAAGACATCTAAATGTTCATTGGCGAGATAGGGATCGAATTACAAGTCAGTTGTTATGAAAGCTTATTTCTTATTCAACTATCAGACTACTTGAATATCCTACTGCTAATTTTGGCAGATTGAAAGCAATTCTCAATAAGGAGAATTGCTTTATTTTGGTATTATTCTAACCAATATCCATTTCATTTTCTCTTCTTAAGATGCTTATCTCAATTCATCCCAATATAAAAAGACATACTCTGGTTCATGCTCCTTTTTCAACTCATCAATGCTTGCTATTATATCTAAAGTTTTCTGTTTATTCGTACGTAAAGTATTACTAGCGTTCTGTTTTAAACTCTTTTCATCCATAATATTCACTCTCCTTTTTGGCATAGTTTGTGCCCTGCCTCTCTTCTTATTCTTGTTTTTGCAAAGAATGTAATCAGGTGAAATATTCAAAATAAAAGAAGAAAAATGAAATGTACTATGAAGTTCAGCTTACCTATGCTGATTTGTTCATTTCACACGTGCAAATAAAGGCTAAAGGAAACGAACATTAAAAATTCGTGTTTGTATAGGAGAACATATTGTGAAATATTTCACTTAAACGTAAAGAGTGCGTTAGATTAATAAGTGATTGAAAATAAATAAAAAGCTCAGTTTAATGACTTGGCCATTTTATTTACAAAAAGCACCCCTACTTTATAATACTTTTGAGATAATTTACAAATTGGGTCTAATTTGGACGCGATGGACAGTAGTAACGTTCTAAATTAATCCACTTTACCGTGACCAAATAATGGAGTGCTTGCTATTTCAAATATAAAAAGTACGATTATCTTGTTGCATCGTACTTGGCTGGTCTAGAAAAGGACAATTCCTCCTAGGTAAAGAACTTCGAAGGGTATTATCTATCCACTTACATTATTTGATTTTGGATATGTTTATCAATTACATCAGGAACTTCTTGAAGTGACTCTACAGTAAAAAAAGCACTACTATGCTCAATGTTAACTTCAACCATGTTATATTGCCATTCACTTTCTGCTGGAATATAGATTGCATGGATATCCATTTCCAGTGCTGGGACAATATCAGTTCTTAATGAATTCCCAACCATCCATGTTACATTAGGGTCAGTTTTAATGGTTTTTAAAATATCGGATAGAGCTGTTGTATCTTTATGTTCCGAAATAAAAATGCGATGTTCAAAAAATGTGGTCAATTCTAACTGTGTAATTTTTCTGCGTTGATTAGCCTCATCTCCTCCTGTGTGCAAATATAATTCATGTCCCTCTTCTTTTAATCGTTGTAGCGTTTCATTCATGTATGGAATAGGTTCAACAGGGATTTCAAATACCTTAAAACCCAACTCTCTTAAATATTGGATTTCATCATTTTTCTTTGCCCTCTCAGTTAAGTCGCAAAAGTATTTATATGTACCAACAAATGACTCGGGAAACCGATCTGACTTTAGACCGTGCTCACTAATCGCTGCTAAATCAAGTTGAAGCTGCTTCTGTTTTATATCTTCCTCTGTAATCAAGTCAAACCACGACATCATTTGGTCAGTGAATTCGTCTATTACTAGGTTAAAATATCTATTACAGTATGATAATGTATCATCAAGGTTAAATAAGATGTTTTGTTTTTTCATTTTTTACTCCTTTTCAAGAATATAGCTTTAACTATTGTTCCACTATGACTAAGTTAATATTACTGATTAAAGTAAGCAATATGTCAGAGTTTTAAAAAACTGCACCCCTTTTTATCAGACTGTGTGTCCAACTAATCGGGTGCAGCTCAATTCTATGGCGAGTTTTCCTTTTTTATATACCAATAATGATGTCAAAACGACTACCATTTTGGCACTTATTTTTAGAAAAGCACCTCAAAACGGAACCCTTTAATACAAGACCAGGACTTGTCCCCAATACTATCCATGCTTTTTTAGAAAATTCTCTAAATCATTTAATTCATCAAAATGGGATTCAAGTTTTTTCCTTGGCCAATCCCACCAAGCAATTTCAAGCAATCGATCAGCTACTTCTTTTGAAAACCTTCTTTTAATCGGCTTGCCAGGAACACCAACGACAATCGTATAAGGCTCAACGTTTTTCGTCACAACAGCCCCCGACCCAACGACTGCTCCAGTACCAATCTCCACGCCTTTCATAATAATCGCACCATGGCCAATCCAGACATCATGACCAATTTTCACGGTGTGGGTCCTTCGCCAATTAAAAAGGGCCTTATCATCCTCGTCGGCAAAATCGTATGCTACCTTTCGATAGGTCATATGGTGCTGGCTGACTCGGTCCATTGGATGCTGAACCGGATTAATACATACGTGGGACGCAATCGAACAAAACTTGCCTATTTCCGCATAGTTTATACTTACATCATCCATCGTGTAGGTATAATCACCAAAGCTGGACTCGATGATATGATTATTTTCTCCAATAGACGTCCATTCCCCGGCATAACTATTGATAATATGACTTGTATCAGCGAAGCTTGGAGTGATGGATAGCCTTTTTTCTTTTTTGGGCTGATAAATAAATGGCATATGAATGGTTCAGCTCCTTAATTAAATGAATTCGTTTTTTCGGGTCCTCGCTATTAATGCTTCATAAGTCTCTATTCCTGGGCTTTTACTCCCGATTAGTACAGGTTTTTCTCCATATTCACCGTGAAAATCGGATCCACCTGTCATGATTAGGTCATATTTTTTTGCCAGCTGTTTGGCTTGTTCTTCATGTTTCTCCTGATGCAATGGATGCCAAACCTCGATTCCCTGTAATCCAGCTTCCACTAATTCCGGCACCATTTCAAAGTTGCCATACTGACCCGGATGAGCAAGCACAGGTACTCCCCCAGCAAGAAGAATTACCTGAACAGCTGTTTTGGCATCCATATATTCCATGGGGATAAAAGCAATCCCCGGCTTCTCACCATTTTGTCCGCGATTAAATAATTTTTTATAAAGTGGACCATAAATGGATTTGGTATATCCTGCTTCAATTAATGCATGCATGATATGCTGCTTGTAAACTCCTGTTCCTCCATGAGCAATTTCCATACAGCGTTCCCATGTGATCTTATACCCTGCAGCGATTAATCTTTCAACCATTTCCTCCGAGGCCAAGTGTCTATTGTTAACGAGTGGTTCACAAAATGATTCAATCACCTCATGGCCAGGTTCAATAAAATAACCGAGAATGTGAACACGCCTACCTCTTTCAAAATCAAACCCTGACATCTCAATGCCGGGAATGACTTCAATTCCATATCTCTTTCCTGTTTCAACTGCCTCCGCAAGACCTTTCGTGGTGTCATGGTTCGTAATCGCTAAGTGGGTAACCCCTTGTGCAAGAGCTAACTCCAAGACTTCATCAATCGACAATGGACAATCTGAAATATTTGTATGACAATGTAATTCAATTTTCACGTAGGTCCCTCCTTTATCTTTGATATAAGAATAACTTGGTACCAAGTTAAAAGTGTTAATGGGGAGTAAATTGTTTGTAAATAAAGTGTTTCCTTGGGTACGGAGGGGTCAATCGGAAATTTCGCGCGAAAAAAAGCACAACTAGCGGTTATTGCTAGTTGTGCCTTAGCTTTTATCTTATGGTTTATGTGGTTAGGATCTTGCCACTAGAACCGTCCCCATGGACCCCAGTTTGTACCGGCCACAAGAACCGTCCCCATGGATTCCTTATTGTCTCATCATTCCTGGAAAATCAACCCCAAGCTCTGCCAATTGGGCTTGTGCCTCTTCCCTGGTAATCGTTCCTGCCCGTTCTTTCTCCATGATTTCCTGTGCCTTTGTTCTTGTTGCTTCATCTAAATTTGAGAACATATCAGCACGGTTCCCGCCGTCCTGCGGGGCTTGCCCTCCACGACCGCCGCCGCAAGGACCACCGCTTTGAGCTGTTGTAATCCCAGATTCGTTCAGCCATGTTACCGTATCTGCAATTGTAAATTCAACTACTTTCGTTCCACCTGTATAGTTTCCTTCCTTATAAAATCCATTTGCTTCGCTTCCCGTGGAGGAGCCATCAGTATAAAGGGTATATGTTCCGTCCTTTTCAAGCTTTGGAGAACTGATAAATACAGATTGGTAGTCTTTTTCAGGTGCAAACGTCACAACTGTATTTCCTTTGCTGTCTTCCAAGTGAAGGATTGTTCCTGCAGCTTTTGTTTCAGGATAAGTCATCAGCATGGAATACTGTTTTGCATCCTCTGATACTGCCTGTACCATACCGGAACTTCCTGCAGCAATCAGGGTACCGCCGCTGATGTCAAAGGTTTGGTCATAATCAAGAGAACCATTGCCATTATTCGTCGGTCCGCTGACCATCACTGTACCGTCAGTCATCGAAATCGAACCATTCGAATCCAGCCCATCACCTTGTGCATTCACATATACATTACCCCCATTAATGGAAAGAAGATTGCTTTCCGAAGTGGTTGATTGCATATCTGGGTTCGAGCCATCCACACCGCCACCAACATTGATGCCATCGTCACTTGAATTTACCTCGATGTCACCAGCTGCAATGGTGATGACCAAGCTCTCAATGCCCTCATAACTCTTGCTAATCGTGATATCCCCGCCTTTGGTAAGAATTGCTGAATCACCATGGATACCGTCATCACCAGTAGCAATGTTAATTTTTCCACCCGTTATCGTTACGCTGTTATTACTGTGAACAGCATCATCTAAGGAATCAATTTCAAATGTACCGCCGCCGATACCAACCTCTGTTCCTGCTTTCAAGCCTTTTGCACTATCTGATTCCGATTCTGTAGCAGCTGTTGCAGTGGTGGTGGTTGTTTGTCCTGGTCTTTCTCCTCCACTTTCTTTGGTTGCAATCATTTCAGGACTTCCGCCTCCGGTTGAAATGTTAAAGTCTCCGTCTGCAATCAATAACGAAGTTACTGCCTGGAAACCATCATTTGCAGCAACAAGATCGAAGTTTCCGCCTTCAATGGCAATAACACCTTTGGAAGCGTCTTTATCGTTTGTCGATTTAACAGCATCCCCGCCCGCGTTAATAGTGATATCCCCATCTTTCACTGCTAATAAATCACGGCCCATCAGTCCATCATCAGCCGCCTCAATTTCAATGGTTCCACTTGTTATCTTTAAATCATCTTTGCTTGTAATCCCATTATTGTAATTTCCTTTGACAACCATTTTCCCGGTACCATTAATGGTAAGGTTCCCTTTGCTAAAGAGCGCTGCATTCGGTTCATCCTCAGAACCTTCAAGGTTGTATGTTTCACCATCCGAGATTGAATTTTCTGTCCCATCCTCAAGGGAAATAACCGTTTTTTCCGCCTTCTTTACATAAATTGGTGAATTCGAGGAGGAATTGATTTCCGCTCCATTCAGTACAAGCCGGACGGTTGCTTTATCCTCTGCGTCGACAATAATCTGCCCATCATTCAGCTTTCCGCTGATGACATATGTGCCTGAAGTTTTAATCGTAATGATATTACCATCCACGATGACTCCGCCGGAATCTTCAACCGTAGCTCCTGAACCAGTTAGTTCAATGGATGTCGTATCCTCACTTTTCCAGTCAGTATAGAGATCATCTTTGTCATATGTCACAATTCCGCTAATGACGTCAGCAATATTTTTATCACCAATTGTGCTCAAACTTTCTGCGTTCACCATGGCAACGCTGCTATTGGCAGCGTCACTCTCGCTGCTGTTATTGCTGCAGCCAAATAAGAGTGCCGCACACATAAACGATACGGTTAGAGTTGTATATCTTGATTTTTTTGATAGTTTTTTCAACATAGTTAGCTCCTTTTTGGAAAATAGTATTTTCTTGCAAAACTTAATGGGTCTGTTTTCCCTATGAGCCACATTATTAAGGACGAACCTTAAACCAACCTTAAAAATAAAACCATTTGCAATTTTGGAGTTTGCCTCTATAATCGGATTTATTATATAGGTGATATTAGAGAAAAGGATGACAGCCAATGAAGCTATTAATTATAGAAGATGATAAAAACCTTTCGGAAACAATCCGTGAGACCACCGAGGACTTATTTGAAGTTCAGCAGGCCTTTGACGGCGAGGAAGGGCTTTTTTTAGCAGAGCAAAATATCTTTGATGTCATCATTCTCGATATCATGATGCCCGGTATGAATGGCTACGAGGTTTTAAGAGAATTGCGGAAGAACAATATTGAAACGCCTGTCATCATGCTGACCGCGAAAGATGGCATTGATGACAAAATTCAGGGATTCAAGGTCGGCGCTGATGATTATATGGTGAAACCTTTCCACCGAGAGGAACTGCTTTTACGTTTGGAGGCAATGGTAAGGAGAGCCGGGGGACGGTTCAAGGAAAACATCCTTTCGTTTAAGGAGCTAAAGCTAAATCTAAAAAGTAAGACCGTCGAGATAAATGGAGAACTAGTAGCAAAGCTGAATGGCAAACAGTTCGACTTGCTCGAGTATTTGATTAACAATAAAAATACCATTTTAACGAAAGAGCAAATCTTTGATCGGATTTGGGGATTTGAGTCCGATACCTCAACAACAGTAGTGGAAGTGTATGCAAGCAATTTACGAAAAAACCTGAAGAAATATGGCTATGATACTTTTATTAAAACATTCCGAGGTCTAGGCTATATGCTTTCGGAAGATGGTGACAGCTAATGTTTAAAAGAAAGATTTTCCGGGATCAGCAGCTGAAGTTCATGATTCTTAACCTGCTGGCATTTACCATCATTTTCACGATTTTTGGCATTATCATTTTCAGCCAGGTCCAAACGACGTTGTTTAAAAAAACAGATGAGGAGCTTACGTCATTAAAAGAGAGAATAGCTGATGGACCACCTAGTGATATAAAGTCACCACATCCTAATCAAGAATCAGATCCCAATGGTCCTCCCAATAACCGGCAGAAGAATATGAACCCCCGGATTATGGTAATTCATTGGAACGAAGATGGCCAAATCCTGAACAAAGAGGAAATCGGGACAGTGTTTTATGAGAATTATCTCCAGGAGTACAAACTTGATCAAACAAATATTGAAAAGATTACGATGACCGTCATCGATGAAGAGTATCATTTCCGCTATATCATTTATAAAGATACGAATGAAGATGACGACATCGCCTTTACGCAACTGATGCTCAATGTTGATCCAGAACAAACCATTTTAAATAATTTCGGTAAACTGATTATTATTTGTTCAATTATTTTTGTTGTCCTGTCCATCTCAGCAAGTTATGTATTGTCTAAAAAAATGATGAAGCCCATCATCCAATCCTGGAATAAGCAATCTGAATTTGTTGAAAATGCTTCACACGAACTTAGGACACCGTTGACCATCATCCAGAATAAACTGGAACTTCTGCTAACAGCACCGCAGGAGAAAATCGTAAGCAAATTTGAAAATATTGCCCTCAGCCTCGCGGAAACACGGCGTTTGTCTAAGCTTACCTCCGATTTGATGACATTGGCCCGGGCAGATTCTGCTGAAACACAACTCGTCAAACAGCCTCTCCATGTTGATTCGTTCATCGAGAGTGTGTGCGCTCCATATAAGGAAATCGCTGAATCCCAGGGTAAGCACTTTTGGCTAAATTTAAAGGGTGATATTCAAATAAATGCAGATGAGGTTCGGCTCCATCAACTTCTAGTCATTTTGTTAGATAATGCCTTAAAATACACGGGTGAAACAGACAGTATTGGCGTAAAGACCTATCTAGAGGACCAAAAGATTGTGTTAGAGGTAAGCGATACGGGAATCGGGATTAAAGAAGAAAACCGCAAGCAAATATTCGAACGATTTTACCGTGAAGATAAAGCCCGCGCACGTGAATCAGGTGGAATCGGTTTGGGATTATCGATTGCTCAATGGATCGTTGAACAGCATAATGGGACGATAAAAGCCATTCAGAACCAAACAAAAGGAACCACCTTTATCGTTAAGTTGCCAATGTAAGTCGAGATACAAAATATAGAATGGCTCAGTTCACCATGCTGAGTCATTTTTCTATTTATTATCACCTTTTTTAGTTTTATGGTAAAGGTTGGACATATTATCCTTAGGAGGTGATTAGGTGGCTGACAAAAATAAATCTTCCAACCATATAGAAAGAAACAGTAACGTAGATAGCTACAAAGAAGATCGACATAATGAGAATGCTAGGATATCAGCAGATCTTGAACCAGACATCCCAAAAATTAATACAGAAAAACTTTAATCGTAAGTGTTTGAACTAAACTATGAAATAGCATGCCAAATAACAAACGAATATTTCACCTATCAACGCTTGGACCTCAACCAAGCGTTTTAAGTTGATTAAAAAAGCTTTATGGTTGAGAACATGCAATATCCCCAATTGTCCTCGTGATACTTGAACCCTCTAGCCTTAAAACCCTCTAAATTATCAAACGTATCCTCTTTACCTCCCTTCAAAATTTTTTAAGGTTTGTTTAAGGTTTGTTTTTCATAATGTCATTCATGGAACAACACACAAGAGGAGAGTGATGACATGAAGACAATGACCTTGAATGGCGCGAGAGGCAGATACGAGTTAAAACATGAGATTTCAAAAATGGATTGCTTCCTTTTGAGAAATAGATTAAAACATGTAATGCAGTCAGATCCCCATGCAAAAAATGACGGCAAATATTTAATCCGAAGTGTCTATTTCGATAACTTCGACAATAAAGTCCTAAACCAGAAAAAAGAAGGATTTATTGATAGGGACAAGTTCCGGGTCAGGTTGTACGACAATAATACTAATCTGATTAACCTTGAAAAAAAGAGCAAACGCAACAACATGACCTTTAAGCAAAAATGCAAGATTACCGCTGAAGAATATGAACAAATCAGGCTTGGTGATTATGCTTGGATGGAAAACGACAAGAGATCCCTTATCCAGGATTTATTTGTACAAATGAATCTGTTTCAAATAAAGCCTTTCACCGTCGTCGACTATGAGAGGGAAGTATTCATCTATGAATATGGGAATGTCCGAGTCACCTTCGACAGTTCCATTAAGACAAGTTTCCGCAACAACGAAGTCTTGAATCCTGATATACCAATGGTCGAAACCAACCCGGACATTGTCATTCTTGAAGTGAAATATGACGAATTTCTACCAGATACCATCAAATACCTTCTGCAGTTAGGTGACAGACAAAGAGGGACTTATTCAAAATATCAAATCAGCAGGATGTTCGGATAAAACGAAAAGCGGAAGCGCCCTGTTCAGCTGCGTATGGCCTGGAGCGCTCCAACTGAGATAAAGGAAACACGAAGAGCCGGAGGCGCATTCGTGCTTGACTTATCGTAGGGCGGAGAGCGAAGGACACTAGCCGCTAGGGCGCTGGAGCTAGACAATACTACACAAAATTATTGGAGGAAAAAGAAAATGGAAATCACAAATTTTAAAGATATATTTAAATCAAGCATATTGGAAAAGACGAGCAGCATTTCGATTGTTGATGCCCTTATTGGGATGTTGGTGGCACTCGGCTTGGGGCTGTTCATTTACATGATTTACAAGAAAACATTCACCGGAGTGATATACTCCCACACCTTTAATATCTCGCTCATCATTATGGCCTTGGCAACCGCCCTGATTATCATTGGTATTTCATCCAACGTTCTCTTGTCACTTGGGATGGTTGGTGCATTATCAATTGTGCGTTTTAGGACCCCGATAAAAGATCCGATGGATATCGTATATATCTTTTGGGCAATCGTTGTTGGTATATTATGCGGCGCAGGCTTTATCGCACTCGCGATTACAGGCTCCGTTTTAATTGGACTAGTCTTATTTTTCTTCGTGAATAAAATCAAGATTGAGAACCCTTACCTTCTGGTGATCAGATACAATGAAAATTCAATCGAAAACTCATTAGAACATGTCATTTCAGGACATGCCAAGAAACATTCCCTAAAATCAAAATCTGTCATGCCTGGCAATGACTTTGAAGTTACCTATGAAATCCGCGTCAAAGAGAATGACATGAGTTTCATCAACAATATCTCCGGAATCGATGGAGTAAAGTCAGCGATTATGCTAAGCTATGACGGTAATTTTACAGCTTAATTTGACATGGGGACGGTTCTCATGGTTTATATGACCACAAGAACCGTCCCCATAGTTATGCCCTAGAAATAAGTGTTCGCGAAACGCCTAGTATCCTTGCTGTTTGGCGTTGTGAAAGTCCTTTGATTCCTTTAGTTTTTTTGAGTATTTCATTTCTTTGGAGTCTAGGTAAACTTTTAACATTGGCGATTTCAAATCCATTCAACAGGTTCTTAATTACTTCCCTTGCCTCCTCATCTGTTAATCTTCTATCATTCATGTGATGATCTAGGCATTGGTCCTGATTGACCTTTTCATTAAATTCTATAAATCTCTCTTTGGCCAGAATATTGTCCCCCGAAAACATTCCAATAATGAAATTAGGATCCAGCAGTTTCCTACCCTCATGGTGAATACCGTAATATTCCCGGCAACTGCTCCACCTCCATTCATCCATCCGTTTGACGATTCCTGCTTTAAGTGGGTTTTGGTGAATGTATCTTACAACGGTTAATAAATACTGTATATTTTCTACATTCTCACTCTTAAACCTATCTTGAAAAAGATGTCCAGATGTTCTGTACTTCCAGTTATAGTACGAGACATAACTTACACCTATTCGCTTCATGGAAGCCGATATATCTTCACTGCCCTCTTTTATTAATAGGTGTATATGATTACCCATCAAACACCAACTGTAAATCTCCACCTCCGCTTTCATCTTATAGATATGCAATATATCAAGAAATTTCAAGCAGTCCTCATCATCATGGAAGATTTCCTGTCGATTGGCACCTCTTAGCATAATATGGTAGACTCCGCTCCTGCTTTTCACTCTGGCTCTACGCGGCATCTTCAAGACCACAGGAAAACATCGGCCAGTTTTTATGCGATTTGCCCCTAAAAAAACAACCAATTACTATTGCTAATTTAACTTTTTCTTTGGTCACTAATAATTCCATTTTCACTTCTCCCTTGCAATTCTTAGGGACGGTTCTCTTGGCTTTTTTATCAGGTTAGACCAATAGAACCGTCCCCATGGTTATTTTGGTTTGTTAGTAAATTAATGGGTAAAATAGGAAAAATACAGTTTGAAAGGGGTGCCTTATGAAAGCAACAGATTTACTGGTTATGTGTTTAGAAAATGAGGGTGTTGAGTATGTTTTTGGCATTATGGGGAAGGAAACCCTTGACTTGATGGATTCATTGTCTAAATCTAAACATATCCAGTTTGTGAATGTTCGTCATGAACAAGGAGCAGCTTTTATGGCAGACGTTTACGGTAGACTATCGAAAAAAGTTGGCGTTTGTTTAGCTACATTAGGTCCTGGAGCAACAAATCTTTTGACCGGTATAGCCAGTGCAAATCTGGACCATTCTCCCGTTGTGGCCATTACAGGACAAGCAGGTCTTGAAAGACAGCATTTAGAATCCCACCAATATTTAGATATCGTTAAAATGTTTGAGCCCGCTACAAAGTGGAGTGTTCAAATTAAAGATTCGCAAACGATCTCAACCATTATTCGAAAAGCATTTAGGGTAGCTATGATGGAAAAGCCAGGTCCTGTTTTAATCGAACTGCCAGAGAACTTAGCGCCACAAATGATTCCAACCCACCCAATACCTGTTACACCTAATCCAAAAAGCACACCTGTTTCACAAGCTATAGAGGCTGCCCACACTCTAATAAGTCAGAGCCAGAAACCAGTAGTCATTGTAGGAAACGGAGTTATCAGGCAAGACGCAGCGACAGAACTCCTGACCTTTGTTGAGAACTTAAAAGCACCTGTTATCCATAGTTTTATGGCCAAAGGGATTTTACCTAAAGATCACCTCCTAAATTATTATACATTTGGGTTTAACAAGAAGGATGAAGTAGTGCCGATTATAGAGGAAGCTGATTTATTACTTGTCGTTGGGTTTGATTTTGTGGAAAAACTCCCTAAGGACTGGAATAAAAAGATGCGCCCAATTTTACATATCGATCCATTGCCAGCCGAGATGGACGAGCACTACCCTGTTCGGTGTGAGTTGGTCGGTGATTTAATGGAGACATTCCAAGTGCTTAATAAACTGGATATTTCCTCTAAACCATGGGTGCCGATGGGGAATCGTAAAGAAATGATTGAGGCAGCGTATCAAATCAATGTAGAACTAAATGAAGATCAATCTTTAACGATAGAAAATATCCTATCCGTTATTGAAAAACTAACAACAGAAGAAACCATTGTCATTTCTGATGTAGGTGCCCACAAAGTTTCCATTGCCCGTAAGTATCAACCAAAACATGCCGGCCGGCTGATTATCTCTAATGGATTAGCCTCAATGGGCATTGCCATACCTGGAGCCATTGGTGCTAAATTAGCATGCCCAAACGCTCCGGTCATTTGTATTACTGGGGATGGAGGGGCATTAATGAATATTTCCGAATTAGAGACGGCCAAACGGTTAGGTCTATCTTTTATCATCATTGTTCTAAATAATTCCACACTAAATTTAGAAGAACAAATGATGCAGGAGAAATTCAGTCATAGCTTTGGCACAGACTTTGGTAACCCCGACTTTTTACAGCTTGCTGAGAGCTTTGGAATAAAAGGAGTAAGGCCTAATTCATTATCTGAGTTTGAACTCGCATTGAAGAATGCTTTAAATCCAACCCGTGAAATTACACTGATTGATATTGTCCACAATTAGAATCCAGTGGGACGGTTCTCACGGTCCACAAGTGAGATTAGACCAAAAGAACCGTCCCCATGGTCACTTCCATCTTCTCTGAAATTTAAAAATCTCTTGTACATAACCGTAAACTGATACGGGCGACATAATCATTTGATAGCCAAGGAAGTAAAAAATAAACCCTACTATATTCTTACGAATTCTAAGTTGCAAACGCCTAAATACAAAATTTCTTTGATGAAAATATAGAATACTATAACTCATAAGGGTCAGTGGCAGAACAAATAATGTTGCTGGACCAACAATCAAGTAGTTTCCGAAAAACGCCAATAGGAGCCCGGGAATCCAAAATAATGTGAAGGTTAAATCCAAGAAAGGCATGATTAAATTGATCCCAGTCATATATTTCACATATATTTGCGGCTGTTTCCAGGGTTTTACTTCATGTAATCCTTCAATCATACCTCTTGCCCATCTTGCACGCTGCCGTACCAAATGTTTAAGAGAGCTGGGAACTTCGGTAAAGGCAACAGCGCATGGCTCAAAGTAAACCTTCCAATTTCTTTGGAGAAGACGCCATGTTAAGACAATATCTTCACCGATGGCATCCGGCCAACCGCCCACTTCTTTAATACATTCTGTCTTGTACAAACTATAAGCACCCTGGGCAACTAATGTTCCTTGATATAGCCCCTGAAGTCTTTTAATGGATGCGATGCCCAAAAAATAATCCCATTCTTGCATCTTCGTTAATAAATTCTCTCTGCTGTTTTTTGCTAAAACGCTGCCAGCGACTGCACAAACTTCCTCTGGGCTGGATTGAATCCTTGATACGAGATAACGGATAGAAGATGGGTGAAGGAGAGTATCTGCATCCAAGGTAATGAAAAAGGCAGTGGAAACAGCCTTTAGTGCGTGATTTAATGCGTGAAACTTTCCAGGTTTATTTTCATGGATTAACTTAATGTCAATCGACAATTTCTTCTTTGCCTTTCTTACCTCATTAACCGTTTCATCTGTTGAACAGTTATTAATAACGATGACATTTATTTTACCTGAATAATCTTGTCTATCAATATATTGCAACGTTTGAAAAATCTTGTCTTCCTCATTATGTGCAGCAATAAGGATCGTAATCTCTTCGTGAGGATCTTCATTCTTAGAAGGGGGCTGCCGATCCAAAAGCAAACTAATAATCAGAAAAGCATTCATATAACCTGGAATGTATGCGAGTCCTCCAATGATAAGTAATGCCAGCGGAAATGATAGCTGATAAGATAAATCCATTAACCATGGGAAAGCAATGTATATCGAAATGCATAACCAAATAAGCGCAAAACAGTGGCTTATCCAAAATTTAGCTACAACTGGTATGTAAAGTTGATGCTGCGTAGTCTCGATTTGTGAATCTATTGGTTTTAGTTTAGGTATCATACCTTTTGCACCTTCCACAGTTAATTTGATAACATCCCCATTTTTCCATAAATTCCCGTTAGTAGTTTTGATTAATAGAATCCCTGGCATACTCAAATCCTACAAAAACAGTCAAAATATTTAAGTAATTATTCGACATGAACTCGGCTAATTCCTTCAAAATTAGATAAAATATACCACGACAAATTACCTACAAAATCGACAAACTTCGGTGGGATGACAGGCACCACCCCATATACAAAAAGACACCATATGTTGTTATGGTGTCTCTCCCTTTTAATTTATTTCTGGTAATCTTTTAATTCTAGGATCTGTGAATATATCACTTTCATCTGTACTTCTTGTTGAAAATTCGGAGACAATTGCCCCTTCACTTCCTGCTTTAAACCAATGGAGTGTATTCGGATAAATGGTATATTGCTCTCCTGGATGTAATATAATTTCATGGAATACGGTGTAGTACTCTTCATCCCCTGCCGGTGGGTTCGTAGAACGATTGGCTGATTCTTCTCCTTCTACATATAGATAAACGGTTCCGTAACGACATCTAAAGGTCTCTTCTTTCCCTTCATCAAAATCCCTTTTTGGGTGCTTGTGCTCCGGGCACGTTTGATAGGGGAGTAAAGCAAGCTCCTTTGCACAAACAAGATCTGTATTTACGTATGTTATCAATTGCAATCCTGTATCTTCTACCTTTTCAAGCCCAAAATCAGCAACTTCTACTGCCTGTTTCTCCTCTTCCGTGAGAATGATATTTGCTCTATCGAATAAATCTAAAGCCTTGATCTTTATTTCTTCGTAACTCTGTCGGTCCACTCTTTTTCCTCCTTCGTTACCTAACTACTTTATTTTTGTTTAAAAAGATTTCCATCGCCCTTTTAACATCCTTTTTAATTGCTTCTTTTGCCACAACTGCAAAGTCATGATAAAAATGATTGGAGTGGCTATCGATATATTCTTTAATGGCTTCTGCTCCCGCTTTCGCAGAATAACTATAGTAATTTATTTTTCTTACTCCAGAATTGATAGCCGTTACATATTCTTCCTCACTCAATCCTGAACCACCATGCATGACAACTGGTTTTTGGATGTTTTCGTAAATCGATTTTAGGCGATCAAAATCTAGTTTTGGTTCCTTGAGATAGATTCCATGAACCGTTCCGAAAGAGGCTGCTAGTGCATCAATTTCCGTTCTCTCAACAAAGTCTTTTGCCACTTCCGGATCAGTATAAAAGTCAGCTGCCTCACCATCCATATGATGCTCACCACTGGGCGTTTCTTCTCCGCCAATGCCAGATGAAGTAATCATTCCTAGTTCTGCTTCTACAGATACATGATGCTTTTGTGCATATGCAACTACTTCTGCGACCGTTTTAACATTCTCTTCATAACTCATATGTGAGGCATCAATCATCACAGAGCTAAAACCAACATCAATGGCTCTTTTAACATTTTCGAGATTTGAGCCATGATCAAGATGTACCGCTACTGGAACACTTGCCTTTTTAGCTAATTCCACCAAAATGGGACCCATGACTTCGAGGGGAGTAATTTCAAAGTGTACTTCCGCATGTGACAAAATAATCGGTACCTGCAATTCTTCTGCTGCTTCAACAGCGGCCCTTGCTGATTCTAAAGTTGGAGAGTTAAAAGCACCTACTGCGTAATTTCCCTTTTCCGCATTTGATAAAATTTCCTTTAATGTAACTAACATCCTATCGTACCCCTTTTACAATTCAATTTTTTCTCTTTTCGAAAAATCCGCATACATTGCCACCAGTTGTTCGTAGGATTTAATTCCAGACGTACTATCCTCCGCAAATAAAGAAGAGACTGCTGCTGCCGTGCCTAACTTCATGGACTCTGGAAGGTCCAAGCCCTTTAAAGCCCCATATAATACACCTGTCACATAAGCATCACCTGCACCTACAGTTCCTTTAATCCATTGACGATCTAGCAATAAGGAAGGAATGCTATAGATGGTGGATCCATCAAAGCCAAAGCTGCCTTCCGGAGTATGGATTACCACCCAGTCTCTGACTCCAAATTCTTTTAATCTGTAAAGAACCTTGTTTATATTAGCGGTGATTAATTTCCCTGATGAATCTCTTAAACTGATTCCAACACTTTTGCCTGCTTCTAGTTCATTAATCACACAGTAGTTTGTATACTTTAAACATGGAGGGACAAGTTTTTCATATCGATCACTATTTTCACTGACAATGTCGATGGATGTTTTAATCCCTTTGTCTTGAGCTTGTTTCAATACCTTAGCCATCTTTGTGCCGTATTCATCGTCTTCTTGATCTAAAGAATCTAATAAGAGAATGTAGGCAATATGGAGTATCTTAGCGTTTATTCTATTAAAATTGATTGTATTCTCATCAAATAAATGAGAATTGCCCCGGTAGGTAAAAAAGGTCCTAGTGTGATCAAACTCATCCTGAATCACGTCCGTAAAGGGAGTATCTCCTATTACTTTCACATGGCTCATATCAATGCTTTTATAGTTTCCTAATCTCTCTTTTAGGAAATGCCCTTTATCGTCATCGCCAAGAAGAGCTATAATTTCAATCGGCACATTGGGGTCAATTTTTGCTAATGTGATCGCACAATTTGATACTGCTCCCCCATTTGACCTAGCAACACTACGGATTGTTGTTAATTCTGATTTATTGGGATACTTATCAATTTTCTTAATTTCATCCACAGCAATCGTACCAGCAAATGCAATTCCCTCTTTCAATGAAGCGCCCACCTTATGTTCACCACCTATCAAACTATTTTTAGTTGGACCTAGACTTCCTAGCCCTTCCTTCTTTTAATAACATCCGCATAAACCGCTACTAAAATGACGATCCCTTTTACAATAAATTGCCAAAATGAACTTACGCCCATTAAGTTTAATCCATTACTAAGTACACCAATAATAAGTGCACCAATGACAGTACCACCTATCCTGCCGTAACCGCCGGTCATACTCGTTCCCCCTAAAACCACGGCTGCGATTGCGTCTAGTTCTGCCGCATTTCCCGCAGTGGGCTGACCTGAGAACATACGTGAAGCAAGTACAATTCCAGCTATAGCAGCCATTAACCCGCTAAAGGCGTAAGCAAAGAACTTTACTTTTTTAATATTAATACCCGAGAATTTAGCTGCTTCCGCATTTCCTCCCACGGCATACATATGTCTGCCAAGCTTTGTTTTATTCATAATAAAATAGCACACGATTAATAGAATAATTAAGTATAGGACGGGTGTCGGTAAGATGCCCCCAATATAACCAGAACCGATAAAGTTAAAAGAATCTGACATAACACGAACCGGTTTTCCATCCGTCAAAACATAAGCAGCACCACGTGCGATATTCATCGTTGCAAGAGTAATAATAAACGGAGGAATGATGGTAGTAGCAGCTACATATCCATTTACCGCCCCAATTAAGACACCTACCAAAAGACCTGCAGCAACCGCTACTAAAACAGGTGCCCCTAAAAAGGCTATTAAACTAGTAGTCACAACACCGACGACGGCCATAATCGATCCTACAGAAAGATCAATTCCACCTAAAATAATAATCATGGTCATGGCCAGGGCCAAATATAGATTTGTTGATGTTTGTCTTAACACATTTAATAGATTATTTGATGTTAAAAAGTTGGGGTTGATAACCGAAATGATGATACATAAAACGAAAAGACCGATTAGGATTCCCATATTATTTCGAACAAAATCTTTAATCCCAACACCTACATCTAAAAGCATATTTTCTCTCTTTTTTACTTGAATGGACATTTGAGCCATGTCAATTACCTCCTGTAGCGTAATGCATAATCGTTTCTTGACTAAAACGCTCTTTCGTTAATATCTTTTGGATTTTTCCCTTGCACATAACCGCAACCCTATCACTCATATTGATTACTTCAGGGAGTTCAGAGGAAATCATGATAATTGAAACACCTTCTTTAACCAATCTGTTCATGATGGAGTAAATTTCTGCCTTGGCGCCAACATCAACACCTCTTGTTGGTTCATCAAGAATCAAAACTTTAGGCTTCGTTGCCAACCATCTGGAAATCAAGACTTTTTGCTGATTCCCGCCACTTAAGTTTTTCACTTCTTGGTCAGGGCTTGGTGTTTTAATCGATAATTCCTTTATATAGTTATTGGTTTCATTATTTTCATAGTTAGAGTCAACCTTAAAGAATTTGATAAATTCATCCATAATTTTAATGGTGATGTTGTATCGGACTGATTGAATGAGGAATAATCCTTCTTCTTTTCGATTTTCAGTCACATAAGCAATCCTATTTCTGATGGCATCATTCGGATTTTTTATCGTTGTTTTTTCACCATTTACAAATATTTCGCCTTGTTCAAATGAGTCTAAACCAAAGATGCACTTCATAAGTTCGGATCTGCCTGCACCAACTAGACCAGAAAAACCTAAGATTTCACCTTTCCTTAATTCAAAACTGGCATTTTCAATAACACCTTTTTTCGTTAGATTACTCACCTTTAAGACACTTTCCCCTGATGGTGCAAAATCCCTTACATAGTAATTGGTTAAATCACGGCCCACCATCATCGAGATGAGTTTGTCATTGGTCGTTTCTTTTGTTTTTACGGTCCCAATATACGTTCCATCTCTCATTACTGTGATTCTATCGGTTATTTCAAATAATTCATTCATTCTATGAGAGATATAAACCATTCCAACACCTTGCTTTTTTAAGTTTCGAATGGTCTTAAATAAGAACTCTACTTCTTTTTCCGTTAACGAAGAAGTTGGTTCGTCCATTACTATAATCTTTGATTGAAAGGATACCGCTTTTATGATTTCGATCATTTGTTGTTGAGCAACATTGAGTGTATGAATCATCGTTTTAGCTGATAAGCCTAAGTCGAAATCGTCCAGAAATTTTTGAGCATTTTCATACATGGTTCTTTTATCAATAAACCCTGCTTTTGTTAAAGGCTCTCGTCCTAAATAGATATTTTCAGCTATCGATAAATAAGGAACTAAACTGATTTCTTGGTGAATGATACTGATGCCGTATTTCTGTGCATCTTTTACACCGGTAATCTGGACTTCATTGCCTTTTATAAAGATTTTCCCTTCATCTATGCTATAAATACCATTCAGTATTTTCATGAGAGTTGATTTCCCTGCACCATTTTCTCCTAGAAGTGCGTGAACTTCTCCGCCTTCAAGGTCAAAATCAACCCCTTTTAAAGCATAAACCCCAGGAAACTTTTTTGTTACACCTTTCATTTCCAACAGTTTGCCGCTCATGTAATCCACCTCATTTAATGAATAAGGGTGACCCAAAAACTAAAACTTGTATTTTGAGCCACCGCTAATCTTATTAATATTGTTTCATCTTATTGCCAGCCATCTACCCCATATTTCCCTACATTTTCTTTGTTAATTAAGAAGGTTTCAACTGGAGTTCTCTTTTCAATTTTCTCTTTGTTCAGAACTTTATAAGCCACTTCTACAGATTTAACTCCAATGGAAATTGGTGACTGTGCTCCTGTACCAACAAACAGTCCGCCTTCTGAAATAGCGGCTTTTGCATCTGGAGATCCATCAACACCATAAATGGCAATGTCAGTTCTATTAGCAGCCTTTGCCGCAGCTACAGCACCTAAAGCTGTAGGGTCATTCCCGCCCATGATAGCGATTACATCTTTGTGAGCTTGAAGGATATCTTCTGTTACATCAAGAGCTGTTTCTAAATCCCCTTTTGCATCTTGCTGCGCAACCACTTCAAAACCTTTTCCTTTTATTGCTTCCTCAAATCCTGCAATTCGGTCATTGATAGAATTCATTGTTGGGCTATCAAGGATGACAATTTTCCCACCATCTGGGAATCTTTTCACTAAATCTTGGCCAGCCACACGACCCGCATTTTTGTTATCCGAACCAACGTAAGCGGTAACATATTTAAAGTCTTTAACTTCTGTGTCATAGTTAATGATGGGAATACCTGCTTCTTCGAGCATAACGAGTGCAGGTCTAATTCCTTCCCAGTCTACTGGATTTAAGAAAATGGCATCGATTCCCTGTGCAATCATATCCTCAATTTGGTTAATTTGAAGCGCTACGTCCATTGCTGGATTCATCGTGATCAATTTATCGCCATTTCCCTCAACTTCCTTGCGAATAGACTCTTCAAGTACTTGGAAGAATGGATTATTTTGTGTCATAGAGGTGTATCCAAAAACAATTTGATCACCAGAATCCTTTCCATTCGAACCACCATTTGCTTCCTGATTGTTGCACGCAACTAATGCAATCGTTAGTAATGCAACTAAAAATAAAGACATAAACTTTTTCATTGTAATCCCCCTCATTTTTATTAGTCAGGCTAGTTGCCCTTCTCTAAACACATCATACCAAGGGTAAACCAACTCGTCTTTTTAGAAAATTAACAATTTTTATAAAATTTTAACTTAATTTAAAGCGTTTTCATTTTAAAGCATATAAAAAGGGTGAGAACCTGTTAATAATTGGTCCTCACCCTTTTGGTTAAATTTATTCATTTGGCAGCAGTACAGCACCTTTTCGGTACTGATTGGGAGAAACACCTACAACCTTCTTAAAAGAAGTACTAAAATAATGCTGAGTTTCATAACCTACTTGTTCTGCTATTTCATTTACTTGTAGATTGGTAGAATTCAGCAGCATCATGGCCTTTTTGATTCTCATTTCAGTCACTAAACCTACAAAGGAAGTTCCCAGTCCTTGTTTAATCATCCTGCTTAAATAAACAGATGATATTTGTAACTCTTGGGCAACACCTTCTAATGTTAGTTCTGGGTTGGTGTATTGCTCACGTATATAATTTTTCGCCCGCCTTACAATTGGTGAAACTTGAAACTCTTCATGGGCCCTCTTTTTATAACTCTGGTAGCTAGAAGGAACACAATCGAAGTCTCCTGTAATCGACGTTGAAAAAACAGTTGGAGACACATGCAAATAGGATTCAATCCTCTTTTCAATTTTTGAGAAAGTTTCTTCTTGTACGTAACCCCATAATAAAATGAATAGAAGTCCTGATTCATCACTAAAAACCAACTTATGCTGCTTTTCCAAAACCTCTACTATAATTTGCTTAACCTTAAATATAAAAACTTCCTTATCAGTCCCTTGTATGAGTGGCTGTTTCATTTCTAATTCCTGAATCCGAACGACTGCCAGTAATTGAGGTACTTCCTCTGGAAGCCCCCAAAAATTCAACTGCTCCTTTATCTTTCCATCAGTTAAATTTCCTTCAACCCAATTTAGACAAAACTGCTCTTGAATGATCAATGTATTTTGTGAAATGTGGTTCGAGACGATTTCTAAATACTTTCTTTCCGCTGTCTTAGTTTGCAGTTTATGATGTACTTTTTTTAGAACCTCTGTTAGATTATCAGGTTTTATTGGCTTTAAAATATAATCCTCAACCTTTAATCGTAAAGCCTCTTGAGCATAACTAAATTCATCATGGCCAGAAATAATGACTACCCTGCACTTTGGAAGATTTTCTTTTATATTCTTGATTAATGTTAATCCGTTCATAATCGGCATATTCAAGTCAGCTAAAAGGACATCCACTTCATAGTTTAGCGCCAATTCCAATGCTTCTTCACCATCTTCGGCTTCTGCCACTACTTCCATCCCAATTTCATGCCAATCGACCGAATATCGAATGCCTTCTCGAATATTGGGCTCATCGTCTGCGATTAAAACTTTTACTAACGGTTGCAAACATACCACCTCTTTACGTTTTAGGACCTAGGTTCATCATATTTAAAGGTAGCAGGATTTTCACAGTTGTACCTTTACCTCGAATACTATCAATGGATATACCATATGGCTCTCCATACGTTAACTTTATTCTGGCTTGTACATTCATTACCCCATAACCAATATTGGTTGTCATCGTCTTCGTTTCTTCAAGGCTATCAAAGTTAGTGGATAAATTTTCATTTAAAATGGTTAATCTCTCCTCTGGAATTCCAACTCCATCATCCTTAACAAGAAGGACCAAATTACCTTCTCTTTCTTCACCAATGATTGAAATATGCCCAGGCCCCCGCCTTTCCTTAATACCATGATAAATGGCATTTTCAACAATTGGCTGCAAGATTAACTTAACCACTAATAGCTTGGATAGATTAGGATCTATTGAGATACTATAATTCAATTTATCTTTATATCTAGCTTTTTGGATTTTTAAATAACTATAAATATGCTCGATTTCTTTTTCCAATGGGATCATGTCATTTCCTTTGCTTAAACCAATTCGAAATAACTGTGATAAGGATTCGACTACTTCAGCTACATCCAATGCCTCTTTCTTGCGCGCCATCCAATTAATGGTGTCCAACGTATTGTATAAAAAGTGTGGTTTAATCTGTGACTGTAGCGTCTGTAATTCAGCGTCCCGCTTTTGCCGTCCCTGGGTTTCAATTAACGAAATCAATTTGCTAATTTGTTCCAACATTTTATTAAAACTGCGTCCCAACATTCCAATTTCATCCGCCCGCTCTCCCTTGTAGCGAATCGATAAATCCCCTGATTCCACTTGATTCATAAAAGCATTTAATTGATTAATCGGTCTTGACATCGAATAGGATAAATAATAAGAAGCGCCAATTCCAAACGCGCAAACAATAAATAAAAAAGTAATCACATAAAAGTTAATTTGGCGAGCCTCCATCACCGAGTCATTGGATGAAAATATTCCGATTGTCGTTAAATTCGCAAAGGGGGATTTTCTATAAATAAATTGCATATTTTCTCCATCAATATTTTTTGAAAAAGTCCCTGAGGAACCTTTTACAAACCATCTTTGTTGTATCTGATTCACTAAAGATGGTTGTGGGGAATAAATGACTTCCCCCTCGTCATCCATGACCATTAAATAGCCTGTTTTTCCTAATTTTATATCCTCCATAATTTCGGATATCACTCTTACTTTTAAATCGATTAAAATAACGCCAATCACCGTTTGCGTTTCGGGGTCCAGAATCGCCCGCGCACCCGAAACAATTTCACTGTTCCGATAATTCACATGAGTTTTAAAACTTCTATTCGCAGGGTGGCCGATAATCTTAAATATCCCATTATTTTCAACTGCTGTTCGATACCACCCTTCATCTGTTACAGCTTGGAAATCTTGAGCATACATCTCATTACTGATATAGGTACCCTTACTATTTATCAATAGAATACCAGCAATTTCAGGATTAACGGTTGTAAAGCCTTGCAAAAATTGCCTAATCTCATACTGATTATAGCTCCCTAGATTTCCATTACCTTGAAGAAAGGTGTGAATGTCCGGATTAAAAGAAATGATATAGGAGATATCTTGCATATTTTCTATGTATGATTCTAACGATTTGTTGGCTTGACCTAGTAATTGCAGGGTATGCCCAGTTGTTTGTTTTTCAATTACTTTATCCACTCCGATATTAATTAAAGAACCAAAACCAATGGAAGGCAGAATACTAATTACTAGCAAGAGAGCTATGATTTTAAAACGAATCGGTAAATCATTTATTTCTAATGAGGTTATTTTCTTCAACGCTATCACTCAATTCTACGGCTGGCCTATTTCGCATAATATTTATCTACATTTCTTTTTGTCACCACAGCTATACCCGTATCCATTTTCGGAAGAATTTCGCTTGTATATGGATCCATTTGAGGTTTAATCAGATCGTGCTGAAGATGGAACAAATAATTTAAAGACCAATACCCCATGTCCCACGTTCCCTGAGCAATCGTGGCTGTAATCGTTCCGTCCTTTACCATATCCAGCGTTTGCTTATCTGTATCAAAACTAACAATTTTAACTTGGTTGCCTTTTTTTAGTTGAAGAGTGGCTTCTCCAACCCCAACTCCACCATTTGCTTCCGTTGCGAAAATTCCTTTTAAATCCGGATGTTCAGTTAATATATCACTTGCAACTTGCCTGGCCACTAATTGATTGCCTTCACCGTCTTTTATTGCCACCAGTTCAATGTTAGGGAATTGTTTTTCAATTGTCTCTTGAAAACCATTCAACCGATCGATTTGGTTTTGTTGATTAGGAATCGTGATAACAGCAACCTTTCCGCTATGATTGATCATATCCGCTATTTCATGGGCTGCGGTAACACCTGCATTATAATTATTTGTGCCTATATACGAATAGGCATTGCTTTTGGGAGCATCAGAATCAAATAGGACAACAGGAATTCCTGCTTCAATGGCTTTGTAGATGGTTACATCGAGTGCATCCGGATGGATAGCGGAAAGTGCAATCCCTGAAGGCTTTCTCGCAATGACCTGCTCCAGAACGGTGATTTGCTCATTCACATCATATTGCGCCGCACCCTGGTATTCCACGGATACATTTAGTGCTTGGGCACCATCCTCAAATCCTTTTAATATATTCTTCCAATAATCAATCCCAGCTTGAAAGGTAACCATGACATATTTCTCATCCATTTCTCCCTGTAGTCCTTTTGGCGTTCCATCCAGACTTGCGATGGATTCGCGTGATTGGTAATTCATTAAGTACACAAGAAAGGCAATGATTAATAGAGAATACACCAATAATAGTCTTTTCAATTGAACCCCCCCTCTCAAATAATTACATACTAGTATTATAAAAAAATAAGGGGACATTTGGTAGAGAATTTACTTATGATTGGCTGCATACAGCCGCAGAGTGAACCTGAAAATTACGTTGCCAATTGTCATACACATATAAAAAGGCTAGTCATTAGACTAGCCCAAGTAATCATTTAAAACCTGGTTATATAACCCTTAACAGGTCTTAAAATTATTTATTTTTCTTAGCCTTCATCAATACCTCATAATCATAGTCAGCACTTCCACCCTTACCTGGGTCAGCTGCATAAGTAACCATCATTACGACTTTAGAGTATTGAGCACTTTGTAACATTTCACGAAGATCTATCTTATCACTTTCACTCATATTTAGCAGATTAGGGAATTTAATAACTTTGACATGATTGTCTTTACCCTTTGCAATACCCTTCTTATACCCAATAAATTGAACTTGATAGTCAACATAATTCATTGTTGCTTCTTCTAAACTCATGAAGCCATCTGTTGTTTTCATGGCATCAACCAGCACGTTATTTACCTTAAGGTTTGATACGTACCAACCAGCTTCATTAAAGCCCCAGTCTGTCATATAGCGGAATGCAACAAGTACCTTTTTCCCTGCGTAATCAGAAAGGTCAAAACTCTCTGTTGTCCAACCATTTGAGCTTCCAGTAAAGCCTGGTAGATTTTCTTTTATTTTTGGATACCCATTATCGACAATATCATCCGTTGTATGTTCATTTGCTAAAGAAGTCCATGTTTCACCATCATCTGTTGATACTTGAACAACACCAAAATCCCAATGTTCTTCAATATCATATTTTGTATCAAAAGATAGAACGGGATTTGTATTACCTGTTAAATCAAGCTCTTTTATTAAGAAATTATCAGCCTGGTCCCCTTTATTCCCCCATAGTACTTCACCTTTCTCTGGATCGGTTGCTGTTGTCCAGTTGGTACCAAGGAGATCAATCCCTTTAAAATAGAGATGATCTATCTTCTTGTCAGGTGTAATCACTTTAAAATCAGTTCCCCAAGCTGGTGCAAGGCTGTCTAACTTTGATGCTGCATCGATATTAGGGCTAAGGTCAATGGTAGTAAAATTATAGGTTTTACTATCTCCTTGATATTTCCCATCAACCATTACTGCTGTCAGGAAATCTTGGTAGATGTCGTTAAAGTCCCTCTCACTTCCCATTTCCTCTAAGACCGCATTAATACTATCAATACCTTGTAACTGGTTTTTAAATTCTTTCTGAATAAATTCCTGCCCAAATTGTTCGTATAAATATAGTTGGAATAGATATGCAGTTCCATAGTCTCCTAGTATTTGAAGATCAGATTGATCTCCCCATTGCGTTAAGGAGTTCTTAAGGTTATTCATGAAGAAGTCAACATGAGATGCTGAATGACCATATCCAACAAGATACTGAGCAAAATCAGATAAACCTTCATTGATAAAGTTTTCCTCTGCAGAATCAGTATCGTTGTGGAGTAAATGTTGGAACTCATGAGCAAAAGTCCCCTCATACAAGAAAGGTCTTGTACCATCTGGCCCTGTCCGATTTAACCAATCAAAACTATCAATGGTCATGACATTTCGGTCACTGAAATCACTAATAGTCGATGAAAAATACCCTGCAATATAACTAGGATAATTCGGATCATCATAATTAGCATCTTTAATGTTATCAACTAGGATAACGACACGCCCTGATTCATCCTGATATTCAGGTAACACTCCATGTTCTCCCTTTCTTTCAGCAGGTGCTCCGAAAAATGCCACCTCTTGTTCATACATTTTTGTATCAAATTCATTTAAAAGATAGTTTACTTGTTTATCGGTAACAACAGATACTCCAGCAGCATTCCTTGGGTCTCCCGGTTTATATGAAAGATCATTGGCTACCCATACCTCTCCGTACTTACCTACACCTTTGAGAGTAAAAGGTGTTAATCTATACTGTCCAGTTCTATCATCATTTGTAACCCACCGCACAACAGTCCCAACATCATCTGGAGTTACGGATGCCGCTCCAGCAGTTTGACCACCACCTGATGTATCCTCCCCATTTACCTTAAAATCAACTTTGTTATTCCGAATAGCCTCTTCTACCGTTTCAGATCGAAAGTCTGAACCAATCTCTTGAACTACTGGATCAGGGTTATACCCCTTCACCTGTGCACTCCCCACAGCAGGGAAAAACATACTACCTACTAGAGCGGTAGTAGATAAGACGGATAAAAACTTTTTCGACTTCTTCATTTTCGTCCTCCTTCTATATCTAAATATGTATTGCTTAATCATATTACTAGAGTGATTCAGAATATTTTGTAATTTCAGGGATGCAATATTCCTTTTTTTATCGCTAAAATCTTATTTTTTTTGACAATAAGTTAATCTATAAAAACCATAAAAAAGGAAAAAGAATGTATCTCCAATATAGGTTTGGATGACACACTCTTTTCCTCTTTTTATCCGTATATATTGATAACCCATAAAAGGATAATAGTTTTATTTTTATAAACTATTTACTTATGGTAGGTTCCTCCGTCATTTATCAAAATGAGTTTTTTACTATCTCAAAAATCTAAATAAGTAGAATTTCATACATTTACCTCACATATGAATATTTAATAGTGTAATTTTTCATTACAAAAATATGGAGGAATAGGATGAAAGTATTCAATAAAGTCATTGTCGTAACAGGTGCTGGGGGCGGGATTGGGAGAGAACTCGTTTGCCAACTACTAGAAAAAGGAGCTAGAGTCGCAGCCATCCTCCACAAATCCGGAATAGAGGAAATACAGTCATTATCAAGAGTCTATGGCGATAAGATTTCGACCCACATGGCTAATATAGCTAACAGAGATGATGTGGAAAAGCTTCCAGAAGAGATTATCGCCAGTCACGGATGCATAGATGGAATTATTAATAATGCGGGAATTCTTCAACAGTTTCTTAGCGTGAATGACCTTGATTATGAACAAATTCAAAGGGTCATGGATGTAAACTTTTACGGTACGCTCTACATGTGCAAATCATTCATACCACACCTTTTAAATCGACCAGAAGCTCACATTTCAAATGTATCAAGCATGGGTGGTTTTCTTCCTGTGCCGCTTCAATCGATTTACTCTGCTTCAAAAGCAGCTGTCAAAATGTTAACAGAAGGCCTTCATTTAGAGCTTAGAGATACAAATGTAGGCGTAACCATCGTCTTTCCTGGTGGAGTCGACACGAACCTCGTCCGAAATTCTGGAATTGTATTAGAAGGAGTTGACAACCATTCATATAAGATGCTCAGCCCAAATGAAGCAGCTGCAATCATTATTAAAGGTATGGAAAATAAAAAATACCGAGTATTAGCCGGAAACGATGCAAAAATAATGGACTTTTTATATCGTTTAAATCCGAAAAAAGCAACAGACATCATTGCTAAAAAGATAAAAACACTTTAGAAAAAAGATTGACTTTTTGTTAGGTTTATCAAATACAGTAGGCAAGCCTTTGTTGAAATAGGATGTGTCTCTCCGTGGTCTCGAATCATCCCAATATTCTTAAAAATTTGATTGTAGTTCGGCTAAATTTGTTGTATATTGTAGATGCAACCGTTTGCATAAAAAGCTTTATTTTTTGTATTCCATTGTTAGCGTTTCTCTAAGAGATTAGTAGATAGAAGATTACCGCAAATATATTTTAGATGGATTTTCTATTAATGATTCTTTATGGAAAATTGCATTGGGACGCACAACATAACGCTTCTTTTTTTTACCTTTTTGCGCAAACGATTGCACAAGTAGGGCAATCCTATGAGTAACTGACCTTTTAAGCAATACACTAACATGAAAAAACACTCTTATGCTTCCCTATCCCAAAATATAAAAGGAGGTAATCTGAGTCAATGAGAAAAACTACAAAAAGGACTTTTTCCATGCTCATGACTGCGGTTATGCTTTTGAGCTTGTGGATACCTTATATCCCAAGTCTGGAAGCTAATGCTGCCGAGACGAACGTGGATGCATCTGTTTCAACTGATCGCGAGATTCGTTTCACGTACATTCGTGAAGATAAAACATTTGGCGATTGGAACATTTGGACTTGGAATACTGGCGTTAGTGATGGTCAAGTTACTTTTGATTCCTATCAAGACAACTATGCCATTGCTACTATTCCCGTAAGCTCAGAAACTACCCAAATGGGCTTTGTACTTCGCAGCACGTATGACTGGAATACCGCACAAAAGGAGTTCGGCGATCGTTTCATTCCTGTCAATAAGAATGACAGTATTACGAAAGCTTACATCACAAGTGGAGTGGAACAAATCCGCATCGTACCAGACGGATCCGCCCCTGTTATCGACCAGGGAAATGCGACATTCTATTATCGCGATAAACTGCTTTTTGCAAACGATGGTATGGATACCATCGAAAAAGTAGAATTAAAATTTGATGAAAAAACAACACCAATGACGTTTGAACCAGAGAATGAGAGATTTGTAGTGTCATACAACAACATTCCGAATGGCAAAAACGAATATTCCTACCTTGTGACCAAAAAAGATGGCACAACCGAGGAAGTAAGTGACCCTTACAACACTGTTAACGGCGTTTCTGTAATAGATTTTCAGAAAGCTGACCTAACAGTTTCAGGCACCGTTCAGCCTGCAGTGATGGACTATAATCAAAATGCTGTGCTGAGCATCGATGTACAGGGACTGACGAATGAATTGAAAGTCAACAAAATGTTTGCCGACGTCTCTTCCCTTGGAGGAGCAGAGCAGCTTGAGATTGACCCTGCGCTGAAAGAAGTCACGATTGCCGTGGATGACCATATCACAGCAGGAACAAAAACGATTCCTCTCACTGTGATTGATTCCTTCGGAAACTACTATAAAAGTTCAGTTTCAGTAGAGGTGAAGGCCCGACAGGCAGTTGGGGAAAATGACTTTGACTGGGATGAAAGCATCATCTACTTCATGCTGACTGACCGGTTCTTTGATGGTGATTCTACAAACAACGATCCTTATAATCAGAATTACGATGCCAAAAACGACCGTGGAACCTACCAGGGAGGAGACTTCAAAGGCATTTCTGAAAAATTGGATTACTTGGACAAGCTTGGTGTCAACACCATCTGGATCAGCCCAATCGTAGACAATATTAAGTACGATGCGCGCTATAACAACCCGGAAGGACATTCCTACTACGGTTACCATGGCTATTGGGCAAACAACTTTGGACAATTGAACCCTCACTTTGGAAGTATGGAAGATTTCCATCAACTAATTGACGCTGCCCATGAACGTGGTATCAAAATCATGGTCGACGTGGTAGTAAATCACACGGGTTATGGATTAAAAGAAATCGATGGAACTGTGGCAAATCCGCCTGCAGGCTACCCAACTGATGCAGACCGCGCCCGATTCAGCTCCCTTGTCCGCCAAGGTTCTAATGTTGGAACAGATGAGGTTGTTGGAGAGCTGGCAGGTCTTCCGGATTTAAAAACTGAAGATCCAGCAGTCCGCCAAGCAATCATTGACTGGCAAACAGACTGGATTGAAAAGTCTAGAACAACAAACGGAAATACCATCGACTACTTCCGTGTGGATACGGTAAAACACGTGGAAGATGCTACCTTGATGGCATTTAAGAATGAACTTACCAAAATCATGCCGGAGCACAAAATGATTGGTGAATTCTGGGGCGGAAGCGCTGATCAAAACGGCGGCTATCTTGAGTCAGGAATGATGGATTCCCTGCTTGATTTTGGCTTTAAAGACATCGCCCATAATTTGGTCAACGGCAAACTAAAGGACGCAAACGACGCTCTAATTGCTCGCAACGGAAAAATAGATAATACGGCCACTCTTGGTCAATTCCTGGGAAGCCATGACGAAGATGGATTCCTGTACAAGGAAGGAAATGACAAAGGCAAGCTGAAGCTGGCAGCATCCCTGCAGGCAACAGCAAAAGGCCAGCCGGTCATCTATTATGGAGAAGAGCTTGGCCAAAGCGGTGCCAACAACTATCCACAGTATGACAACCGTTATGACCTTGCCTGGAATCAGGTAGAAAACAATGATGTACTACAACACTATACGAAGGTCTTGAACTTTAGGGCTGATCATTCAGAGGTGTTTGCCAAAGGTGAACGCTTGACAATCGGCGGCTCTGATAGCGACAAGTTCCTTGTTTTTGCCCGAAATTACGAAAACGAAGCAGCATATGTCGGCTTAAACGTCGCAGACAGCGCTAAGGAAGTTACTTTTACATTGGATTCCCAAGACGCAGTTGTGACAGACCATTATTCAAATCAGACTTACAGTGCTTCGGCAAATGGCACAGTTGCTCTGACCATACCTGCAAAAGCAGACGGCGGTACAGTACTGCTTACCGTAGATGGCGGCAGCATCACAGCTGCTGACAGTGAAGGTGGCAATGCTGGAGGCAGTGTTGAACCCGTTCCTGCGAATCACCTCCGCATTCACTACAACCGTACAGATGGTAATTATGAAAATTACGGTGCTTGGCTGTGGAATGATGTAGCTTCCCCTTCTGCCAATTGGCCCGTCGGAGCAACTATGTTTGAAAAAACAGACAGCTACGGTGCCTATATTGATGTACCACTTAAAGAGGGTGCGAAAAACATTGGATTCCTCGTAATGGATATAACCAAGGGCGACGCTGGTAAAGACGGCGGAGACAAGGGATTCACCATTACATCTCCTGAAATGAACGAAATCTGGATCAAGCAAGGATCGGACAAGGTCTACAACTACGAACCAGTAGATCTGCCGGCAAACACAGTCCGTATCCATTATGTTCGTGACAACAGCGATTACCAAAATTTCGGCGCATGGCTATGGGGTGATGTTGAATCACCCTCTGCCAACTGGCCGACAGGAGCTGACCCTTTCTCCGGCACAGACCGCTACGGTGCGTATGTTGACGTGAAGCTTTCGGAGGGCGCAAAAAACCTAGGCTTCCTTGTGATGGATGTAACCAAAGGCGATGCTGGTAAAGACGCCGGAGACAAGTCCTTTAACCTGCTGGACAAATATAATCACCTTTGGATCAAACAAGGTGACAACAATGTCTACATCTCACCTTATTGGGAGCAGGCAACAGGAATCACTAGAGCAGAAGTCATCTCTGAAAATACCATTCTGCTTGGTTTTACCATGACAGAAGGTCTGACACCAGACAGCTTAAAAGGCGCACTCGACATCAAGGATGCTGACGGCGGTGCTGTGGCAATTGAATCTGCTGAAATTACTGGAGCCACTTCTGCAAAAGTAACAGCAGCATTCGACATAGAAAAACTTCCATTATCCGTATCGTATGCAGGCAGGACCGTATCAGCCGCTACGGGATGGAGAATGCTTGACTCTATGTACGGATACGAAGGTAATGACCTTGGCGCAACCTTTAAAGATGGCGCTGTTACCCTAAAACTTTGGGCTCCAAGAGCAAGCAAGGTCGTGGCAAACTTCTTCCATAAAGATAATGCAGCTGAGCAAATCGGCAGCATAGCGCTGACCAAAGGCGAAAAAGGGGTATGGGCTATTGACGTTGCTCCGACCGAACTGAACACATCTGATTTAGAAGGTTATTTTTACCAATATGAAGTGACAAACGATGGAGTAACCAACAAAGTTCTTGACCCTTATGCCAAATCAATGGCAGCCTTCACGGTCAATACGAAAGGCGAAGCTGGCCCTGATGGAGATAGTGTCGGCAAGGCAGCAATTGTTGACCTGAGCGGCACGGACCCTAAAGGCTTTGATTTTGCAAACATTAAAGGGTATGAAAAGCGTGAAGATGCCATCATCTATGAAGCACATATTCGTGACTTTACTTCCGACCCGTCCATCGAAGGCGATTTAAATGCAAGATGGGGTTCCTATAAGGCCTTCATGGATAAACTTGATTATCTGAAGAAAATGGGTGTCACACACGTTCAACTGCTTCCGGTAATGGCGTGGTATTATGGCGATGAAACCAAAATGGGACAACGAGAGCTGAAATACTCAGCCGGAGGAAATGAATACAACTGGGGCTATGACCCGCATAGTTACTTCTCTCCAGATGGCGCTTATTCAGAGGATCCAACCAATCCAGAAAAGCGCGTAAAAGAGCTGAAAGGATTGATTGATGCCATCCATGATGCTGGAATGGGTGTTGTTCTTGATGTGGTTTATACGCACATGGCAAAATCAAGCATGTTAAATGACATTGTACCGAACTACTATGCATTCCAAGACGATAAAGGCAACTTCCTCGGCGGCTTCGGAAACAACTTGGCAACAAGCCATAAAATGGCCGAAAAGCTGATGGTGGACTCGGTAAAATACTGGTTTGATGAATATAAAATCGATGGCATGAGGTTTGACATGATGGGAGATGCAACTTATCCTTCCATCCAAAATGCCTATGATGCAGCAGCTTCCATTAATCCAAATGCCCTGTTCATCGGTGAAGGCTGGAGAACATTTGCCGGTCACATCGGCGAGCCTGAACTGAAAGGAATGGGAGCGGACCAAGATTGGATGGACAAAACAGACAATGTCGGAGTATTTTCTGATGAAATCCGCAATGAATTGAAGTCTGGCTTCGGTTCAGAAGGCGAACCTAGATTCATTACAGGCGGAGCAAGAAGCATCGACACCATTTTTAACAACATCAAAGGCCAGCCATCCAACACTTCTGAGGATGATCCTGGTGATATGGTTCAATACATTGAAGCGCACGACAACATGACACTTTATGATGTGATTGCCCAGTCTATCAAGAAGGATCCTTCTATTCCAGAAAACAACCTAGAGATCCATAAACGTATCCGCATTGGAAACTCCCTGATTCTGACTTCACAGGGAACTGCCTTCCTGCATGCAGGACAGGAATATGGCCGGACAAAGCAATGGCTTGGTGAAGGTGTACCAGAACAGAAATACCATGAACTGACAGACGCACAAGGCAGCTCATTTGGATACTTTATTCATGATTCTTACGATTCATCCGATGCCATAAATATGTTCGACTGGCAGAAGGCTGTGAATAAGAAACAATATCCAATCAATACAGAGACGCGTGAATTTACTCAAGGTTTGATTGAACTAAGAAAGTCAACAAATGCTTTCCGTTTGGGGGACCAACAGTTGGTTAACCAAAACGTAAATCTGCTTGACCTTCCAGAAATAAAGGATACAGACCTTGTTATAGCTTACGAGGCAGTTTCCACTGACCATACTGGAACCTACTATGTGTTCGTTAATGCCGATTCCCAAGAGCGGGCTTTGACACTTGGAGACTATAATCTCTCTAAAGGCAAGGTAGTCGTCGACAGCGACGAAGCAGGCACAACCCCCGTTTCTCATAAGTCAGGCTTCACACTTGCGAATGGAACACTGACAATTGATCCATTAACAACGATTGTGTTCAAAGTTGGTGGCAAGTCTGCTAAAAAATAGGAGATGGGAAAGATTCTGGCGACGGTCAGAACCCTGGATATGGTCAAAAAACCGGCAACGGGCAATAACCTGGTGACTTTTCATCCGAAAATGATGGAACAGATCTGCCTGTATCGCAAGAAGGTCAGAAACTTCCAAATACTGCAACCTCATCATACAACCTGTTCGTTCTTGGACTATTGATTCTGGTTGCAGGCGGAATAATGATTTTCGTAAGGAAAAGAAATGAAATTGGAAGGCTTAAAGACTAATTCATTCATTACTGACACTCAATAGGAAAGAAGGGTATCCCAGCGTGGGATACCCTTCTTCTAGTTCACCTGTAATTATGGATGCTATAAACCACTTTTTAGGGTAAGGTTCACCGTAACGCATCAAAATGAGGTTCTCTTGGATTAAAGAATGCTAAAATCGAAGTACCCTTTTTGTTAACAATACAATCACTTTCATTTAAATAAGAAGTAAGAAGTCTTGTCCTTAAAGTAACCAGCGAAAGTAAAATAAGCGGAGATTTTTCGGTTAGATACAGAATGGAGCTCGTTTCGGGGTATATAAGGGGAGGTTTTCCGATTATGCAAAGCAAAATCCCCCATTTTCACGTTTTTCGAGTCAATAGGCGGAATCTCTCCGTCTATTTAAGCTATTTTTTATTTTATTTACTAATTAAGCGAAATTTTTCCGTCTATTTATCAGATCGGGTGCTTAACCTGATCCCCCAACCGATAAGAGCGGATCCTCTTGATCCCAGATGCGGGAATCAACATCTTTTTATCGACTAGTTGAGTAAGTACTTTTTTTACCGTCTTGTCACTTAGCTTCAAATACTTCTCGACTTCTATAGGGGAAATGGCTTCTCCTTTTCGAATTGCTAGCCGAAGCACTTCCTTTTCGACAAAGGACAGAGATGTCTGGTCCAGTTCATCACCCATCCATCGGCCAATCACTTGCTGAACAATCTGTTGGCATCGACGAGGATGCTCTTTCACTTGGTCATAAGAAAAGCGTATCACGGTCCATCCATCAATCACCAACTGGTTTTGACGTTCCAAGTTGTCGGAAAATTGCCATCTGCTTATGTTCTTTAGGTGAGGGCCATACCCGTCGACCTCAAAGCAAATTCGGATGGCGGGACGAATATAAGCAAAATCCAAATACCTTTTGCCATCCTTGAAATCATCGACTTCATATTCTGGATGAAGATACCTGAAATGGTAAAATAAAGGCCACCACACTTGCTTCAAAAACAACCCTTCAGCCTGGTTGTGACCTTCTTGTAAGCGCCTCAACCGTTCACCGGTTCTTGCCTGTAAGTGAGCATTCAAAAAGGCCTGGTATTCTTCTTCAAATCCCATAGCATCACCCTCTTATTCAATGGTCATATCTTTTACAGCACCCTTAATATACTATAGCCGATCTATCATTCAAACAAAATTCAGTGGACAAACCTTAACAAATTTGGAAACCGTTCAATTTCTTCTACTATCAGCTTTGCGTACATTAGATGCCACGAATGAATCATCTCCATTATTTATTTATTTGAACTTCGGGCAGATTTTTAAAATTAATGAGTGTTAATGCGAGTGAAAAAAAAGAGGTTTAATATGGCTTCAATTGGAGAAAGTAAAAGGCAAATAAAGACTTGCGGAGTAGCTAATCTAATATAGAATATTTAGAGAAGAATTTGAGGATGGAACATTTTCAGTTTAAAGTAAATCTATTATTTGTCAATTTATTCTTGCTATCCTACAATCACTTAGAATAGAAATTCCAATAATCTGTTCATAAGCTGGACAAATATTTAATGATGAAATACTTGCCCTAGCTTATTTATCTTTAATTTCACCATGATCTTGAAGTAACACCCTAAACTTACTAATCCCACCAAAAATACCATATCGAAGAATTAATAAGTGTTCCTGCTAGAGAATTTACTGTTCCAACCCCTTGCCAGACTATATCACCACAAAAACCAAATTGTTCCCAAGCCAGTAATTCAGATTCTGCTTTTGTCTTAGGAGGATTTTCAACAAATAATTCCCATACATCCTGGGTTACTAAAGCGGGTGTTGCTCCATATTTTTCGTACCAGTATTTGAATACTGCAACTTGTTCCTCTGGCATAGGACATTCATTAAATCCACCCATTGGAACCCAAGCAGCTACCTCCCAAGGTTTGTCCGTTGGAACTTTAGCAATAATGATTTTCTTATTTATTGCATCCTCAATTGATAGAAAATGGTTCATCTGTTCTTCTATTGAAAACTCACCGGCAATATCATCATCTTCCTCCATAGGCATGACGTCATCAAGTAGTTTCTTTAATAATTCTTTTACATCAATCTCCTTCGATTTGGCTATAATTGAGGCTCGATTTTCAGGTAGGTACTCCTTACCAATCTCGGAATCAACGATTTCTACCATCATCTCGGAAGGTATAATGATAAGTGGTGTATATCCTTCTCTTTTACCCTCAATGAGCGCTTGACGATACCTCGTCATAACATTTTTAACATCGTTCCCCGCAATAACCGAACAGTCGCAACCCAATTTAGTAATTATTTCTTCAATATAGTCTTTCTTTTCCCTTTTCCGAAATTTATCGAATATACCCACGAGTTTTACATCCCCTACCGCATTGATTTAATCCCTTCATAGACATGGACTTGATTCCGTCCTTCTCGTTTTGCTGAATATAATGCCTTGTCTGCCTTATTCAATAACTGGTACAGTGTTTCGTCTTTCTCTGTTGTCGCTTCCGCCACTCCGCAGCTTATAGACACCATCATTGATACTATTAAAAATCGCATCTTTCGCAATAGGCATAATCGTAAACATACGCGAAGAGCTAATCGACCACAAATATAAAAGGGAAGATAGCCATAATACCATGGGTACCGGATCGATTCCTGGTGGAGTGAGTCCGATTAAATACAAAAAAGCTGTTAGGATCGGAACTAGTTGACCACATAGTAATGAGATGAATTGCGGACGATAAACCTTCGTTGTTTCTTTCCAACGAGAGAGTACGAGTAAAAATGCGACAAACATGCAGGCAAATGTGAAAACTCCATGAATCATATACCATATGCCTATTTCTAAGTGAATGTAAGGTGCCCCTAAGTTTGCATCAAGTTCAAACACTCTATAATGAAGATGATGCAAATCATTCGTAGCAACCATAATCAAGCTAATGAAGGGAATAATCAGAAGAGCGATACACCTTTTCTTTGTTATTTCATACCCCAAATAATGCATAATAAACAATAATCCCACAGGTGGAGAAAAAGGGAAACCAACATATTGAATGATTGTCCAAAATTTCATTTGCTCAAGTGTCGTGGACATTAAACCGAACGCAGAAGCAAAACAATAAATCGTTATAAACGCGGTATTGAGAATAAAAAGTCGAGAGATATTTGTATAATGATGACGTTTTATGATGACATATAATAATAAAAACAAATTAAAAACGCCTGATGTACAAATAAGAGTAATATAAGCTGTCAATTCCGAATTCACGGTGAGATACCTCTTCTAGATAAGAATTTTAATTTTAATTTAGCATATCTGGAAGGTAATGTGATGCTTTAATTAAACAATAATCCAATGAAACAAAACGATAACATGCAAAAACCCTCTCACTTAAATGAAGTTGTGAGAGGGTTTTTTAAAGTTCTCTTAGTCTAATTGATAATAACTGCAAACAACTTGCCCTACAGCTTTAGCGGCTACTAGGAGTGCATCTTCATCGATATCAAATTTAGGATGATGATTGAAGTACGGATCTTCTACCCCTTTTGGTGAACAAGCGATGTAAAAAAAGCAGCCCGGGAATTTTTCAGCATAATAAGCAAAGTCTTCGGATGGAGACATGGCCGGAAATTCTTTCACTTCTTTAATATCCTGATCCTCCATTCTTCGCAAGCTTTCTGCAACCATTGCCGTAAGTTCAGGGTCATTGTATAAAGGCGGATAATCTGGAGTATACGTAAGTTCACAGGTTACGCCAAATTCCTCTTCAATTCCTCGAACAATCCGTCTTATTTCTTTTTCAATCGTTTCTTTTGTTTCTACCGTCATATAGCGAATATCACCTTCAAGTTCAACGCTGTCCTTGATTACGTTAAATGTACCTTTTCCATCAAAAGATCCAATCGTAATAACACCGACATCAAATGGACTTAATCTCCGGCTAATAATCGTTTGAGCAGCAGTAACGAAATGTGCAGCAGCCACAATAGCATCGTTGGCTAGATGCGGAGAGGAACCATGTCCACCCCTCCCTTTCACCTTCAACTTCATATATGCTCGTCCATTGAAGGAATAGCCAGCATGATATCCTACTGTCCCAGCAGGTCCCATCGGCAACAAATGAATGCCAAATATTGCATCTAAATCATCAATCATTCCCGACTCGACAATACTTTTGGCTCCCCCTGGCGGAACTTCTTCAGCATGTTGGTGAATGATTTTGATGGTGCCTGGGATGGAGTCTTTTAATTGAATAAGACAATCAGCCAAAACTAACAAGTATGCTGTATGTCCGTCGTGCCCGCATGCATGCATGACACCTTCATTCTTTGACTTAAACGGCACATCCGCTTCTTCTACGATAGGGAGTGCATCAAAATCAGCACGAAGACCAATGGTTTTTCCCGGTTTTCCACCTTTAATTGTAACGATAATGCCAAAACCATTCCCAACATTCGTTTGGATATCAACATCTTTGCCTTTATAAAAATTCGCAATGTACTGAGCTGTTTTCTCCTCTTTAAAAGAGATCTCAGGATTTTCATGTAAATAGCGGCGGATTTCGATGATTTCTTCTTTCCGTGATTCTACCATGCTCATTAATTCACGTTTCAACTTGTTCGTCTCCTCTTTTGATCGCAAGGTATTTTTAATATTAGTATATTTAATCTTTAAACCAAAATCCTGATATATGATAATATTAGTATTATTTTATAGCGATAATATTATGTTAACTAAATAGTGGCTCAAGCATTTCATAGAGGTGAAATAAAAGGTGAATATTCAAAGAATTCATAGTAAAAATGTTTTGTTAATCCGTATTTTATGGGGCTGCTTTATCCTATGTATGCTCGTCCAAATCTTAAAACATAAAGACCCTACTTTTATCAGTATCCTTTTTGGCAGTGGAGTTTTAGTATGTGGAACCATTTCCATTTTCGTTTTCAAGAAAATATTTATTAAGCAAACCATGTATTTATGTGTACTAGGAATGTCATTTGTTACCTTTGTACTTATAGATAATGAGCCTGTAATAGCTAATTTCTACCTCATCTTTTTAGTCATTTTTATTCTATCTTTATATCATGATTACCGCCCCGTCATTTTAATGAGTATACTTAGTGTTTTTATAGGTGCCCATTTTTATAAATACGAGGAACGTCTTAATTATACGTATCATCAAGGTGATTTTTCTTATTTTTTATTTACTCTTTCTGTTACCTTTCTAGTCGCCTTCCTGCAAATTCGCTATAGCAGAGCAGTAGAAAAGGAGGATAATGCGAAAAAGGAAGAAGTAAGAAAGGACAATGAACAACAAATAGTAGCTCTAATAAATTCAATGCCAGATTTAATTTATATTCAGGATAGCACAGGAAGATTTATTGAAATGAATCAGTATGCTAAAGATTTATTTAAACTGAAAGATACTGAGTATAGGAATAAACATTTAGACGAACTTTTTTCCAAAAATGAATGGTTTAGAAACTTTCAAAATTGCTTTTCTAACGATGAAATCTCTTGGGAGAAAGGTATACCTTTTAGATTCGAATTGGAACTTTCTATAGAAAATCAATTCTCCGCTATATTTGATATTATCAAGGTTCCTACATTTTACGCAGACGGTAGTAGGAAAAATTTATTGGTGATTGGACGTAATATTACAGAACAAAAGAAGGCACAAGACCTAATTTTAAGATCAGAAAAACTTGCTGTGGTAGGTGAACTTGCTGCTGGTGTTGCACATGAAATACGAAACCCTCTAACTTCAATAAAAGGTTTTATGCAGTTAGCGAATCAACAAGGTGAATTTAATCCCCGTTACGTACAATTAATGTTAAGTGAAATTTCTAGAATTGAGTCGATTGTTTCCGAATACTTATCATTAGCGAAGCCAAACCAAAACTCACCAAAGTCTCTTCAAAATATTGATACTCTTGTGAGAAATGTGATTACTCTTTTTGAAAGTCAAACAAACCTAAAGAATATTATGATTCACTCGAAATTAGATCATTCCTACCAAATCTTGTGTAATCCCAACGAAATTAAACAGGTGTTGATTAATATCTTTCAAAATGCCATTGAAGCCATTGGTAGTAATGGGGATATCTTTATATCTGTAAAGAATATCCTCGAAGACGGAGTAGAAATTATCGTTATTGACAACGGATGTGGTATTGAGAAAGAACGATTAAAGAAAATAGGTGAACCATTTTTCTCAACGAAGGAAAAGGGAACAGGGCTGGGGTTATTAACTTCTAACCGTATTATTGAAAAACATAATGGTACGATAAAGATTCATAGTGAAGTAAATAAAGGGACCGAAGTGAGAGTTTTTTTGCCCACTAATTAATCGAAAGACTAATGGGAATTTTTATAATTATTATTGGCCCATATATAAGGATATCTCAACTTATACACAGCAATTTGCAGAATGATTTTACGTCTAGAAAGTATTCTCACAATCAAAGAAGTATGGCAATGGTATACTATACCATTGCCACTTTTTTAATGCCTCATTTACTTATGATAAGGTTCAACTTGGTGTATCTAAATGAGGTTTTACAATTTTATTTACTTTATAAAAACAAATTCTTCCATATGAATAGACATTCTTTTCAACTTTCCAATTGTGTCTCTTAGCCTTTTATTATTTTTCTATTTGAATGTTTCTTTATTTCTTTAACTTCTTATGGTTTATCCTTCAAGAAGACTGTATTTTCCACACGAACAAATCCTCTCTTTTTGTCTTTTTTGGAACCTGACACCCTATGCCTCTTTCTATACTTTTTAGCTGTTTAGCAAATACTATATACATCTTATTTTCTGATGGAGTGATTTGAGTGTCTCGTAAAAAAGGTAGTTCGATACATTTTTTCTTGTTATTTGTTGTTATGCTTGTTCTTATTTGGTCCCTGATTAAACCTGAGGAAGGTTATATGGTTTTGTTGATGGAAGTTTTACCTTCAGTATTAGTTTTATTATTCTTGATTTCAAGATACAACCAGTTTCGCCTTACCACTGTTTCCTATTTCATTATTACCCTTCTTGTTCTATTAACGTTTATAGGAGGGCATTATTCTTATTCCAAAGTTCCTCTCTTTACATGGATCAAAGATTATTTTGATTTACAAAGAAACCACTATGATCGATTTGGTCATTTTATTAAGGGGCTTATGGTCATAGTTATAATAGAGATATTATTAAAGAAAACTGCTTTAATGAAAAGTAAAACGACAAATTTTATTGCTCTATGTATAACACTAGCAATCGGGGCTTTGTACGAAATCATTGAGTGGGCAAGTACAAAAATAGGGAAAGAAGGGAAAGCCACAAAAGAATTTTTAGGCATGCAAGGAGACATATGGGACGCCCAGTGGGATATGGCATTTTTATTATTGGGTTCTATTCTTTCGCTTTTATTCACAAAAATCCTTTATAAAGGATTGGTTCATAAATAACGTAGGTATCTCATCTGATTTGGATAGAAAACAACAATCTCCTGGTTCAAATTTCTGTAAAAAAACATTTCTAAGTGCCCATTTTCTTATTGGGCACTTAGAGCCTCTATTGAAACATTGCTTTCCATCGAAAAATATGCAAATTAATTATTCATAACCTGGTATTTTTGGCTTGTTTTTATTTTCATGAATCAAAACCTCATTTACTTATGATAAGGTTCATGCACTTAATTATAAAAAGGCATTTTTACAGTTATTCCCCGCCAGATTTCTGTATATCCGCTTCAACCCTGCTCATGAACTCTTCTACCGCACTGTACCCTTGCTGTTTTAAATACCAGTTATTTGCTGCTGCCTCTATCAACCCTGCTACATCACGTCCAGGCTGAAGTTGGATTTCCATGGAGGGGATTTTCACCCCCATATAGTCGGTATAGTGATATTCCTGTTCTAGATCATTATATAAAGCATCCTTTTCCCACTTCGTTAAATGAATATCAAGGGAAATTCGTGTTTCATCTTGAAATGCCTTCCGACCATATAAGCGGACTACATTTAACAATCCAATACTGCGGAGGGCCAGAAACTCCTTCGTTTTACCATCATGAGTACCCAGTATGGTTTGCGTACTCAACTTCTTGAGGACAACGACATCATCCGATACCAGCCGGTGGCCGCGACGAATTAACGTGTGAGCCGTCTCGCTTTTTCCTACACCCGAACTTCCACGTAGTAAAATCCCAATGCCCGATACATTCATACAAACTCCATGCACCGCCATTTCTGGTGCTAACTCCTTTACCAAAAACGCATCCAATTTCGCAATAAACTCTGAAGTTGTTTCAGGCTGATTGGTTACTAATAAAGGGATGCCCTGTTCGGTACAATGGTGAATTAAATAGGTAAGCCCTTCCTCACCAGCCGTCACGATAAAACATGGCGGATGATAGTGAACGATATTCCCGATTCGAATTTTACGTTCCTCTTTACTTAACTTATGTAAATAGGTAATTTCCTTTTTTCCTAAAATCTGAATTCGCTCCGTTGGAAAAAAATCAAAATGGCCCACAAATTCCAATCCCGGACGATGTACCTGTGATTGCGTAATGTGCTTCTGCAGGTGATTTTCTCCAGCCAGTACTTTCAATGAATACTTTTGAACCAAGTTTTCTATTGTTACTTTTTTCAACCTATACTCACGTCCTAGCAGCCTTTTATTAATAGATTATACTTAAATTTGCTGGAAACGTCATCCATTTAGGGAATAGTAACTTAGTTAGAGGCAAGATAATAGGAACGAATACAGCCTTAGGTTAGTAATCAATAGTCCAGTAATTAACAAACTAAAAAGCGCTTGCATATTTTAAAAATCCTATTATAATACTTGTATACAAGTAGACTTGAATTTATACGAGGTGAATTTATGGCCGCACAGAATGAATTTCTCTATCCCGCAAAATGGCTTTCCAAAGCTTCAGCTGGAGAGCGTGTTACCTCCGAACTTAGAATGCGAATTATTTCGGGCATGATTGAAAGCGGTACCGTCCTATCGGAAAATAAATTAGCTGCAGATTTTGCAGTAAGCCGGTCACCCATTCGCGAAGCATTAAAAACGCTGGCATCTGAAAAGATCATCCGATTAGAAAGAATGGGAGCCACGGTTGTAGGTTTAACGGAAAAAGAATATGCAGAAATTTATGATGTCCGTATCCTGATCGAAACGTTTGTATTTGAACGGCTTGTAGGAATGGAAACGGCTGAATTAGTAACAGAACTTAGTAAAATACTTGAAATGATGAAAATCGCCATAAAATACCAAGATGCTGATGAGTTCTCCTTTCAGGATGTCCTCTTCCATGAAACGATTATTCGGGCAATCAATCATTCTTACATCCTGATGATCTGGGATAATTTAAAACCTGTGATGGAAGGCTTAATTCTCCTCTCTATGCGCAGTCGTTTTAAAGAAAAGTATGAAGACTTTGGAAGGATCATAAATAATCATGAACTTTATATTAATGCCATTAAAACAAAGGATCGAGACCTAATGGTTAAATCGTTACATCAAAACTTTGATGATGTTCAAGAGAAAGTTGAAGACTTATGGAGGTCGCAACTCATGCTTTCAAAAGGAGGGGAATAATAAAATGGCTACCTATATGTTAGGCGTAGACATCGGTACAACTAGTACAAAAGCTGTTTTATATACGAAAAATGGCGATGTTATTCATACAGAAAATATCGGTTATCCGCTTTACACACCGGATATATCAACTGCAGAACAAAACCCGGAAGAAATTTATCAAGCTGTTTTGACAGCCATTTCAGATATAACAAAAAAGCATTCAGATAAAAAACTATCATTCATCTCATTTAGCAGCGCGATGCATAGTGTTATTGCGATGGATGAAAATGACCAGCACCTGACCCCTTGTATCACATGGGCAGATAATCGAAGTGAAGCTTGGGCCCATAAAATTAAGGATGAATTAAATGGCCAAAATGTATACAAACGAACGGGAACACCGATTCACCCGATGTCACCACTATCCAAAATTACCTGGATTGTCAATGAACGTCCTGAAATCGCTGTCAATGCAAAAAAATATATCGGTATTAAGGAATATATTTTCAAGAAATTCTTTGATCAATATGTTGTGGATCACTCCATTGCCTCTTGCATGGGAATGATGAATCTCAAAACACTCGATTGGGATGAAGAAGCATTACAAATCTCTGGTATAACAAGAGATCAGTTATCCGAACTTGTTCCAACAACGAAGATATTTACCAACCTTAATCCAGATTTAGCAAAACAGATAGGGATCGATCCACAAACCCCATTTGTTATAGGCGCAAGTGATGGGGTCCTTTCAAATCTGGGTGTAAACGCTATCCGTAAAGGAGAAATCGCTGTCACGATTGGGACAAGCGGTGCGATTCGGACGATTATTGACGAGCCGAAAACAGACGAAAAAGGAAGAATCTTTTGTTATGCCTTAACGGAAAAACATTGGGTGATTGGCGGACCCGTGAACAATGGCGGGATGGTGCTTCGTTGGATACGTGATGAATTCGCCTCTTCAGAGGTAGAAACAGCCAAAAGGCTTGGAATCGATCCTTATGAAGTCTTAACCAAGATTGCTGAACGTGTACGACCAGGTGCCGATGGATTGTTATTCCATCCATACCTCGCCGGAGAACGTGCACCATTATGGAATCCAGACGTTCGTGGTTCATTCTTTGGTTTAACCTTGTCTCATAAAAAAGAACATATGATTCGTGCTTCTCTTGAAGGTGTCATATTCAACTTATACACCGTATTTTTAGCATTAATTGAATGCATGGACGGCCCTGTTACCCGAATTCAAGCTACTGGCGGCTTCGCAAGGTCAGATGTTTGGAGGCAAATGATGTCCGATATCTTCGAATCGGAAGTCGTGGTTCCAGAAAGCTACGAAAGTTCGTGCCTTGGCGCCTGTATATTAGGCTTATATGCCATCGGGGAAATAGATTCATTTGAGGTTGTTTCCGAAATGATTGGAAGTACCCACATGCATACGCCGAAAGAAGACGCTGTAAAAGAGTATCGGGAATTGCTGCCAATCTTTATTAACCTATCAAGAGTATTAGAAAATGAATATACACAGATTGCAAATTATCAAAGAAACTTACTAAACACAACTAGATAACCATAGGGAGGAAGTACAATGCCATTAGTTATAGTAGCACTAGGAATTATTGCATTATTAATTTTAATCATGGGCTTAAAGTTAAACACCTTTATTTCATTAATCATTGTATCGTTTGGGGTAGCCCTAGCACTTGGAATGCCGCTAGAGGAAGTTGTTAAAACCATTGAAGCAGGATTAGGCGGAACACTTGGCCATATCGCTTTAATCTTTGGACTTGGAGCCATGCTCGGTAAGTTAATCGCTGATTCAGGCGGTGCGCAGCGAATTGCGATGACTCTTGTAAACAAATTTGGTGTTAAAAATACACAATGGGCAGTAGTAGTTGCCTCATTCATTATCGGTATCGCGTTATTTTTTGAAGTAGGATTAGTATTATTGATTCCAATTGTCTTTGCGATTTCAAGAGAATTAAAAGTTTCAATCTTGTCACTTGGTATCTCTATGACAGCAGCATTATCCGTAACACATGGTTTCTTGCCGCCACATCCTGGGCCAACAACGATTGCCGGTGAACTTGGTGCCGACATTGGAGAAGTATTACTTTATGGTTTCATTGTTGCTGTCCCTACGGTAATCTTAGCTGGGCCAGTTTTTACAAAGATTGCGAAAAAACTTGTACCGGAATCATTTACAAAAATGGGCAGCATTGCCTCATTAGGTGAACTAAAAACATTTAAAATTGAAGATACACCTAAGTTCGGAATCAGTGTATTCACTGCTTTACTACCTGTTATCTTAATGTCTATTGCAACCATTATTACTTTAATGCAAAAAACAATGGGCTTTGAAGATAACTCTGTACTAGCAGTAATCCGTTTTATCGGTGAAGCAGGTACGGCCATGTTGATCTCGCTATTATTTGCCGTATATTCAATGGGTATCGCAAGAAAAATTCCGATGAAAGATGTCATGGAGTCGTGTACACAAGCCATCCTGCACATCGGTATGATGCTATTAATCATTGGTGGCGGTGGTGCCTTCAAGCAAGTATTAATTAACGGCGGTGTAGGTGACTATGTAGCAGAATTATTCAAAGGCACTGCTATCTCACCGATTATCCTCGCATGGATGATCGCTGCCATTTTACGTATTGCATTAGGATCTGCTACCGTTGCGGCATTAACAACATCTGGTTTAATCATTCCAATGTTAGGACAATCGGATGTTAACCTTGCTCTGGTCGTTCTTGCAACAGGTGCCGGAAGTGTCATTCTTTCCCACGTTAACGATGCAGGTTTCTGGATGTTTAAAGAATACTTTGGGTTAAGCATGAAAGAAACCTTTGCAACATGGACGTTGCTTGAAACGATTATTTCTGTAGCCGGACTAGGATTTGTTCTATTATTAAGCTTGTTTGTATAACATTCCAGGCAGTAAACCTAAGGGTTTTTACTGCCTATTCATCTTAGAAAAAGGAGCATGAAAACATGTTGAATACAATTGGCGTCATTGGTTTAGGGGTTATGGGCAGTAATATCGCTTTAAATATGGCGAATAAAGGCGAACAAGTGGCCGTCTATAATTACACAAGAGATTTAACCGATCAGTTCATGGAAAAATTAGATGGGCAGAGTATTACCCCTTACTACGAAATTCAAGATTTCGTACAGTCTTTAGAATCTCCGAGAAAAGTTTTTGTGATGGTGACAGCGGGCAAGGCTATTGATTCGGTAATCGCAGCGTTAGTACCATTTCTAGCAGAAGGCGACGTGATTATGGATGGCGGTAACTCTCATTACGAAGATACGGAACGTAGATACGATGAGTTAAAGTCTAAAGGTATCGGTTATTTAGGAATTGGGATTTCTGGCGGCGAGGTTGGTGCATTAACGGGACCTTCTATCATGCCAGGCGGTGATAAAGACATCTATGAAAAAGCAGCACCCATTCTTACAAAAATTGCAGCTTACGTGGACAATGATCCTTGTTGTGCCTATATGGGTCCAAAAGGTGCCGGTCACTTTGTAAAAATGGTACATAACGGGATCGAGTATGCCGATATGCAATTAATCGCTGAAGCCTATACGTTTTTAAGAGAAAGGTTACATTTATCGGTGGATGAAATTGCCGACATCTTTGAAACATGGAATCAAGGTGAATTGAAAAGTTATTTAATTGAAATCACGGCAGAAATTTTACGCAAAAAAGATGAAATAACAGGCTTACCGCTGATTGATGTCATTTTGGATAAAGCCGGCCAAAAAGGCACCGGCAGATGGACAAGCATTCAAGCAATTGATAATGGTGTCCCTGCATCCATTATTACTGAATCATTATTTGCTCGTTACATTTCTGCTATAAAAGAGGAACGGGTTAATGCGGAAAATATCTTAACTGGCCCCAAGAATGTCCAACAAAAATTAGACAAAAATGAGTGGATTGACTCCATTAGACAAGCTTTATATATGGGAAAGGTTTGTGCATATGCGCAAGGTTTTACACAATATAAGATGACTTCTGAACTTTATGGCTGGGATTTGCCGTTAAAGGATATTGCACTAATTTTTCGCGGTGGATGCATCATTCGGGCAGAGTTCTTAAATGTGATAAGCGATGCCTATCAAGATCAAGCCGATTTAGCGAATTTATTAATCTCTCCATATTTTGCTGAAAAAGTTCAAGACTATCAAATCGGCTTGCGTAAAGTAGTCTGTGAGGGCATTAATTCAGGAATTTCATTCCCGTGTTTAAGTGCTTCACTTTCCTATTACGACAGCTATCGAACAGGCACCTCAAATGCTAACCTTTTACAGGCACAACGTGATTATTTCGGCGCCCACACCTATGAACGACGTGATTTAGCAGGCACTTATCACACCAACTGGAATGGATAGAATAACTTAAGCTGAAGGATGCACGATCAATTCATTGACTGTGTGTACCCTTCAGCTTTTTCTTTTCATCAGAAAACCACACAAGGTCCACCAAACATCTAAGGTACTCTGCCTGCTAAACATTCGCAATTGAATACGATTTGAGCAAATGGAAAATACTTTTATTGACAGTAATATTTTTCATTTTATCGGGATAGGAGTTTTATAAGCATGCTGATGGAGCATTTAATTCTAGTTGCAATGTGGCTGTTTGGCTTTATCAGCTTTATTCTGTTTATTCCTCGAAAAGATTGGCGCAAAGGTATCTTGGGATTCTTGATGTTTCAAGCAATCATTTGGCTCTGCGATATGCCTGCTTTTACATTTGGTTTACTAAGTGCACCTGTAAGGGAGTTCCCAAAAGCAACAGATCTTCCCTTGACTATTGATTATTGGTTTTACCCTGTATTGTTTTCCATCTATTACGTCAGAAGGAGAGTAAATGTCAGTCTATGGTCCAGAGTGAGATACTTTTTTATTTGGATCTCTGTCAGCACATTGATTGACATTGTTATTGAGAGGTACACAGATTTATTAAAATATGAAATCTTACGCTGGTGGGGGATGTGGATTTACATCGGGTTTCTCTTTTATGTCAGTCAAGTTTGCTGTAATTGGTTCTATAAGGACAAAACACTGTTTCAAGTTGAACGGTGGGAAACCAAATGAGAATAGAATGGTGGATTTTAATATCCGTTTACGTAGTGGCAATAGGAATTCTCCTCTTTATACCGAAAACGAAAATACGACTTGCCGTTGTAGGTTTTTTGTTCACACAGGTTATTACTTTTGCTATGGGTTTAGTAGCTGTCGAATTGGGACTGCTTGAATATCCGATTCGGTTCTTTGCTTCCATCAATCGGGCGAGCTTCACTTTTGAGTATTTTGCTTTTCCAGTAATATGTGCAGCCTTTAACGTATGGTACCCCAATAGCCGAAGTACTCTTATTCAAGTAGGATATTATGTTGGATTTAGTTCTGTGTTAACAATTGCTGAAGTCATTATCGAAAAATACACCGACCTCATTGAATACCTGCACTGGGAATGGTATATTTCATGGATTACTATTTGTCTATCTTTGTATTTGTCGCGTTTATTTTGTGTTTGGTTTTACAATAAGGGGAGAACGTAAAATATGATTTCTTTTACTCCCCTTTTATTAAACCATCCTTTACCTTCTTACTTGTTTCAATGGCCAATGGTAGAATTCAAAAAAATCCTCCCAATTCAAAAAAGAGGCTTCTAATTTAATAGAAACCTCTCCCTATCAAAATTACCAACATCTACATTTAAATAAACAATTGATATTCCTGCATTGCTTGCGTTCGTTAGAATGATTGTCTTGCTTTTTCCAAGGGTTGTAATAATTCCTGTTGTCTTGCTTCCCCTTATCATTGCAATCTTTCTTTTTGTTGTCTGAGTGATCTTGCTTCTTACAGCCGCAATCATTGTGCTTGTCTTTATTGTCTTCCTTCTTACAATCATCATGCTTATCGTTTTTGTCTTGCTTCTTACAACCACAGTCATTGTGCTTGTCTTGCTTCTTACAACCACAGTCATCGTGTTTGTCTTGCTTCTTACAACCACAGTCATCGTGTTTGTCTTGCTTCTTACAACCACAGTCATCGTGTTTGTCTTTATTATCTTCCTTCTTACAGTCATCGTGCTTATCGTTTTTGTCTTGCTTCATACAACCACAATCATCATGCTTGTCTTTGTTATCTTCCTTTTTACAGTCATCGTGCTTGCCGTTTTTGTCTTGCTTATTGCCGCCGCCGTGCTTGCCGCCCTTGTCCTGCTTATTGCCGCCACCATGCTTATCGTTGTTATCCTTTTTGTTATCATCATGTTGGTCGTTTTGATCATGTTTGTCCTTATTGTCATGCTGGTCTTTGCCATGGTCATGCTTATGATGGTGTTTCTTACCTTTCATTCCCCATACTCCCTTTCTTAACTTACGCTTTTATATACTTAGTTTATTAAGAGTTTGGAAAATGGCTTGGACGAACATCCATCACTTGTCTTTTTTATTGTCCTAAAATTAATTGAAAACTAGAGCATTCCATTAGGGCTTGTACCTATTAAAAATAGGTAAGTATGTATGATAGGTTTAAATCGATTCAATAATAATATATTAAAAGAGAGTAATTACTTATTGTAATTCGATAAATTATATTCTATAATCAATTTGAAAATAAATAAGTGAGGTGCTTTTTATGAAACGTGGTTCAACACTCTTTTTAAGACTAGCTGTTATTCTAATTGCAACTCCCGTTTTGGCTTTGGGTATTTTTGGTTTGACTTGGTTGCCTAAAAATCCAGCAAATCCAGATTATGCTCATATACTCTATCCGATTGTAGTAGGTATGTATGTGTCGGTGATACCGTTTTTCGGTGCATTGTTCCAGGCTTTTAAGCTTTTAGGCCATATTGATAAGAATCAAGCTTTCTCTGACTTGTCTGTTAAAGCTCTAAAGAATATCAAAATCTGTGCCATCACAATTAGTGTATTGTATACAATTATTTTGCCATTTGTTTTTATGGTAGCCGAGCTGGATGATGCACCGGGTCTTGTCATAATTGGAATGGTCCCTATCTTTGCTTCCATGGTAATCGCGGTTTTTGCTGCAGTTCTTCAAAGACTCTTACAAGAAGCGATTGATATAAAATCAGAAAATGACTTAATCGTCTGAGGTGATAACAATGGCAATTATAATCAATATTGATGTGATGTTGGCGAAAAGGAAAATGAGCGTAACCGAACTTTCAGAGCGGGTTGGAATCACAATGGCTAACCTTTCTATTTTGAAAAATGGAAAGGCAAAAGCGATTAGGCTTTCAACTTTGGAGGCAATATGTAAAGCTTTAGACTGTCAGCCTGGAGATCTTTTAGAGTACAGAAGTGATGAAGATATCAAGTAAGCAGGACCTAACGATTCAGCAAAAACCTGTGGAGGCACGACTCATGAGAGCACTAAAACAACTTGTTCGTTTTGGTTGGCAGCAGGCCCTATCATGTTTGTTTCCTGTCGTTATTTTTGCCTCTTTGGCTTTTACACAAATCGTGCCACTTCCCTTCCTGCCGCGGTATGACTGGCTGCTTATCATCTGCCTTTTGATGCAATGGTGGATGGTGCGTTCTGGGCTTGAAACTCGAGATGAACTGAAAGTCATCACCTTGTTCCATCTCATTGGACTTGCGCTGGAACTTTTCAAGACACATATGGGTTCCTGGTCATATCCAGAGGAAGGATATTTCAAAATCTTCGGAGTGCCTTTGTATAGCGGATTCATGTACGCAAGTGTTGCGAGTTTTCTTTGCCAGGCGTGGCGGAGGTTAAAGGTTGAACTGGTCAAGTGGCCACCGTTCTTGGTCGTGGTCTCTCTTGCAGCAGCGATTTATTTAAATTTTTTCACCCACCATTTTTGGATCGACATTCGTTGGTGGTTATCGGCTCTTGTCATCATCGTCTTTTGGAAATCATGGGTCACATACGAGGTTGGTGGAACACGCTACCGTATGCCACTCGCACTGTCGTTTGTGCTCATCGGATTTTTTATCTGGATAGCCGAAAATATCGCAACATTCTTTGGAGCATGGGAATACCCGAACCAAACCGAGGCATGGAGTCTCGTGCATTTAGGAAAAGTAAGTTCATGGCTCCTATTAGTGATCGTCAGTTTTCTTATTGTAGCGACGTTAAAGTTGGTAAAGGGAAAAATTCCACAAGAATAGATTGTTCAAAACCATGGGGACGGTTCCTATGGTTTTTTTTATATGAATAAAAAATGCCAGTAGAACCGTCCCCATTATCCTTTATCGTTTGACAATCGTCTAAAATGTAGTAAGAGGATGTTTGAGGAGGGATATGGGTTTTGAAGGATCATGATATGATAACGAAACTAATGAAGCAATATGGGACTTCTATTCTTCATTTAGTTTATACGTTTGTAAGAAATCGGCAAACTGCAGAGGATCTAACACAGGAGATTTTTATAAAGTGTTGTAAGCATCTCCATACATTCGAGGAGAAAGCTAGTATCAAGACCTGGTTGTATCGGATTGCCGTAAATCATTGCAAGGATTATTTAAAGAGCTGGCACTACCGAAAAGTCCATGTTAGTGAATATATTTCTTCCCTAGTAGGCGGTAGTAAAAGTGGTCCAGAAATGGATTACCAAGTAAAAGAGGGAAAGAATCAACTGTTAGAAGATATTTTTAAACTGCCTTTAATCTATAAAGAAATTATACTATTGTACTATTTTCATGATTTAACATTAAAAGAAATAAGTGAAATTCAAAATATGAAATTAAGCACAGCCAAAGCAAGAATTCAAAGAGCGAAGGAAATGTTAAAACATTCAATTTTGGAAAGGGCTGAACAAGATGGAGAATCAGTTGAAAAACGCAAAAGAAGAACTCCTTAAAGATGAATTGGCTGATTTTGAATTCAACGCGAAGATGGAAAATAGGGTACTAGAGGGAATAAAGACCACGAAGAAAAGAACGTATATTACCACTAAACGATTTTTGCCTGTTGTTTTGAGTGCCTGTTTAATTGCATTGTTCTTTGGCGGTATATACACATTTGTTATGAAAAGTGACTCAGGAGGACCCAATGCGGATGATAGTGATCAGAATATAACAGTAAATGAAGAGGATACTACTACACCTCCGGAAAAAGAAATTACGATACCAGAGGAGGAAAACGACGAAGAAACCATCGAGCCTGAACCAAACACCGAACAGCAAGAAGAAACACCAGTTACGGAAGAAACCGAAGTAGTAGATCCCGTCTATTTTGATCAAGAATTTGTTACATTAGCTGAACAAGGTTTTCTGAAAGGTATCCCTTTTCAGGTAGGTACTACAGTGGGTGAAATAAAAGCGCATTACGGTGAACCGTTGGAGTACGGTGCTATTGAAGGTGCCTTTACAATGGTATATGAAGGTGTGGCTTTTTTTTATTATGCAAGGGTTGAGTATGATGAACGTGTAAATGTAAAAGATGATGAACTCATAACGGGTATAAGACTTATTCCAAAAGAAGAATTGTATCTTCAAGACATGAAAACAGCATTAGGTGAACCCACTTATGAAGGCATGAATGATATGAATAACACCTTTGTAGCACAATTTGAGATGGATCATTATATCCTTCGAGCTAGAAATGACTCCGGTGCTGATGCTCCATTAAAATATGTGGATATCATCAATAAAAATTAAAGTTCGTGAGCGGGGATGTTGCGATTGAAATTGCATCCCCGCTCTACCTTCCGAATCTCCCTCTCAATCTGCATAATTCATTTGTTTATCTGCCTAATCTATTATTCTACCTGCATATATGCTTTGTTTACCTGCCTATTAAATCCAGCAGGAGATTTGGTTAGCTAAAAATGTCAGGCTTCAGCCTGATTTAGGTATTTTCATTGGATAAAAGGTACTAAATGTGACTTATTTACTAAAAAGAAGACCCTTTTTGACTACCTTATTCAGTTACCCCCTCCTTACCTGCGTAATCCCTCTCTCTATCTGCATAATTCATTTGTTTACCTGCCTAATCTATTATTCTACCTGCATATATGCTTTGTTTACCTGCCTACAAGTTTCCAACAGGGAAATATGGAGGAGGAAAAATCCCCTATTTTGTCGAAATAAAGGGTAGGCAAATTCAGCTAGATTCGGAGGTATCAACATGATAAATAAAATCATCCTTGCTTCGAGAAAAAGCCGAGTTCTGGCTTATATGATAGATTATGCAGTTCTTGGAGTTGTCAGTGTTCCATTGATGATGTTAATGATAATGGCAGAAGAAAATGAAGCAAATGCACCTATATTCCTCCTTTTTTTAGTTCTTTTCCTATTATATGCTCTGAAAGATGCAGCCAAAGGTCAAAGTGTTGGGAAACGGCTTTTGGGTATAGGCGTTCGGAAGCAGGAAAATTACGCAGAAATCCCTTCTATATCAAAACTAGTTTTTAGAAACCTAACACAAATATTGGGATTTATCGAATTCATTGTTCTGGCTGTTAATAAAGACAAGCAACGCTTAGGCGATAAACTTGCAAAAACGGTGGTTGTTAAACTAGAGTAATGGGTATTTGGAAGAAGATAATGATTGGCCTTTCCGCAATTGTTCTATCACTTTCCATAATTTTTATGTCATTCGTGGTAGTGCTTAAAAGTACAGAAGCCTACAAAGTATCCGAATCATTTCTTAAGTCTGATAAAGACGTCATCAAAGAGACGGGTGGTATTGAAGGATTTGGATTTTTCCCAACTGGAAACCTCCAAATTACAAATGGTTCTGGTGAGGCTATTTTCACAATCAAAGTTAAAGGAAAAGAAAAAAGTCTTTATGTCGATGTGTATTTGATAAAAGCAAAAACCATTGATTCTTGGTTCGTTCAAGAAGTAGAATTTTATGATTAATTTTAAATATTCAATTCCAACGATTTTTGTAAAAAGATATGGGGAATTTACATAAATGACAATGCAAGAAGTGTTAAAGGCCATCATTTCTGAAGTTATTCATCGGAAATTAAAGCCTGAAGGATTTAAAAAACAGGGCAAAAACTTTTATAAACCTCTGAGTCAATTGGGTTGGTGTTTGGATGTTCAATCCGATAAATGGAATACAAAAGATTATGTTGAATTTACCCTTCATGCAGGAATCTTTATCCCACTTACCCATGAACTAAGCTCGATGAAGCCATCCCCCAATTTTCCCAAAGAAATGGATTGTATGATTAGAAAAAGCATATCAGAATTAAGGGGATTCTGGGCAGGCCCATTGTATGTAATAAACGACCAAACATCGGTGGAATAATTAAAGCAAGAAATTGACCATCACTTAGAACATTACATCCTTCCATTTTTCTGTAAGTTCCAAGATTTAAATAATGTATTGACCGAAAGCGAAAAAGATCAAAAACTATTAGGTGACTTTGGCCATGCAATTTTACTTGCTGATTCTGGGAATCTCGCGATGGCCAAAACATTATTTTTAAATCTACACAACACCTCAGATTCTGGCAATGCTAGAGGGAAAATCAGAAGAATAGCTTCTGGATATGGAATAGAAATATCTCGGTCCAATTAAAAAAAGTAGTATAATAGGTAAGGTATTACTAACAGAATAATTTTACCTGTAAGAAATTTTTCGTAACATGGCTACTCCCATGAATGATATAAAGGAAAAATGCAAATAAATATATACATCCCTTAAGTCCATGTTGTCGCCAGATGGGCTTTTTTTAATGGAATATGGGCTGCTGCAAATTTGGTGTAATAGATCTGGAGGCATAAGTATGGGTACATGTGAACTTTGTGAACGAGTGGATGTTGAGACGACTGTTCATCATCTGCTTCCGAAAGAGATGGGTGGAACTTTTGGTCCAACAGCTAATTTATGTATCCCCTGCCATAAACAGATCCATGCACTCTATACCAATGCTGAAATTGCAGCACGTTTAACAACCATTCCTGAATTAAAACAAGATGATCAGTTATCACAATATCTTAAATGGATACGCAAACAACCGCCAACCAAAATGATGAAAATAAAAAAGTCTAATGATCGGAAACGGAAGCGTTAGACTATGATGATAGAACATATAAGAAAACTTTTGCTTCATTTTTATGAACAGCCTCATTCTGCACCGACTTCGCCGCTGCCTTTTTGTTTAATGCTATGGTCCGGTTTGCTATATAAGATTATTTTCTTGATTGAAATTGTTTAGGAAGGGTAAAATTAACCGAGGTGAAAACATGAAAGTTACGATTACCAATGATGCCAATCAGCAGCTACTAAATGTACTTGGTGAAGAGCCAACCATTCGGCTTAATGAAATCCGAACGACTGGTTGAGGGGCCACGTATGAGTACGAACTTGCTCAGGTTGAGCAGTCACAAAAGGATGAAATGTTTAAAGTCGATGGAATTACCATCTTAATTGACCCATTGGTGGTTAACCATTTAGATGGAGATATCGTGATTGACCATAAAAAAAATTATGGATTTATTTTAAAAAACAGCTATGAGATCTTAAAATTTGGGATGAAATTAAATAAAGCATCTAAATGATGGTAAAATGGCCACTGTTTTCAACAACTGAAACAGTGGCTTTTTCATGTCCGTTCTCCTCTTATATTCAAAAGATCCTCCATTAAATTCTGAAAAAATAATCATTTACAAAAGAATTCACATAACATATAATCCATATAAGATTACTTGGTTTTGAGGAGGGTTTAGTTTGAAAAAATTAATTATTTTTTCGGTAATTGGGTTTTTCGCCCAGCTAATCGATGGGTCTTTGGGAATGGGATTTGGTGCAACATCCTCCTCATTACTTTTAATGTTCGGAATTGCACCTGCTGCGGCCTCTGCCTCGATACATATGGCGGAAATTGCGACAACTGCTGCATCTGGCGCATCACATCTTTGGTTTAAAAATGTAGATAAGGGAATTCTATGGAAACTAACCATCCCCGGTGCGATTAGTGCCTTTATTGGGGCGGCTTTCCTTAGCAGTTTGCCTGGAGATAAAATCAAACCGTTTATTTCGATTTTTTTAATCGTATTAGGAATCTACATTCTAATCCGCTTTCTATTTTTCAACCATTTATCATCTAAGAAGCAAGGGTCAACGATTTCTAGTAAATTCTTAACCCCACTGGGTATAGTCGGCGGCTTCTTTGATGCGGTTGGAGGAGGAGGATGGGGTCCCATCACTGCTCCTGTATTGATTGCAAGAAATGGGATTTCCCCCAAAAAGGTAATTGGAACAGTAGATACAAGTGAATTTGCCATTGCAGTATCTGCAACATTAGGATTCATCTTGTTTCTAGGTATGGATCAGTATCAATGGCAATGGGTAATAGCATTTATGATTGGCGGAGTGATTGCGGCACCTATAGCGGCTTGGCTTGTAAGAATCGTTCCTTCCTATATGTTAGGGGTGTTAGTGGGAGGATTTATTATCTTTACCAACTCAATGACCATTATTAAAACGGCCGCACTGCCAGTTTCTTGGGCTACATTAGCATATGCTCTCATTATCGTATTTTGGATGGTTGCTATTATCTATCAACTCAAGAACCGCAAACGTTTTGTAACTGCATGATTCAGCTAGATAGTGGATAATATATCGAAAAAAAACACTCTTGAATTCAAGAGTGTTTTTTTTGTTCAATTCTTATAATTTAGATACAAACACAATGTTATCGAACATTCATATCATTCGGATGTGGACCTCTGCGTCGATTACGATTAAGCTCATTAATCGCTCTCATTTCATCTGTCGTTAGTTCAAAATCAAATACTTGAAAGTTTTCTTCGATTCTGGATGGTGTAACAGACTTCGGAATGACGATGGTGTTATTTTGCAAATGCCAGCGCAGCACCACTTGTGCTGGCGTTTTGCTGTGTGACTTCGCGATTGTTTGAATGACTTCGTCCTTCAGCACCTCTCCTCCCTGCTCAAGTGGACTCCAAGCTTCTACAAAGATATTATGTTTTGCACAAAACTCTTTGATCTCATTTTGAGCAAGGTACGGATGACACTCAATCTGATTCACAACTGGCACGACTTCACATTCTTTTAAAATACGCTCTAAGTGTTCAATTTCAAAGTTGCAAACCCCAATGGCTTTCACTCGGCCATCATGATAAAGCTTTTCTAAAGCTTTATACGTATCAACATATTGGTCAAACTCAGGAGTTGGCCAATGAACCAAATACAAATCCACATAATCAAGACCTAATCGATCCAAACTTTCATCAAATGCACGTAACGTTTTTTCATAGCCTTGGTCACTATTCCATACTTTCGTAGTAATAAATAACTCTTCACGAGGAATAGAAGATTCAGCAATTGCCTTTCCTACACCTTTTTCATTTTTATAAATCATCGCCGTATCAATCGATGTATAACCAACCTTAAATGCAATTTCAACAGCCTCTGTTGCTTGGTTATCTTCAACCTGCCAAACACCAAATCCCAGCTGCGGCATTTTTAAACCGTTATTGAGAGTAACAAAATTCATGGTACATGTCTCCTTTTACAATATGTATTACCTTAATAGATGTATCGTATCATACCTGTTAATTTATGCGCTATTTCTTGACCTTCTATTCATCGAATTTATTGCCATGGGGACGGTTCTCATGGTTTTTTTATTGCCGACCACGAGAACCGTCCCCATGGTCTACATCATTTCCCATTATTAAGAAGCGTATCGACCCCGGCATTGATTCTATTTATGCTTTTTAATGGTGCAATCTCCACATGGATGTCTTTTTTATTTAAAGTGGGAAATTTCCCGCTGGTTTGTAGCGACTTCCAATCATCGTGCATAAATCGGTACATATAGTCCTCAAATTGGTAAATGTCTCCACCGACTTTTTGACTTTTTAAATAGGCATCATATACTTCTTTTCTTATTTGTTCTTTAAGCTTTCTCTTGATGGTTGGGGCGAGGATCTCTTTGCTTGATTCTCTGACAATGGCAGAGATTTTTATTTCCAAACCAATTTGCATTCCATTTTGGTCTTTATTCACCATTCTTTTCATCTTTGGGTTCAATAATTCGATTTGAACAATTTCCTCTTTTCCTCCACGAACAATGACAGGTGATCGAATTGATTTGTTATTCACTCGAATAAAGCCCGCGAGATCCTCTTCCGTTAAATGACCTTTCAGTTTTTCCCCTTTCATAAGATAAGCCCCATTAAAAACGGTCACAGGCAATTTATCTTGATCCATCGTCATGATCTCAACTTCCGTGGAGATACTTGGAACTAGAATCGTTTTTGATTTTTCATGTAATTGATAAACAAGTCCCTGCAGTGACAAAGCTGGAATAGAAGAATCTTGCTGCTGCATGTATTGTGGCTGAACAATTCTGGCGTTTGTATAGGCATAATTAAACGGAACCTTCGTGGTAAAAATCTTTTCAACCGGTTCCTCTGTACCGTAAACCCAGCCCGTTAAACGGATATTGAAGTTAGTATCTAACGCCTCTACTGTTTTCTTTAATCTGTTTTCTAATACGGACTTTCCAAAAATAAACACACTTAGCTGGTCGTAATTTACTGGAATTTGAATCCCATGGTAGATCTTTATAATCGCATCTTCCACCGTTTTTCCTCTTCCTTCGCCCAGCCAGACAGGGCTCGGTTGGTCACTTTTCCCCTGCTCCGTTTTCGCTACATTTGAAAAATCTAGGAACTGGAGCACCACGTGATATTCATCATTCTGATAGTCAATTCCAATCCCAACAGCATATGCTTGGAATTGAATCTCATGAATTTTAGCACACCCCGTTAAAACAGAAAAAATCCAGATAATGTATATAAAATTCCTCATCTATTCACCTGATCTTGTGCCATCTTTAATTTGTAAAGATGCATTCCGTTTTTTCATGAATGAAAACGGAATGCGTAAAAAGGTAAAGAGGATATCTTTACCTTTTGGAGAAGAGATATCCGCTAATAAAGGAACCCCAAAGGACTTCAACCTTGTTAAATAAAGAAAAACGAACAACAGACTGATGAAAAATCCATAAATCCCCATAAAGTAGCTAAAGAGTAGAACGAACACTCGTAAGAGAAAGATGTTACCTGCTAGAGACTGATTAACAAGAGTAAAGCTAGAAATTGCTGTGACCCCAATAACAACTAGCATTGTCGGTGATGTAATCCCCCCGCGAATGGCTGCATCACCTATGATCAAGCCACCAAGAACGGCAACGGTTTGTCCAATTCCCTTCGGCAATCGTGCCCCTCCTTCTTTAAATAACTCAAACATGACTAGCATGAGTAAGACTTCAATAAGTGGTGAAAATGGCAGACCTAATCTCGAAACCGTAATCGTTGCAATAAGAGGAAGGGGTAATTGTCCTACATTATGTGTGATTAATGCCGTATAAAAGCCAGGCAGAAACGTCGTCGTAAATAGACCTAGAATACGCAGGGTTCTTTCCAATGAAGCATAATAAAAACTCGTATTTTCATCTTCAGGGGTCTTAAAAAGAAAAGACAGATCGACCGGTGCAATCAACGCTGTTGGGGCTCCATCCACGATAATGGCAAACCTCCCTTGATTGATGGCTTCTGAGACAAAATCTGCTCTGCCTGTATAGTCTATTAGAGGAACAAGCGTAAATTTATTGTCCAATAGATGTTCCATCAGCATAGAGGAGCTTGTAAGAATATCAATATCTAAAGCTGTAAGACGCCCTTGTATATCTCTTAAAATCTCTTCATTTATAATATCCTTTATATACAGGAGAGAAATCCTTGTATTCGTTCTTTTTCCAATCGTGTAATCTTCCACAACTAAAGATTTCGTCCGTAACCTTTTGCGGATTAGTCCAAGGTTTATCGTGATATCCTCAACAAATCCATCCTTCGGTCCGCGAACCGAAACCTCTGCCACAGACTCATCCGGCTGTCTGGAGGGAGATTTACTAATATCATAAAAAATAATCTTATCTCCAGGAGGTATGACCATTAGCTTCCCTGAAAAAATCGCCTCCTCTATTTTTTCAGCATGGATATCTTTTTTGCTCATAACCTGCATCTGTAAAGATTGATAAATAGAGCTGGAAGTTTCCATAGAGGACAATACAAACGAGGGAATCAGACTAGTATCCGTTAGGGGTTTACAATAGACAAAAATAGTAGATTTCCCCTTAGAATGCTCCTCTTTTATTTCGATATCAGATGAGTAGTTGAAAAGCTTCTGCAGGTTTTCAAAAGAGAAAAGATGTTCATTCATGATTCAATCCTGCCTCCTGACCACTTCTGTTTATTCTTCACGATATATACCGCCAAGGTTAAGATTTGTATGGTTAAGAAAAAGAACGACAGTGGTCTGAAATAGCCATAGATAATGGTAGAGAATGTGCTTTGGTCAAATGGATAGAGACAGGCAAATAAGAGGATACCGTATAAGCTCCTTACTACTTTTACATTCGCCATTCCTTTCGTAAGAATTTGGGATGAGATGAATACAAATAAACTGATTCTTATCACTCCACCTGAAAGCCACTGATAAATCGCAAAAAAATCCGCATGGGAAAAATATCGTCCAATGGAAATTAAGCGCCATTCCTCATAAGCAGGATATCGATAATCAGAAGCCTGCTCAGGTCCAAACTCAACAATCGCTGCCATAGTAGGTCCTAGTGTTAATCCTATGATAAACAAACCAACAATGAATAATTGCTTTCTTGAAACAGCCTTTTGTAATACCGGAGTTAAAAAAATGATGATAAATAACTCTAAGATTGGTAAAGAAGTATAGAGAAGCCCTTTCGTCATGGGTAAATATCCATCCGCAAACAATGGGAATAACAGTTCATAATGCTTTTTCTTCATATTTGCAAACGAAATGAAAAAGCCTAAGAAAATAACGATGGGACAAAGAATACTGCTTAAGAGCCCAATCGAAAACAAGCCAGACTGCGTACATAGCAAACAGAAAATGAGTAGGACAACAGCCAGTGTAAAACTGTTAAATCCTTGCATGTAGCTCAATTGTGACCAGTAAATAATATCCTGTGCCGTCACAAAAGCATCAATCAGCATATAAATGGCTAATGGTAATAGAAGGAGGTAATAACTAAGCGTGCTACCATGATCCTTTAAAACCTGAATGATGGAACGCTTGTTTACGATAGCGACAATCTTGTAAAGAACGTAAATCCATAAAGGTAGAATGACGAGCGTTACTAGGATACTAATCCAAGAATCTCTTTTGGCTGTCCTTAACAGGAAAGGAATAATCTCCACATGAGCAAACAGGCCCACAGAAAGTAAAATGACGTACACAATGGATATAAATCTTAACTTATTCTGCATTTAGTAATTTCCTTTTTTCCATATTATTCATCTAATCCTTGAAACCTATGCAACGTATGCCATGGGGACGGTTCTCATGGTTCTGTTCCTGTTGAATGCTTCAAGGATCACATCCGACTACATTTTTCGTGACTGCTTCTACAACTGAGAAGCTTATTTACTAAGGACCCCGAAGAGATAAAAGCCGTCCCCATGGTTTTTGACCTTTTATTCATCAAAAATTAAGCTCCTTTGAAATGATTATGAAATATATGGAGAGAATACAAGTGGTAGATTGAATGACGATTAAACATAGGGAGTGTACATATGATCTCTTTAAAAGGAAAAAATGCGATTATAACGGGGGCAGGCAGAGGAATTGGCCGTGCTGCAGCAATTGCTTTAGCTAAAGAAGGCGTGAATCTTGGATTAATTGGTTTAAATATGTCCAATCTGGAAAAAGTAGCTGCTGAACTAGAGGCATATGATGTTAACGTTTCTGCAGCAACGGCCGATGTAGCCGATCTTCCGTCCGTCCAACATGCTGTAGAGCATATCCAATCCGACCTAAAAACGATTGATATTTTAATTAACAACGCAGGAACAGGTAAGTTTGGCGGCTTTTTAGAGTTATCCCCTGAAGAATGGGAGCACATTATCCGAGTCAACCTCATGGGTGTATACAATGTTACCAGAGCAGTTTTACCGGGATTGATCGAACAGAAATCAGGCGATATCATCAATATCTCATCTACCGCGGGGCAAAAAGGAGCGCCAGTAACGAGTGCCTATAGTGCTTCTAAATTTGCTGTCCTCGGGCTGACAGAATCACTAATGTTAGAGGTAAGAAAACACAATATCCGCGTTACAGCATTAACACCAAGTACAGTTGCTACAGATTTGGCCTACAATACAAATCTGATCACCGGCAATCCAGAAAATGTGATGCAGCCGGAAGATTTAGCAGACCTTATTGTCTCAGGCTTAAAGCTTCATCCAAGAGTTGTCCTAAAAACCGCTGGACTTTGGTCAACGAATCCTTAATTTTAGGAACATACTAAATTAGCTCCATAGGTGGTCTAGTTTCATTATTTATGTGACTGTCCACCTTATGGGGTCTCGACAAATAACGATAGAATTCTTCTCAATTAATCGTTTGATTAAAAGCACAACAAACCCTTTTAAAAAACGAACTTTCTCCTCATTTCAAGAGCAGTTCTTGTCGTGGAACTGTTCTTCTTTCTTCTATAATGTCTCAAAAAACACCAATAATAATGGATTTCTACAATTAACGACAGTTTCCTGCAAAATTGCTTAGTAATCAAACGTTTGTGTAAAAATGGTGTGTATCCAGTTGCTTAAAGTTTTCTTCCTTGATTCTTGCAAAATAATTGTCGGAAATAGAGTTGAGCTTATAGTCTATCTTGCGAAAATCCTCTAAATTGAACGATTTCCCCGGAAATCGACATTCTCTGGCAAATACCTTGTTTATTCCCCTTTACACAAACGTTTGATTAGATAGAAAGTTAAGCCCTTTAGAGACCGGCTTCAATGACATTTTTACAAAAAAAATAGATCGAAATTTGTTTAGCGTTATATGCATTAGTCCTTAGCCACTCCCATCGCATCACCAATCGCAATGCCAATCAAAAATTTTTCATGGTAACTAGTGCTTAAATTAGTGAGAATATACAGGAAGAAAGTTACATTTAGCACCAGCCATCAAATGGTATAATAGTATAATCATGGAATTTATTCTACCGTTTTTCACTAGACAATAAACAACTGCAAGAAAGCCAAAAAGGAGATACTAAGAAATGAATGGACAAAGCATTTCTGATTTTAAAATAGTACTATCAAACCTATTAAAAGCACGGTTTCCCTATTTATATATATCCACATGGGAAGAGGAACGTGCTGTAGACGTTATTCGGTCGGTAGTTACCGACGAAGGACTGATAAAAACCACACGTAAAGTATTTACATGGAGTGTAACAAAAGGATTGTCTGAAAATGGGCAGAAAGGGAAAGAAGAAACAAAGGCGCCCCTCAAAGCACTCGATTTTATTGAGCATTATCAGGAGCCAGCTATTTTCATCCTAAAAGATTTTCATGTGTACTTCGGTGCAAATGGCCGGCAGGTTGATAATCAATTGATAAGAAAAATTCGGGACCTCTTACCTACATTAAAACAAAGCCCCAGCCCTAAGAATGTGATTTTTGTCAGCCCAAGCCTAGTCCTGCCTGATGACTTGCAAAAGGATTTGACGATTGTCGATTTCGATCTGCCCACTTTTTCTGAAATTAAGTATGTATTGGATGAGATGATTTATGCGAATCAAAGAAGCGGCAGAATCGTGATTGATCTCAAAAGTGACGAAAAAGAACGACTCGCAAAGGCAGCATTAGGATTAACGCTACATGAAGCAGAAAATGCATTTGCGCGTGCGATGGTAGAAGACGGACGTTTAGATGTCAATGATGTCGAAGTTATTATCGAAGAAAAACGGCAGATTATCAAAAAGTCAGGGATTTTAGAATTTATTAAAAGTGACCTTAAGATTGAAGATGTCGGCGGACTTGAAAATCTCAAGCGCTGGTTAAAGAAACGCGACAAATCCTGGCTTGATTCTGCACAGAAATATGGACTTCCCGCTCCTAAAGGTGTGCTGATTACAGGGGTACCTGGCTGTGGGAAAAGCTTAATTGCCAAATCCATCAGCGCGATGTGGCAGCTTCCTCTTCTTCGTCTGGATATGGGGAAAATTTTTAGCGGGATTGTTGGCAGCAGCGAAGAAAACATGCGCAAAGCCATTCAAACGGTCGAAGCCATCTCTCCCTCCATTCTTTGGATTGATGAAATTGAAAAAGGATTTAGCGGCCTGTCCTCTGGTGGAGATAGCGGAACCTCAAGCCGTATCTTTGGGACCTTCCTAACATGGATGCAGGAAAAAACCAAACCCGTATTTGTCGTCGCAACAGCCAATAATATTCATTCGTTACCAGCAGAGTTACTGCGCAAAGGGCGCTTTGATGAAATATTCTTTGTCGACCTCCCCACTATAAAGGAAAGAATGGATATCTTCCGAGTACATATGAATAAAAGGTTAATAGACCCATCAGTCATTGGACAATTTGAAGTAAATGAGAATGTGCTAGAAAGATTGGCTCGGTTAACGGAAGGATATGTGGGAGCGGAAATCGAACAAATCGTCATATCTGCTTTGTTTGAGGCTTTCTCAGAAGACCGATGTATTGAATTTGGGGACTTCGAAAAAGCCATTTTTACGACCGTTCCCTTATCGATCACCCAGGCGGAGCAAATTCATTCCATTCGCGAATGGGCCAATGTTCGTGCCGTCGCAGCTACACCAAAAGAAGACCGTGCACAATACAAAAGTAAAAAGGAAGTCGTCCTATCTCCTCCTCCAAAAGACGAAGACATCAGCATGGAAAGAGGCGGCAGAGCGGTTGATTTTTAAATAGTAAGGACGGGATATCAAATGGCAAAGCAATTACGGATACAAATTTTTCAAGACGGGCAAATACAAGCAGAAGTTCTAGGAGTAAAAGGGAAAAAGTGTACAGATTATATCTCCTTGCTCGAAGAACTATTAGAAGCAGAAATTATAGAATCTGAGTATACCTCCGAGTATTACGAAACAGAAGAAGTTCAAATAGACGAAATCCAATCAAACTCCATTACCATGAACACAAAGGAGGTAAGGTAAATGTCTGTGTCACTCGCTTTAATTCCAATAGCCCTTACCCTTCGTGCCGTTATGGGCAAGGATCAATTCCATAACTGGGTTGACTCCATACAGGTAATGGTGGCAACAAGTTTTGAAAACGAGCAGGATTTAATACAAACTGTTCAAAGCGCTGGGTATGATGCACAAAAATTTGGCGGATCGATTAAGACCCATTTGAATGGGGAAGAGCAATTTTTCTTTTGGGAGTTTGTCGATGGCAAGTGGCATGCTATCTTTGAAAAAGGGAATTCAGAGAGTACCATTCAGCAATTTATGCAAGACCTGGAGCGTCGTTCACAACGGAAGATCTTTACTGGTGAATATCCCCCGGCTGGCAGCCAACTTGAAAAAGAACATGAGCATGTTTTCCCTACCAATTTCCGAGATGGAAACATTTTAACTCGGACGTTAAAGGAATTCGGTGTTAATCCCATTCAAGGGAATCATGGTGATATTTCCTGTATCGTCCAAGGAACTCAGTTAACGTTTCGTCAGCATGGAGATTCCCCTTTTTCGGTTCAAATTAAAAATGCACCAAGTTTGCAGGATATTTATACGTATATCGCAGATGTAGATGATGAATATAAACGATGTGTACAAGCGATCGTTTATGAAAAACTTAAACAAAGAGCAGCAGAGAAGAATTTAAGTGTTGAAAGTGAAGAAGTACTAGAAGATAACTCGATTGTCATTACGTTAAATATACCAGGCTAAACACAGCCTTTCTTGTTAAGATACAAGAGTTTCAAACCCTAGTCAGATTTCACCTCTTTCTGCAATGGATAAATCATAGAGTAAGAGATTTTTAGGGAGGACGCAAACATGTCATCAACATCCAAGGGGAGCTTTTGGAAAATAAGAAAATCTTGGTGGATTTTATTCACCTTTACTATCATATTTAACTGGGTTGCTTTTTTCATTATCGGCTCCAAAGTAAAACATAAAAAATGGAAAATGTATGGTGCCCTTTATTCCATTCCGTTTATTCTCCTCATGGTAATCGAAGGTCGTTATGAATCAAATGACTGGCAATATGATATCGTCGGATTTTCCATGCTAGGGGGATGGATCGCCTCGATGATCCATGCCTTCCGTATTCGTAAAGAGTACCTGTTTCGTTTAGAAGCCATTGAATTAAGACAACCTTATGAAGATTATAAATTACGAGGACAAATTCAATCTGAATATGGAGTAAAGTTCAACCAAGCTCCAATCGAACAGCCACTGCAACAACCTATTCCGCAGTCCTCGTATGGGGAGCAGCCAAAGCCAGTATTGCAGCAAGTTCCAACACAGCCATTACACTCCGTTCCACCTGCTCAAATAAGAGAGTTTGCCCCTGCGAAGACAGAGCAGCTTACGTCGGACCCTATCGACTTAAATAAAGCTTCTGATCTGGAACTTGCAGGTCTGCCTGGTGTGGGTCCAATCTTAGCAAAAAAAGCAATAATGGAACGAGATAGAATAGGCGGCTTCCGATCTTTGGAGGACTTCTCACAACTGTTAGGTCTAAAACCGCATATTGTTGAAAAGATACGCCCACTGGTGGCAGTAGGACCCGCAGAAGCTCCTCCACAAAAATGGTCTGGACGGATGGTTGATTTTTAATGAAACTCCGAATTCACCAATTCATTCCCTTCACCCGTGTGGAAGGTCCCGGTGAGAGGGCTTGTCTTCAAGTTCAAGGCTGTCCGATTCGCTGCTCTGGCTGTGCTGTTCCATTTACCTGGTCAACAAAGGGTGGCTACGATGTAACCGTCAAAGAACTTGCCCAAAAGATACTAGATGGCCCTAAAGTGGAAGGGATCACCTTTTTAGGAGGGGAACCTTTTGAACAAGCTGCAGCACTTGCAGAATTGGGTGCTACTTTGAAGGAAGCGGGGTTGTCAGTCATGACCTTTTCCGGTTACCTGCTTGAAGATATCAAGCAGGCGAATCGTAAAGATTGGAATGACCTTTTACAAATAACAGATCTATTAATTGATGGCCCTTTTCAAAAAGAAAAACGGGACCTCTGCCGGCCATGGGTCGGATCTGCCAATCAAAGGTATCATTTTTTAACTGATCGCTATGCTCACTTGAAGGATGAGTTAACGAACACACCGAATCGTTTGGAAATAACAGTGAAACCAGATGGACGTGTATTTGCGAACGGAATGGCTACCGTTGAGGATTTAGAAGGATTATTTAAGGAGTTAATCAAATAACAGAAAGACGCAGACCCCATAATTGGTCTGCGTCAAAATGCCGAGAAAGGTTCTTTTCTCGGTATTTTATTATTTCCAGCACCCCTGCATCGACCCAAATCACTATTCATATTAGGCTTCAGTCACTCCACCACCTCTGCATTGACCCAAATCACTTTTCATACCAGGCTTCGGTCACTCCACCGCCTCTGCATTGACCCAAATCACTTTTCATATCAGGCTTCGGTCACTCCACCATCTCTGCATTGACCCAAATCTCCTTTCATATCAGGCTTCGGTCACTCCACCATCTCTGCATTGACCCAAATCACTATTCATATTAGGCTTCAGTCACTCCACCGCCTCTGCATTGACCCAAATCACTTTTCATATTAGGCTTCAGTCACTCCACCACCTCTGCATTGACCCAAATCACTTTTCAAATCAGGCTTCGGTCACTCCACCACCTCTGCATTGACCTAATTCTCTTTTCATACCAGGCTTCGGTCACTCCACCGCCTCTGCATTGACCCAAATCACTTTTCATACCAGGCTTCAGTCACTCCACCTCCTCTGCATCGACCCAAATCACTATTCATATCAGGCTTCAGTCACTCCACCACCTCTGCATTGACCCAAATCACTTTTCATACCAGGCTTCGGTCACTCCACCACCTCTGCATTGACCTAATTCTCTTTTCATACCAGGCTTCGGTCACTCCACCGCCTCTGCATTGACCTAATTCTCTTTTCATACCAGGCTTCAGTCACTCCACCACCTCTGCATTGACCCAAATCACTTTTCATATCAGGCTTCGGTCACTCCGGCTAAGTAAGGCGTTGTTATAATTCAGTGTTGATTTTTGTATAGGTTTGAGACCTAATAGGCGGAGAATTTCCGCCTATTGTATATTAGGGTAGCTTAAGAAGCAAATATAAGCGGAGATATTCCGCTTAACGGCTCTAAATAAGACAAGATCCAAAGATTTGGATACAATAAGCGGAAAAACTCCGCTTATTTTTAAGGTTTACTAAGGATTTTCCAATTTAGACGGAATTTCTCCGCTTATTTTCCAAACACCAAAAGCCGCAAAATAAAAAATAGCTGCCGAGACTCTCTCGACAGCCATTTTACGTGTAAGGTGATACTTTTTATCTTGGTACGTGGCAGCCTGGGCATGCACTTTGACTTGAATCAAATTGCTTGCCACAGTTTCGGCAGAATACCACTCCAGATACTTTTACCTGCTTTTGTTCTCTCGAAGCCGCAACTTGTGTAGAAGCCTGTTGTTCGACTACGTTTGATTTTTTCTTCATTAACATAACAATCACTAAAACCAATGTAATAAGGTTAACAACAAAACTGGCAATGGTTAGCCAATTCCAAAGGGTCAACTCTGCAAACATCTGTGTTAACCTCCAACTACTTCATTTTCAGTTTCTCTGTTGTATTTCTTTTGTCTCCGTAAAATAACCAATGCGGAAATGGCTAAACCTATTCCCCCTACCCCGCCAAGTGAGCCTGCAAACAATGGCTTATTGTTATACCAGCGGACAATTGGGTTCGTCGAAACAAGCAATTCTTTCACTTCTTTCGATAGTTCATTTCCTGCTGCATCGACCGCTTTAATTTTTACATTCTGCAGGTCATTAGAGCTTTGAATAGCAAATGTGAAGTTCTCTCCATCAGCACTGTGCTCAACTTGTTTACCATTCAAATAAATAGCAGCACCGTTAAGAACAAGATTGTCCTTGATGTTAACCGATACTGTTTTTTCTTCCACTGGGTACTGTTGACCGTTTTCCAAATCAATCGGAACAATAACAGGAGCGGTTTTGTCGATACCAAATGAAACTTCCGCTTTTTTAACTTCATCGATGGTTTCATTAATGTTACCCGCTACATCCTCTGAATAAATCGCAACGGTGTATTTACCATCTGCAGCAAATAGCTTTTTCTTCACCACATACGTGTACTGACTCCAAGTACCTTCCCCGCCGGTTTCCGTTACACTGTAATCTGTTCCTTCAACCAAATCATGAGGTGTACCATTTTTCGTCATTTTTACCTTAATGGTGTCTTTCTTCAAGCTGTCGACATTTGTTTCCGTCAAAATCACGTCTTGTTCTTCCTTAACATACTTACCATCAATAGCCTTCAAGGTTTCATCAAAGGTATAGACAGAACCAAAACGGTTCACAGAGAACATAATCGTTTGCGTTGATACATTCCCAGCAAAGTCAGTAAGTGTGGCGGTTAAGGTATATAGATCGTCATTTTCCTTCACTTTTTCAAAGTTTTTGAACGTATAGACTTGTCCGTTAGCTGCGTCTGCAAAGCTTCCAGCTAATGGGACATTCCCTTTATTCCAACCTTTTAAGCTAATTGCAACGGCACTCTTATTAAAATTCGTATCTGAATAAGAGATAACCGGTACCACATCACCATTATTGGCAGACTTTTCTGCCACACCCGTGATCGCAAGCTTAGGCACCGTCTGGTCTACAACAAATGTATCCAAGCTATAATCAGCAGCCACATTTCCTGCCATATCACTGTACGCAATATCAAAACTATACGTCGCATCAGCAGAATACTGGATGGTAGCTGTGTGAACATCACCATTGGTAGACCATCCGCTTGTTTTCGGGAATGCTACTGGATTACCGCCATCGGTTGCGGTGCCTGTCACCTGAATACGACTCGTTTCAAAGTTATGCTCTCTAATCGAAATCGTCGCTGTTCGAGCATTTTTAAAATAATTCCCGTTTGCTGCTGAATTGTTGTTATACGCAACGTTAATGACAGGAACCGTTTTATCGAGTGTAAATGTATGCTGAGCAAAAGGTGCCGCCTTATTTCCTGCCACATCACTAAACGCAATATCAAATGTGTAATCCCCGTCTACGGTATATTTCACGGTTGCAGTATGAGTAGTTTTATCTGGATCTTGAGCATTTGCTCTAGTTGTCCAACCAACTACTTCTGGAATCACACCATCTGTATTGGTAATTGCATGTACAACATCTTTTGCCTTAAAGTTACGCTCGGTAACAACAATCGTCGCTGTGCGATTTGCCTTGAAGAAATCAGCATTTTGCGCATCTGCTGTGTTGTTATCATACGTAACCTCCATTGTAGGAGCAGTCTTGTCGATGCTAAACTCAATAAACTTTTCTGACGTATTTCCAACATTGTCAGTTATTTTTACTTTGACAACAATCCCATTACTGTTATTGGTAACAGGTAGGGTTTTCGTCATTTCAGTGACCAGATTCTTATCTAGCTTTGTTTTACTCCAGCCTTCAAGATCGGCAGCAAGTTTGCCCTCATGATCAATTTCAACCTTACCAGCTTTATTATTAGCCGTATCATAAGGTGCAACAACCGACCATTCAACCTTCGCAAGGCCTGAATACGTATCTGTAACCGTCACATTTACATTCACATTTTTGTTATAAAGATCTTTATTGTCATTGTCTTTTGTAGATGTTTTCTCTACAGGGTCAATCTTAATGCCAGATGTATCTGCGTGTTTCGCAGCATCTTCAATCACTGCACCCTTTGGTGTCACAAAATCACTAGTGTTTGTAACGTGGTCTGTTGCTTTCGTATAAATCTGACCTTTAAAGGATGCTGGAACGGTGAAGGTAACTTCCCGATCCGTTGAAATCGCCGCAATAGTTCCAATAGCACTCTGCTCTATTTCGGATAGTGAACCATTTGACAGTAAGGCATAGAATTTACCATTCTCGTAATCTTGCAAATAAATCGTCATCGATTTGACGCCGCTCGCAGCCTTGCCGCTTTCGGTGTTATCTTCTGCTGTTACCGTAACTTGAGTTGGCTTTTTAAAAAATAATCCATATTCCGTCAACTCAACCGTAGTAAATGGAGATTTCTGTTCCTCCTTATTTTCACCTTCCGCACTAAACTGGAACTGGGTGATTTCCGGAAGCTTTGTATCGATATAAATGGTTTTTTCTACTGTTGTTGGTGCCTCAATGTTTTCAGGATTATCTAGTAGATTGCCAGCATTATCCGCTACCTCTACTGAAATATCGTAGGAACCATCTTCATTAATTTTTACATCTGATGTATGAACAGGATCAAGAGACGTAGCCGGTACTAACTCCGTACCATACGTATATTCTTTTTCAAACTCATTCACTTTAACTTTGGCATCCTTAATACCAGATACAATATCTGATTCCGTATCTTGGACGTTAATTTCAAAGGTTACATCTTTGTTGTAAAAGACTTTATCAGATTTGTCCTCCACATAAGGAATGACGTTCTCACCGTGGGTAACCTGAATATCCGCAGTAGGTGCGGTTTTCTCAATCATTACTTCGTCATTGCCCTCTGCCTCGATATTGGAATTACCCTCATTTACTCGATAGATTTTTTGATTATTGACATGGTCTGACACGACTACATCAAACGTTCCTTTAAAACTTTCAACATCAAGAGTAAACGTTGCTTCGGCATTCATGCCATCTCTATTGATATCTGCTTCTAATTTTTCAACTTCCTGGTCCTTTGCTGAAGTAGCATGAACATAAAGATCTTTGATTCCAGAAATATCATCTTGAACCTTAACCGTAATCTCAATTTTTTCATTGAAGAATGTACCAAACGTTAGGAAATTGATCGCTTTTGCAAAATTACTGTCATACCTAGGTTCAAAGGTGATGGCTTCTTCTCCATCTAGCTTTGGCTCCTCTGTATCCAGATAAATCGTCTTTATCGCTTCTGCAGTATTACCAGCATTGTCTTTAACATCTGCATGGACCTTGTAAGAGCCATCCTCTTCAATGTCTACTCCAGCTTTGTTTAAGTCAAGTGTTGTGAACGTATAAGGAACCTCATGGGTTTCCTTATCAGAATAATCATCATCCTTGAAGGGTTGATCATCATTTGAATCAATGGTAACAGTCTGTAAACCGGAATGCTGGTCACCCACAACGACATCAAACGTTACATCACCGCTGTATATTTCTTTACCAGACTCATCCACATATTTTGTTACCTTGCTTTCATCATGTGTCACACCGATGTTTGCATCTGGAGCCATGCTTTCGATCATCACTTTTCCATTTTCTGCAGCCATATTGGAGTTCAAATTCGTTACTGGAATGGAGTTATGATGATGAACATTGTCGATTACCTCTACAGTAAGCGTACCTGCAAAGCCATCTTCGAGAGTAAAGTTTGCCTCTGCCTTTACTTGACCATGATCAAAATCCTCTTTATATTCTTTCGTTTCCTTGCCATCCGTTGTTTTTAATAGAATGCTTCGAACCCCGGAATCAGCATCTTTCGCCTTAACGTTTACCTCAATCTTCTCATTGAAAAAAGTTCCGAAAGTAAGGAAGTTTATCGTCTTCACAAACAACCCATAATGTTTCGTAGTTAACGTGACGGCTGCTTTTTCACTATCTAGTTCAGGAGCCGTTTTATCAATGTTGATGGTTACTTGCTTAACCTTCGATTCATTTCCGGCTTTATCAACACTCCAAATGCTGTAAACACCTTGGTAATTATCCTCGGTTTGAAACTTAAATTGATTCGAGTCAGAGTCAAAATCTGCCTCTTTACGATTTTCTAGAGAGTACTCACCTTTACTATAGTAAACCTTATCAATAGCAGTGGAATAAGGAACGCGGTGTCTCCCAATACTCTCTTCCACATTATCAATCGTACCTGAAACCGTAACTGCCCCGCTAAACCAGAGCGAATCGCCAACTTTTTCTTTATCCTCACCTGTTAATAACAATGTATCGTTTACTTTAGGTTCTTGCTTATCCATTACAAGATATAAGTTTCCTGGTAATCGAACAGATTGCTCATTTTTTGAATAAAACAGTTTCCTTGTTTTAACGTTTAATAATTGTATTTCAATAGATTGATCAATGTTATACTCTTGTGTCCATCCATAGTTAATTTTCAACCGATTATAAGGATCAACAGGTTTTAATTTCAACTTGGTATCTTTTGAAAAAATGTACAGGTTTTCAACATTACTGCCACTCGTACGTTCCTTTTCAATTAAAGTTCCCGAAGTAGGGATCATCTCCATATATTGGCCCCATTGTTCATCGGTGTATGGGATAGGTTCAAATGAAACTTTAAGAGATGTATCTTTTGTAATGTTTTTTAGAATGTAGGTAAAAGTTCCATCATCATTGTCAAGAAAGTCCTCAGAATCAAGAGGAATACTGGACTCTTCTACAACTATTTCCTTTACCCGGTAGGATTCATCAGGAGTTATCGTAATCGCAGTTTGACCGCCATGTTCAATTTCAGAATCTACGGATGAAATCGTACCATGTTCAATAGATTCACCATTCTCATCTTTTTCACCTATGACAGAGGTAGTTACTTTATGTGTATTAATCGCAAATGTTACGGTAACCTCCAAATTTTCCTTAACATTTGGAATGGTGTAGGGAAAGTTTTGCGTGCTTTCCTTCACATATTCTGGAATATCTACTTCTAAAAATTCTTCTTTATTGACAGTGTTAATGATAATACTCTCAACATGATAATTAGGTGTTGGGATAGCCGTAAACGAAGCGTCTTTACCATGTTTTACTTCTACCTTTCCACCATCAGACGTATAAATGGTTCCAAACTCATTCGTAGTAAACGTCACAATATAGCTGTTGGTTTCAAATTCCACATCAACGCTCTGATTTTCTGTCACGTTGGAGATAGAGATCGTATAATTCTTTGTTGAACTTGTAACATCAGCTGGAAGCGTAAGCTCTGATGTTTCTGTTCCTTTCGTGATTTTAATACTCTTAATATGATTACCAGCACTCGGAACCACTGTATAGGATACATCTGATCCATGTAGGGCAGAATCAGTATTTAATGGAATACTATCCTTTTTTACACTACCTTCACCCTCATCATAGGTAAAAGCAATCTCATATGTTTTCAAAACAAACTCTACTACAATCGTTGTTTTACCAGAAATAGAGGGGATTTTTGTACTGTACCCTTGCTTTTCTTTTCCTGAAACCTCCACTACAGCGTTATCACCAATTTTCACAGACTTAAGTTCAGAATTGGTCTCTGGTATAATGAGGACTTCCACTTCATTACCTTCTAAGACTGGAACTGGGCTTGAAGAATATTCTGTACCATCAATTTCAACTTTACCTGCTCCATTTCCTGTAGATTCAACCGTTACATTATAGGTAACTTGTTCAGGATCTTGGGTTGGATCAGTTTCTTGGATTGGTTCAGTTTCTTGGGTCGACTCAGGTTCTGTACCTTCAGCAGCCAAGTCACCCGTATTTTGGGTTATTTCTTCGGTCTCTTCCCCATTTTCCGCATATACCGGTAGGTTTGGTCCCACTGGTAGATGATAGATTACGAGCAAGATGGCAAGGATCATCGCCAACATGCGCGTAACCTTTGATTTCTTCCTTGTATGCATTTGGTTTCTCTCTCCTTAATGAATGAAAATCATGTTGTTGGATAAAAAATCTTAAATGATTTCATTTGTATGGGTGATTTTTATATCCTTCACGATCTTAAATTCAATTGCTAGCGGCTCTGTAACATTCTCCCTATTCAAATCCCCAGTGGCATGTAAAACCGTGGTCCCACTATCCTGTGACAAGACTACGGTACCGACATCAAGTACTTCCGTTTCATTCATCAGTACTTCAGCCCCGATATCAAATATTTCGTTTTCATTCATCAACACTTCAGTACCTATTTCAAGTACTTCGGTTTCAGCCATCAGTACTTCTGTCGAATCCGAATACATTTTTGACTCTGCGGACATGGTAGACAGTGTGTTTCCTGCCTTGCCTGTTATACCGAATCGTGAACTCACCGGAGTTGTTAACGTTCCTCTTCCAACATTAAACGTGCTTGGCCTATGTTGTTTATTACCGGTACGTTGGTTTTGTTCTCGGATTTCTTGGATCTGTCTTGCGGCTGTTTTACCATTTAAATCACCAATAATCGCGGGAATGTTCATTTTGAAAAACATAAAAATAACCACTATCAACAGGACACCAGCAAGGGAATATCCGACAATAGAAATAAGGTACCACGTTGTTGCATCCATTCGAACTCCCCCTGTCAATTCCGATAGGCTTTATCGATTTCTTGCGCGATTAAATCAAAACGGCCCACTACCTCATTTTTTATAGCGGTTGTTTTGTCTGTTGATACCTCTACATTGTTTGTACTTTTCTTCACAGATTCAACAACAGCACGAAGATCACTTTCTGTTACCCCATCTGCTTTAAACTTCCTAGCATGCTGCTCGACAGAATACATCGTCAGTCGGTAGAGTTCCAATTTAACAATTTCACTTTCGTCATCAATCAGCTTCATCAGCTCTTTGATATTCTCCCAATAAGGTTTATATTTTCCTTTATCAGAAGCTTCTTCAACCAAAATAGTAATATCCTGATTGAATCGGCCAATATCCCGGTAGATTACCGCCATTTTGTAAAAATCACTATCTTTAGAGCCATAGATGACCGCATCATCAAACCACTTTACCGAACTGATCATTCTCGTCGTCTGGTTATCACTCAACTCGCTTTTTCCATAATCATAGTAGTACCAATATGCTTTACCGATTTCAAAGGCAAGTTGGGCATACTTCGGATTTTCGTACAATTCTATTAAATGGGGACTAATTTTCTTCGTAAGTGTTTCTTCTTCTTTTACGGAGAAGGAAGCATTATTTTTAAAGGTACCCACTAATTCCTCATAAGCCTTTGTTTCCGTTGGCTTAATATCAATGGCCTTTAAATAATAGTCGACTTTCGTGCTATCTGCGGCCTGTGCCCTGGCATTTTCAAGATTCGTATTGTAATCATCATTGGTTTTTTGAATATTCATCACTTGCCCTATAATGCCAACCGACAGGAACAGAACAGCCGCCCCACTTACTAGACTAAAGTTGCGTAACTTTGCTTTTTGTTTGGCACGATAAAAGTCATCTATTTCTTCATAATGATTCAGTGCATATAACAACTCAGCGCAGGATTGATAACGATCATTCGGATTAAGCTGCGTGCATTTTTGAATGATTCTTTCCAAACCGCCTGATAATTGCGGATTCCAATGGCGAATCGGATATAACTCGTAGGGAGGCTCACTAGGGTTCTGACCTGTGATTAAATGATAAAGCGTGACACCAAGACAATAAACATCCGTTCTGGCATCACTTTGCCCTTTGCCGCCGAACTGTTCAGGTGCCGCGTATCCCTTGGTTCCAAGACTTACGGTATCTGCAAGATTTTGCTCCTTGTATTCCCTAGCGATACCAAAGTCAATTAATTTTATATTTCCGTCCGGTTTTAACATCACGTTAGCGGGCTTCATATCACGATAAATGATCGGCGGATCACATGTATGCAAGTAATCCAGCACCTCGCATAACTGCTTTGCCCACTCAATAACTAAGTCTTGCGGCTGAGCACCATACTCCTCCAAAATGTTGCTCAACGGTTCACCCTCAATATAGTCCATAATGACATAAATCATATCTTCATGTTCAATGATGTCAACGATACGAGGCAACGAAGGATGGTCGAGCTTCTTAATCATATTGGCTTCGTCAATCGCACTTTGAATGAATACCTGGTTGTTCTTATCTCTGCTGTTTTTTTCAATTTCTTTTACTGCCCACTGTTTGTTAAGACGCTTGTCCATTGCAAGGTATACCTTTGACATCCCGCCTTGTCCAATCAGCTTCAGTATTTCATATTTACCTTCTACAACTGACCCCACTGCTGCCAAACCTTAATCCCCATCCTTACTGAATTTTAACAAGCACAAGTGTGATATTATCGGTTTCTTGTCTTTGCTTATTAAGTTCAACCAACTCTCTTGCTTTCTGTTCCATGAAGGCTTCGTCCCTTAGTACAGCAGGCGAAAAGGCGTTATAAATCTCTGCCTCCGAAATCATATGACGGAACCCATCCGAACAGAGCAAGTAAACTTCTCCCCGTTTCGGTGTTCCGGCTATAAACTGCGGTTCTACTAGTTTAGAAGCTCCGATACATTGCAAAAGAACATTTCGTCGTGGATCACTCTTGGCTTGCTCTGGCGTTAGTGTTCCTCTACTAATCTCTCTGCCGACCACCGTTTGATCTTCGGTTAGTGTTTCAAGCTGTTGGTCCAACCGATACACTCTCGAATCTCCGACGTGTCCAATTAACATAAAATCCGAATCGATTAGGAGCAAAGCTGTCAATGTCGTTCCTAGCTGAATTCGTATTCTTCTTCCATACTCTGCGATTCTCTGATTTTGCTCTTTGATGATTCGATCCCAGCGATATCGGATTTCATCCATATCTCCATTCGCAAGTTGGACGGGCAGTTCCTGTTCGAACCATTCTGAAAAGGCATGGACGACACTTGCACTGGCAACCTCACCTTTGGAGAGGCCGCCCATGCCGTCACAAATAACTGCTAGAACAACCTTTCCAAGTGATGTATCCGCAACCTTCACACATAAACTGTCTTGATTTGTTGCTTTTTTTATCCCAATATCGCTGTATGCCGCTGTTAATACTTCCATTTCGAGAACCTTCCTTGCTTATATGTAAAAAACGAAGTCTTCATTTGCCAATCTTAGTTTCGTTCCTGAGAAAATCTCAACCTCTTTTTCTACCGGAATCACTCGTCCTTCTACATACGTTTTATTTGTCGAGTTATGATCGATAATATAATAACGACGATCCTTTGTAAGAATGTCTGCGTGACTTCGGCTAATGGCATTATTATTGGGAATAAAATAATCACAGTACCGGCTTTCCTTCCCAATACGGAAAGATGGCTTGTCAACGCTGATTTTATCTTGCGTTTTTTCCCTAATTAAATAGGGGAAAGTGGGTTCTTCGCCCATCTCTACACCAAGTACCGTTGTACCCGTATCATAAGGTTCTGCACCCAGGACGGTCGTTTCACTAAAACTTTGTGTATCACTTTTTCTTGCTGCAGACTCATAAACGTTTGTTTCCGAAGCAGAAGTAGATTTTGGAGGCAGAGGTGTTTCAACCAATTTAAAAGGCGTACCACAGTGAACACAAAACTTGGCACTTTCTATATTTTGTTTTCCACAACTGGTACAAAACATCGAAACTTCTTCTTTTACCACAGGAGCGCTAAACGGATCATAGGCAATCGGAGCATTTTTAGACTTTCCTTCCTCTTGCTTAGCAGAAAACCGTTTACTGTCTCCAATCTTGCTTGAATCAGATGGAAGATAGGACTTGTTTTCTACCGGTTTTCCTATTATTTCAAAGAGTGTTTTTTCGAAGCCGTTAATGGAAAAAATGGAGTGATTCTTAAAATAGTTTAAATACGTATTCATGTATCCATGGTCTTCGTGTTTCGTAAAAACCACACGAAAGGGCAAATCATAAAAAAACTCTGCCAAACCATATGGATGTTGGTTATTTACAATCGGCCAAAAAATACATTTAATTTTTTTCGTTCTAGGATCAAGAAAAATAGAATGCCAATCTAGCATAAGATTGTTTACATTCATCAAGTTCTTTTCACAATCCTTTACAACAGCTACTAGTTGCATGATGACACCCAAAAACATCTTCTTGCTAACAACACCGCTAAAATAGGATTGCAGCGGCATCATATCAACGATTGAACCCGTTAACGCTACACCCTTTTTGTTCACTTCTGCATGAACAGGAATAAGATTCTCAAATAACCCGTGAGCAATGGCGTTTAATTCACGTTCATTGATGGCTTCGGGATATAGTAGCTTATTCAAAACCTTATATTTATTTTTCCGCAGTTCAACAGTTGTTTTACCCATAAATATCTCCTGCTATCAGAATTCTAATCTTATAACCAATTTGCTCTATTAACTGCTTTCGATTGTGCTTCCTTATATTGGCTTACAGCATATCTTAAAAACTTTGCATAATTCTCCAATGCTTTCGTCATATTCTTTGAAGTAGAATCATTGTCATCCACCTTATTCCACTGCTGCTGGAAATGTTTTGAATCTGTTCCCTGCCAAGTGGCTTCAAGGTTCTTTACTTCACTCTCAGCTGCTGCCATGTTTTTTTTCTGACTTGTTAGGTAGGTATCAATGGCATCTGCAGCATTCTCAAACTGACTATGGTTTACTTTTATAAACTGACTCAAAAGATATCCCCCTCCTGCAAATGGCTGATTTTTATTTAAACAAATCCGCCAAAAATGTGTTCACTGTTTCTGTCTGTGTGTAGCCGGGATCAACCTGCTGTTGTAGAAATTTCACATAATTATTCATTACTGTATATCTCGGTTCATGATAAGTATTCTTTATATTATAGAAGGAATCCATCGCCTGCTCAGCAGCACTACTATCCCAGACACTATTCAGTGCCCGAATTGCAGACTCGACAGATGAAAAGTCATCTCTGATTCTATTATTATAGGCAGCAATAGTAGTTGCAGCCGCAGCCACACGTCCGGTATCTACTTTTATTAAATCAGCCATTGTTATCCCTTCTTTCCATTTAGTATTGAAGGCACTTTGTATGCTAATGATTTCATCGTATTTGAAAAATAAGCGGAGGAATTCCGGTTAAATTGGAAAATCCTTATAAAACCTTACAAATAAGCGGAGTTTTTCCGGTTATTTGATCCAAATCGTTGGCTTTTGGCTTATTTAGAGCTGTTAACCGGAATTTCTCCGCTTATATCTGCTTCTTAAGCCCCACTATATACATTAGCCGGAAATTCTCCGCCTATTTTAATTCTGATCCCACACCGAGAATCAACCATTACGCTTCCTTCACTTTGGAGGTATCAATATTACTTAGTTTTCGATTAACATCCCTATAATGGTCGGCAATTTTATAAAGCCTTGAGGCACATTTTTCATTTCCGATCCCTTCAAAGCCGCTATCAATCCCTGCTGCAATACTTTCAATTTCGTTAATAATGCTTTGAAGCTCTTGTTTGATATAATACAGCTCATGCTGAGCACTCATGGACCATCCCCCTATCCCAGTTGATTCATAATCTTCCGTTCCGCCGATTCAAAATCTTCTAATGTTTCTTCCAAATAGGAAATACATCGATTAATTCTCCAGCTTTCCCCTGTCATCAAATCTGCCTGCATCAAACTCCATACATCCAAGAGTCCTACCTTGGTATAAAGCGAGTCAAGACTTCGGTCAAGATGGTTCAATCTCTTATTGACTGTGCTTAAGCGCTGAGCATATTCTCGTAGTCTTTGAGTATCGATTTTGATGTAAGGATGGCTGCTCGCATATCGATAACCTGGGTTAAAAAGCTTTCTCGCCCACGAAGTAAATTCTGTGAACACTTCTACGACCTTGGCAATGACGTTATTAATGAACTCCTTCGCCATATTAGCAGCCTCAAGCACTGCCGCAATAACAGTCGTAACGCCATCGATCAACTTTTGCACCATATCTGCCGTAAACGAAAGGGCATCAAGGATAAACGGGATTAACACTTCGCCAAAAAACTCTGGATTGATCCAATAGATGACCGCAAGCGTTGCCCCGATAAGCACTGTCGCAATCAAGACAGTAGGGTGGGTGGCAAGAAAAATCGCAACATGTGCAATGAACGCCCCGGCCAATAGTTTCTTTTGACCATCAGGAAGAGACATGAAGCCTTCCACCGCATGAATAAATGAGTTTGCTACTCCAGCTGGCAGTTCATCCAGCTCCCGTGTGAATCTGCCAATGCTTTCGGCAAAACGATCCATTTCCCCTTTAATGACACGGCCATGCTCATCAAAACCAACAAATGTCATACTATGTTTGGCAGTTAATGGCCCTAAGCCATATTCGCCATACACATTATGTTTTGTTTGAAGCGACATGTAATTAGAACCGGGAACAGGATTTAAAATGGCCCCTACTAATGACCACTGATAATGGTCCATTTTCCCGGCCATATCTCGAATTCCCTCTGCAAAAAGAGGATTCGTTAGAAATTCCTCGGCGAACCCGGGACCATCTCCATTTAATGCCTGGAGGATTTTCGCCCTCATTTCCGGCGGTGCTGTGATCGCCGCATAGAAAGATAAGTTTCCTCCGAGTGAGTGTCCTGCGGTAGCATACGTATCATATGAATATTTAGAATTTATTTCGGCCATATACTGTGCAGCAATCCTCTGCTGCTCGACACCGACACCCTCATTGATCATTTTAAAATCCGTTTGAAGCCAGTCTTTTTCAAACTGATTGCCGTGGGATTCACTGCCCCTAAATCCAACAACCGCATTATTCGGACTCGTTTCAATTAACAGACCATAAAATCCGGATTGATTGTTGTCATCATTTACATCAACAACCTTCCAATTACTGTACTGCGAATTAGGCGATACAAAGCTATTATATAAATCCATATCTCCTTGGGCTCTTGTTGCCTCAATAGAACCAGATTCTGCATTGGCTAAGTTGTTCTCCAGCGTTTTCTTAATCTCGGGTTTGTATTTAAGGATATTTGCCAAGGTGGGTTCAATTCCTTGCTTGGTCAAAAAGGAGATATCCGTATCACTAATTTCATAATAAGCAAGCTGCGAGGCGACAAATAGATCTTGATCCGAATGTGGCATGGTTACTGCACCTGTCTTTGCTCAATAAATTGATCTATAGGAATATTGATCTGTCCTTCATTGATGCCGAAGCCATTTTCTTTGAACCCTTCCAGCATTTGATCAAAATCATCATAAGTCTCGGCATTTTTCTTAAAATATTCCTCGGACTTTTGTAGTGTCTCTGTGTCTGTATAGTAGATTTCAAGTGCGGCATTTATGGGGAGCTTTTCAGCAAATAATTCCTGATACACTTGGAACTCCTTCTCTGCTTCAATGTTGGTCATGGCAGTTTTATCCAACAGCAAGGTAAGAACAATGGGAACATTCGTATACCCTTTGGAGAAATCCTCCAATGAAACCTTACTTTTATCTGTATAATCAGTATCGGCAAAACCGACATATATTTTTAAGAAAAAATCATCCGTTAGTTCTCGGATCTTGTCACTGGCAGTCTGTTTGATTTCATCTTCGAGGAGTGCCTCAACGTATTCATCAATCATCCACTTACCTTCCTTTTGGACCTTTGCTTCAAACATTAAATCTTTATTTCCTTCCGGCGAAGCTACTACTTTAAATGTGTTACCGGTCAAGGTTCCATACCCTTCACCAGACGTATAAATGCTAAAATCCTCATTATACTTTTCCTTCAAGAGTTTTTTAGCGATATCCGCCCGATCCTCACCTTTTGAAAAGAAACTCATACACCCACTCACTCCCAATAAAGAAATAATGGCTAACAATGACAATGCTGCAATTTTTACTTTTCTCATGAATACAACGCCTTTCCACGTTAAAATCGGTTTTACGATTTTAACAGCAATTGTTGCGAACACTATATAAACCCGTTACGAAGTTATTTTCATTTTTAGATGCTGCTAAAGACGATGGGACTCCATCGCCTTTAGCGCAAGCGTAAATACCTTATTTAAATGCGTCAGCTAAACTAATATTGGCTGTTTCGGTTTCGAAGTAACCTTGTTCTACGTTTGTTCTTAAAAATGTTACATAGCTGTTAAGAATATCTTGATAGTTTTGGAAAAACTTTGCCGCAAACTCATCAAAAGAAGCAATGGTTGCTTGGGCTGCTTCCCCATCCCATGTATTTGATAGATTTTGGATTGTTTTCTGACTTGTTTTTAACTCTTCAGCAAGTCTTTCGTTCAACCCTTCGATTGTTTTGGCAATATCGCCAACTTGCGCCGTGCTTACTCTGATTTGTCCAGCCATTTCCCTCACTCCTTTTTTATTCAATTAGTTTGTTAATCTTCTTACTTGAGCTGTATTACTATCTTGCATTTGTGCATAATTGGCTCTTTGTGTCTCAAGCGCTTGACTTGCGGTTAGAAGTTTATCTGCCATACTTTTTAAATCATCGTTAAATCCATTGATTTGATCAACAAACGCAAGGTTATCTTCACCCTCCCATGCTGAACCCATTGTTTGTGCTGCCTGCATCAGTTGGGTATAGATACCAGTGTACGTTTCGGATAGTTCTGCCATTTTTTTAGAAGCCGTTTCTAGTTCTTGCGGTGTTACTTTAATTACTTTTCCCATTTTTCTATCTCCCTTCTGTCCGTAATAATCTATATCAACATCAGTTTAGAACCGTTTTTAATCCCCAGTTCACAAACAGGCATGTTAATATTGTAAATAATTCCAGTGGCTGCATCGCATAAAACTGCGCTGCCATTGGCTTTGTATTTTCCATGAGATAAGTCGCTTAGCAAAACGGATACTAATTGAAGTACTTCGCTCATTTGGCTTTCTAATGGTATGTACACATCAAAACGTGTGTCAGCAGCAGGAAGGAAGATTTCAACAAGTACTTTATTCAACGTTGTCACCATTCTCCTTTACTGAGTTTAATAGCTTAACCTTTATACTCTTCCCTTTTTGCAAAGAGAAGCCAAATTCAGCAGTCATGTCTTCACGCATTTCAGAAGTGGTTTTTGCAGCCTTTAGGTTAAATTGGTCAGTAATCCCACCGCCTACCCAAATACCATCACCAGAATTCATATGTTGTTTATACCATTTGTCAAACGTGATTCCTGATAGATTCTTAGATTGCTCAGCAAATAGGATCGTCATGTTGTACTTGGCATCACCTTTTTCAAGAATTAAACCAAGTTTCTCTACCCCTTCTTTTGACAGAGCATTTTTCAAAGCCACAACTGAATTAATAATGATCACCTTTTGATCAAAAGGTTCAGCTTCGACACCCTTTTCAATCGCCTCTTTGTAAGTGTTATTACGATAAAGCACTAATTCAAACAGTGCATGTACCGTATTTTCAAAGTCTTTAACGGTAGAATAATAGGTCATATGACGATTATCTTTCGTAATAAAACTTTGCTGTCCATCCATCACAGTCACATCAAAACCACCATGATTTGCCATGAAGGCAGCTAAATCATGGGTGAAACCTAGATGTTCTGTCGATGAAGATAAGATCATATGGATATAAGATTTTCCAAATGGATAATAATGAACGTTAAGCGAGTTCTTTTCAACGCCAATTGGGATGGTAAGACTTTCCTCAGAAACATACTCGGATAAAAATTCCACATCCACTTGATCTGGTAAAATCGGAATCTTCCTAGCTATATCCCCTTTCCAAGCGGACTGGAGTTTCACAGATTCTTTTTGAATAAACTGAAATGGAACAGATTCATCTGTGATTTGAGCAACCTGGAACTCGTAAATGGCGTCTCTCTTCACAAGTCCTCTGCCTTTATATCTAGATGGGAACAATCCATCTGTTTTACCAACGATAGAAGCATAATCGGATTCATCATTTAGTTGCAGGACGAGCATTTGCTTAAAGTTTTGCAGCAAGCGGAACCGTACAGCATTCGTACCTAGAGCTGTTAAAACAAAGTAAATACCGTACTTCGTTCCTTCACGTGACAGGAAGGATACCGCTGTTTCTTTTTCTTCGTACATTTCAGTAAAAGCCGCAAAGTTATTGACACCAACCACAATCGATGGCATCTTTTCTCCAGTTGCACGTAAATAAGAAGCGAGGTCGCCGCCATAATCCGCAAATAACTTCTTCCTATTTTCCAATTCACTTTGAAGCAGTTTAAATAAATTACTAATCTTCTCACTCTCGTAGGAAAGAATGACATCCCCGACATGAGGCGCTTTTGCAAACGCACGTAAGGTCTCAGAGGCGAAATCTAGTAAATAGATATGGACTTCGTCTGGCGTATGCTCCTGAATAAGGGAGTAGACCATGGTATTTAAGAAAGTTGTTTTTCCACTTCCTGCTACACCGTACACAATCGTATTTCCTTCTTGTGTTAGCGGCAGACGCAGCAAGCATTGTTGTTGTCTTGCCGGATCATCGTACTCACCGATGACCGGATTCAGTACAAATGAATTCTCATGGCCCAGCGTATATTTTTCTTTTACATCATCTAATAGAATCAAAGCTGGTATAGGCTCAAGCCATAGTGGACGTATTTTAATCTGTTCTTCCTGCGCAATCGTACTTAAATAATCGGTGATTACATCCATCTGCTTTTTTGGATTGGCAAACAGGTTTTTCTTCTTATCGATTTTCGCTTCTTTCATCGGGCGGCCATTGCGGTCAATAACCACAACACTAGTATCCTTTTCCACAACCACTTTATCAGAAGGATAATATGGTGCACCTGCCCAAGCAGACTGACCCATTTCAAATAATTCGTTATAACCGACCTGCAGATAAAAGCGTCCGGTATCGGTAAGTTCAGCCGCGTCAGGACGTTTGAGCATGTCCATACTGTCTGCACGTTCTTGAACTTTCAAACTCACCCTAAATTTAGAGTTACTCCAGATTTGATCATCTACCACACCACTCGGTTTTTGTGTGGCCAATATCAAATGGACACCTAAGCTTCGGCCGATACGGGCTGCACTAATCAGTTGAGCCATAAATTCTGGCTGCTGTGTTTTTAACTCCGCGAACTCATCGGAAATGATGAACAAATGCTGCAATGGTTCAGATACAACACCTTCACGGTAGAGCTTTTGATAGTTGTAAATATCGATATTGCTTTCGCCAACCTGTTTGCTGGCTTGTGCAAAAATAGCCTGCCGGCGCTTCAATTCACTTTCAATCGAGATCAACGAACGTTTAATGGCCGCACCATCTAAGTTGGTGATAATCCCAGCGGTGTGCGGCAGGTTTTCAAAGGATTTAGCCATACCGCCGCCTTTATAGTCAATCAAGATAAACGCGACTTCATTCGGATGATAGTTAACGGCCAATGACAAGATATAGGAAATGATAAATTCAGACTTACCAGAACCCGTCATCCCTGCCACCAAGCCATGCGGTCCATGGAACTTTTCATGTAAATCGAGCTTAAATAACTCACCCAATGTATCCACACCCACCGCTGCTTCCAATGATTTTGTTGGATCATTGTCCTTCCAGCGGGTTAATGCATTTAAGTGTTCAACTTTTCCCACTCCAAATAGCTCTAAGAACGTAACCATTTTTGGCAGATTAAAAGAGTTCGCTAACGTATCGAGCGGTACATTCGCTAACTTCACACTTAATTCAGTTGGGTCAGCAGTTAATGGTGGATCTGGAACAAATGAAATGGATTTACCCGTGATATCATTTTTATCGAACAGTTTACCGCTGTTCTCATCCAAATCCACAACCATCGTACATTCCTTCGGCAGATTTTTAAGTTCATCGTAAAAAGTAACGACAGAAATATAGAGATTCTTTTTCTTTAGATAAACCTGTTTTAACATCTCGGCACGAATCGCTAGCTGCTTGCTCATCGCAAAAACAATATAATAAGGTTTGATATCTTCCATATTACTGTCACTAACAGTTGAACGGGCTTCAATTTCTTTTTCGATATAAGCTGAAACTTCCTTTATTTCATTGTTATTCGTAGCAATAAAGCGGAACTTATTATCATTACTCCAAACATGCGGCAGCCATTTGGTAAAACCAAATTCATCTTCTTCCTCTTGGTCATAGACAAACACCATTTTCACTTCATCATAGCTATACAGCGCGGCTAATTGAAAAATCAATCCCTTTGCAAATTCAACACTTTGTTTTCGATTTCCAATCACACCTGATATGTAATTTTCAAACAAGGATAAGGTAATAGGTATGTTCCTTAAGATTTTCGGAGACTCCACTAAGGTGTACAATTCTTCTTCGAGATTGTCATCATCAATGGAGAATTTCTTTTCGGAATACGAAATATCGGCAGCTAATACACCATTCCCTGTACCCACTCTTAACTTAAGAAAATCATTTTGACCAAGGCCACGTTCCCATAGATTTCGGTCAACTTGATCTATTCGACGGCTAAGGTCATTGACAGGAATATGATTTTCACGCAAGATTTCTTCTTGCCTTTCAGCTTCTTCGTTAAATTTAATGGTGATTTTATCTAAATATTCTTTATACTTTTCTTGGCGGATTTTTTCCTTTTTGCGTCTTCGTCTCATATCATACTTCTTAGACAGTACCGGCCACAAAATCGTTCCAAGAAGCATGCTCGCAGACATAACAATGGAAGGAATGGCTCTAGAAAAGTCACCCGTAGCCATCGCATTATTGACCGCAAAAGTGGCTGTCGCCATCGACGCCATCCCCATCGTCATAGAAGGACCTAACACCAACATCAACGGCATCTCTTCACCAATCGCATTTGGAGGCGGTGAGTCTATTTTGATAACAGCTTTCTCCACGTCTCTTTTAAAGCGAGGGGAACGATAAAAGTAATCCGTTGCCGGTGCTTCATATTCATCCTCTTCGTCTGGAATCTCTGCTTTTTGATTCATAAATGGTTTTAGGACCTTACTTTTTAAAGAAAGTGTCCCATCGGGGTTATTAAAAGCAACAAAGAAACTTCCCACAATCATTTTGTAACCCATGATGTAAATCATATCGCCAATACTTAGGTCCCTGCTCTTCACGCGATCGCCATCGACAAAAGTCCCATTCGTGCTGGTAAGGTCGGTAATGCTCCATTTTCCGTTACGAAATGATAGTGTTGCATGTGAGGCCGACACAAAGTGATTGTTTAGTACGACATCGTTCTTATCGGTTCTTCCAATCGTAATATCAGTGTCTTGATCTACCAAATATTTCGTGAAGGTTTGGCGATCATCAGTACTTGGTTCAATAAACACAATCGTTTTATTATCGGGTTCTTGCGTATCCAAATTGTAGATACTTAACGGACTTAGTACGGTATTACGAATGTGTTTTCCTGAATGGTCTAACACTTTAACATCTTTGTTAGATTTTAGAATCCATTCCCCGTTGATACCTTCAATCCCGATTAATTTCTTGGACCTGTCATTACAATCATAAATCCAATATTGACCTCTAATTTTCTCAGGAAGAGTAATAGAATTAATACTTGCTTTGTTTATTAACGTTACAATCATGTACTACTTCTCCTTAGCTGTATGTTTGAAGATAACCCAGTTGCTAGGATTAACGGGACCTTATTTACTATACTAATATAACAACAGAAAAACAGGCCCGACAAAAAGGAGTACACTTCGGTTACCTATTATGTAGAAAGAATGTCATCTGTAGTATTCTCATCCTACCTTCGACATATAAAAAAGCCAGTTGAGTACCAATTTAGAACAAATTTAAAAGAAATGGCGGATAACCATTTTACGTGTAAAGCGCCCCTTTTACTAAGTTGAAAAATAATCACCAACACCTTGTGCTATCGAGGCAACTTTTACTTTCACTTACTGATAATAGTGAATTTTTTTGGTAATTACCACCCAATTTTTAACTATTCCCAATTTCGGTTCCTTTGTCCCACAGCATTCAATCATTACATGAAACAAAAGACCTCTACCATTCTCCTGGTAAAGGTCTAAAAAGTCCTATATTCACTTGTTCTATATTGGCAAAGCTCTGACAACAACATCATCTTCTAGTCAAATTAGTTGGTTAATCCCAAAAGTTAAAGATGATCTGCCCTACTGTTTCAGGCTTCCAGTAAGCTAGTTGTTCCAATTCTGTACGATTTAATTTTGTATTCTTTGCCAATGTTTGATTAAAAGGAACATTTAGTTCTACTGTACCGAGTACCCGATAAAAAGGAGAAAATGGTTCATTAAGAGTAGGTTGGTCGATGAATGCAATGTTTCCAGGTTCAACGAGGGATGCAAAAGTAAGGTAAGGATAATGTGCATTAAGCAGTATATAGAACACATTACCTAAAACCTTAACGTGAGCATGATAAAAATTTGCTGGGTATTGAGGCGTACTAAACTCTATCACTTTGCCACCGTTACGAGCTGCAAAGTCGAAGCATAACTGCTTGAATTGTTTCCCGTCTACTGTTGGGGGTTTATTGGCTTCTGAATCATAAAAACCCGTAACTCCATTAGGGAGAATCATTACATGCTCACCACCTGTTAGAAACTGAATCAGATCATAAATATCATATATTGTGAAGGTAAGAATTCTATAATGACAAATATCGATATAATTCTTCTCAATCAATCGTTTGATTAAAAGCATTACGAACCCTTTTGGAAAACGAATTTTATCCTCATTTCAAGAGCATTTTTTGTCGAGGAAATGGTTTGCTTTCTTCTATTTTTTATTTTTTGTTAGTTTAATTAAGATTTTAAATCCCCAAGCAGCAATCAATAAAGACAGTACGATTATTGTTAATCCAATTAGACTACCAATTACAATGTCCACCTACATCTCTCCTTACTATAAGTAAAATACAATGTAATAACCAAATAAATTATAACATTTTTTTACTATTTTACTATTTTTTATAAAATAAACCTTTGCGAATTGGTATAATTTGGTATATTATCTAATTTGTAAACTATTTTAATCCAAGGAGGAAATTATGAAAAAAGTATTTATCAAGTCTCTTATTACAACTATGATTCTAGCTATTTTCACTACTACATTTTACCAAAATAGCGCCTCAGCTTCAGGTACATATGTAACCGTAACTACTAACACAAAAGAAGTTGTTAACAGCCCGATCTATCTAGATGGAATCGCAGATGTTAAAGAAAATGCGATTTCAACGAATGCCCTCCCCCCTCGTAAACCCGCTAACGATCCTTTTTGGAAATGGGTATCAGCCACTGTCGCTTTGTTTGCTGGTGTAACAGTTGCAACAGTATTTGTAGAAAATGCAATTAACAATGGTATTGATTCTGCTTGTAAAAAGTGGGGTAAAAAACCTGGCGTAAAGCAGGCTTGTGCAATATTTCAATCCTAATTTATTTTAAATTAAGCTCTCGGCAAAACTAAGCCGAGAGCTTAATATTTCTTTATGGGGCTCCATTCTTGGTAAAATTAAGTTTTTTAGTTATTACCTTAAATATAACTCCAAATAATAAGGAAAATTACAGCCGCAGCAATCAGAAGGACCCTAAATACGCCAACTTTACCATGAACGGTTACCAAATCATTTTTCTGGTCCCATTTTGTGATACCGTTCCTTTTTAAATCGAAATAGGAAACAAGTATACAGATAAAAGATATAATTGGTATTCCAAATCCTAATCCACGCACCCACACTCCAAAACTTCTCCTTAATGCTTGTGTAAAAGTTATCTTTCCCCCATTAATGTTTTTAATTTTTGTATTCAATATGGCCCTTCCAGGAGTAGTTTCAAAAATATATAAGATGAGAGTATCCAGAAATATGCATATAAAAAGGCTTAGAAAGGTTAAAAAAATTTCAGGTATTTCAAGCATTGCATCCGGTAAGAAAATACCTATATAAATCACAATACAAATGGAGTACAATGTAAAATCAACCATTTTAGCAAAATATCTTATCCATGGCCTTCCTTTTGGATAATCATTTTGGCTAGTTACATTGACGTTATGTACGGTAGATTCACCATTAGTCGAGGGTGGAGGTAGAATATAGCTTTGAAAATGATTAGATGCTTTTTCCCAGCCTTCCAAACTTTTAGACCATACCATTGTTTCGCCATCTAATAGTCCCTGTTTAAATAGATTAAGAATCTCTGACTCATTTATTGGCCCCTTTTGTTCATTATCACTAACATAAAACCATTGGTTTTCATCAATCCTCTGTTCCATACTCCCCCACCTTTTTTAGGTAAATTATACCACAAAGAGAATGTCTTGTGACTGAATTTTCTGTGAATTTTACCTAAAACCATAGGGACGGTTCTCGCGGTTTTTTCTTGATTAAGAGGTTCAAAAGTTATAGCCGGTTATACTTTTTGCAAAACCTGAGATCTAATTACTAAGAAAAAAGAAGAGAAAAAAAGCCATCAGAACCGTCCCCACGGTTTTAGATTTTCCCTTAAGGTTTCTCGACAAATAACGCATAAGTTTTTCTCAATCAAATGTTTGATTAAAAGGGCCACAAACCTTTTTAAAAAACGAACTCTACCATCATTTCAAGAGAATTTCTTGTCGAGGACTAGTTCTGTTTTCTACTAAATAACTTCAAAAACCTCCAATAAAAGTGGATTACTACAATTACAACGGGTTCTTCCAAAATGCCATGCTAAATAATCGTTTGTGTAAAAATGAAATAAATCCCGTTACATAAAGCTTTCTTACTTGAATCTAGCAAAATAATTGTCGTAAATAGGGGGGAATTTATAGTCTATTTTGCGAAGATCCTCTAAAATAAACGATTTCCCTGGAAATCGACATACTCTGGCATAAACCTTGTTTATTCCCTATTACACAAACGTTTGATTAAATAGGAAGTAATCCATTTAAAGACAAGCTTAAAGAACAATATTATAAGAAAAATAAATCGAAATCTGCCTAAATAACTTCAAACTCTTCTGGTGCCTGGCACCATATCCTTTCTCTCTATATACACAGAAAAAGAGACTATAAGTAGTCCCTCCCATGTAACACTATGATTTTCTATATCTCCCAGGCACATATTTCTCACTAGCCTTAAAGTTATAAACCGGTTTAATAAAGTCAACAATTTCAGAGGTTTCTTCAATTTTTTCTAAGATTTCATTCATCGGCTTGTAGGCCATTGGGGCTTCATCGAGTGTTTCTTCAGAAACGGATGTCGTCCAGATACCTTCCATTGTTTTATGAAAGTCATCCATCTTTAAGGTTTTCATTGCTTTTGTGCGGCTCAAAACACGCCCTGCTCCATGTGGTGCTGAAAAATTCCAATCCTCATTCCCTTTGCCCACCGCTATTATCGAACCATCTCTCATGTTCATCGGTATAATCAGTCGTTCTCCCTTTTGAGCAGAAACGGCCCCTTTTCGTAAAATCAAGTTCTCGGTATCAATATAATTATGCACGGTATCGAAGCGATCCAGTTCATCAAATCCCATTTTTTCAACGATGGCCCTTGCAATTTCCTCGCGGTTTGCTTTCGCGAATGCTTGAGCTAACTTCATATCGTGAATATAATTTTCAAAATCCTCGCCTTCCAAATATGCTAAATCATTTGGAATCACTGGATTCTTATCTTTGTATCCTTGAATGGCTGCTTGGATTTCCTTTTCTCGACCCTCAGCTTTCAACTGTTCAATCATCTCTGTTAAATCATGTTGACGAAGCTTTGAGATGGCTACCTTTTGATAATATGTGGCAATCTTTGCGCCCACATAACGGCTGCCGGTATGAATCGTTAAAAAGTGGTTGCCATCGGAATCAACAGACATTTCACAAAAATGATTGCCCCCGCCGAGCGTTCCCAAGCTATAAAGACTTTTATTCTGACTCAGTATATGCTCAGCCTTAAACTCTTCTGGGGCTGGAAAATTGGTATTAATAAATCTTACCGTTTCATCTGTATGGAGTTCATGTCCACTTGGGACGCATGTTCGAATAACGTGATCCAGCTTGTTAAAATCCACCTTTTTATCCTGAAGCTTGACAGTGAGGACGCCGCAGCCAACATCGACACCCACAAGGTTAGGGACAACCTTATCCTTTAACTGAATGGTTGTGCCGATTACACAGCCCTTCCCAGCATGATAATCTGGCATTATACTAATCTTTGTATCCTTTAAAAAAGCTTGATTACATAGCTCCTGTATTTGCTCAATTGCCGTTTCCTGCGGGTAATTGGAAAATACCTTTGCTTCCGTTTGCGATCCTTTTATTGTTATCATTAGCTTCCCCTCCCCCAAAGCAGATTACCAATAGGCTACCATCTAACGTACCATTCCGACAACGAGTTTCGTACGACAATTTACATGAGTTAGAAGTCTGTTATTTTTGTATTTTTATATATCGCACAATTTCTCCTGAACCAAACACTTAATCAATACAAAAGATTTACAGAACCTTAACATCAACAAAGCAAGCTCTTAACAATAATTTACTATTCTAGTAATAGTGGGGATGGCACGTGTGGCTATCATGGTAATCGGCGTAGGAGGAGCCCTTACTGGCAGATAGAATTTTACATACTTTGAGTCATGCATAGTATCTGCATGACTCTTTTTCTTCCCTGCCATGGGGACGGTTCCTCCGGTTCTTCCCTAATTGAGCGTTTCACCATTCGCTGCAGCTTACATTTTTCTTGACCGCCTAGAATTCATATTATAAAGAACCCTGTCGAGTTGCCACCAGAACCGTCCCCACGGTCCTCGGTCTTAAGTCGTAGAAAAAATTCAGTCTCCTCAAAACTTGGAAAATATGGCATATTTAGGTAGCGGTAACGCGGATGACGGATAAATCCAAAAGCACTATAAATTTTCTCGATAAAAAGGCGGTGTTGTTCTAATTCATGATTAATCTATTAAAATATTGTTAATAAATAGTAAATATTGGATAATTTTTACAAAGTTATGTTAAAATTCTACTGGACTTTATATCTAGGTAAAGGAGAGATATTCCTATGTCAATTTTCACAAAATGGGCTTTTCGAAACAAAGCCGCAGTCTCATTGTTGACGGTATTAATTCTAATCATTGGGGTCGTTAGTTATTTTCGATTGCCGATGGAGTTCCTGCCTTCCGCAGACAATCCTCAAGTAACGATTATTACCATGGGGCAAGGAACCGATTCAAAAACGATGGAAAGTGAGGTCACTTCTCCGATTGAACGCGCGGTTACCGGAATAAAAGGTAAAAATTCGATTTATAGTTCAACGGGAGATGGCTTTTCAAAAGTTGATTTATTTTTCGAAGCCGGCTCAGACATGAAACAGGCCAAATTAGATGTTCAAGAGGCTCTATCAAATGTGGCATTACCAGCTTACATATCAAAGCCATTCATTTCGCAGCTCAATACCTCCATGATTCCCATCTCCAACATCGCAGTAACCTTTAAAGATGGCCTCACAACCGAAAACCTGGAATTAGTAAAAGAAAAAATTGAACCATTATACAAAGAAATTGACGGTGTTGCCCAAGTTCAAACCTACGGATTGGTGGACCCTGTCATCTCAGTAAAAATTGATAATCAAAAGCTAGCCGAAAACCAGATATCCCTTCAGAGTGTGATGGGAATTCTTCAAGGTCAAAACACCGCTCTTGCCATTGGTGAAAAGGCGATTGACGGAAAAACTAGTAATATTAAAGTGGTTGGCGACCTATCAAGTCTCGAAAAGCTCAAAAACCTGCCAGTTGCACCAAATGTAACCCTTGAGGATATCTCATCCATTGAGGAAACCACACAATCCAATTTTGTTAACCGTTTCGACGGGAATGAAGCGTTAAGTATCAGTATTACGAAAGACAGCAATTCAAATGCAGTCACCATTAGCAAAGAAATCGAAAAAGTAACAAAGGAAATCAACAAAAAATACGATACGCAAGAATCTACGATTTATGTAGCTTCAGCAGATTTGGTTAAAACATCTGTTCAAACGATGGTAAAAGAAGTTCTACTTGGGGCTTTATTTGCTACGATTGTGATTATGATCTTTTTACGTAATATCCGAACAACATTTATTACGATTATTTCCATCCCGCTTTCCCTTTGTTTCACCTTGTTCTTACTATCACGTTCCGGGGTAACACTTAATATTTTGACCCTCGGTGGGGTTGCTGTTGCCGTTGGGCGACTTGTGGACGACAGTATTGTGGTTATCGAAAATATTTACCGAAAAATGCAAACAGAGAAGTTTTCGGTTCAAATGGTGATTGATGCAACGAAACAAGTGGGTGTTGCGATTACAGCTTCCACGTTAACAACCGTCGCAGTTTTCCTGCCCATGAGTTTATTAAACGGCGGACTTCAAGAATTCCTTTTACCATTTGCCTTAACAGTAACTTACTCACTACTGGCATCACTTGTGGTTGCATTAACACTGGTGCCATTAATGAGTGCTGGTTTGTTGAAAAACACGAAACTTCCAGAACATAAACCGGCGGTACGCTTTCCAAAAGCAGTCAAATGGTCTTTAAATCACAAATGGGTGGTTTTTACGGTAAGCTTCCTACTGTTTGTCGGTTCGATAGGTGCATACTTCGCGATACCAAAGGGTGCCGTTGACAATTCGTCTGCAGACTTTGTCTCAGCAACCTTGAAATACCCAAATGAAACGCCTTTTGAAACGGTACAAGAAAAGGCAATTGAGTTGGAAAATGCGATAACAGCAATGGATGAGGTTGATTATGTATTTAACCAAGTCGGTTCTTCGGCTGATTCCGCTCAATTTGGCCAAATTGGTTCTCCCACTGAAGCGGTCATCAGCATCATGTTAAAAGATAAAGACGATACCGATAAGGTTTTAAAGGAAATTGAAAAGAAAAAGGACGACTATAAAGATGCTACATTAGAAGTCGCCACGGCTTCGTTTATGATGGGTGGATCGGCAACCAATATCACCATTGATGTGGTTGGTGAGGATATCGGTCAACTGGAAGATGCCGCAAACACAATTAAAGATAAGATTTCTGACATTGACGGTGTTGAAGAAGTAACAACGAATCAAGATGAAAAGAAAACCGTCTACTCTTTAGTAGTAGATCCTGCAAAAGGCAATACACAGCAAATTGCCCAGCAGCTTGGGGTCATGCTAAATCAAACCCCAATTGGTACCATTAGTTTAAATGAAAAACAAACAACCGTTGTTCTTGAACCTTTACTGAACACCAAAACGGAAGACGACTTGAAAAACATTCATATAATAACTGAAAAAGGAATGGTACCCGTTTCTGAAGTGGCAACCTTGAAAGTGGCTGAAACTTCAACAAGCCAATTCCATAAAGACGGCGAAACGTACTTGCGCGTCACAGCAACCGTAGATCCTGCAAAACTCTCTGAAATTTCAACCAAGATCAACTTGAAATTATTCGGTGATCAAAAGGACAAAAAAGGAATCGAGTTTCCTGAAGAGGTAGAAGTTCTTGTTGGAGGGGCAAGTGCTCAGCAGATGGAGGATTTCACTGATCTTTTCCTAACGATGCTCGTTTCAATCGGAATCGTGTTCTTGATTATGGTTATTACGTTTAAATCAATCAAAGCGCCAATTGCGATTTTAACCTCCCTGCCGCTTGCAGCTATCGGTGCGATTCTAGGAATCTTAGTCAGCCGGATTTCTGTTGATATTACCGCACTGCTTGGTGCGCTAATGCTGATTGGTATCGTCGTAACAAATGCGATTGTTCTGATTGACCGTGTAAGACAAAATGAAGAAAATATGACGATTCGCGAAGCGATTATTGAAGCGACGGCTACCAGAATGAGGCCGATTATGATGACCGCAGTCGCCACAATCTGTGCGATGATTCCACTCTTATTTAAAGAATCTCAAACTGGAAGCTTGGTTTCCCAAAGTTTGGCGGTTGTCGTTATTGGCGGGCTTGCGCTTGCTACACTGTTGACGTTGATCGTTATACCATGTGTGTATGAATTGCTGTATTTTAGGAAATCGAAGAAACAGCGGATGGTAGAAACTGTAGAGCAGCGCATGGAAATGTAAATAAGCTTAAAAATTCTAAGATTAATAAAAACTTTTCGATTATTTTGGATAATAAATAATGTTCACGTACCTAAAATAAGGTTAACCAGACTTTTCTGGTTGACCTTTTTTATATTCTCAAATGAAAAAGATAATCGGTGAGCGCATCGCCCGAATACCAAAAACACCAAAGAAACACCAAAGGGACGGTTCTCATGGTTTACTAATAGGAAAATCTGTAATAAGATTCCTCAGAACCTTCCCCATGAATACCCATGAACACCACGAGCATCTTGAATAATTTGATGAATAATACAAAATACTAATGCCTTAAAAGCAACTTTACCCATACCCGCAACATCCTCTGCCATATCCTTACCCCATAATTTTCATCTCCAATCTTACAATTAGCTTTTATCACCCCCCTATTATATTTTCAAAAACAAAGAATGCTTGGACTATTCGTTTTATGGACTCTGGGACAGTTCTATGATCATTGCCGATTAGAAAAAGCCTGCAGAACCGCCGCATGGTCTGCGACCTTATGGACCTTATACTTCTAGTTACTCATACTTCGAAACGGTCCTTGCTACCTATTAAACTTTATTTAATCTGTACACGAAATTTACAAGGCTTTAATATTCAGATGATATGATTGGTTTACCAACGAATGAGGAGGCAGTATAGATGAATGTACGTGCAATATTTATTGATATGGATGGAACACTACTAAAAGCCTCAAACATCATTTCCCGCCGAAATTTGGAAGCTATTTATAGGCTCATGAATCAAGGTGTCAAGGTATTTTTGGCTACTGGTCGACAATATGAAGTTACCGCTCCCTACCATAAAGAAATTGGATTACGAACTCCAATGATTTGTTTGAATGGTGCTGCTATTCACGGTGCAGAGACAGGAAAAGCTATACAAATGAAAACCGTCCAACTGAACGAAGAACGATTCCACTATTTGACCGCTGAAAAGCCCTATAATGTTATCATCCATACAGCAAATGGACTTTATTGTAAGGAAACAAATGAAGAAATCGATTATTGGACAAAAGTTGGGCAAATTCCTCCAAGGTACATTGGAGATTTAAGACAGGCAAATTATCAAGATGTTCTTAAATATAGTGTTCGAACAGGAGCACCAAGCCCTGAATTATCCGCTTTGTTTTCCAAGGAAGCAGAAGTCGTCAATTGGGATGACGGGTTTGAACTGCTTGCTCCTCATGTTTCCAAATGGTCTGCCATAAAAAGCTTACTTCGCGCATATCGAATTAGTCCAAATGAAGCCGTAGCCATTGGAGACGGGCCCAATGATATAGAGATGCTTCGTCATGCCGGCACTGGAGTGGCAATGAGGAACGCAAGCGATGAAGTTAAAGAAGCAGCAGATTTTGTTACAGGACACCACGAAAATGATGGATTAGCTGAATTTATCGAACGTTATCTTCTTAAATCTTTTGAATCAAATGTGATATGACTCCTTGTATGGCTGTTTTGGCTTTGATTGTTGTTCAACAAAGCTTACAAAAAGAGCCTTTTGTAGATAAAATACCATAGGGACGGTTCCAACGGTTCATCCCCAATTTAGCGGTTCACTGATCGTGATCCTACCATACCTAAGAATTCTTATTTACAAAGAACCCAAAAGACAAAAAAAGCCATCAGAACCGTCCCCATGTCAACATGTCAATTAAGTTCCTTCATATAAACAGCTGTCTGCGAATGAGGTCTCATCCCCACTGATTGATATAAGCGATTCGCATTAGTTAGACTATCACTATCCACATACAAAAGAATTGTTTTTTGGTTACGCTGATAAGCGATTCCAAATGTATGGAGGAGTAACGCCTTACCGATTCCGTGTTTTCGATATTCACGTTTTACGCCTAGCAAATCAATAAATAATCCATCTTCTTGCATTCTACTCATGAGGAATCCTGCTGGTTTCGAATCCTTCCATACTAGAAACCAAAGACTTGGATCGTAACCGTCACCCTTTTTTTGAGAAATCCATGTGGAAAAATCCTTCTTAGTATAGCCCCACGAATCCTGGAATGTTTCGTCGTATATCGTGAAAAGAGTTTCTTCATCATGATCGGGTTGAAAATGTTTTAACGTTATTCCCTCTGGTAACTGGTATTGGTTTGGTTGCTCTTCTAACTCTATTTTCATTCGTTCATATAGCCTGCTGAATTGATATCCCCGATCCTCAACCAATTTTCTAGCAGCGGTATTGGTAAATGAAAGTTGGTTCATTAACTTCTGCTTGCCCTCTTTCCCTTCTGCTAGAACATAGGCGCGTGCCTCCACTTTTTCTAGTAAAAGTGAACCAATTCCTTGATTCTTAAACTGTGGGTGAACAAATACACACGTATCCATTCTGTTTGCCCCTGTTACCTCAACAAAACCATACCCGATGATTTCATCCGTTGCCGAAGCGGCAATCCATGCATCTGTTTCAATCGGAATGGAACTCCACATATCTAGTACATCTGACAAGGTAATATCCGGTTCACCAATGTCCTCAATATCACACAATGCTACCATATCCGTAATAGCCTGAGCATCATCCAATGTCGGATGTTTAATTATAAACTTCTGAACTCCCTTTTCCATCTCTACCGCTCCCCCTTAGGTCCAAATACATTATTTCTATTAATATCTATCTATTTTAAACGTTATTTATTAACCGTTCATAAAAAAAGGTCAATCAACCTTAATTCACATAAAATGATCGACACACTAAAACGCCCCCAAAGCATTAAAAGAGAGCTATCAAGTTATGGTTTTAATTGATTCCCATGAAAAACGTTAATAAGAAAGTCACGTTCTGGGACCTGCAACCGTTCATATGACTCTAAGAATCTAGTGTTATCAAAAGCAACTTCTTCTAAACTGACAACAAGCTTGTCCTTCTCTATATTTACTATTGAATAGGGAGCAGTTGGTTTCGAATTGCATCCTAAAGAACCTGGATTTAAAAAGATGGTGTTATCACCCTCGAAAAAATGAAGTGGATGATGATGTCCAAAACAGATTAAATCTTCTTCGTATCCTTCAAATAAAGAGGTTAAATTATCTAAACCCGGCTCAACAATTCTACTAAAAGGGTCCTGGCTAATATGGTCATTTAATTTCGCCCGCTTAATGTGATAATGGATAAACAAGATAGACTTCCCTTCAATCGTTTGACTGATTGTCCGGGGCAACACTTCTAATTTTGAGATGAAACCCTTGTCCATTTTATCCGCTATCCATTGGTGATGTTCTTTTGCGTGAGAATGACTTAAGGGGTGTTCTTCCCCCTTAAGAAGTGCCAAAACGGCTTCATCATGATTTCCAGTAATCATCGATACATCAGTTCTGGCAAACAAAGTTTCCAAAACTTCATTTGTATCAGGTCCAATTCCAATCATATCTCCTAAACAATAGATATGTTCAATGTCCCGCCTCTTATCAAGCTCATTAAGAACGGCCTTCAAGGCAGGAGCATTACCATGGACATCCGTAATTACGCCAATTTTCATATCAAAATGAGCCTCCTTTTTATGTGAAATTATACCATATTATCTCAAAGTGAAGGACCAGTTATCAGGATCCTCCCATATCTTCGTGCAAATTTTCAACTACCTTGTTCAGTTACATCTATCTTTTTCTCAAGAATATAAATAAAATCCTCCATCGAGTAAAATGGATAAACCGCATACCTAGGAATCTCCAAAATGTGCTGGGTTGGATCTGCGTATCCAGGCTCGACGGTAAAAGCCATTTTAATCTTCAATTCTTTTAATATATCTAACGTGGTGGTATCGTATTCTCCATATGGTGCGGCAAAGGATTCTGAACGCCCTAACCATTCTTTTGCTTTGCTAATATCCTCTTTTACATCCAACCGGTCATAGGCTTCTACGTAGGAAACTTCGCTATCATCCCTATGGTGGAAAGAGTGGGTGTGGTTTCCATAATCAAAGACATCACTTGCTTCCTTCAATTCACCGATGCTTGCATATTGGAGAAAGGAAGAATCATAGACAACGGTTCGATCAGTAATGAGTCCAGTAATAAGGAAATGGACAGCGTTAAATTTATGCTTTTTTAGTACAGGATAAGCAAATTCAAACACATTTTTAAAACCGTCATCGAATGTAATCAATACACTTTTGGCCGGAACCTTCTTCTGGTTGCTCATAAATCCTTCAAATTCTTTCAGAGACAATACCGTATAATCTTGTTCCTTCAAATAATCCATTTGCTCGGTAAACTCTTCGAGCGTGACGACCATTTCATTGATGTCGCCATCTTCAGTGTAGTGGTGTTTTTCCAATTGACTCTCCGGGATAATTTGGTGATACATGAGTACGGGCACTTTGTCGGCATACTCCTTCACAAAAGAGAAATCGCGATTAACAGAAATGGGAGCTGTATTCGTTTCACTTAGCGACTGTTTGGCAGCCACTGGCGGCATTCCAAAACTCACAACATAATCAAATAAAAAGTAACAAAGAGGGCTAAAGATCACTATGAAAAGAACGGTAAATAATAGATTGGAGATGGCGTATTTTTTCATTTCATTAACCCCCTATAGTATCTTTAACGCTTGCTTTTGCTCCCATATCTAGCATGATCGGCTGTCCAATCCGTTCGGAACGGCTCCATCCCTCTTTATCGAAAAAATAGAGGATGGTTCCAACCGTAACAAAAAACAACCCTGTCACTCGATAGAGTATGACTTCAATCGGAAGAAATAAAAGCAACGTAATATAATCTCTTAAACTATATAAATGACCGAATCTTCTGGAAACGATTAACGTAGCAATATCTTGCATAATGGCTAAAACAACCGACATGATTAATAGAATGATGGATAATTTCAGATGGCTCATAGTGGCAAGAACGATGATCGGAACCATTAGAGTGGGATAGGCGGATACAGTTCCAAGTAAAAAAGAATCTAAAAATAAATAGGTGGATACTTTGAAATTCATTTTTCGATAAAATGACTTGCGATACGTTATGATACAGTCGACAAACGCCTTTTGCCAACGAATTCGCTGTCTATACAAACTTTTAAAACTCGCCGGACACTCCGTATAACAAACCGCCTCAGGTACAAAAACAATCTTTTTGCCCTTCATACAGGTGCCGATTAATTCTTGGATACGCAGAGTAATATCCATATCTTCACCGACCGTTTTTCTGTACCCTTTTGCTTGAATCAGTACACTTCTACGAAAAGCCCCGAAGGCCCCAGCTATGACCGTAATCGATCCAAACTTTGATTGCGTGGTTTTATGTAAATAAAAAGCACTCAAATATTGAACGACTTGATAGCGAATAAGACCAGATAGTTTAAAACTTGGGCTTAATTTCTTTCCAGTATGTCTAAATCCTTGGACAATGTTCACCAATCCACCAGCAGCAACGACAGAGTCATCTGAAAACGCTAGGTTCATTTCGTTTAAGGAATTGGGCTCGAGAATGCTATCGGCGTCTAACGTAATCACGATTTCATTCTTGGCAAAATCAATTCCTGCATTAAGGGCATCTGCCTTCCCGCCGTTTTCTTTATCGATCACCCAAATATAAGGATAGGTTTTAGACTGATACACATCTCTTACGCTTTCGTGTTTCAGCACACCTTGTTTGGATTTTGAGGACTTCACCAACTCAAGGTGTTTTTGGAAGGTTTCTAAACTGTCATCGGTGGATCCATCATTGATAAACAAAATTTCTAAATCTGAGTAATTCACATTAAAAATTCCCATCAGACAGTTTTCAATGACGAGTGTCTCGTTATAGGCAGGAATCAAGATACTGATTCCCTTTTCCTTTGATGGATAATCTCTCTTTTGCTCTCTGCTCGAATAGAGTGGAATAAAAATATAGAGAGTATGAAACAGGATAAAAAGACAGAAAAGGAACATCGTGATCGTTAACATCATAGAAATGTCCTCCAACTTTTATAAAGACATAGTTCTTTTTATTGGGCGAGTGAATCTTCAGATGTGCTAGATTGAGAACGGACGGTTCAAAAAATAATAATCTTACTCCTCAATTCCCTGATAAACCCTTACATATTCTATTTCATAACTGATAGGAAATACCGTCGTATCATCAGGATACCCTGGCCAATTCCCCCCAACCGCTGTATTTAGGTATAAATACATTTTTTCATTTGGAATGTTCTTATTGATTGTGAATCTTTCTACATCGTCGATTAACCACGAAATCGAATGTGGAGTCCATTCAATACTAAAAGTATGAAAATCTTTGGAGAAGTCTGGTCCTTTAAAACTGGTAGAAGCACTTTTTAACTTTCCGTTCTCCCCTAACCAATGGGATACCATCCAAACTTGATCAGGCTGGTGGCCAAGCATTTCCATAATATCGATTTCTGGCAGCCAGGTATTTTCCTTATCCGTCATCATCCAAAAGGCTGGAAATATTCCTTGACCTGCTGGAAGCTTAGCCTTCATTTCTGCTTTTCCATATAAAAAGTTGAATTTACCTTGTGTATGGACGGCCCCAGATGTGTAATCCTTCCCTTTAAATTGTTCTTTTTTGCTGATTAAATTTAAAACTCCAGCTTCGACTTTTACATTAGTAGGTGAATAGTATTGTAGTTCATTATTTTTCTCAGATGCCCAATCTTCCAAACTCCACTTATTGGAACTTAGGCAGTTATTTTCAAATTCATCTTGCCAAATTAAAACCCAACCGTCTTGTCTAGCAGTCTCAAAGTCATTGGATGTTAAATCCTCCTCCTCACATTCACCGGCATCAATCTCTGACAAGTTTGTTTCAATTGTATTTTGCGTGGTAGGCTCATTTTGAGGCACGAGGGTTATATCTTCCTTTGTAATCGGAAAATAGTTAAAATAGGCTAGTGATAAAATAATCGACAGAATAAAAAGAAATTTATAAAATGTTTTCATAAATCGACTTCTTTCTCCAAAAATAATTGTTATATCGTAATCGATAGATTGATGCTTCACTGCATTGAGTATTATATATGATATTGGTAAGAGGAATATTCATGATACGGAGTTTTAATAGTGTCGGGACATTACTTATGGCTTATTTCTCCTTAGCTTGGTGGGATGTGATACCTCCATTCAGACAACTCCTTGCTTTTTTCCACCTTAGCCTGTCCGAATGATACCTCCATTCAGACAGGTTAGGTGATTCCGAAGGCGACTGAGTTCGAACCACGAAAAAACACCGCATTTGTTAATGTATCTTAAACAAAATGCGGTGCTTGTTCATTTAAGACTAAATACCTATCAATCTCCTACAAATACGGATAAAGCCACCCTCAAAATTGCTTCAATTTAAAAGCAGCGATCCCCTCATGGTAACTAGCATTAACTTTCACCAATTCCCCACGATCTGATAGATAATAGATCGGTACCGTTCCTTTATTTTCCCCAACTTTAAGGGTATATGGAACTTCTACTTCTATACTATTACCGTTGCTTTCTGTAAAATCTGTTACCATATTTCCGTCCAAGGATAAACTGAAATCGTAAACAGGTTGATCTCCTGTCAACGCTTTCTGTTCTTCACTCAGAACATCACCTGATAGTGTTGAAATCGTAAACACTAGTTTTTCTGATTCAACACCAATTCGGTTACTTAGTTCATTAACTGATAACGTAACAGATCCAAGATTCGCGGTAAACGTCACCCTCTTTACTGATTTCCCTTTAACTGCTTTAATACTTTGTGAAGGAACGCTAACATCAAATTTCGTTAAATCCAAACCGCCGTTTACCCGAACAATGATAGTGTTTGCCTTCATGGTTTCCGCTGCCAACTGCATTTCTTCTGCAGTTATATTCACAACAGCTTTTTTCCCTTCTTGATGGGCAAGAACATGGATGGTTCCTGTATCCACCAAGCGTGATCCTGCCAGGATTTTTGGTGCTGGAGGTTCCTCCATCCCATGTCCTAAATAAAAGCTAGTGTGTGGCGGTTGATTATACCCTACATTCTGCCAGGCAACGCCTAATCTGTATACTGGGTCATGCATAAGTGTGTGGATCCGATTTTCAGTCACATCTGTAGTGGTATAAATACGTATGGCACTGCTATCTTCCAAGCGCCAAATAGCTTCTTCTCTCCAATCACCGAAAAGATCTGCCTGCATGACAGGATTCCCTTTTGTGCCGTTATTGGAGAAGGTTCCTTCAGCGGTCAAAAGATTAACAAGCTTTTCATTTTGATAATCCCACTTACTAATCGTTCCAACCCCATTTGTTCCATCAAAATTGTGGTCTAACAACTCACGAAGAAGGTCTCCATCCCACCAGATAGCAAAGTTCGCCGGTGGTATATTTTTAGAAATCAACTCACCTTGTGCCGAATATAAATAACCCGTCGTATCATTCCATTCGCCGCCGATTGCCCATGCTTGCTCCCCTGGATATCTTGGGTCGATATTGGCCGATAAACCTCTTCCCGTATCTCTTCCCGTTTTATGTCCCCAAATCACTTCTCCAGTAGCTGCATCTCTCATCGCCAAGCCGTATGGTGAGGACCCTTTTTCAAATACACTAAATACCTCAAGTCCAGGTCTTAGTGGATCCAAATCTCCAAGGTGCATCGCATCTCCGTGGCCAAATCCTGAATTGTACAGTGGGGTGCCATCATGATCAAGCGTCATTGCCCCATAGACAATTTCATCTTTTCCGTCCCCGTCAACATCAGCGACACTTAGATTATGGTTTCCTTGACCACCATAACTGCCGTTTCCAGGAACACTCGTGTCAAACTTCCATAGCTTTGTTAACTTGCCATCTCTCCAGTTATAGGCTACAATGGCCGATTTCGCATAATAGCCGCGCGCCATAATAAGACTTGGGTGTTCTCCATCCAGATAGGCAATCCCAGCAAGGAATCTTTCCGAGCGATTCCCGGTGCCATCTCCCCATTCAGACGAACTTCCCCTTTTTGGATCATATTCCGTTGTGGCCAGTTCCTTACCTGACTGTCCATCAAAAATAGTTAGGAATTCCGGCCCTCGATAAATACGTCCAGCACTATCCCGATGGTCCGCGTTAGGATCACCAATGACCTTACCTGCTCCATCAACCGAACCATCCGAGGTTCGCATCGCAACTTCTGCTTTTCCATCACCATCTAAATCATAGGCCATGAATTGAGTATAGTGTGCTCCAGCACGAATGTTTTTCCCAAGATCAATTCTCCATAATTGCGTCCCATCCATTTTGTAAGCATCAATATAGACATGACCGGTATAACCTGTTCTCGAATTGTCTTTTGAATTTTCAGGATCCCATTTCAAAATCAATTCATATTCCCCATCACCATCCAAATCGGCAACACTGGCATCGTTGGCATTATAGGAATAGCGATCCCCTTTTGGCGTGACACCGTTCTCAGGTTTTTGTAGTGGAACGTCAAAATAGCTGCTGCTCTTTACAGTCGTACTCTCTGAACTTGAAAGCTCTTTCCCATTTTGTACAACACGAACTTCGTACTGTGATGTAAGTGTTCCATCCTGATCAAGGTAATTCGTGCTATTTGTAATCGGCTCTTTCGTAATCTTTTTACCGTCGCGATATAGATTAAAAGAAATGTCCTTCGGATCCGTACCGAGCAATCTCCACCCGACGTAAATACCATTTTCAGCCTTAACGGCCATTAGACCTCTATTTAAACGTTCCATCTGCCGGTAATAATAAGTAGCTGTCGGAACCTCTAAAACAGAGGAAAACGCTGATAATCCTCCGGAATTGACAGCTTTCACTCGATAATAATAAGGAACATCTGTCAAAACAGTGTTATCTACAAAACCAGCACCTTCCGAAACGCCTACCTGATCAAAAGGTCCGTCCTTTTTATCAGATCGATAAACATAATAGATATTTGTATCAGCTGTTTGATCCCATGCTAATTCGATGGTATTTCTTGTGGCACTTACATAGGTAAGTCCCTTTGGCGCATTTGGAACCGCAACCTCTTCATCAAACATTTCCACAATGACTGCCGTACTAAATTTTGATTCAACGTTTCCGATCCCTTCAATGAGGGCAGTTACAGCGTATGAATAGGTTATTCCAGGCATAGCTATCTCATCGGTAAACTCTGTTGAAGTTGATTCTCCTATTTTTTCATAGTCGCTTTCTCCATCAGCAAGTTTTCTGTACACTTGATAGCCAATCGCTTCTTCAACCTTATCCCAGCTCAATGCTACTGAACTTTTTGGAAAAATAACTCTTTCCTCCAGCTTTAAGCCTTCAGGCGCATCAATCTGACGATTTGTATGGATGGAGATGGTTTTCTCGCCCGATAGATTTGTTCCATCATTTGTCGTAGCTACTACCTTCACTTGTCCCCAGCGCTTCGCCGATAGCAAGCCATTCGCACTAATCTCTGCGATGTCTGTTGGAGTACCATCCAGATCGGAAACACTCCAAGTAACGGAACGATCCTCTGCAAAAGCTGGAATGACGTTTGCGGCCATTTGAAGTTTTTCACCTTCGTTAACGATATCTTTTCCATTGATCCCGCTAACAAAAACTTCGGTCGCTTTTACGATTTCATCACTTAATTCAATAGGGGTAATGTCTATACCGTTTAATCGTCTATCATTCCCACCCACATTGAATGTCATTTTTCTATCGATTACTTCAACACTTCCGCTTAATTCACCAAATTTCCCACTACTGCTTGTCATCGTTCCGAGGTCAATATCCTCTACCGTAATGGCTGTTTCATTAGAGGCGATTGCGTCCCCTGCAGTAATTTTCACATGGTAAGTCCCATTCGGAAGATCAACTTCAAACGTATAATCGTCACTGCCTTGCAAAAGAACAAAATCTCTTAATAAAGAATCTGAAAAACTACGATCACGAGATACGACGGTTTGATCAAGTCCGTATCCCAATTCTGGAGAATAGTGTGTGGATTCTGATACTCTAGCATAACCATTTTCTAGAGCACTTGAAGTAGTACCAAAATCAAATTTTAATTTCGGTTTATTCGATGGATGAATAGCGATGATGGTTTCCCCTTTGACTTCTGACCCATCAGTGGAATGGGCAATCACCTTCACGTTGCCCGGTAATTGAGTAGTTAATAACCCAGCACTGTCAATAGAGGCTAGTTGTGTTTGTGATCCATCAAGTTCTGTGACCTCCCAGATTAATGATGGATAAGAGGCATTCTCTGGTGTAATTGCAGCTTGCATTTTCAACTGTTCACCGGCTAAAACTTCATTTGCTCCTCCGGCTCCATTAACAGCAATTTCCTTAATTTTAATATCTTCACCCGATTGTTCAAGTAACGTAATCTCAATCACATTGATTCGTGTATCATTTCCGTTAATGGTAAAAAGCATTTTTCCGTCAAGAACCTTGACTGTACCTGTTAGCTCCTCAAATTGTCCGCTTCCTGTATTGGTTGTACCTAAATCAATCGATTCAACACTTACGGACGTTTTATTTGACGCAATCGCATCCCCTGCGCCCACTTTCACTTGATAGGTACCATTTGGAAGATTCGCTCTGAACGTATAATTTTTTGCACTGCTTGTATCCAGAACAAAATCTCTTAAAAGCGGATCTGCAAAGGATCGATCACGCGAACCAATTTTCTTATTTAGGCCGAATCCACTTTCTGCTGAGTAAACCGTTGATTCAGACACACGTGTATATCCTTCTGCAACCGGGCTAGTTGCCGTACCAAAATCGTACTTCCAATCTTGTTGCTCAGCCTTAACAGGGGTAACCCCATTGCCGAAAACCGGTAAAATAGAATAGCATAGGACAAAAATAGTCAACAACACAGAAAAGGCTTGACTACCTCTTTTTCTCATTCAACATAACCTCCTATTTTTTTGTTTTAAAGTTCTCTTTTTTCATTCAACCCCTTCCATCTCTTGCCCGAAGGCTATATTTGGCATCAGTATCAGTACCAATTTTCAAAAAAATATGTAAGCCTCATTGAAAACGCTGCCAACCTACATCTTAACAACACCCCATAAGTACGAACATAGAAAAAACAGTCATGTTTGTTCAATATTCAGACTATTCAGCCTAATAATGTTTCTGCGACCATGGGGCGACCATGGGGACGGTTCTCATGGTTCTTTTCTTGTTGAAAGTTGTGGCTTATTCACCAAGAATCCCGAAGAGAAAAAAGCCAGTAGAACCGTCCCCATTGGCACTATATCAACCATAAAAAACTCCCTTCCAATTGTGAAGGGAGTTTTCTAGTTATTATTTTTACCATTCGTCTTGAATGAAAATGGTATTATTTTGCCGTCTGAACCCTTAAAGAAGATTTTCTTACTAATCCATAATAAGATAAAAACGCCATAAAGCTTGCTAAGAAAATCACAATTCCCATTGGAATGGCTGAATATTCTCCGGCAATTCCTACAAGTGGAGCGGTTAATGATCCGAGTACAAAGGGAAGCAGCCCTAAAAGTGCAGAGGCACTACCTGCAATATGCCCTTGTGTTTCCATTGCTAATGCAAAGGAAGTCGTCGCAATGATTCCGATGGAAGCAACTAAAAAGAAAATTGGAATAGCCACTGCAATAAGTGGTGCCTTTACTAGGAAAGCTACCAGTAATAATGAACCTGCTACGTTCGAAATCAATAACCCAATCTTTAAGAAGGTCCTCTCTGAAATAAGATCTGCAAAACGACCCACCACCTGACTACCAATAATCAGAGCAATTCCATTCACTCCAAATAATAGACTGAACACTTGCGGAGTAACACCATAAATATTTTGATAGACAAACGGAATACCGGAAACGTAAGCAAAGATTCCTGCAATGATAAAGCCTTGGGTAAGGGCATAACCAGCAAACTGGCGGTCTTTTAACAAAGAGCCAAAGTTCTTCAGAATTTGTGAAATATCACTTGGGACACGGTTTTCCATTGGTAATGTTTCTTCTAATTTCCATGAAACGATGAACACCAATACGATACCTACGCAAGCTAAAACAAGAAAAACACCTGACCAATTTGTAAATGCGAGTATAATGCCTCCCGCAATCGGCGCCACGATTGGCCCAAGGTTCCCCACCAACATCAATAACGCGAAGAATTTGGTGAGTTCCCTTCCACTGTACACATCGCGTACAATGGCTCTAGAAATAACGAGTCCACCTGCTGCTGCAAAACCTTGTATGAAACGAGCCCCGATAAAGGTGTAAATATTGGGTGCAAACGCACATATGACAGAGGAGATTAAATATAGGATGAGGAAAATTCTCAAAGGCTTACGTCTGCCTTGAACATCACTCATAGGCCCAATAATCAGTTGGCCTAATCCCAATCCTAATAGGCAGCTCGTTAAACTAATTTGTACTAAGGAGGCTGTTGTGTGGTACTCCTTTACAATAGTAGGAAATGAGGGTAAATACATATCAATGGTAAAAGGACCTAATAATCCAAGAGACCCTAAGAGTAAAGCAAGTTGCAATCGTTTCGTACCTACTAATTTATTCATTCTTCCTCTCCTTTCATACATCATTTCTATTCGTCAAATAAACGCTTCTATATAAATTCACTTTTAGCTTGACGGTTTATAAAATGTATGGCATTCATACAAATTAGCATAGGCCCAAACATTTCGTCAACCGAAATGAATTCATAAGATTAGATTGCTTTCCAAAAAAAATTATTAATATTTAGTAGATTTACTAATAATTAAAACAAAAAACTCGTCTGCAGTGTGCAAGATGACGAGTTTTTTGCCTTAATGATTATTGGAGGTTAAAGAAAACTTCTCCTCCCCATATGCCTTATGGACGGTTCCTACGGTTCTTCCCCCAATTTAGCGGTTCAAGTGGCCGCTACCTAACCTAAGAATTCTTATTTACTAAGAACTCCCGAAGAAAAAAGCCAGCAGAACCGTCCCCATGTTAAACTCCCTCTTCCATTAATAATAAAAGGTTGTTTATAAATTCATCATAATTCTTGGATTTTAATAAAAGGTAAACATTTTCTGGTTCCGATAATATTTTGATAAAACTATCATAGATATCCCGAAAAATGCTTCGTTCGTCCTTATTCAGAGCAATTAGTGCGATAATTTGTACAGAATTGTTTCCCCAATTAACAGGTTTGTTATTTAATACGATTGAAATAGCCGATTTTAATGCGTTCATTTGCATCGAATGTGGCACTGCTACATTATTATTAAATGATGTTGAGGACATTTTTTCCCTTTCAAGGATATCTTCAATGCCCCCTTCATCGATAAATCCTAACTGGACCAATTTATCTCCAATAAACCTGATCATTTCAAATTCATCTTTTAAATAAATGTTCTGTTGAAACAAGTGGGGGTCGAAAAGGCTGATTAAATGATTTTTCAGCTTCATACGACTTCGTTTTTTATTAATCTTTGTTATACTGTGCTGAATCTTCTGAATGTCCTCTTCTAAAAAAAATGGATTTAAATGGACAATTTCATGTTCCGTTAGTTTGGGAATCTGGACCGTTGTGATCATCAAGTCTGAGTCAATTTGCCCGAAATCACTATCAAGTTTTGTAATCACTCTGCTTATCTCAATTTGTTCTCCGAAAGTCTGCTCAAGTCTTTTTAACATCGGGATGTGCATATTGTAATACTCCGGACATACAACTGTGCATGTTATTTTATATTCAAGCGTTTTTTGACGTTCGAGAAAGGCACCAATATGGAAGGCGATATAGGCAATTTCATCTTCGTTGATTTGAATATTTTCTTTTTTTTGTATCTCATTCGAAATAAATACTGCTAGGTCATAAATGAGTGGATAAGATGATTTAATCTGCTTGGTTAATGGGTTTTTTGACAAATAATTATGCCTTGCCCGGTTAATTAAATTTCGTATATGCAAGGTAAATTTTATTAGAAATTCATCACCGTAAATATCCACCAGATAATAATCTTTCACTTTTTGAATAATGTCATTTACTAGGTGAATATAACGCTGCTCAATATATTCCCCAAGATTTTCGTTGTTTAAGTTGTCATAACTCAATATCGTTGCCTTGCTAATTAAAAGGATCGTTAAGTAATATAGCTCTGCTCCTTCAAACGTTGTCCCAAATTCAGATTTTATTAACTTGGCGATATCTGAAGCCGCCTTATATTCATTTGTTTTGGTTAATGCCTCTATGTTGTCTTCCGAAATGGTTCGATGCTGGCTGACCCGATCCGTTGCAATCACGATATGGAGCAGGATGTTCCCGATTGTGTATTCATTTACATAAAGATTATAGGATGCCAACACGTTGATCAGCTCTTCCTTGAAATCTTTTAAATCATAACCAAAAGCGGATTGGATACTTTCTAAATGCAAAAATTGGTCCTTCGTTTCTTCGTAAAAAATATGGCTCATCAACTTTCGTTTATCTCGTTCACATCCACTTAAAATGAACAAGTCGCCATCTCGTTTGAAGGATAAATTAAACTTTTCCAAAAGGCTTTTGGCCTTTTTTAAATCTCCTTCAATGGTGGATGTACTTACATAAATTTCCTCACTTAGGTCAAATATATCCATTCCTTCAGAATGGGCAATCGATTGCTTTAATAGATAATAGAGCCTCTCAAGTGGCGTCAGTCCTACTCGTGTTTCTTTATCCTCTTTCCGCTGCATTTCATAGTAAACGGTTTCATTTATTTTGTAACCTAGGTTAGAGGACATAATCAATACGGATGGAGAGGTGGTTTCATTTATTTCATTCACATATTTACGGATGCTCCGGCTGGATACAGTAAATTGTTTAGCGAAAATATCTGCTTTTACCCAACCATTTTTATTTAACAAGAATTGAATAATCTCTCTCTCTCTCTCCTTTTTCATGCTACAAAACCCCCAAAGGTCTATTTAACGTTAGTTTTCCACTAATATAGTGTAAAAAAACACATAATAAAATGATAGGTTAAAAAAGTTCCTACCCCCCGGAACTTTTTCAACTTGAGCTCAGACCTAAAAAAATAAGACAATAGCCTCAGAAAGTTAATTCAAATTTACCTTATGGGAGGAAATTATTATGACAGAAAAGACAATTCTTTTAGTATGTGGCGGCGGTGCTTCTAGCGGATTCATGGCCCAAAACATTCGAAAGGCTGCTAAAAAAAGAAATATTGAACTAAATGTAATTGCCAGAAGCGAGTCTGAAGTAGACGAATATTTGAATGAAATTAATGTCCTGCTCATTGGCCCACATCTAAAGTATATGGAAGAGGATTTACAAGCGAAGGTGAGTGCCTTTAATATTCCGGCTGCGGTGATCCCGCAAACCATTTATGGTCTTTTGGATGGAAACAAAGGTCTGGACCTTATTTTGGAGCTTCTTGGCGAAAAATAAAATAGAACGGAGGTTGATTCGAGTGAACACGTTTATTAATTGGATGAACCAAAACTTTACGCCAAAAATGAATAAAATAACGAGAAATGTATGGGTTTCATCGATCCAGGAAGCCTTTATGGCAATTTTGCCGCTGATTCTTGTAGGATCGCTGATTACATTGATTTCAATTTTGAATAATTATTTTTCAAAAATGCCTAATTTTTCACCCATCACTACCTTTTCATTTGGTCTTATAAGTATATTTATTGCACTATTAGTTCCTTACTTTATTATGGAAAAAAAGAAAAAGAATGATAGAAAAATAATCTCAGGATTAACAGGTCTTTCCCTTTTTCTAATGCTGCTTATGCCTAAGTTTACAGACGACGGCGGTATCACCTTCACGTTGGAGCGTTTCGGCGGCAATGGCATGTTTGTTGCTTTGATTGTTGGCCTTATGGTTGGAGCATTCATGTATCTTTTTTCTAAGTTCTCTTTCTTTAAAGGTTCAAGTTCGCTTCCGGATTTTATTATTATTTGGTTTGACACGATTATCCCAATCACGATTCTTTTGCTGTTAGGATGGTTATTTACCTTCCAAATGAATGTTGATTTGTATAATTTAATCTTAATGGCTTTTGAACCGGTTACCGTGATTGCCCAAAGTTTTACCGGATTTGTATTCATCTCATTCCTTGGCATTTTCTTTTATTCTTTTGGAATCAGTGCCTGGATTCTGTACCCAATTATTTTTCCGATTTGGTTGGAGGGTATCCAAGAGAATATCGATGGTGTAGCTCAAAATATCCATACAATGGAAACGCTAACAGCTTGGGTGTGGATTGGAGGTATGGGTTCCACACTGCCATTGGTCCTGATGATGTTATTCTTGGCAAAGTCCAGCCAATTAAAGGCAATTGGTAAAGTAACCCTCGTACCATCAATTTTCAATATTAATGAACCTGTCATTTTCGGTGCTCCAGTTGCTTTTAACCCGATTTTAATGATACCGATGTGGTTGAATGGACTGATGATCCCAGCAATCACTTACATTGTTTTGCGTCTGGACTGGGTTACAATCCCTGAGAGACTTTTCCAACTATGGTATATGCCTGTAGGGATTTCTTCCATCCTCATTAACTCCGATTTCAGAGGGTTAATTTTAGTAGCTCTAGTGGTGGTAGTATCATGGTTGATTTGGTTTCCATTTTTCAAAGTATATGATATGCAGCAGTTTAAACAGGAACAGGAACAGTAGAAATGAAATATGGAGGTTTAGACATTGAACGACAACAACTTAAATGATATCAATGAAGTATCGATGAAAATCATCCTAAATGCCGGTGACGCGAGATTAATCATTAAAGAAGCACTCGACTGTGTGGCAACTTGTGAATTCGAGGCGGCAAAGCAAAAGCTCGTTGAAGCGAAAAAGAAAATTACCGCTGCGCACGCTGCTCAGACTGAAACCATTCAAAGTGAAGCCCGTGGTGAGCAAATTGTATTCTCCCTCTTGTTTGCCCATGCGCAAGACACGTTAATGACAATCATGAGCGAGTGGAATACAGCCAATCATATCATTCGTTTATTTGAAGTGTACGATGAACGGTTAAGAAAGCTTGAAGAAAAATAAATCATGAGTAAATGCCAGGTGGATCGTACAATCTGGCATTTACCTTTTCAGGAGACTGTCAGATTAGGAGAGATGGAGATCATGAATAAACTAGAATTCCCAAAAGACTTTTTATGGGGTGGCAGTATTGCTGCTCATCAATGTGAGGGTGCTTATCAGGCGGACGGAAAGGGTCTGGGCCATATGGACTTTGTAACAACAGGAGGATTTGGAAAGGAACGTAAAATCACGAAGACTATTGAGGAAGGTAATGTTTATCCTTCACATGATGGAATTGACTTCTATCATCGCTATAAGAGTGATATTGAGTTGTTTGGTGAGATGGGATTTAAAGCCCTTCGTATTTCAATCGACTGGTCCCGTATTTTCCCTCATGGGGATGATGAAATACCAAATGAAAAGGGATTGGCTTACTATCATCGTGTGATCGATGAACTTCGAGCAAATCAGATTGAACCTATTATTACGCTATGTCATTTTGAGATGCCGATTGAAATGGTACGTAAATACCGTTCCTGGCTAAGCAGGGATACGGTTGTGTTATATCTTCGTTTCTGTGAAACCGTGATGAAGGAGTATATGGGGAAGGTACGCTACTGGGTTACTTTTAACGAAATGAATCATTTAGAAATCCAGAGTGATTTTTCTAATACTTTTACTTATATGATTACTGGTTTACAGTATTCTGATTTACATGATAGAGAGCTGCAACTTGCGACAATGGGATATCATATGACTTTAGCAAGTGTTAAAGCAGTTAAAATCGCACATGATATTGATCCAAATAATCAAGTTGGTTGTGTTTTTGGACTTACACCTTGTTATCCAAAGACTAGTAAACCTGCTGATGTATTGCAAGCGTTTAAAGATACAGAAAGAGATCTCTACCAGGTTGATGCGATGTGTAATGGAGCGTTTCCTTTATATAAACTGAAGGAGTATCAGCGGAGAGGTATTACGTTACCAATTTGTGAAAGTGATCGTCGTGCCTTTAGGGAAGGTAAGATAGACTTTATTGGGTTAAATTATTATTCCAGTGACGTTAGTTCAGCTGAACTTGATGAAAACACCGAGTCCTCTTTGTTTGGTGGAATTCCAAATGAGTATTTGGAAAAGTCAGCATGGGGTTGGGCAATAGATCCAACGGGTTTAAGGTATATGCTGAATTATTTGTATCATCGGTATGGTCTTCCAATTATTATCGCCGAAAATGGCTTAGGTGCTGTCGATAAAGTGGAAAAGGATGGCAGCATCCAAGATGATTATCGTATCGATTATCTGAAAAAACATCTAGAAGCATTAAAGGCTGCCGTTGAAGAGGATGGTGTCGATTGTTTTGGCTACTTAACGTGGGGACCCATCGATTTGGTTAGTGCTACTACAGGAGAAATGAAAAAACGGTATGGATTTATTTATGTGGACAAACAAGATGATGGCAGTGGAACAAATGAGCGAAGTAAGAAAAAAAGTTATTACTGGTATAAGAAAGTCATCTCAACAAATGGGAAGGACTTAACTAGTAATTAAGAAGTACCACAAAGTACCACAGGGACGGTTCTCATGGTTTAATAATGGGTAAATCTCACCAAAAAAGTCATCAGACCATCCCAGAAGCAAAAGAGAAACGAAAATCGCTAATGAATAGATGTCCAATCCAATTATTATGACCATCATATATTGATAAAGTAATAATAATTGGACAAGGATAGGTGATTAAGATTGGGTATAAAGAAAGTATTTTCTGGTTTTAGAGCTTTTAAAAATGCTGTTCAACCATATACTGCAAATTCTGTAACACAAGTTACCTTTGAAAATGACAGCACCGCTCCACTTGGATTTGATCTCGTGGATGAATATAATACTGGCACTTCCACGTTTTCTCCTTTACGGGATGGTGTTTATACAATCCAAGCTAGTGTTGCATTCACTCCAACACAACCTATCACTAGTGTTGGTTTTAATATCGAGGTAATAATTGTATTGAACAATACGATTGTGGTAGCAGATGATAATGAGATAGTCCCGGCAACGTTTTTTGGCAGTGGTGCTGCTTCTGTTTCAGTAGATACATCAACCATTCTTCAACTAAACGCAGGAGATACAGTAAGTGTCTTCTTTATTTCCACCCTTAGCGGCACTATTTCTCAATTGCCTGCCGCAACACATTTCGAAGCTGTAAGAAACCCGTCTTCTCTTGTAAACAACATCAGTATGGGATCTATTAGTACTGACCAGGTTTTATTTAACCAACAAAATATTGAGTAATCTTTTCAAAAAAATGCCACAATGCCACAGGGACGGTTCTCTTGGTTCATTGCTGGTAAACCCCGACCATAAGATGCGTCAATGAGCTGGAGTAATGCAGCTTCTCTATTTTTCTATCAGAACCGTATCCATGGTCTCTACCAATGACTTAGCAGCCTAATTACTGTTAGGATCCTCAAAAAGGGTAAAGTAATTAGGCTTTTTACTGATAAGCCAACAGAACCGTCCCCATGGACTCCCTCTTATTAGTTTTTAAGGAGTGTTAAATGTCCGACGATTTCCTTTGCTTCAGATTTTTCCATCGGCGGAAGTGCAATAACAGTCAAAGAACCCGATTTAATCTCGGTTAAGCCACTATCACTTATACTGAAAAATCCTCTTTTCTCTAACTTTTCAAGCTCTGCTTGTTTACCTTTTAAAATAATTTTCTTCATTCCATTCTGTACCCATTCCACAAAATCATCATGCCTATCCAGAAAAGGAGATTGTGAGGACATCAGGTTAATAGTACTTAAAGTTGCAGCATGCGCCACTTGTGCTGCTGTTTTACCCGTCGACATTTTTAAGTCATGATTTACAATAAAATATTGAACGAGATCTCGTTTATTCATCTCCCTCATCAGTCCTCCTTTATAGATTCATTCAATAGTAAACTTTGTTGCAGGATATTTAAAGTGATATTCCCTTGATATAGAACTGACAAATTACTCCCCCATCTATTCGTTACACCTTTTATAAGTTTATATTCATTATATATATATCCTTATTCTACTGGCTCACTCTTACACCAAGGTGTGAGAACCCCCTTCCTATAAATCATTAAATAAACAGTTAACACTAAATCATCATCTCGACAATTTTCTTCCAAGCAAAGTGGAGCAAACGCAGCATTAACAACACGCAATCCAATTCTAATTAAACGATTAGTTAACTGTAATTCTACTAATCAAACGCTTGATTAAATAGTGGGTGAACCCCTTTTTTATATGAGTTTTTGCTTGATTTTTCGAAAGAAACTTGTCGAAAGTATTGTGGTGATTTTTAGATTACTCTTCAAAACTGACAATAGAAACTAGTATCATAAACAACCTTACAAACTTCTATTAGTTAGAATACCATCTAGACGTTTGATTAAAAGTGCCTTAAACCCTTTTGAAAAGTGAATTTTGTTTTCAATAAAAAATTTTGTCGATAAGTAATTACTAAGAGCATTATTAAGAAACTTGATAAAGGCGACAGAATGAAGAATTTAAAATTGTAATGGTAACAAGGAAAATGTACTGAATTCCTTCATCTATAGCACGTTAAATTGTACAGGAATTAGAGGATGAACAAAAAAGGCTCCAGTCAGTTGGTTTTCACCTACTTTCTGGACACCTCCTTGCTTACTTCATAATTATATCTATAAAACTACAATCTACATTTATGGAAAAAGAGACTCAGATTACGCGCTCCCCTTATTAGCGAAATATTTGTTTTTTATCTGTTGGATCAGATTTACCGTAATAGACCTCATAGGCAATAATGATGTTTTGTTTGATAAAGTCCCATGTTTGTTCGTTGTTATTTTCTACAATGTATTTCAAGTAGACGAATGCTTCGTTTGGGTAGTCATACATATGCCCTAAGGTGCGTTCCTTTTGCTGACCTAGCTTTCTATCAATTTCGGATTGCTTGACTAGACCGATGTGTAACCCTTCCCCTTTTGAACCAAAACGCAATAATAGATATGGGGTTTTACCAGCATACCCTATTTTCGCAAATCCCCCCATTTTCCTTTCAGGTTTTTCACTGTATGACTCTCCATCTGCTATGTTCAATAATCTATATATTGGATAATCGGCCTGCATTCCCTCTAAAATGAATTGGTCAATTTTCTCAGCAATGTCAGCGTAGTCGCCAAAACCTACATATCGGTTATCCATTAGTTGTTGTTCTACCTCTACTTCTTTCGTTTCTTCCAAATTTTCATGAAGATTTACTTGTTCATCCAGGGTCTTCTTAATGTTTGAAAGGTTATCCATCTGATCAAAAGCCGTTACTACATTTACCACCATTTCCTCAATATCATCTGGATGATTGAGTTTCCCATTTGCTCTGTGTAAGAATTCATGCAGCAATAAAACTTTCCGATAGACACCAGCATGCTCCCAACTATAGCAAGTATAGGCGTCGCCTCTTTTATCTAAGATTTTAGTAAAATTGCCTTCTACCCAGTTGTTCTCGATGAACATTTCTAACGCTGCACTGGCGGCCATTCCATTCGTAATCAACCAGCCATCAAATCCAAGTTTATTAAAAATAATCGTAAACAATTCTGTTAGATAAGGCTTATATTGTGGAACTTCATCAAAGAGTTTTTGAACCGTCCTAGCATCATAAGCACCAAATTTTGACGAGTGTAAAGGGATAAACTCCCCGACAAGCAGGGGATCCTTCTCTACACTGTCGTTGTACTTTCTTAGTTTTTCCTCTAAATCTTTACAGTCTTCCATAAACTCTGAATACCTCACCAATTTTTTGCTTTTCAAAGATTGCATGAGCATGGTTAGGTTTCTATAAAATTTGCCAATATCTCGATTTTTTCGATTAATGGTTGTATAAGCAGTAGCATATTGAGCCCACGACTCACCAGCGTTTTCCTTTTCACGAATCGTGTTATCGTTATCTAAAAACAACTTTGGATTTAGTCCTAAAAACGCGAATGATAACATCTGGTTTTGCTCATTGGTACTTGCAAACGGGACCGGCGGAATTAAGTAACTTTTTCCTTCAAACGTGAGTTCAGTATGGAGTTTTTCCTCTTGTTTGCTAATATGTAAAGTTTCATTAAATCGATGCCCTAGGCTATGAATTTGCTCTTGATTATCCACAACAAGGTCACCAGGCTCCTGGCCAAGCAAAATTGAAATTAACTTCAAAAAGTCCTCTTTCAAACGAATTCCTCCTAAATAACTTATTCGTCTTTCAAAAAAGTTCAGGTTCAGGTGCCTCTCTTTTCCTGTTAAAATAGTAAACTCTATAAAAATAAGGCGTAGTAATATTTTACTATATACAAGGAATAATTTACCACCATTTCATCACAAAGTAGAAACTAGCCGGAACATAATATCCATATTTCAGGAGACTGCCATGATGCTTAGTTTGGCTTCGAATTATACTGAGCAAACTGCCGTTATTGCAGCACACTCTGATTGATCTGAAAGTTTGCTTCAGGAGCTTGAATGGCATCCTTTACTTCCTTTGTTATTTCTTTACAATCATTCATCAGCGACCCATCAATATCGATTGCCACCAATCAATCTTCGCAAGGCTAGGGAATAATAGGCACCGGATAAAACTCTCTCATTTAATTCTAATGATTCTATCCTTTTATTCTCATTTTGGCTGGATATAGTGAAAGTGTAGAAAAAATCAGAAACAAGGAGGAAATGAAAATGAAAAAGAAGATGATGATTGGCGGTTTATCAGTATTACTAATGTTTGGCGGTGCAGCGGCTGTGGGAGCTTCAAAAAGCGGGACCCAGCCTGACGATTCTATTCATCTTGATGACAAAAAAACTTTTAATATAGTGGAGACACAAAGCCTACCTCAAATTTCCGCAGGACAGGAGATTGAGTTGGAAACCGAGCATGGGAAAACTTTTTATAAAGTAGAGACAGATGATGATAGCAATATTCCTTCTACTCCGTCGACAAATAGTTCAACGTTGTCAATTGAAGAGGCAGCAAAAATTGCTCTTAACAAAGTTAATGGGACGATTACAGAAGTGGAACAAGAAATGGAACATGGCAGACTAGAATTTAAATTTGAAATTCAGTCTAATCGTGGCGAAGCGGACGTTCGGGTTGATGCCCAATCAGGTGATGTAACGCGAGTTGAATTTGACGATGATGATGACCGTGATGATCGATAAAAGTCGGGTATGACAGGAACGATATCTAGAAAGAGGGGAAATACCAAATGGTACTTCCCCTCTTTTTCGTTCTCCTATTGCTATATACCCTTATCTTTCTACCAATTCTAGCTTCTCACCATTCGGACCTTGGAAAAAGGCGATTTTCACTGTACCATTTAATATGCTTCGAGGTTCTTCATCCACTAATTTGACGCCTGCTTCTTTAAAGCGTGCAAGCTCAGCTTCAATGTTTTCAACTCTAAAGGCTAGGTGATTCACGATTCCTTCGTTTTCAACCGGACCGCCGTAGATAAGTTCAACCTCTACACTCGGCTGCTCTGGGAAAAATAAAAAGGCAAGCTCAATCGTGTCATTTAACCATTCTCTATTTCTTAACTCTAAACCGAGGATATTTTGATAGAACGCCAAAGACTCGTCCATGTCATTGACCATAATCCCCACATGTTCCATTTTCACACTGCATTCCTCCTAACGTATTTTATGCCGTAGGGACGGTTCCTATGGTTTTTCCCAAATAATCATTGCTGACTACATTTTTTTGATCGCTACCTTACATGAGAATTCTTATTTACTAAGAAACCCGAAGAGAAAAAAGCCAGCAGAACCGTCCCCAATGTTACCCAATGTTATGACCCCAAAATTAACTTCTCAATCGCATAAGCTACTCCATGATCATTATTGGATAATGTATGGAACTGAGCTACTTCTTTCACGACAGATACCGCATTGTCCATTGCCACTCCGCAGCCCGCATATTCAATCATACTTAGATCATTTTCGCCGTCCCCGATGCAGATGACTTCTTCCCGTTTAATCCCAAGTTTTTCGGCAAGTTGTTTGACTGCATTTCCTTTGCTCACACGTTGGTCAAGGATTTCTAAAAAGAACGGCGTACTTTTCACGAACGTATATTTTTCCCAGAATGATTCGGGTATGTTTGCAATGATTGTATTCAAACGTTCCGGGTCATCAATAAACATTACTTTTGGAATAAGCATGTCCTTTGATACTTCATCAATTGGAAGATAATTGATAGGAACTTGATTGATATGGGCTTCATGAACGGTGTATATGCTGATCTTTCTATTAGGTGTATAAAGATTTTCTGTATCAAAGAATTGAAGCGGTGAATGGATTTCTAGGCTTAATTCGTATAGTTCTTTTAAGTTTTCATAGGTTAAGGTAATTTGAGATTCTACTTCCTTAGTGTGAGTATTTTGCACAAGAGCCCCATTAAAGGTAATCACGAAGTCATCTTCATCATTTAATTTCAATTCTTCAATAATCGATTGGACACCAACAATTGGCCTTCCGGTACAGATTACCACCCTCACTCCTTTAGCTTTGGCAGCTTGGATGGCGTCATTCACTTCTTTTGTTATTTCTTTTCGATCATTCATCAGCGTTCCATCAATATCTATTGCCACTAATTTATACAAAACTTATCCTCCTACATCTTAGTTGTCAGTAAATCATATTACTTATACTACAAGAAGGACAATTATTAATCCAGAAAGATCCATACCATGGGGACGGTTCTCGCGGTACTTATCCTGTTGAATACTTCAAATATCACTACTTTCATCGAACCGGAGGAACTTATTTACCAAGGACTCCGATGAGAAAAAAGCCAGCAGAACCGTCCCCATTGCAACCCCCATTGCAACCCAAACATTAAGCCGCCACGTCTCTACGTGTAAAAAGCAGCCAAGATACCAAGTTAAACACGAGGAAATAGACAACGAGCACTCCAATGGAAAAGGACAAGGTCATTCCCTCTTGGAAAGGACGTCCGCTTAGGTACTGGGTGAGATCGGTGTTAGCGAACAACAGGTACTTGCTCCAATCGAATCTCTGCAATGCCTCCAGAACAATATTGCCCGCAAACAAGGTGCCGATGGAAAACCCGATAGCCATCGCACTGCTTCGGAAGGCGGACGAAATCATAAAGGCCATGGTTACGTACATGACCGTGGATACACCGTTAAGCATATACGTTTTCCACAGGTTGAGGACCATGCTTTTTTCCACGATTTCCCCTTCTGCATTCACGCTGACCAAAGGCAGATCCATGTATCCAAAGCCATATAAGATTCCGTTGACCACGACGGATACGACAAACAGAGTGAGTAACAACAGCATGCTGAACAATAGAAAAGAGATATACTTAGAGATAAGGATCTTGACCCTGCTAGCTGGCCGGATGAGCAGCAGCTTGATTGTGCCGGACGAAAATTCGCCCGCCAGACTGTCTCCGGCAATGATGATGGTGAAAATAGTAATCACGATCATCATGCTTGCCGAACCGTTCACGCCATCCCACAGCGTGCCGTCTGTTGAGTGAATATTCTGCTCTAGGTGATACTCGTTGATGGCAAGCTGCTGCTCATAGAACGTTCGGTCGTCTTTACCCAGCTCTGGCTGCTTCAGAATTTCGCTATATTGCTGATTGTCCTGCTGCAGTTTTGCCCGCCAGCCTTCATCTTGCGCCTTTTTCCCATCCGAATGCCATTCAATAAAGTTGACAAAAAGCACAAAAGCGACCATAAGTCCGACGAGGATCCACGTTCTCATCCTTCGGTAAATCTTCATGTTTTCATTGAGTACTAGATTAACCAATTTGTCCACCCTCCGTTATTTCTAAGAATCGTTCTTCTAGTGTTTTGCTAACCATCTGGACGCCATAGATCCGAATGTGGCTCTGCATCAGCCCTACTAGAATGTCCGGGATGCATTCCCGCTCGGCGGTAACCTCGACGAATCCGTCCTGAGTCAGTTTGACTTCCTGGACCCCATCCATCTGCTTCATGGTCACCACCGCTTGTTCCGCCGGCTGCGCTTGGATCTGGTACGTTTGACCGGCTTCGTCCCCCCCGGTAATATGCTGAATCGGCATCACATCAACCAGTTTGCCCCGCTGGAGAATGGCGACCCGGTCGCACATTAGTTCCATCTCGGACAACAGATGGCTGGAGACGACAACGGTAATTCCTTCCGTACGGGTCAAATGCCGCAAATAATCACGCAACTCGCGAATTCCTGCCGGGTCAAGACCGTTCGTCGGTTCATCGAGAATGAGCAGGGACGGCCGATGAAGCAGTGCTTGGGCGACTCCCAGACGCTGACGCATGCCGAGTGAGTACTTCTTAACTTTGTCATGGATACGGTTTTCTAGCTTGACCAGCGAAACCACTTCGTCTATCCGTTCCTTGGTTACCCCCGGCACCATGCGAGCGTAATGAACGAGGTTATGGTAGCCACTCAAATACTTGTACATTTCTGGACTTTCCACAATGGCGCCGACGTGCCGGATCGCTTGCTCGAATTCGGTTTTGATATTTTTCCCCTTAATCAGTATCTGACCTTTAGTGATCGACATCAGTCCGACGATCATACGGATTGTGGTTGTTTTTCCAGCCCCATTCGGACCAAGAAATCCGAAAATTTCGCCTTGCGGTACGTCAAATGAAAGATCGTCGATAACGGTGGTTCGGCCAATCCGTTTGGTCACATTACTCAAGCTGATGATAGGTACATTGCTCATATTTGTTCTCCTTCAATGATAGATTTGGACGTTTAATTCTTTTTTCACAGTGTTGAATATCTCTACTTTATTTTCCCTGTGTGTCTTGGGAGGGTTGGAATACAATGGCTAACCTTTCTATACTGAAAGTCTATTTGATTATAAAACAGTATTTATTGTTTTACAATAAAAAATTATTTTATTCAGTTATATCATTATTGTTATACGGAATTTTTTTTATTTCCAAACAAAGATAAAAGGCATTCCTCCTTATCCCGATTGGGTGCCCGTTCGGAAATAGATGACAAGGGCAGTAAAATATAACAGTGAAGAAATAGCATATCTTTTCGAAATCATTTACAATAAATTTAGACACCATTGGCACAAATCGCTTAATAAATATTCGTATGAAGAGAGGCGACAAATGAAATGGAAACAACGAAAAAAATCACAGTAGAAACAACCGTTCAAGCACCAGTAGAGAGGGTATGGAAATATTGGACAGAGCCAACCCATATAACAAAGTGGAACACAGCTTCAGACGATTGGCACACACCATTTGCGGAGAATGATTTAAGAGCAGGTGGAAAATTCCTTTCAAGAATGGAAGCCAAAGATGGCAGTTTTGGTTTCGATTTTGGTGGAGTTTATGATGAAGTGAAAGTACATGAGGTAATTGCTTATTCAATGGAGGACGGACGTAGAGTTACTATCACGTTTAAAGGAAAAGAAAATGAAACCGAAGTAATTGAAACGTTCGATGCTGAAACGACGAATTCAATTGAGATGCAGCAACAAGGATGGCAGGCAATCCTAGATAATTTCAAAAAATATGCAGAGCAAACGTCCAATTAAAAACATGTGATTTTTAGGTACCAAGGATACTGAAATGTACAAAAAAAGGGCTCCAGTTAGTTGGTTTTCACCAACTTTCTGGACACCCTCTTGAATTTCTACGTCATACTAATAAAGAAACTTGAAGCGAAAGATCTCACTTTGAGTTTGAATATCTGGACCTCAATGTTAGGGTTCAACCCCCACATCTCCGAAAAAAAAGCCATAAGAACCGTCCCCACGGTCTTACCACGGTCTTATTAATCGCAAAAAGCAAATGCACCAATAATGATTAATAAAATAAACAACACGATTATAATGATAAAACTTTCGCAACCACGTGTTTGAACACATGGAGCTGCATAGCCATAATGCATTTGATGCTGGGGAAGTACATTAGCCCCCATAGTATGTGGCGGAATCATATTATCCATTGTAACACTTCCTTTCATGTGCATAGAGATCTGGTATGCCAATACCCTATATAATACACACGGAAAGGAATTTGGAGCCCGTCTAGATGAAAAAATATTAGTTCATTATTTAATAAACTTAAAGTTCCATAATTTATTCTTAAATTCACTCACTAAAAAAACTTGCTCTAATGCCTTCGTTGATGGTGTTCCTGGCAACCCATTAAGCGCCTTTTCTTATCCCCATTCTAAAAGTTGTTTCTTTTCCTCTCTGAAAAGAGCCATTAATTGCTGACCCCAGCACTCATCAATCTTTTTCCCCGGCCGTTATATTAAGTTCAAAATAGTTAGGGATATACCGCCCACACGATGTCTGAACCAAATCGGATATCTTGGGAGGATGCGGCGAACTTTTAACAACTTTCAATAGATTCCCGTGCAGCACTTCAAACGAATATTTACTTAAAACCAAATGCCAGCAATCTAACCTCTCTTGGGTGATCGTAAACTGTTCGTAATAGACCACGATTAATCTCATTAGTGTGTACAGTTCTTTTTTAGTTATCAAAGTTAAAATCCTCCTCCATCATTCTCTTCTTTTCTTCTTGCTGATTCAGATAGGATTCGAATTTTGTTCCAAACAGCGTCTCGGGACGTAAGAACTTATTCCATTTGGGAGCCGATTGCCATTCTACTGATTTCAAATCAATGACTCTCTTAAAATTCTCAAGCGTAAATCCTTCTCCATACCTGGCATTAATTAATTCCTTTGTTTTATTCGAACCTGGTCGAAAGTTCTTTCCAGTCTTCTCATTTAAATAGTCGATAATTTCAGCAATAGGGATGTTCGGTTTCACGGATGGACTGACCTCCTTCTTGCTCTCCCCCACTCCCTCAGTTGCTGAATCCTCAATAGGACTAACTGGATATTCATTCGTGCTGTCTTCAAGCTCTTGCAATGCATCATAGTTAATGCTGTACCACTTCGTCTTGTCCATTTTCATCTCATTGAAATTATCAGACTGCAGCAATCCCTTCATCTCCAACGAAAGAATCGTTCGCTTAATCGTACTTACTGACCAAAACGGCAGCTGCTTCCTCCACTCCTCATACGTGTTATACACCCAGGTTCTCCCCTTAATCTGATGATTACTAATACCAAGCCAGTAATGAATTTGCTGCAACACCACAGCCTCATTTAAACCAATCTTCACCGCCAAACTCGGGATAATCATGACCGGATTTTCCTTAATCAACAACCTGCTCATCCGAAACTCTCCTTTAAGCTTTTATGTAAAAAGAATCTTGAGTCGTTCTTAAGATGCATTCAGCCCTTCGATGGGCTAAAGTTCCTTCACCTCTTATATATAAGCGAAAAGAAAAAAAGGACAGGTCTAAAAAAATATTTTTTAGAGATTGGAAAGGGAAGAATGACATAGTATTTCTTCTTTGAGTAATCTTTGAAGAAATCTATGAAGTAATCTATGGTATTGCTTGGGTCAACAGGGGTTACTCCAGGGGTCATATTAAGCCTAACTGAACGTCAGAATGATAGAATCAGTTAGGTTAATTTGGACCGATGCAAACCTCATAAAAAAATAACGCCCAGAAAGAACCAATGAGAAAGCCATCATAATCTTACCCATGTGCATGGAGTTTAATTGAGTAGGCAGGTAAAGGGGTTTTCATTAAAACAGGTAATATCAATATGGAATCATGATCCCAGTCCTTCCCATATTATCGAAACAATTTATCATTTATAGGAAAATACAAAGACTTATCCTAGCATTTGCCTAGTTGTTTCAGCTTCATGTTTTGGTGTTGAATTGATTAGACAGGTAAACAAAGGATTTATGCAGATAAGATGGAGATCTAAGCAGGTAGCAGAAAAGAATTCGCAGATGGAGGACTCCTTTCGGCAGGTAAGAGGATTTTCATTAAAACAGGTAATATTAATATGGCATCATAATCCAAATCCCTCCCATATTATCAAAAAAATTACCATTTATAGGAAAACATAAGACTTATCCTAGCATTTGCCTGGCTGTTTCAGCTTCATGTTTTGGTGTTGAATTGATTAGGCAGGTAAGAGCAGTCTTAATTAAAAACCCAACTTAATTTATACTAAGTTGCCTCCTTTTTGTGTAAGCTCTCAATTCTGCCTGGATTCCAACTCCAGGCATTCCTAATCTAATTTTGGAAAAAGATCGTTGCTAGTGCCCAGTCTAGATATGATGACCCTTTTCAACACCTTTCGACCAAAACAAACGTTTGTGTAAAAGCCCCACAAACCCTTTTAAAAAACGAACTTTACCATCATTTCAAGAGTATTTATTGTCGAGGAAATAGTTCGCATTCTTCTAATATTCTTTAAAAATCTCCAATTTAAATAGTTTTCTACAACTACCGACGGGTTCTTCCAAAATAGCGTGTTAATTAAACGTTTGTGTAAAAATGGCATGAATCCCATTATCTAAAGCTTTTTCTCTAAATCCACGCAAAATAATTGTAAGAAAAAAACCATCAGAACCGTCCCCATTGTTCGTGCCTAACCTTTAAAATAATTGTCGAGGACTAGTGTATCTAATTCCGGTAATGTCAAAAGAACCTCAAAATGGGCTAGATTGTTACATGGTAGTTGAAGATAAATATCCTTTCTCATTAAAAAAATAACCCCAGATATTGGGGTTATTGAATGATCGATAATATATTATTCTACTACTCTTCTTTCATTAAGGAGTAGTTGTTACTTTTTGAATTCGTCCCTCAACTACGTAAACGAAAGGTTTTGGAAGTGATTTAACATAATCTACTGTTGCTTCTAGATCTTCTGGACCTACTTCTAGATTAGTTGAAAGTACACCAATACCATATTTGACATTTCCGTACATATAGTTGTTCACAACAACTGAGTATTCTTTGTTTGGATCGATTTTATTACCATTTGGTAAAACGATATCTACCACTTTGTTCGTTGCAGAATTCCACGTATATTTAAATCCAGCAATATGGAAATCAAGACCTTTATCAGTAATTTGATTATTTAATACTATCTCGATATCTGCACCACTAAGTAATACTTTATTTAGTACGTTTCCAAATGGTTGAATGGCAAATAAGTCACCAAACGTAACTTCACCAGCATCAAGTTGTGCTCGAACTCCACCACCGTTCATCATTGCAAAGTCCGCATTCATTGAAGCTTTCATACCGTCAGCTATTAAGTTTCCAATTGCAAAATCGCCGAAAGTATCTATAGATGGATAACCTTTTGGTAAAGTTGCCATCGAATCTCCAACGATTTCTGCTTTAATTGGAGCAATTAAATCTTCATATTTCTTCATAATCGCAGAAACTGTAGGATCTGGTGTATAGTCTTTTTGGTATACAGTTACCACTTCAGCGTCCTTTTTAACGATTTCTCCAGTTACTGCATCCAGCTCTAAATCAACATCTGAAAATGCAGAGCCATAAGAATAAGCTTGAACGATTAATTTATTATCTACTTCCTTATCAACATATACGTGATTATGAGCTGCAAAAATTACGTCTACTTCATCATCTACTTTTTCTGCCATCTCAGATGCATCAAATAGATCTGCTTTACCTGTTTGAAGTGTAGGATTATGCGCTAGAACGACAATCGCTTCAATTCCTTGTTTTTTAAGAATATCCGTATACTGATTAATTGATTCAGCCTCATCACGGATTTCAAGTGTTTCATTTCCTTTTCGGACAATCATTGTTGGTGTTTCTTGTGTTACAACACCGATGAAACCTATCTTTTTACCATCTACTTCTTTAATTGCATATGGTTGTGTGATTAATTGACCAGTTGAAGTATCAAAGGCATTGGCAGCAATAACTGGAAAGTTCATACCATCATACCCTTTTGTACCCTTCGGATGTTCACCGCCATTAATCATACGCTTTAATTCTGTAATACCTTCATCAAACTCATGGTTTCCAACAGTTCCCACATCAAAGCCCATTGCTTCCATTACTTCAACAGTTGGTTCGTCTTGGAATGCCGCTGAGATTAAAGGACTACCACCGATCATATCTCCCGCGTGAACAAGTAAAGTATTTGGATTTGATGCTTCACGTTGCTTCATAGCAGCAGCTGTGTATTCCATGCTACCAGCTAATACATCCTGCCCATCAAGTTTTACTTTTGTATCTGTATCAAGTTGTCCATGAAAATCATTTAAGCCTAGTAATTGCACTTTAATGTTTTCTTTAGGAGCTGTGCCTAAATCATATTTAAAAATACCAAAACCTGCATGATCTGTTTTATTTGTAAATGAGATTTTACTATTTGTATGAATATATTCTTCCGCTTTTGGTGAAGTTGTGAAAGTTACGTTAACATTACCGTTAACCTGTGCAATCGACCAGTTATTGTCGGCAGTTGGCGTAATTGTTTTCATTTCAGAAATGTAATCCATTAAGATTTGACGATTTTCATCAGCTGAGTCAACAACAAGTTCACTTCCTTTAACACCTGGGAAGTTCCCCCCGCCACCAGCACGATAGTTATTTGTAACAACGATGAATTCCTGATTTAAATCTATTGCTTGGCCGTTATAAGTTAAATTCACTACACGACTAGATGCACTATTAACTAAATTTCCGTTCACATCATATCTTGCTGGTTTGGTTACATCGATTTGATAGTTTACACCGTCAATCACATCGAAGTTATAAACAGGGAAAGATGGATTTAATAAAGCTTGCTCTTCTGATTTATTTGGATCTATTTGATTAAATTTACCGGCAGTCATTTCAATCCATTCTTTGACAACTGAACCTTTGACTTTTACTGCTTTTAGCGTATTATCATATAGATATAAATCGCCTGCACTTCGAATCGTTAAATCACCTTTTTTAATCTCTGTGTATTCAGCAACTCCATTACGTCCAGCTTTAAATGGTGCTCCAACTGATAAAATCGGTAAGTTTTTATATTCTGGTTTCTTTTCAGCTACATATTTCTCTACAAACCATTTTTGTGCATTTGTAACAACTTGAACGGAAGGATCATCTTGTACCAATGAAAAATAACTATGAATATCATCTGTAGTTGATCCAATTGGTGTATTCACATAGTTAACAGTTGCATCATGATTTTGTTTAATCGCATTAACTATTTCTTGATCAGGTGCTACTGTACTTTCTGTTTTTGTTTTACCTGTAACTGGGTCTTTCACATCAACCCAGATTTCACGAGTTGAAGATTGTGAGTTTAAAACAGTCCATTTCCCTTTTTCTTTTTTAAGCGTTAGGTCAATTAATCCTAAAGAACCACCACCGTAACCTGCTTGTACAGCTGGTACACCATTGATTGTACCTTTTGCATTATCAATGCCAGGTAAAGGCTTTTTATCTGAACCTAAAAATAATCCATCAAGCATAGATTCTGATTTAGCTGGGAATACTTTATGTGTATGAGAGAATGTAATTGCGTCAATACCAGGAACTTCACTTAACGCATAAATTACATCTTCTGTATTACCTTTGTTCGCACTAAAGCCTGAATGTGTCATGGCTACAATAAGATCTGCTCCGTCTTCTTTCATTTCTGGGATGAATTTTTTAGCCGTTTCAACGATGTTTTTAGTGACAACTTTGCCTTCAAGATTTGCTTTATCCCACTCATTAATTTGAGGTGGAGCAAAGCCAATGAAACCGATTTTTATTACATGTTTCTTACCTTGTTCGTCAACAATTTTTTTATTTAGAATCTTATACGGATTAAATTTGTTTTTATCATTATCAGGATTATTGTCATGATCATCAACGAAAACGTTTGCATTGACATACGGAAAATTAGCATCATCGTATGCTTCGTCCAAAAAGTCTAATCCATAGTTAAATTCATGGTTTCCTAGTGTTGCCATATCATAGCCCATTTGATTCATGGCTTTAAATACAGGATGAACTTCACCGTTCTTTAAAGGATCAATTTTTGCTTCATAAGTTCCTAATGGAGTTCCTTGAATTAAATCCCCATTATCAACTAGAACATTATTTTTTATTTCATTACGTGCTTCTTTTACTAATGTAGCTGTCTTTGCTAGTCCTACTTTCTCATATGCAGCATCTTTATAATAATCGTAGTTTAAAAGATTCGCATGAATATCTGTTGTTTCCATAATACGGAATTTTGCTACGTCTTTCTCATCTGAAGCTAGCACATTCACCGATGCAACCTCATTTGGTGCTGCAAATGACTGTGTATTAAGCAAAGGCATACTGAATAGAGATACGGCTAGTGTCGCTGATAAGGCTTTCATTGTTGTGCGATTCTGTCTATTCATCTTTATTCCCCTTTAATAAATTTAGTAGGATATTACAAAAAACTGTTCTTTCATTTGCTAAATGCTGTTGTGCTGCTTATTTCGCACTCTCACCTTGTAATTCTTGTATCTTAGATTAATCTTCAGATATTTTATGGCGAAATTAGCGAAATCTTAGTCGGAAACACAATCAACACCTCTATCAATATACTTTGCCTTCAAGTAAATATAAAGTGAAAATAAGTGTGATATAATTGATTTATTTTCACTTAATAGAAAACGGAGTGAAGATATGAATATATTACAACTGGAGTATGTAATTGAGGTTGCAAAAACAAAATCATTAATTAAGGCTGCCGAGAATCTACATTTATCTCCTTCTGGTATTAGTAAAGCCATATCCAATCTAGAATCAGAACTTCAAATGAAGATTTTTAATCGTTCAAGATTGGGTGTTGAGCTTACAGAAGAAGGTAAATTTATTGTCAGTAAAGCGCAAGAAATTATGTTAAAAGTAGAAGATATAACCATTTTTGTAAATCAAAATCTTAATCCAGAGCATGTCAAAATATCAATATCTGCAAATCCTAATGCTATGTTTATTGTCCCTAGCGCGCTTAAAACATACAAAAAAAATTATCCAAATAGTCAAATAGAGATTTTTGAAAAAAAACCACATGATATCTTATCTGATGTTTTAACGGAAAAGAGTGTTTTTGGTATTACAGTATTTACTGACGAACTTGTAGCTTCTCATCCAGAATTAGAATTTGAGACAATTCTCGAAGGGGGTACAGTTTTATGTGCTAGTAAAAATTCTCCACTAGCCTATTTGGAGAATTTACAAGTTGAGGACCTTGCTAATCAATCAATCATTCTTTTTGAAGATCCTATTTGGTCGGGATTTGTAAATGAACTATTTGACTATGTTCCTAATATGAATATTTTATTTACAACAAACAATGTGAACGTTATTTCCGAAGCAGTATCAGAAGGATTGGGTATTGTTTTCTCCATGAATTTACTATTAAGCAAGGTCGCTGCTATTCAAAATGGAAGTGTTATTACAAGACCATTCAAGCATCCAAGTCAACAGCGTTTTTCCTTTGGAATCGTTCGATTAAAACGCAAGAAATTATCCGAACATAGCAAACTATTTATTAAAGCTTTTAAACAAAATATCATATGAGGGAATGTTCTCAAATGAATATTCACATCATTTGGGGTTATTTTTCGTTCCTTATAAAGGTAAAGTTATATTCTGCATTAAATAGATATGAAGGTCCTATTGCTGCTTATTGAGCTGCATAAAAAAAAGCTGCATAGATTGCAGCAGGTTTTAAAAGTCAAATGATCGGAAACTGAATCGTTAGATAATAATAACTAGGCAAAAGATAACTAACAGATCAGTGTAATTTTAATAAAATCTGAAGGAGGACATTCAATGACATATCGAATTGTAAATATAATACAAATTCTACAAGGAGAGACCTTAATAGGTCCGCTCTTTTAATCGTAGAAAGCACATGCACCAATAATGATTAATAAAATAAACAACACGATTATAATGATAAAACTATCGCAACCGCGTGTTTGAACACATGGTGCCGCGTAGCCGTAATGCATTTGAGGCTGGGGAAGTACATTAGCCCCCATAGTATGTGACGGAATCATATTATCCATTGTAACACTTCCTTTCATTTGCATAGAGAGCTAGTATGCCAATACACTATATAATACACACGGAAAGGAATTTCGAGCCCGTCTAGATAAAAAAATATGAGTTCATTATTTTTATGATCCTAAAGTTCCGTCATTTCCTTTATCTATTAACATATTCTTCATTTCACCCCAAATCTTACTTTCCATTATTCTTGCAGTCTCTTTATAACAGATGGATTTTCACTTTAATAATCTTGCGCTAATGCCTTCGCTGATGATGTTCCTGGCAAGTGCCTTATCATATCCCCAATCTAAACATTGTGTCGTTTTGCTCTCCGAAAGGCTATTTCTTAACAAGTTATTTTCGTCTGCATTTGTAAATATTTAACCGTTTATGAAGGTTCCTGAAAACATTTCTTAAAAAATGTTATAATTCTCGACAAAAAATTTCCCGGAAAACAATCTACGACAAAGCTCGAGAAATAGGAAGCACATAAATAACAAATTGGAATAAGTTAAAAAAAGGTAATTATAGTTTATAATGTCCATATAATAATAATTAGAAAATAGCTCCCCTCTTCCACATCACTAACTGCTTCTCTGAAATTTCCTGTTATGGTTCATTTTCTTTGTAATACTGACCAACTTTCCAACCACCTACTAATCTTCAACGAAAATCAAGAAGGTAAAGGACCTATTACTACGGCATATTTTCCGCAAGAATACATTGTCTATACAATTAAAAGATAAGAGGTGTTTCAAAAATGGGACTTTTATCCCTTATCCTTGGTTGTTTTGTTATTTACTACGTGTATATAATTTGGAATGATTTCCAATCTGGTAAATCTTCTAGGAGATCATTCTCTTCAACTGAACTGAAAACTAGAAATGATATTGATAGATATAAAGAAATGCAAAAAATTAAATATGAAAAACGAAATTGATAAATGGCCATTAAAAAAAACATATTAAAAGCCATCAGAACCGTCCCCATTGTCCCACATTGTCCCACAACAAATATACCCAAAATGGAATACCTTCCTTCATATACGAGAAGAACTTGATCCTGCTGGATTGTTTTTAAATGAGTATTTGTGCAGCTTTTTGGCGTAATAATGAGCAATGAAAAGAAAAGCTACAATATGTCTTCTTTCTAGTTATTTTGGTGTAAATTCTCAAAAACGACACCCATGATTGCGCTTTCATGGACGAACTATATAGAAATCGAAGATAGGAGCCAGAAAATATGTCATTAAAATCTAAGATTCTATACAGTTGGCATGAATTAAGAAAGAACTATCATTTGGAGTTACTTAATAGTTGTCTCGATCATAAAACAAAAGATAAATTAAATAATAAATATGAGTATCATAAGAAGAAAGTAAACCAATTAATATCTAATAAAGTATCTTTATAGGTGCTTTTTTTGGTTTTGTCTGAGGAGAAATGCACGTCCTTATTAGCGGAAAGTCCTTAGAAATCACTACCTATTAGGAATAGTATTCTCCCAAAACGGACTTCGAAACCCCAGAAACCATCTCGCCAAGGCCTGCTATGAAGCAACAAGCTATGGAAAGACCACTCCAAAGATTCACTTCTACTATATAAAAAATGGTAGTGCTAACCAATGCCTTGGTCCGCACTACCAATCTTAGTATGTTTTTATTATTTGAACCGATTTACTATACTAGGAACCAGAACTTTAAAACAAGTTATCTTGCTGTAACATCCTTTACGGCATTGGAAATACGGTCAACTGCTGCTTTTCCAACATCTTCAACAGTATCAATAACATTTTTTGCTGCATCGCCTGTTGCTTCAACCCCACGTTTTGTCATGTTGCGTCCCCGGTCATTGGCAGATTGATTTTGCTCAGTCATTCGTTAATCCTCCTTAAGAAAGTATCGATTCTAGTTTTAGAAATTGTTATTTTTTTATTCATGCTTCAATAAATTGCCGTGAGAACCGTCCCCATGGTCTGTTTAATCTTTACTTCTACTGATACGATTTCTTCACCGTGCATCATTTTTAACATGTTTTTAGAAGGATTTCTGACAACGCCTCTTGAATATAAGGAGTAAATTACTATTTTAAAATCTACATAAAAAAAACAATTTTGAGAGGAGAAAGAAATTGAATAACATAGACCAACGTTTACAAGATTTAGGTATCGAGTTACCGGAAGCAACTGCACCTCTTTACCATTATGTACCAGTAATGATTCATCAAGGTGTAGCTTACATTAGTGGACAAGTACCTAGAATAAATGGAGAAGTTCCTTTTCAAGGTAAAGTAGGTAGAGATGTTACGATTGAACAAGCTCAGGAACTAGCAGAGATATGTGTGCTAAAAGGGCTTAGCAGTTTAAAAGCTGCAATTGGCTGCCTTGACAAGGTTGAACAAGTATTAAAAGTTACAGGCTATGTTCAGACTGCACCTGGTTTTTTTGAACCATCAAAAGTTCTTGATGCTGCTTCTGAATTATTAGATAAGATTTTTGGAGAGAAAGGACATCATGCTCGCACAGCTGTTGGAGTAGCGGAACTCCCTAGTAATACTCCGATTGAGATTGATTTTATCATTGCAGTAAAACAAGAGGATAGAACCAGATGATTTCTTAGCAAGAAGCATGGGGACGGATCTTAATTCTAACTCAACGGAACGCCCCCCCTCCCCCCGCTAGGCACCTACATTTAGCCTTCTCTTAAATTCTATTTAATTCATTTAAATATAGTTTTAATTTCCGAAGTCCATTTTCTACAAATTTATAATCTTCTGCTGTATAGGAAGAAACAGAATAGGAATCAAACTTTTTAGAGTATGACGGATACCTTAAGTTATTGTGTAACCGCTGATAGTTAACATCGCCTAATATCGATACAAATAACTGTTGTCTAATCGAATTCCGTAAGTTTTCATCTGTTGAAATAATCTCAAGCAGAAATTCAATGGCATCTTCTAACGAGTGGTTTCTGTTCCGCTCTCTAAAGTATGGTAGATTCGGATTGACCAGTGTGAAAATTTTAGATCGAATGTATTTTTCCATCGCTTGAATACAGAAATACATGGCATGTTTGTATTCTCCATTTTTATAGAGTAAATTCGAAACTTCTTCATCTTTTTTAGCTAACACTTCATATTCATTTGAAACCTCAATTTTGTGCTTCATCATCCCAAGCTTTTTCATCGTCTTCATCCTTCAAGATATAACTGAGACTATTTTACCACGAATATATAATTTTGAAGGTCAAAACTTGGCTTTTAATTAACGGGGATACCAAATCCAGGCATTCCTTTTCAGATGAAAAAAGATTCGTTGCTATTGCCCCATCTAGATATAGATGGGCCTCCCCGCCAGAGGTAGTTGTGTATAATCAAATTACTATCAAAAAATAGATACCATTACACCTCAAGATTCTCCCCTTTTCAACACCTTTCGCCCTAATTAAACGTTTGATTAAAGCCCCGCAAACCCTTTTAAAAAACGAACTTTACCATCATTTCAAGAGTATTTATTGTCGAGGAAATAGTTCGCATTCTTCTAAAATTCTTCAAAAATCTCTAATATAAATAGTTTTCTACAACTACCTACGGGTTCTTCCAAAATAGCGTGTTAATTAAACGTTTGTGTAAAAACAGCATGAATCCCATTATCTAAAGCTTTTTCTCTAAATCTACGCAAAATAATTGTCAGTAAAAAGCCAGCAGAACCGTCCCCATTGTTCATTGTTCATAAAAAAAACTGTCGACATTTGGATTTGTCGACAGTCATGTTTTTAGTTCGTTACTAGTTTAATAAAGTCTCCATGTACCCAACCAGTAGTTTTAGAATTTGGCAGATTTACTTGATACCAGCCATTTTGTATAACAGGTACTCCGTTAGTAGTAACAAGATTTAAATAGGATCCGTTACTAACACTAGCAAGGATAGTATTACCTGAATCAGCTGCGGTACTACGAATATTTAAGGTACCACTTTCTAAATCTACTTGTGCTAAGTTTTGAATCTCTAAATATTCACCATTAATCCAGCCAATTTGACCATTAACACTTACTTTATACCAACGGTACGCATAATTACCAGATGATGTCGGATCGTATAAAACATCTGTATTATACCCTAATACGGTTACTGTTGTACCTTGGGAAAGCTTACTTATAAACGTTGATGCTAAAACATATGGTATAGATCTAAAATTAACTGTTGGTGTATTGACAACTTTTGCGTTTATCCCACTAGGGAAGCTAATAACAACATCTTCCGGATAAGGCAGTCCAGCTGGAATATCTCGTACCATTGGAGGTGGAGCAATGGTAGACATGCCTGATTCTTTCGTATTGGAATAATAGGAGCTATCATATCGCTTCATACTTTGCATGAGATTCGCGATTCCATTTTTCCAATTTGGATCTGTGGCATAATTTACATTCATCCCGATTAAATTAGGTCCCTCGTACCAAATACCAGACTCATTAAGATAATCAACTCGAATCTGATAGGCTACTCGAAAAATACTATCCTCTACAGATTGGAAGTAATAACCGCAAGTGAAAGGGCAAGGATCATAAGCACCATATCCATAAAGGTTATTCTTGTAACCGATTAAATCAGAACCGCCCCAGCCTGTCTCCCAAATAGCATGTGCGACTAAATATTGTGCGTTTACACCATATCGATTCTGAGCATCAATAAACGTTTGCGCATACTTTTTAAAGGGACTATTAGGATGATTTTTAGAATCAAAGAAAGTAACGATATCATTTGCTGTAATATTAGCCGGTTTCATCAGATTTAATAACAGATATGGATTGCCGTTATTAATCGTAATACTTGCAGTAAGGGTATTACTTTTTCCACTTTTACCCGTTTCTTTAATCGTAAGAGTATGCGATCCATCTGTAAATTGTGTTGTATCTAATGAGTATTCGAAACCAGCATTAGAATTAAAGTATTCTGGGAAGACTGTTTTCACGTCAAGGCGCTCAAAACCATATTGAGCATTTCCAACCAATTTTCCATCCATAAATACTTCAATTTTTTCAACACCACTACCATCTAAGTACCATCCACGGATCGTTGCTTTTCCTGCAATGGTTGAACCCGGTTTTGGAGAATCAATAAAACCCATTGTCGGTAAATGGTCAAGATTTTGTATACTCACACTACTTTCAAACTGTTTCGTTGATCCGTTCTTCGATGTAGCTTTAACCGTTATCATGTGTGTCCCATTTGAATAGTTTTTAGTGTCAAGAGCGTACTCATAACCCGAATTGGCGTTATTATATTCTGGGTAGAATTTTTGGACGTCTAAGCGAGAGAGACCATACATGGCTTGTCCGACAATTTTTCCATCCACTAAAACGTCAACTCTAGCAATCCCATCATCGTCTAAAAACCAACCACGTATAGTACTAATCCCATTGAGAATGGAACCTTTCGAAGGGGCATCCATAAATCCAACTAACTCCAAATTCACAGCATTTTTGACATTTACACTAATGCCTTGAAGTTCACTACTGGCTCCATTTTTACCCGTTTCTCTAACAGTAATAGAGTGCAACCCATTAGAAAGCTTAGTGGTGTCAAGAGCAAACTCGTAACCTGCATTCGCATTTTGATACGCTGGTAAAACGTTTAGAACATCTGGACGTGGGCTGCCGTACTGAGCCTGCCCAACAATCTGTCCATCAACCAAGACCTCCACTTTGGAAACACCGCTAGCGTCTAGAAACCAACCACGTACATTCGTAATGCCCGTAATCGTTGATCCATTCTTTGGTGTGTCCATAAACCCAACCGTGGGCAAATTTTTCACGTTAACGGTTTTGGTTTGAAGTTCAGTCGAAGAGCCACTTTTTCCAGTCCCTTTTACAGAGATAGCGTGCGTACCATTTGTAAGTTTTGTGGTATCAAGAGCAAACTCATAACCCGCGTTTGCATTTTGATACTCAGGAAGAACTTTTAGAACATCAGGTCGAGAACTGCCGTACTTTGCTAGCCCAACATTCTTTCCATCAACAAAGACTTCAACTTTTGAAATACCACTGAAATCTAAAAACCAACCTCTCACATTGGTGATTCCATTTATGGAAGAATTAGCAGCAGGTGCATCAATATGACCAATTGGAGGTATATTTTGCACATTTACTGTTTTTCCTTGTAATTGCAGAGTAGATCCAGTTTTTGACGTGCTTTTAACAGAAATGGAGTGCGATCCATTGCTAAGTGACCTGGTATCAAAACTAAATTCATAACCCGCGTTTGCGTTTTGGTATTCAGGAAACATAATGTGTACGTCTGAACGAGGACTACCATATTTAGCTTGGCCGACAACTTTTCCATCAACGAATACCTCTACTTTGGAAACCCCGCCGTTATCTACTATCCAACCCCGAACATTGATAACTCCACTTACAGTTGACCCTGCAGATGGTGAGTCAATGAATCCCATAGGTTGAAGGGGCGTACCGTTTGCTAGTACCTTACCATTATTAAAAATTATTAGAATAGTAAAAATAGCAGCAAACAGTATATACCTGTTTACTTTTTTGATAATGTTTATTCACCTCCGAGATAATCTATAAAACTAGTAATAGTAATACAATGTAAATTTTATCAAAGATAGTCGAAAAATGACAGAGTATTGAATTTTTCAGAGCTGATTTTCACCAATATAATTTTGCCATGGGGACGGTTCTCGCGGCCCTTCTCCTGTTGAATGTTTCAATGATTACCGCTCCCGACTCCTACCATAACTGAGAAGCTTACTTACCAAGATTCCCGAGAGAAAAAGGCCATTAGAACCGTCCCCGCGGTCCTTTATTTACATCAAAATTAACTCTTATACTTATTTAAAAATAAACGAAATTTTGAGTTACTGGTCCCAATTTGAAGCGAATTTCGCCCTGTAAATCTATTTTTCTATGTGAAATTCAATTTTCTGTGATTCGAATGTTTTCTATGAATGGATTATGGTAAGGCTACCTAGGAATATATCGGAAGCGCGCTGCCTGAAGGGCCATATCAGTGGAGAGCTTTGACGAATTAGTTGTACAGTATCAACCAATGATTCATAAGATTATCCAATCCTTGCACATTTATAGAAATCAAGATGAATTCTATCAGACGGGGTTAATTGGACTTTGGGAAGCTTCACAATCCTACAATGAAGGAAAAGGCAGGTTTTCGAATTACGCCTACTCCTATATGAAAGGAAAAATGTTAACGCAAATGAACCAAGACAACCAGTATCAAGGAAAATATATTCTTTCGAATAAGGAAGCCTGGGAAAATATCGAAGGCCAGGAGTCTCTTTATCTCGAGAAGGAAACCTTTCAAACCTATTGCGATGGTCTGACTGAGAAAGAAACAACATGGGTAATCGCATTCTCTATTGAACAACTAACAATTAAAGAAATCGCGGAAAGGGAGAAGGTGTCATTATCTGCTGTTAAGCAATGGAGGTCCGGGGCAATAAGAAAGTTAAAAGAAAAGGTTGATTCGCTTAATTAACAGAATTATTCCTATTCAGGCAGTTTGCGGTACGAAACTGCCTGAATTAAATTATATTATTGGCATTATTCGACATAATTGGACTAGTTTCACAAAATATCCACTAATGGTACGCATTAGCGGTAGAAATACTATATTAATAAATGGTATTTTTTGATTAACGGTTTAAATAATGGTTAATAGTTAGAAAAACACTTCTAGAATCACTTTTCCGGCAAAATTCTGATTCCCTTCATTAGTTAAATCACTAACGCACCTCATTATTACAAGGCTAGACCGCCACTCCCGTTACCAGTTTTTATGACCTTCTCAACTTGTATTCATACATAGATAGCATCTGTATTCACTTCCATCATAGATTCGCAGATTCATTTTTTGGAGAGGAGCGTAATTAGAACGCTGGACCATTATCGAACAGTTATCAAAAACTAAACTCAATATGATGAAATTCAGGAGTGATTTGTTTGATTATTGAAAATCATTACGTTATTAATCAGCATATGATGTACATGTTTGGGTTAATGGATCGAAATGCAAAATTATGTACCCTAGTAAGAGAGTTCCACCGTGTTTTCATCGTTGATCGCTCACCATTGGAAATAATAGACGACAGTCTTAGAAGTATCGGATTTAATTTAAAGGGTGCCATGGAAACGGCCAAAATCATCATTGAGAACAAGGCGATGTGCCCGGTCATGCTCAACCATATACATAACATATGTGTCTTTCCCGATAAATCCCACAAACATGAAGATACGATTTGGTTTAATCCTTGCCATATCTTAAGAACCCATAGCATTAAACGAAAAACACAGATAGAGTTTCGAAATAAGCTATTACTCATGATCGATTCGAAACTATTTTCTTTTAATCACAAGTTGAAATCAGCCGAGCAGTTAAGCAGAATCACCATTGAAAATGCCAATAACCCGCAATCCTATATCATTTACCCACCAAAGAGGGTTAGGAAAAGGAAATCCAAAACCAAGAAGTAGTGGCTCCAGTATCATTATGAAAAACTAGGTTTATCCACTTATTCTGATTTATTAACTACACAAAAAATAACCAATAAAAATGGCTGGGCAAAGGAGAACTATGAATACAATCGTTGTTGTAAAATTAAAAACGCTACTTATGGAAAAAGGGATCACAACAAGAGAACTATCCCGTCGCACTGATTTGCGTCATGCCACAATAAGTGAATTGGCGAACCAAAAAAGGCTCAGTGCCCACTTTCCTCATCTGGCAAGTATAGCTCATGCTCTAGATATTGAAGATATGAATCAAATCATTACGTTTGAAAAAATCGAGGACTAATTTATAAATCATTCGTTGCATTATATTCTGAGGATAACGAACCTGGGAAAACATAGCCCAGTTCGTTATTTTTCTTACTTTGCATTTCCGGTCAGGCTTCGTCATTAATTATTCAATTTCGAATGAAAAACACCTGACCATTTTCTTCTTTTTTTAATATATAAACAATGAAGGGATTTTAATAAAAGGAAGGCAGTGGTTGAAGATGGCTAGGGATAGAATGATATGTACTGATTTTTGGAGCAATCCGATTCTTTTAGGAGAGGCGAATATGACCACGGAGGATAAGTATTTTTACATATATCTACTTACGAATCCACATACAAATGAAATAGGGATCTATCAAATTTCGAAAAAATTAATGGCTTTTGAATTGAATTATTCAATTGAACATGTTCATTTGTTACTGGAACGATTCATCGAGCATCACAAGTTGATTCGTTACAATCCTGAGAAAAGAGAGCTCGCGATTAAAAACTGGGGGAAACATAACCATTATAAGGTCAGTAAACCGGTGTTAGATTGTATTTTCTCCGAATTAAAGGATGTTGAGGACCCCTCACTCATTCCATTTGTTTCGGAGTCCATTCAAAATCAGGAAATCCGCAGCCTATATGAATCTTTTGGTGAACACACGAACGAATGAGAAGATGAAAATGGTAGAATCTTAAATTATAGGAGGCAATTTAAAAAGGTATTTCCTTGTAAAGCTGTTGGAGGATATGGACAATGTCTTAAGAAGTTACTCTGAACCATCCTTATGCTTCCAACGGGCGCGGGATGGTTTTCTCGTTTTCCAGTCCATTCATCTAACAGTATGCGAAACTACCAGCACAATTCCCTTCAGACTTCCTGGAGAAAGGAGAAAAGTCGACAAGCACCCGACCCAACAATATTCAATTGCAACAACGACATTCTATCACCATTTAGCAATCTAACAACCCAATCTTAGCCTCAATGGAGTAACCAACTAAAGGAAAATAAGCGGAGGTTTTCCGGTTAATTGCGAAATGGAGCCCGTTTCGGGATAAATAAGCGGAGGTTTTCCGCTTATGCAAAGCAAAATCCTCCCATTTGCATGTTTTTCGAATAAATAGGCGGAATCTCTCCGTCTATTTAAGCTAGTTTTAATGCTATTTACTAATTAAGCGGAATTTCTCCGCCTATTTATTAGATCGGATGCTTAACCTGATCCCCTAATCGATAAGAGCGGACCCTCTTGACCCCAGATGCGGGAACCAGCAGCTTTTTATCGACTAGTTGAGAAAGTACCTTTTTTAATGTCTTGTCACTTAACTTCAAATACCTCTCGACTTCGATAGGGGATATGGCTTCTCCCTTTCGTATCGCTAGCCGAAGCACTTCCTTTTCGAGAAAGGACAGAGATGTCTGGTCCAGTTCATCACCCACCCATCGGCCAATCACTTGCTGAACAATCTGTTGGCATCGACGAGGCTTCTCATTCACTTGATCATAAGAAAAACGGATCACGGTCCATCCGTCAATCACCAACTGGTTTTGACGTTCCAGGTTGTCTGAAAATTGCCATCTGCTTATGTTCTTTAGATGAGGGCCATACCCGTCGACCTCAAGACAAATCCGGATGGCTGGGCGAATATAAGCAAAATCCAAATACCTTTTGCCATCTTTAAAATCATCGACTTCATACTCTGGATGAAGATACCGAAAGTGGGAAAATGAGGGCCACCACACTTGCCTCAAAAACAACATTTCAGCCTGGTTGTGACCTTCTTGCAAGCGCCGTAACCGTTCACCGGTTCTTGCCTGCACGTGAGTATCCAAAAAGGCCTGGTATTCTTCTTCAAATCCCATAGAATCCCTCTCCTATCTAATGGTCATGTCTGTTACGAATATAGAAAACATAAACAACACGGGCATTTAATAGCATACATAATAGATGCCATTTATTCATTTGAACTTCGGAATTAATGAGTGTAACGTAGAGGTTTAATCTGACTTCAATTGGAGAATTGTAAACGACATAAATAGACTTGCGGAGTAACTTGAGGATAGAACTATTTTTAGTTTAATAGAATTCTTGCCTTTGTCAATCCATTTTCTTTATCTTAAGGAACTCATTAGACTCTCCCACCTTGAACGAGAGGGATTGGGTAGAAACTCCAATTGAGGAAACCGTACTAGTAAAATAAGCGGAGATTTTCCGGCTAATTATAGAATAGAGCTCGTTTCTGGGTAAATAAGCGGAGGTTTTCCGCTTATTTAAAGCAAAATCCCCTATTTTCACCTGTTTTTGAGTCAATAGGCTGAATCTCTCCGTCTATTTAGGCTAGTTTTTATTTTATTTAGTAATTAAGCGGAATTTTTCCGTCTATTTATCGGTTCGGGTGGATATTCATGAGATGCTAGGTCTTGATCCGGTCTATTCGGTATCAATTAGGATTAATATAATACTTTTAGCGGTTAGTTGATCAAGGTACACGAGCACTTGCGAAGGTCTTATAGACTGGTAACATTATGTTTCTTTAGGAAAGCTTGCAGCACATTTCTTACAAGTTATTTTTTTCTTAAATTAATGGAAAGAACATCAAGAATCAAGAAAAGAGCTGCCCTATTCGGACAGCTCTAATGAAATATTACTAGCAACTTGCTAAGGAGTAGCAAGCTACACTTTTATTATCGACTACAAATCTAGAAATGGCTAGCCTTTATATTGAAATTAACCTTGTTAAATTATGGAATAATATATTAGAGTTGAATAATAAAAGTAGTATAAAAAAGTCATTTATTTAATAATAATTTTATGCAAGTAGAAAGGATAGATACAAATGTTATATTTAAAGACGATTACAAAGGATAATTGGTTGAAGGCTATATCGCTTCGTGTCCGAGAAGACCAAGTGAAATTTGTAGCATCCAATGCAGTATCACTGGCCCAGTTAAATTTTCTTGAGAATTTCCATGCAAACGGAATCTACGATGACGATGAAATGATAGGTTTCACACTCTATGGAATTCACGAGGAAGACCATGAATATTGGATTTATCGCATGATGATTGATCAAAATCATCAAGAAAAAGGATATGGAAAGCAGGCAATCCAACTGGTTATAGATGATATTCGGAAAATAAAAGAAGATCACCATCAAACCATCACACTTTCATATGAACCAAGTAATGAACACGCAAAGCGCATCTACGAAAAAATGGGCTTTGTTGAAATAAATGGGCTCATTCTTCATGGTGAACAGGTGGCTCGATTTAGGTTTTAAGATCGTTTTTACTAGTTCCTTTTTCGACAATATTCATCCAACTTAGGCGGAACAAACTCCAGTTTGGCAGCATTTAATACCACTCTAATCAAACGTTTGATTAGAACTTATTCAACTAATCAATCGTTTGATTAAATTGTACGTAAGCCCTTTTAGCAAACGAACTTTTGCCTGTTTTGAATAAAATAATTGTCGTATTAGATTCCCGACCATTAAGAGTAATCTTCCAAACCGACAATAGAAACTAGCAAAATCCAAATAGTAACAAATAAAAACAATTGTCAAATCAACTAATCGTTTGATTAAAAGTGGAACAATCCCTTTTGGTAAGCGATATTTTGTCTATTTTCTTAAAATTAATTGTCGTAAAAAACGTGTATGTTTCGTGACATCACTTTTGTGACTTCTTCTGATTCCCATTAACAAAGTTTTGGATATACTCAAGTTGTTCTTCGGTCGGGGATTCCTTCCGGACCTCAGTAAAAGGAGCAACAGCTTTATCAAGAGAAACCTCTTTATCCACAATTTTTCCGATACTAGTTAGATCATCAAAGAATCTCCACATTTCTTCGTGTGATTGCGGATTTTGGTGCCCGGTTATATAAGTATCAACATCGTATTTTTTAATTTTGTCTAATAGGATCACAAGTTCATCCAGGTCATAACTCCATTCACCGCTATAAAAGTCCTGATAAATGCAATCTCCCAGAAACATTACCTTTTCATTTGGAACATAAATAATCGATGAATCCTGCGCATGGACACCCCCAACATGCTCAACAATACAGGTTACACCGCCCAAATCAATCTCCATTTTATTCGTAATGGTTAGCTCCGGCAGCTTCAATTCCAAATGGTCTCGGTTAGGCATTTCACGTTTGATCATGTCTCGACAAAACTCAATTTCCTCACCCGTCTCCACTCGTGCATCTAATGAGGCATCATCCCATTTTAGCGTTTGCAAATACTCTAACGTCTTCTTCGTCTCTTCATGACTAATGGTGATGAATCCCATCGTTTTCATACCAAAAATATGATCCCAATGCCAGTGTGTAAGGATCACAAACTTTACAGGCGGTTTATCCATTTTATCCACTAACTCGAGAAAATCCCTTGCATGTGCAGGTGAATTTCCGGAATCAACGATGACACTAAAGGAATCCCCACAAATCAAGCCCAAAGCAGGACGATCTGTTTCCGAATAATGCGGCATATAATACACTCTATTTGTTAGTTGTTTCAACATTTAAATTGCCTTCTCTCGTATTCTTATAATGAATATTCCATTATCCTAATGTCTACAGAATTATGATACCAACAATGCTCATTTTAATTCATGGCAGGTGCATCCTTGGGAATGGAACAGAATGTGAAGGATTCAATATTCCTATGTTTTTTAAGAAAAAATTAAACCGCTGAAGTCTTTGCTCCAGCGGTTAACAAAATTATGGTACATATATTTTAGTTTTTAAATATTAAATCCCGTATCTTATAAGGGTGTGTAAGTAGAACTAATTTCAATCTATTCAAACGTCTGCACATCACCACAAAAGGCACACGCTCTTCCCAGGTTCTTTTTAGTAACTGGGTCTCGATAGTAGGTTTCATAGTCTCCACAAACGGAACAATCTACTTCATGTATCACTTCTCTTGGTCCGAGTAAACAATCTAATAGAGTTTCAAAACTCATACTAGTACCACCTCTTTATTATCTTTTATTTTCACTTTAACTTTTGTTAGATAAAAATATGGTTTAATCTTGTAGAATGGCTAAAAAAAGATATCGACAAATATTTCCACCAAGTTACTATGGAATTGAAGAAGAACACCCGAGTAATAGGCATTACTTACCACACTTTTTACTTGTTACTCCTCTCGACATTTTCCCTTCTACAAAAGAGGAATAAACTTTGGTATCGCAGTATTTAAAGCTAATTTAATCAGTCGTTTGGTTAAAACTAAATTAACTATTCAATCGTTTGATTAAATTCCCTATAAACTCTATTATCAAACGCTTTTTACTTACATTTATGAGAAGTAGTTGCCGTATTAAAGTGGGGATTCTAAGAAATTTTCTTCAATACTGATAATAAAAACTACCAAACTACAAGTTCCTACAAATAAAAGCATTTGTTATACCAACTAATCGTTTGATTAAAAGCGTCCGAAACCCTTTTATAAATGAAGTTTTACCTTTATTCTAGTAATGTTTTTGTCGAGGAAAGCGCTTGAAGTTTTCTAATAGATGTTACAGCTATGTAAAAAATATGATTTGGAATAGTGATTATCGCCAACAACATTCCCAAACAAAAAAATACCTTTGATTTATAAAATCAAAGGTCAAAGGATGGACTTAGTGGTCAAGGCTAAGTCCTATTTAGGAGGTCTAAACTCAGAAGAATTTAAACTATCACTAGAGTAACACGATGTGAATATTTATACAACAAAATAATTATTTATGCAAGCGCTGTCTTTTTTGGGTTCTAGGATAAATTTCTGGTGAGAATATTTCTCCTACGAATTTTTACGTTATAACATTGATTTTAACGGTTCCACTTTCTATCATTAATCCCCACCACCACCACAGCTTGAGCAGGAGCTACAGGAAGAAGAGGAGCTACAGGAAGAAGAGGAGCTGGCCGACCCGCAACTTGTACAACTTGATGAACTACCACTGCTAATTTTCATGTAACTTGAAAATTCTTCATAATGAAAATAAGAAACAGATAGGACAGGAACAAGCATATTGTTAAATTTTTGCTCCCTTTTGCTTTTTCTCATTTTTTCGTGTATTTCACTTTTTTGATAATCTTTTATCTGATTTGCTGTTTTCTTCATGGAAGAGATAAGCGAGAGTACAGCAGTACTATATTTTGTATCTCTTCTAAAATATCTATCTATCAGTTCAGCTTCTGGCAAATTTCTAAACTCTTCAATGATACTGGGATGCACAGGGTATCTAAAAAATCCTTTATATAGGTGGATATTCTCTTTTCTTATCAGAAAAAGCTCCGCATACACCCAATCAAAAAATCCTCGTAAATCAGGGTCCGGCGCTACCTTTACATTTGGACTGTGATGAAGAATACTTCCTTGGTAATTCTTAGAAAAATCATCATACTCACGGGTGAACATGAGCATCTGATGCCACAGTTCATCGACTTTCTCGCTAAACATGGGAGACTCTTTTAAAAGAGAAGCCAAAATAAAGTAACGCTTTAAATCCAGTAGCCGCCACTCGTACTCGTTTTCTAATAACTTATTCTCTTTCCTTACCCTCGCTTCAACGTTTTCCAGATAACTTTTACTAAGCGATTCCTCCAGGTGATCACTTACCTTTTTTAACCCTTTAATTGGAGTTATCTCCAATGATGATTTTGGAGGTAAACCAAATGTAAAGGAGAGTTTTTTACTTAAAAATAAAATAAACCAAATAACAACTGCAAGCAGGAGTAACCAAGCCATCGAATCCCCCCTATTTCTCTATTTATCACTAATACGAATTTCTTTATAGAAGGTTCCATATTTTGCAATTTTTTAAAAGCTTCCGATCTTATCCAATGATCCCACTTACCCAGGAGATGAACCAAGCAGAAGGAAGCAGCAAAAGATGGGCGAGTAAGGTACCAAAAAACCTTGCAATCATTAACCAAGCATAGGTCTTCGCTATTTCATCTGCTCCATTTTCTTTATTCATGGCACGTTCGGTCATTAACGCGATTTGAGGGTCTAATAAAAGCGTTAAAAGAATGGTTGCAAATCCATTGACGACACCGGTTGCCATGTTGGCAGTTGTACCGTGTTCTGGATTTAATATCGAAGCGTATAAAGCTGCCAATACCCCAGTGGTATAAATGGCAGTTACCACCATATTAATGAGCATAATGCGTTTTGGAATTCCGCCAATCCGAAGTATATGTATCATTTCAAACCTTGGACGTCTTACATATGAACTTGTTCTCTTTAATTTATAAATATTCGATGTTTTCATTAAAGCGATGGCCGATCCGTCTATTTCCAAGCGTTCAATCATTAACATCGCTAGGCGTGCACCCGTTGGATAAAAGAATAGTGCGAGCAATGTACCAATTGAAGCTGAAAATAATATGAGATGGAATATCGCTAGTACATCAATGGTAGGATCTACTTTCGCTCTATCAACGATTACACCAATAATGGGAGCTTGAAACATATTAGAAGTACGAGCAATGAGTAAAACGATCCCAGTAAGTGACAACGCAACAGCAATTTTCTTTAGTCTGATGCCCCCTAAACGAATTCCATAGGTCAGCGTCTCGGTTGCGTGGATAATGATGGTTAAGATAATAATAATGATTAATTGTACTGTCAATTTGTTCACCGTCTATCTCTTGTTTTATAACCTGTCCCATATTATACCAATCTACTTGTTATTACTAAACCTTTTTTTCTTCCTGACAATCCAAAATTTAGCCACAAAAAAAAAGAATAGGACATCGCTACGATATCCTATTCCCAGTCCTTTTCCTTTGTTAAAAACGGTATGATTCACGCATTTTTATTTTTATATTTAGGTAAAGAGATCATCGACTTAAATAAATCTCCATCGACTTGAATGGTGAATTTCCCCTTTTGGATTTCAATGAGGCTTTTCGCAATCGATAGCCCCAACCCGCTTCCATTACTAGATCTAGATTCATCCCCTCTTTTAAAACGCTCCATTAATTCGTCTGCTGAAATATTTAACTCATACGCTGAAATGTTCTTGAAGGTGAGAAGAATATCGTTCCCTGTATCTTCGATATCGATGTAGACCCGCGACCCTTTGATAGCATATTTGAATATATTGGATAATACATTCTCGATGGACCTCCACAAAAGTTTTCCATCAGCTGTAACAAATACCTTATCCTTAGGAGGATTTAACTTAAATTCCAACTCCGAGTCTTCAATTTTATCATTAAGTTCTCCTAAACCTTGAGTAACTAAAGATACGATATCGATTTGTGTTAAATGAACCGGAATATTTCCGCTCGAAGCCTTTGCTGCATCAAACAAATCATCTGTTAGTATCTTTAGCCTTTTCGATTTTTGATCCAGTACATCGATATATTGTTCTATCTTTGAAGGATCCTTTTCTCTTTTCAATAGATCAACATAGGTGATAATTGAAGTCAAAGGTGTTCGAATGTCATGAGACACATTGGTGATGAGTTCGGTTTTTAAACGCTCACTTTTGAGTTCACTGTTAACTGCTTTTTTCAACCCATCCGTGATACTGTTTATATTGGAGGCAAGTTTTGCAAACTCTCCCTTTCCCCCCACATCGATGCTATGCTGGATATCTCCATCCTTTATTTGCGCTACTCCTTCTTGTATGGCAGTAAACGACTTGACCCGCTTAAAGGCAAACCAAGCTGCAATTCCCAGGGTTACCGGAAACATGAAAAACGTCGCCGCAACCAATAATGGATATCCGATAACTAATAATACAGTCTTTACCCCAACACTTCCGCTATCATAGACATTTCTCACAAATGTAACCAACATATAAATCAGCCTAAAGATCAAGGTATGCTTTAAGAACGTTTTGTTCTTGAAATGCCTCACCTGTGATAGAACAAGCGCAAACCCTGCTGCTGCAATCGGGAGCGTAATCGGAAAGACCAATACATCCATATTTTCGATATTGACACTGTCCACTAGGCCAACCCAAAGAGCGATTAGGCACATGCATAGCACCAGATTTATATCATTATATATTTTATCTAGTGGGTTAGAGTGTACTTCTTTGTCTGTAAATGAGTTCCTCCCAATCACGAGTACTAAATATAGAAAGAAAAGGATAAATCCTCCTAAAAACGCTAAAAATTGATAAAAACTTTTTGTGGCGGTTTCTTTATGATCTTTCCACTCATTCATTTTAGAAGTTAAAAACTCCTTCGTAAAAGCAACATACACAACTTGGCTTTCTGGATCCAATTCTTCTATTCTTTCGTCAATTTGATAGAAGTGCTCATTCTCTTCTATTTCCTTTGGATAAATCTCTCTTTTATAACCATCAAACACGAGATATGAAGGATAGGTTTTATACTGTTCTTTTTCAACCTGGGTACGGTTCGTATAGACATTTACACCGTCACTGCCATAATACAAAGGGTTTTCAATCTCTTCTAGATTTTGTACAATGGAATGAAATTCTCTTAATTCATTCTTGATCAGTCTATCCCTTGCCAAAGAGATCTTATCTGCATACTCGGCTTTAAACTTTTCATAGTTTTCCGTTTCACCTAAATTAGGATTATAATTTCTGGAATTTACTTGAAAATCCGAATATAATTTTTCTTCTTCACTTCTTAATTCATCCTCGCTAATCGTCCCACCTTTTAAGATATGTTCCTCACTCTTATATTCCGTTAACAGCCGGGTTAGCTCGGCGATAATCGTTTCACTTTCCCGTACGTATGCACTGCTATGAAAGTAGTCTTCTTCAAAAACGATCCCAAAATCTCCATCATTAACGATTTCAACCTCTACAAATGCTTTGATGATACCTGTAAAACAGAGAATCATCATGATAAAAACAACAATCTTCGTTGTCAGTAAGTGACTATATTTTTTCAACTTTATATCCAACTCCCCACACCACCTTCAAATATTTTGGCTCTTTCGGATTAATCTCTATTTTTTCTCTGATTTTTCTTATATGAACGGTTACCGTATTTTCCGGGCTAAAGGCCGTTTCATTCCATACCTTCTCATAAATCTCCTCAATGGAGAAAACCCTTCCGGCGTTTGCAGTCAGAAGCTTTACGATCTTATATTGTACCGGTGTAAGGTGGACGATATCTCCATCGACGGTTATCGTTTTACTTTCATCATCGACCATTAGTCCCCCCGTTTTATATACATTACTCTTGGTTTCAAGCCCTCCTAAAGTTGTATATCTTCTCAGCTGTGATTTAACTCTCGCGATTAGCTCTAGTGGATTAAAAGGCTTGGTTATATAATCATCTGCTCCTATATTTAATCCTAAAATTTTGTCATAATCCTCAGATTTGGCCGAAAGCATGATCAATGGTATTTTATTATCTTCTCTAATCTTCATGGTAGCTCTTATTCCATCCATCCTAGGCATCATAATATCCATAATAATGAGATGGATCTCCTGATGATCGATGATTTCGATGGCCTCTATCCCGTCAAAAGCTTTGAATATTTGATAGCCTTCATTTTCTAAGTAAATTCCTATCGCATCAACAATTGCCTTATCATCATCACAGACCAATATGTTCATGAGTTCCACTCCTAACTATGTAGTTGATATCATATCTCCCCTTTATTTTTCGCTTCTAGGATCATGATACCCATGAAATCTTAACAAACACTTTATGTAAATCTTAAGATTTTCTTAGCATTAAAAAAAGCCAAGAAAAAAGCCAATTTCAGGTGGTGACTTGCAGAGAGAGAAACGATTAATGTAACAGCGAATGATGAAAGTTTTGGAGAAAATGTTCTGTGAAGGATTGTGCGCACTGGCAGACATCGTAGGATTTCGTAGGTTTTGAAGATCTATAAGTCGAATTAGAAGAAGAAATTCGGGCGTGGAGAATATGAAAAGGCATTTATATACTTCTTTAATTTGCTTTTGCATTATTTATTGGCTCCATAGATTAGCAATTTTAGATTAAATTGCGAAAATGGCCCTTCTACAAATTTATGGTAGGTTTCTTTCTGAGGTTAGGGAAAATGGGATAATATTTTTGTGGTGGTAATAAGGGGATTTACTGAGGCCTTTCTCAAAGGGAAAGAATAAGCAAGAAATTCGAAGCTATTTGAAAGAGGCTTTGGTAATAAACCAAGCCTCTTTCAACATGTATTTTAACAATTAACCCTTTTATTTAAATTTCAGTGTATATTCAGCTTGGAACGTTTCTCCTGCATCAAGCTTATTCACTCCAAACTTCTCCTTTAGGTTCCCTGTTATAGCATATGTATCTGCAATGCCGTACCAAGGCTCAATGCAAACAAACGGAGCGATTGTCCCATCTGTTTCCATATATTTCGACCAAATCCCGACAAACGGAAAACCTTGACAGATTACTTCTACACCATGATTTGACTGATTCGATACCAATGTGACTTTATCGATATTGCTGTAAATAAGGGCATCGTGGGCAAATAGAGAGTTTGTGAGTTGAATCGTTGAAAGATCATTTGCGGTCCCTTTCTCATGAATGAGGGAATTCTTTAGCTCATATTCCATCACCTTCTTATTTGCAGCAGGTGAAAAGTTCAAATGGAAATCTTCAATGGTTTCCTTTTCTACTAGTGGAACCTTAAATGCAGGATGTGCACCAATGGAAAAATACATCTCTTCCTTGTTTACATTCAGGAGTTGCCACTGAACAATCAGCGAGTCCTCCATGAGACTATATTGAATCATCGCTTTAAATTCGTAAGGATATACATGAGCGAAGGAGCCAAGAGACTCAAACACAAAAGAAACGGTTGTTGATGTCTGCTTAGCCACATCGAATTCAACGTCACGCAGAAAGCCATGCTGCGACATCTTGTAGGTCTGGCCATTCAATTGATATTGATCTTCCTTTAACCGTCCCACAATCGGAAATAAGACAGGAGATACTCGTCCCCAGTATGCCTCATCCCCTGTCCACATATAATCCAGCGCATTTTTCTTATGCGTCACTTTACGTAATTCTGCACCGAATCTTTCAATACCGACCTGCAACCAATCATTTTCAATGACAATCATCTTTTTTCCCTCAGTTCTTTGTTCTGGCAATTCATATTCTTATTATCCATATAGGCCCTTCATAAATCCTATTAATTAAATCTTTTATAAAAACATGAAACCCACGCTATCTAAACATCTGACCCAATAAATCCTGTATGACGTGTCTAAAATATATTTCCTGATTCCGTTAGGCAAATTGAAATAAGTACATTTTCAATTTCGAAGATTTTGTATCCAGAGTAACCATAAAGGCCCTATTATATTTCATATTTACTATTACTTGCTGTACGCTTCTTTCACTCTTTGGTAAGAGGAACCGATCAAGTCATTCACTGATATCATTTTGTGAAATTTAATAATTAAAGAATAAATAAAGATTAGCGAAGCTACTATTAGTATTATTATTTCTTCTGGTCCATTTATGCCTTTTTTTGTAATTTCAAGTATTTGTTTGATTAAGTCCTTTACATGTCCTCACTTGGTATGTTATTTCTCATATTTCACATAACTCCAGTAAATATCAAATAAATATATATAATCAGATCGTATTTTATTTAAAGTTGAGTAAGAATACTGGTAATACTTGAATCGACATAGGCAGTATAGCTACTCCACCGAAAGTCCTTAGGAGATTTCACCATTTTTGCTTCTACAGGGTTTAAATGAATATACCTTCCGCTGCCTTGAAAAACATGACCTACTAGGCGATGCCGTTTATTAAAATACATCGCGTATCTTGAATTAAGCATTTTCATTATATCTTTTGGATGGTGGTGGATGGTTTCTATTTGAAGGTGAATATGATTGGTCATATGACAATAGGTGTGGAGATGAAAAGAAAAATTACGACGGGCTTCTTCTAGGTATTGCCAATAAACTTCACGATCAAAATCGTCATAAAAAATAGCTGACCTCCGATTGCCCCGACTCGTAATATGATACTTCGCCACCGGAAACCAAACTCGCAGTTTTCTAGACAACTGTGCATAATACCTCTCATTCTATCTTTATTCATATCCCTATAAATATTCAACATTTTTCGCCATTATCCTCCTAATTCTGCAAAAATACTTACCAGAAAAACATTGAAAAGGCAGAAAGAACTTGCCCTACACCTTTTGTCATACTTTACCACGTTAAACTTTAGCTTAGTGGGGGTCTGACCCCAAAATCTCCTCAATTTTGCCTTTTCTGGATGTTTTTTATATTATTCCAATAGGTATTGTGTTGGAGATGTCACCTGTAGCCATTGGGATTATTGCCTTTTTAGGGAATTTTATTATGGTATTAGTATTTGCCATGTTTTTTAGACAAATTTCTGAATGGCGTAACAAACGGAGAGAAAAAAAGGGGAAATCAAAGCCTTCAAAAAGAGAAACTAGAGCCAGATATATTTGGGAGAAATACGGTCTTCCAGTGTTTGCTTTGCTTTCACCATCGTTACTTGGAACAGATATAGCTGCTTTAACAGCCCTATTGCTTGGTTCATCTAAAGTTAGAGTAATCACCTGGATGGGGATCAGTTTAATCCTTTGGTCATTTCTAATGACAGTTGGCTCTGTATACGGACTCCAATACATTACTTGGATATAAATAATAAACACATAGACACAAAACAAAAACTATTTATCTAGTCCGTAAATAGTTTTTTGTTGTAAGCTTTGATAGTAAAATAGTCTAAGAATAGCTGATTAATTACAACAACACTTTTCCCTCTGAAAAAGACTAAAAGGCAATTTATTAATCCTAGTCGATAAAAAATAATTGCTAGTTCGTCTAACCTGCTGTTACGTTAAGTACAGTTTTTCACAATATCCTCTATTTAATTTAACATAATCATCCATTTATATTTAAAGTGAGTTACTCAACTATATGGCCCGATTCATAAAGAAAGAGCGTAATTCTTTATGAAGAATTGCGCCCTATAATAGAGGATTAATCCAAGATATTCTTCTTGACGTTCAGTTATTTAAAAATCCTATCAGCTATTTTCTTTTTCTGCCGAGATCATTAAAAACATAGGTCTTCGGGTCTCATCTTTCATTCCAGGAATACTTTTTAACATTTCATCAGAAGGAACTGATTCCTTAACTGCTCTTATAATAAAACCAGTGTAAATTAAGTCATTTAAATATGTTGAAATCGTACGATGGTATTTTGTAACATTCTCATTTAAGAATGTTGTTTCACGCACTCCTTCTGTTTGATAGTTGTCTACTGGCCAATGCAGACGATTCCCTTGGTCATCATAATACCAATCTTGTTCATTTCGAGAAGTAAAAATTGGATGTTCAACTGAGAAAATGAAGCTTCCCCCAGGCATTAGACAATCATAAACTTTTTCGCAGATTGTTTTAAACGACTTAATATAGTGAAAAGCCAACGAACTGATGACCACATTAAATTGGGAGTTTGAAAAATCGATGTCTTCAATTGGCTCTTGTTTATACGAAATTAAAGGATCATTTGTCATTTCGCGGGCTCTTTGGATCATTTTATTAGATATATCTATACCGATTACAGAGCTTGCTTGCTGCTCACGAGCATATCGGCAATGCCAACCGAAGCCGCAACCTAAATCGAGTACCTTTTTATCTTTAAGATCTGGGATTAGTTCTTTTAATATATGCCATTCTCCAGCACCTTCAAGTCCTTTAACTGATCGTGTCATTTGTTCATACGCAGAAAAGAAAGTTGGATCATCATATTTATTTTGTTTCATCATTAATACATCTCCTATTTTAAGAATAGCCTTCCTAAAATTAACATTACATACATCTATTTTTAGAAAGGCTCAAGAGACTTTTTTGTTCTGATTGATTTCTTGATTGCGCACGCTTTAAATTATCTGGAGTAGGGGTCTGACCCCAAATCCGAGTTACTAACCCATTTTATACCTTGGAATATCAAATATTTGTCGATTGAAAGTTGCTTTTTGTCGAATGGAATTAGTACAAATTAACTATTGCCTAATATATACTATTTTTGTATAAATGTTGTTCGATATATCGAAGTGGCAACGGAAATTGTGTCAAAGCATCAAATAATTAATGCTTGTTTGGGAAGCGTTGAAATATAGCCTCTATCTGGACACTTGGGCTATATGGAGCTAATAGTGTAACCGGCCCTCTTAATTGCTATTTTGAGAGGAGAAAAATTAATGAAGAAAATCAGTTTTAGAAATGTATTAAGCAAAAAGGCCCTAAGTGCAGTTACTGCGTTGGCAATTTCAGGTTTGGTCCCAGCAGGAATTGCTTTAGCTGGTGAACTTGATATTACTTCTGAATTAGTTGCATCATCTTCTAATGTATATGTGGAACAAGGAGCAATCCAATCTTTTAATCTTATTGTAAAGTCGGATGGTAATGTGACAAATGCGAACGTTACTTTACCTACCAAATTTACAATAGCTGAAAATGGGAATATCACTACGAGCAATTCAGATACAGTAAACCTAGCTGGTAAGGACGATTCTGAAATTGTTCCTGTAACTATTCAAGTTGATTCTAACTTACAACCAGGAACATATTCATATACTTTTAATAGCGCTGATGTTTCCTTCACTAATATTAATACCACAGGAGCAAAGTTGGAAAATAAATCGGTTGATACTATTACTTTTGTTGTAACCAAGAAACAAGTACTAGATACAGCTGCTCCAGTAGTCACCGCTATTCCTGATAGGGATGCAAACACAAATGGCTGGTATAACCAAAATGTAAACGTTAACTTTCTTGCCGTTGATGAGGAAGGTGGTTCAGGTATTTTGCCAGGCTCAGTATCTGCACCTGTTACTTTTTCTACAGATGGAACCCATACTATCACAGGTACAGCAAGTGATATAGCTGGAAATATAGGTACTTCTTCACCAATTACAATAAAGCTTGATAAAACCATTCCTACTATTTCAGGAAACCCTGATAGACAAGCAAATTCTTTCGGTTGGTATAAGGATGATGTAACAGTTAGCTTTGATGCTGATGATGCATTATCTGGTGTAGCAAGTGTTACTGGTAACCAAACTCTTGGTGAAGGTGCAAATCAATCTGTTACTGGAACTGCAACAGACTATGCAGGTAACACGAGTGCTCCAGCAACTGTTTCTGGTATCAATATTGATAAGACTGCTCCTACTATTAACGGTAGCACAAACCTCACTCCGAATTCAGCAGGTTGGTACAATCAGGATGTAACAGTTAGCTTTTATGCGAACGATTCATTATCTGGTGTAGCAAGTGTTACAGGTGAACAAACTCTTGGTGAAGGTGCAAACCAATCTGTTACTGGTAATGCCACTGATAAGGCAGGGAATAATCAATCAGCAACTGTTTCTGGTATCAATATTGATAAAACTGCCCCTATAATTTCAGGAAGCCCTGATAGGGAAGCTAACTTAAACGGTTGGTATAATGATGACGTTGTTGTTACGTTTACTGCAAAAGATAACTTATCTGGTGTAGCAAGTTTCACACAGCCTGTTACCCTCAGTGAAGACGGTTTAAACAACTATGCTACCGGTACTGCAACAGACTATGCGGGTAATACTAGTACCCCAGCAACCGTATCTGGTCTAAAAATAGATAAGACAAAACCTGTCATTACTATTGGTGGTCTTACTCTTGAAAACGATGGAGTTGTTTCAAGCATTGGTACTTTTACGCTCAACCAACTTGCTACATGGTCTGCATCAGATACATTATCTGGTCTTGCAACTGAAGATAGCGGTACACTAAATACGGCAACAGTTGGTTTACACACCAAAACATTAACAGCAACCGACAAGGCTGGGAATACATTTGAAAAGACCATCGTATATAACGTTGTTTACAATTTCGGCGGTGTTCTACAACCAATTAACAGCAATGGTTCAAGCATATTTAAGGCTGGAAGCACAATCCCTGTGAAATTCCAATTAACAAATGCCCAGGGAACGTTTGTATCAACTGCTAATGCTACCATTTCGGTTAAAAAAGTAACAAATACAGTATTGGGTACTAATTACGAGGATGTACCTGTCATTAGTACACCTAATTCTGGGAATACTTTTAGATATGACTTTTCAGCTAGCCAATACATCTATAACCTAAGCACTAAGGGCTTATCATCAGGTTCATACATGATTACTATTGATCTACATGATGGATCTGAAGCTAAAATGGTTTGCTTTAGTTTAAAATAATTCCATAAAGAAGGCCGAGATATTTAGTGATCTCGGCTTTTTATAATACTTAAATCAATTTTTCAAATACATAAAAAACTATTTCGCGGTATTGGGTTCCAGTCACTCGAAATGTTGAAGGCTCATTTGCCATGAATATTTGCCGTTTTATTGTGATTCCCTTTTCCATTCTTTTGTCAGTTTGCGTACATCATTCCCATTTGAAACCAAAATGGCGATGGGAATTCTTAGCTGCTATCGTATCGTTCTTTTGCATGGGTGGTAGGATATATTTATGGGCGGACCTTTTGTTATTTACTTACTGGTAATAAGTATTTGGGTAATCCTTTTTAGGATGATAAATGCATATGGAGAAAAACAAATTTAGGAATTGAGGAGCTCGTACCATGACAGCAAAAGTTCTATGCAGCCTTTTCGCTTTAACATTTTTAATCGTAACAGGACAACCAGCCAAGGCAGAAATCAGGCTACTATCCGCAAAGGAAACTGTAATTGAAGAAGGAACCTACCTATACCCCGGGAATAAAGAAAAGGTATTTACTGAGACCATCGATCAATTTTATGAGGCATTAAGGAAAAGAAGTTATCCTGTTCATCAAGAATATTACAATAAGCATTATGCTTTTTACAATCATCATAAGAACAAACTCGGAAACATGGACAGTGCTCTTTTTAAAGACATGCCCGATGCATCCGTAAATTTCCGAAAAAAGATGCTATTCCAAGATGTAGAGAAACGATATTACTAAACTTGGGATGGTAATGGAATGGTTACCTCATATCCAGATATACAAATAAAATATCACCAAGCAATCAGTCCAGACCGACAAGTATACTTCTTCTTCTCATTCAAAGACACAGAAAAAAAATTCAAAGGAAAATGCTCCGTATACGACGTAGAAACCAAACAACTCATTGCTGGCGGAGAAGCTACCATTAATAGGAAAGTGCAGTAGCCAATGCTTTGGGGCGGTTGGACGGTTTTACTGGTTCAATCTTGGGACAATCATAGGAAAAAGGAGAGGTTCTCTTTTCGGCACTATACAAAAAAACCATGAGAACTGTCCCCTGTTGTTCGTATTTCAAATCTACCTAATTTTCCGCAAAGCTCGAAGAGCTAAAGATAAAATTATTTCTCACTACTTAACGGTATTCTACTATCTCTTCCTAGATAGTACCGCCCCTATCTTCTAACAACACCAATAAAAAAGCCATCAGAACCGTCCCCACGGTCGAGAGTAATAGTTCGGTTATTTTAGGGGCAGTAAAACTACTAATTTTCATTTAAGTCCGCAATCACCAAATGATACGACAAAGTCTGATAAAGATAATGCCAATTAAACGTTTGATTAAAACTACCTTTAACCCTTTAAATAAACGCACTTTGAATTGTTTTTCGAAAATTTTTTTGTCGAGGAAAAATACAGATTCTTAACGCTAGATTCCATAAAATTTTATCAAAGTGTAGATTATTACAATTGTTGACTTGGTATGACATGAATCGGTTTAATCAAGCGTTTGATTAGTATAGGGATGAATTAAGCAGCAACATGGATTCTCTTTAATAGTTACCCGCTAGGATTGTCGAGAAAATATTACCCAATCTTACTATTAGTTAGGTAACCAGAAATCCTTATGATTAGTTAAAATCCTCGGACATAATCCAACTTTCAGGGTATAATGTTCAAATATTTTGAAACAAGATAAATTAGGCGGTGGCAGGCACCATTCCTAAACGAAAAAAGAAGTGCTTTCTAACTAGTAGAGATAGCACTCCTTAATTAAGCCAAAATAAATGTCTTTTCACTAACCCTTTTATTTTTTATAAAAACATAATTTGGAATGGACCAAATTCCCCAATTTTTCTCTTTAGCAGAAGAAAGTAATCGTTACCTCTGTTTATTTTGATTGATCATGAGGAACCGTTACGGTTGCTGTTGCAATGGTTTCATTACATGCTTCGTCCTCTACTTTATACGTAATTGTATACACTCTATCTTCACCAAGACCTGATCTTTCCGCACGTAGTTTAAAAGCTCTGTCGTCAGTTCCAAACTCAGCGTCTGCATAATCAGGTTTTGTATTGCCATCACCAAGTCCATTTTCATCTTCATTGCTTGTAATTGAAACCAGTTGAATGGATTTAATGCCTGAACCTAGGTCATTTGCATCAATTGTCACCTTAATTGGAACGAGTTTGTGATTAGGCGCCCAAAGAACCGTTCGGTCAAGTTTTAGATCAACTGTCGGTTTCGTTTTATCAATGTTAAATGAAACCGATTTTTCAACCTCTATGTTGCCCGCTTTATCAAGGCTTTTGTACTTAATTTCGTAGGTGCCTTCTTCGCTAAAAGTTACTGGCGATCCATATGTCTTCCATGTTCCATCCGTTTGCCCATTGAATGTTACGAGATATTCTGTTCGATCAACTCCAGACTTATCATCCGTAGCATTTAACGTTAAACTAACATCCTTATTGTACCAGCCGTCCTGCTCACAGTCTTCTTCAGCTGTAAGAATCGCCTCTGTGACAGGTGGTTGCGTGTCACAGCCGGTAACATGTACAACAGGGCTTTGGAAATTAACCTGCTGCCCTTTTGCATCCGAGTAGGTTACAAGGTCATTAACCTGAAAATCCCCATCCCCGCTGCCATTATGTGTTATGGTATACGTTAGTGAAACGGTCTCAGAACTTAAAGTAGGGATAGCCCACTCTATATCGTTTCCAGATCCTTGGGATGTTCCTTTATTAGTACTTATATTGGATATGGTGAAATTACTATTTACCTTAGAATGAATGGAAATGTTTGTTGCAGCCGGAGTTACAATAGCTGCACCTATCCCTTTAAATATTTCATCCAGTTTGGTTGGATCTGGTGTAATGAACACATACTTGGCGTCTGGGTCAGTAGCCCAATTGTTTAACTGACTTACGTTTACGCTTCCTAATCCAATAGAATAAATCTCCATTCCCGCCGCTTTTGCAGCTGTTGCATCATCTGAAGGGTTTCCGCCTACTGTCGTCTGTCCATCAGTAAACATAATGATAATCTTTTTATTGGTCGGTACAGAAGCACTTAATTGCGATTTAGCCGCCTGAAAAGCTGATTCATGGTTTGTATTGCCGACTGCATTTAAACTATTAACCGCGCTCTTTAAATTAGTTGCATTTGTTGATAATGGCTGATTAACCGCAGCACTTTCAGCAAAACTTACAATACCCACACGACTCCCGTTTCCAATTGATCCATCCTTCTGTCCGTCTGACTCTTCATCGATAATATCGATAAACTTATTCGCAGCAGACTTCAAGCTAGTCATCGGAGTCCCAGCCATACTTCCTGAACGGTCTAGCACCAGCGTAACATCCACTGGATTTTGGGTAATTCCTGCTTGCCCTGTAAGATTCATCGTTACAACAGTTGATTCCTCACACTTAATAAACTCAGGTGACACACTACTATTACCGGTTACATTGGAAGAAGTTGCCCCGGCTATAGGACCCGCGCCGAACAAGGACAAAGAAGATACCATTGCCACCGCCATACTGCCTTTCATGATGATTTTCCATAAATTTCTAGAAGGTCTTTTCATCATTTTCCCCTTTCAATTCTTTAGTTTGACGAGGACGGTTTTGCTACTAACTAACCTTTAACCAAACAAGTAGGTATAGTCTAAGATTCAACGCCGCCTAGTTCTTTATAATGAATATTTTCTTCCTTAATAAAGTAGAACAGGCAGTATTTTTTAATTTTTTTATTTTCCTCCCATTTTTATAGACAGAGAGAAAAATGTTTTTCCTTCAAACAAACAGCAACTTCATCCGGGTCTGTCAAGTGCTCTCCTTGACAGGCTCTCAGGGTTCTGGGACTGCAAAAAGATGAGAAGGAGAAAAGGAACCAGAGTGATTATCACTGATTCCTTTAAATAAATGCGAAATTATAATTTAAAGAAATATATTCGTTATTACAATAAAAAACGAATCCAAAAAAGAATGGGATTCGTTTCTCCTAAAATATATTATTTTAATTACCAAAATGCTTCATAAACGTCGAATTTTCCAATGTCTATTTTTCGGGGGCTTGACCACAGGCACGGGAATTATCCTCAAGTACTTATATCAAGCTCTGAAGGACAAGACTAACCTTAAAAACTAGGAAATAACCCTTCAGCCGCTCCATTTTGACAGTTTCTATGGTCGTATTCGTTATAATTAAACATTTCTATCTCTGATTATTTTCAAACTCTTCTTTAATATTTTTTAGTGTTTCTTTCTGAGTAAGGATGTCATATCCTGTTGCTGCTAGTGTTTTTGCACCGAGGATGAGTGTCTTCATTCCATCTTCACTTCCTACAGCATCTCTGAACTCGGTTGTATGAACTGGGAATGGGGCATTTGGAACTTTTATATAAGGGTGTATAGCAGGAACCTTGTGACTTACATTTCCCATGTCATTTGAGCCATGGCTTAATCCTGATTTTATCTCTTCTTCTTTCACACCTAGTTGGATTAAATTATCATTATATACACTTGATAGTGTTTCATTGGTAATTAAATTCGCATAACCAAATTCGTGTTTTGATAATTCCAAACGGCATCCAGTTGCAAGAGCAGCCCCTTTTGCACAGTTGATTACTTTTTCTACCATTTGCTCTAACGTTTCCGTCTGTTTTGTCCGCACATAAAATTGTGCTTGTGCTCGATCTACGATTATATTTGGAGCTTTTCCACCTTCACTTATAATACCATGAATCCGTACGTCATCAGTGGTATGCTGCCTGAGTGCATTGATGTTATTAAACGTTTGAATCACAGCATCCAGAGCATTCACTCCATCTTCAGGGTGAGAGGCAGCATGAGCAGCTTTTCCATAAAAATCAAATTGAATAGCCTCCATGGCTTTAGATGTTCCACTCTTTTCATAGTTTTGAGAGGGATGAACCATAAGAGCTACATCTACTGTATCAAATAACCCTTGCTCGGCATATGTTACTTTTCCGCCGCTCGTTTCTTCTGCAGGTGTGCCAAATACAATGACCTTACCACCGGTTTCCTTAATCACTTTACTAACACCAATTCCGGCTGCAAGACTCATTACTCCGATCAGATTATGCCCACAAGCATGACCAATTCCAGGCAAAGCGTCATACTCACAGAGATAAGCCACCGTTGGTCCTGGTAATTTTGAATCATAGACACCATGAAATCCAGTAGCCAATCCACCTGTCCCTATCTCCACCTCAAAATCATGTTTCTTTAGTTCAGTTGTTAACCATTCACACGCTTTAAATTCTTGGTGGCCGAGCTCTGGATTTTCCCATATTCTTCGACTAAGACGGATAAATTCATCTTTATTTTCTTCTATAAAATCAATGATTCGTTCCTTTGACATAACATCCACTCCTATCTTTTATTCATCATCTGTAAGTAATTTCTCTGTATAAAGATGACAAGCTACATAATGATTTTTTTCTACTTCTCTCATAACTGGCCTATCAGTTCTACAGATATTCATAGCCTCAGGACATCGACTTGCAAATGCGCATCCTTTCGGTGGATCAACCGGTGAGGGGACATCCCCTTGCAATAATACTCGTTCCCTTTTTTGTCTCGGGTTTGAAATGGGGATAGCCGATAAAAGAGACTTTGTATATGGATGTAAAGGATTTTCAAAAAGTGAGTCTGATTCTGCCAACTCCGCCATTCTTCCCAAATACATGACACCTATCCGATCACAGAAATGCCGAACTACACTTAAGTCGTGAGAAATAAATAAATAGGTGAGGTTTAAGGTTTCCTGCAGATCCATCATAAGATTTAAAATTTGGGATTGAATCGAAACATCCAGGGCAGAAACGGGCTCGTCAGCGACGACTAATTCTGGTTTCAAGATAAGCGCTCTAGCAATCCCAATTCGTTGTCTCTGTCCACCTGAAAATTCATGAGCATATCGGTGTATGTACTCCGGATTTAGCCCACATACATCCATGATTTCTAATATTTTTTTTCTTCTTTCTTCTTTGGAGCCAATATTATGGGCTTTTAAAGGTTCTTCCAAAATTTCTTCCACTGTTAATCTTGGATTCAATGAATCATAAGGGTCTTGGAAAACCATCTGAATATTTTTACGTACATTTCTTAACTGTCTTTTCGGTAATGAAGTTAATTCCTGGTCTTTAAAATAGACCTTTCCAGATGTTGGCTTAATTAGTTGAAGAACAGCTCTGCTTGCTGTAGATTTCCCGCAGCCGCTTTCCCCAACGATACCAAAGGATTCCCCTTTTTTTACTGAAAACGAAATGCCATCAACTGCCTTGACATAATTTATTTTATTGTGAAAAACACCGCTTTTTATTGGGAAGTGAACCTTCATTTCTTCAATTTTCAAAAGATCATCTGCCATAAAAGAACTCCCCCTTAGTTAACATGAAGCCAACATCTAGATTTGTGATTTTCACCTACATCGATAAGTTGTGGATCGTCAGTTAAACATTTTTCCATCACCTCTTGACATCTAGAAGCAAACCGACACCCTTGCTTCACTGACCCAGGAGCAGGCACCTGACCTTTGATAGAAAATAGCCGTTCACTCTTTTCCTGTATATTTGGAGTAGAAGAAAGCAATCCTTTCGTATAAGGATGCTTTGGATTATTAAAAAGCGAATCGACATCCGTTTCTTCCACAATTTCACCCGAATACATGACCATGACACGGTCACACATTTCCGCAACGACTCCCAAGTCATGGGTTATGAACATAATCGAATTATTTGTTTCTTCCTTAAGTTTTTTCATTAAATCTAAAATTTGTGCTTGTATCGTTACATCTAATGCAGTTGTTGGCTCGTCTGCAATTAGAAGTTTAGGCTTACATGCTAGTGCTATAGCGATCATCACACGCTGTCTCATGCCACCTGATAATTGGTAGGGGTAGTTTGAATACACTTGCTCTGCTCTAGGAATTCCTACCATCTTTAACATTTCGATCGAACGTTGCTTTGCTTGCTTTTTCGAAATGGGTTCATGCAGCAAAAGGACCTCATCGATTTGTTTACCAATCGTAAATACGGGGTTCAAGCTTGTCATCGGCTCTTGAAATATCATGGAAATTTGATTGCCGCGTATGTCACGCATTTTTTCATCCTCTAATTGAAGAAGGTCTTTTCCATTAAAAAGAATTTCTCCATTTCCTACATGTACAGGAGGAGTAGCAAGAAGTCTCATGATCGATAGGGAGGTCAAACTTTTACCACACCCAGATTCTCCAACTATACCAAGGGTTTCTCCTTCATACACATGGAAGGAGATATTATTTACAACTGTTGTTGGTTGTTTGTCCTTCATGATATCAATTTGTAAGTCTTTCACATCTAGTACTTTATTTTTCATGATGCTCCCCCCTAATCCTTTAGCTTTGGATCTAATGCGTCCCGTAACCCATCACCAAGAATATTAAAGCTAAGTGCAGTAATCACGATTGCCATCCCTGGAAAAAATGTCGGATGGAATACATTCATGCTGTTATCCTTTGCTGAACTCAACATTGCTCCCCATTCAGGGGCAGTAATGTCACCGCCAAGCCCAAGGAAGCTTAAGGATGCACCTATTAAAATAGCAATCCCTACACGCATGGTAAAGTAAACCAGGACAACAGATATTGTTCCTGGGAAAATATGCCTTGAAATGATGACCGAATCCTTTACACCAATGGCCTGAGCGGCTTCAACATAGGTTTTTTCCTTTAATGCTAAGGTGCTGCCCCGCACGATTCGAACAAACGTCGGAACCGTAAAGAATGCTACTGCAAATATGATGTTGGTTAATCCCGGTCCTAAAAGTGCAATGACAGCAATAGCTAATAGAATGCCAGGGAATGCCAGTAAGATGTCTGTAAATCTAGTAATCAATCCATCGACCCACCGACCATAATATCCAGCTAACAATCCTAAGACGGTACCAATAACTGCCCCAATAGAAACAGAAACGAACCCTATTAACAAAGTATCCGCGGTACCAACTAAAATACGACTGAATATATCACGATTTTGATGATCTGTTCCGAACCAGTGCCTGGAAGATGGAGGTTGATGCTTTGATAAATCACTTAAATTAATGGAAATTTGTTTCGGAATTACTTCAACAACATGCATTTCTGAAGAACTTCTTCCAACAGAAACCGGCAAAATAGTTGAAACAGAACCAATGGAAACTTTAATGACGCTTTCGCCTTCTTTAAGGGCCTTAACGATTCCATCTTTCGATACACTGACTATTTCAGGGTCCATAGACTGAAATAGCGAAGATTCGTCCTCTTCTTTTTTAGTACTGGATCCAGTATTAAATCCGGAGGAACTCGGCTTTTCTTTGTCCCCTTCTTTTTTCATTTTTTGCATCATGCCAACCAATGCTTCTTCCGTAATTTTCTCTCCATTGGAAAGGAATCCCGTGAGTTTAATCTCTTTTGTATTCCCTATTTCGAGAACATCGTCAATTCCTTCAGCCTGAATCCTGGAAAGGATTGGTTTAATTTCCTTATCACCAACATTAATTTGAATTACGGTAGAAACCTCTTCACTAGTAACTACAACAGCTGTCGTTCCCTTTCCATTTGCATTTACTTGAATTTGGCCATCCTTTTCACGAGCCGCTGCAATAAGACGATCCTCACTTATTACTGTTAAATCAGAGAGTTCACTTTCATTTTTCATACTTCCATCGGACATTTTCGCTTGTACAGGGACTTGTATGGTTGAGGCTTCATCTATGTTTATTCTCTTTTCGGAATACTGTTCAAGAACTGGGCGGTGTGGATCATATGGCGTGAAAAACGGACCGAATAACCCTATCAAGATAATCAATAGCACCATAAAGAATGACATAACAACCAGTCGTTGTTTTAATAGTTTATTTAACAACGTTCGAAAAGGGGACCTTGCCTGTTTTCTTTGTATTTCTATCATTTCTGTCAGCCTCCCCTACTTTAACCGGATTTGCGGATTCAGTATCCCATAGCTTAAATCAACAAGTAAATTAACTACAAGAAATTGTATCGAAAATAAAAATATAAGAGCTTGTGTTACTGGATAATCCCGGGACAAAATGGAATCAATTAAATAAGAGCCAAGACCTGGCCATGAAAAAACTTGCTCGACAACAACAGATCCACCTAGTAAAAAACCAAACTGTAAACCGGTCATGGTTACGACAGGGATGAGGGCATTTCTAAGAACATGAACCCATACAATGAAAGATTCCTTTTGTCCTTTTGCCCTGGCTGTACGTACGAAGTCCTCGTTTAAAACCTCTAGTAAACTTGATCGAGTAAAGCGCGCAATAATGGCTGCTACACCAAATCCTAATGTAATAGATGGTAGAATCAGATGGCTCAATGTCCCAGTTCCACTCGTAGGAAACCAACCTAGTTGTACAGAAAATATTTGCATAAGCATGATCCCAAGCCAAAATTCTGGAACACTTATGGCAGTTACAGTGGAGATCATTCCAACGCGATCAGAAAGAGAGTTCCTTCTCGTAGCAGAGACGATTCCTACAACAATTCCGATAACGATGGCCCAAATCATACTAACCAAAGTTAGGACTAGGGTATACCCAAAGCGTCGCAAAATTTCATCGGAAACCCCTGATTTTGTTCGATAAGAAACCCCAAAATCACCATGAACGAGAAGATCATACATGTATCGTCCATATTGTGTGTACAGAGGATCATTTAACCCCATCTTTTCCCTTAGCGACTCATATGCTTCTTGACTAATTTCTGCACCATACATAATCCGAACTGGATCTCCTGGGGACAAATGTACAAACAAGAAGGAGAGTATGGAAATAATAAATAGAATAGGAATCATACCTATAATTCTCCGAATAATAAACGTTAACATTTTTCCCACCTGCCTTCCAATTCCAAAGCTTAACGTCATATTTTACTATTTAACGGAACAGTCTACTAATATAATTAAATAGTTTTTTCTATGTAATAGAAAAACGGCTTTCTTATCTCAAAAAAATGAAAGCCGTCGTTTCCATCAAAACTTTCATCCTGTAAAGGGACGAACTATTTCTTTTCTGCTCCATTTACCCGAACATCATCCGAAGGTAGAATGGTTACATTATCCACATTACTACGTTTGGCAACAGAGTTTTCTGGCACATATAAGAAAATCCATGGTGCATCTTTAAAAACAATTTCTTGTAACTTTCCATAATTTTCAAGACGACCTTCTTCAGTTGGAGACTGAAGTGCTTTTTGCAGCAATTGATCCACTTCTTTATTTACATAGAAACCAGAGTTATTATAGCTTGGTGGTACTCGGTCTGAACCAAAATTTGGTCGTAATCCCCAATCCGCTTCCCCAGTACTTGGTGACCATCTTCCAATCCATAGATCTGTTCCTTGGTTATTATCCAATTTATCAAATAATGTTCCACTTTCTAACGCCTGAACTTCTACCTCAATACCTGCTGCTTTTAACTGAATGGCCACGTTTTCCGCTACAGCAATAAACTCTGTTTCGTTTCTTGTCCAAAGAGTTGCTTTAAATCCTTTTTCATATCCGGCATCTGCCAATAATTGCTTCGCCTTCTCCAGGTTATACTCATATGCTTCTTGTTTGGCATATCCAGAAACACCAGGTGCAATGGCAGAATCTGCAACCACTCCATAGCCATCCATTACTTGTGAAATTAGCTGATCTTTATTAACAGCGTAATTCAAAGCTTGTCTTACACGAACATCCTGGTACTTTTCATGCTTCAGACTCATACCTACATAAAATAGATTTAAAGAAGGTCCTGTGAATACATCGATACCTTCCGTATCCGACAATTCTTTTACACTTTGCGTTGGAAGCTTGGTAACAACATCTGCTTCACCTGTTTTTAACATGTTTACACGAGTATTTGCTTCGGTTACTGGTTTAAAGACAATTCCGGATAGTTTAGGTTGATTATCCTTATCCCAATAGTTATCGGATGCTTTTAATTTCACATGAACGCCATCACGCCATTCACCGAATGTAAAAGGACCAGTTCCAACAGGATTCCTATCTAAGTTATAGTTTGAATCTGCTTGTTTCTTTTTGATTTCTTCTACCGATTTAAAGCTAGCAGAAGCGTGTGCCATATAGGCAGCCATGGCAGAATTGGGTTCTTTTGATTTAATTGTTACCTTGTATTCGTTATCGACAACTACTTCATTGATAAATTCGAAAAAGCTCGCTCTAGCAAGGCCATTTTCTTCATTACGCACAAAATCTAAGTTCGCTTTTACGACTTCTGCATTAAATGGTGTTCCATCATGGAAAACAATTCCTTCTTTTAATTCAAACGTAATGGCTGTGGCATCCTCGTTAAATGAATAGTTCTTTGCAAGCAATGGAACTAATTTCATTTCTGAATCGAAAGTCAGTAATCCCTCAAAAATAGATTCCTGAACATTAGATGAATTCCCATCCGTAGAGTTTTGAGGATCTAATGATGTAGGTTCTCCCTCCAAAACAACAACAAGTTCCTTACTCCCTTTTTTCGATGCATCTTGTTCCGCAGTTTCCTTTGTTTCCTTTTGATCTGAATTGCTTTTTGTTGAATTATCCTTTGAGCACCCCACCACGACAGACATCACAATCAACAAAAGAAAAATCATACTGCTTAATTGTTTCCACCTTAAAACTTTCATTCTCTTTCCCCCTTACTCGTTTTTCGATTTTTGTATCTTTATTCAATATAACTAATATGCAAGAAGTGTGCCAATATTTAAATAACTCAAACTCCCTTTAACACAAGTATTCCCCTTACCCACTGGTTCTATATGGTTGTTTTATGGTGGTAAATGGACATAACCATTTATATGAATTATAATAAGTTATCAGATTATTTATAAAATGGTCATAACCAAATAAAACCAATTAAACAAGGAGAATTGTTCCATGATGAAAATGGATGAACTAGTACTCATTGCTGGTGCACAAGAAACAAGAATGACATTACACAAACAGCTCGAAGAAGTACTAGGAGATTTTGTTGAAGTGAAGAGCTATTCCTTAGAGGAACAAATTCCTTTTATTGATAACCAGATTGTTGTACTATCCTCGGCACTATTAGAGGACGAAGTAGTTCGGCACATAGGTAAAAACTGCAGAAAAATTATTGCTAATCGCATGGTGAATTATCATAATATCGATCGGCTATTGATGCTTCCTGAAGGAACTCAAGCTTTGTACATTACTGACTTCCCCCAGACAACAATGGATTCGATCGATTCTCTTAAACAACTTGGTATTGATCATATCGAATTACATCCCTACTATCCTGGAATAAAGGATTATTTTAGAACAGAAATTGCGATTAAGCCAAGAACAGCCCTGATTTTACCAGATATGGTAAAGGAAGTTATCCACATCGGCCCCCGTCTAATCGACTTTACTACGATTCTATTTATTTTAGAGACAATAGGGCTCTCAGAAAGAATAGGCAAAACCGTATCTGAAAATTTCACTCGTACACTTCTTGGTTTAAGTAAAAGAATTGCAGAAGCTTATAATCTAAATACGAAAAGTCTTAATATGCTTCTTGATGGAATCCATGACAATGGGGGAATCCTTGAAATAAATTACGAAGGAAAAATATCGGTATTCAATGAACAGCTGGAAAAAATCCTAAATATCCCTCGAGACCGTGCATTTGGAGAAAATATTCGGAATGTGTTTCATAACACCGAACTGGTTAATTTTATTTTTAATTCCTCAAAACGAGAAAAGCGTTCTTTCGTTTTTTCAAATGCAGAGGTAACAGTGCACCGTTTCCACTTTCATTCGGCAAAATCGATTGTAGCCCTTTTTAAAAAAACGCATGACATTATAAAGAGAGAACGAACTACGTCCAGAGAGTTTATTCGGAAAGGGTACGTTGCGAAATATACCTTTGACGACATTATAGGAACAAGTCCCATTCTCCAATCAACAATTCATACGGCTAAAAAATTGGCGAAATCAGATCTTACTATATTAATAGAAGGAGAAAGCGGAACAGGCAAAGAGTTGTTTGCTAGTGCTATTCACAATGAATCCATGAGATGCAATGGTCCCTTTCTAGCTGTCAACTTTAGTGCACTTTCGGAGGACTTAGTGGAAAGTGAGCTATTTGGGTATGAAGGTGGTTCCTTTACCGGTGCTAGAGCGGAAGGAAAAGCCGGATTGTTTGAACAAGCGAATGGGGGAACTATTTTCCTTGATGAAATAGGGGATGTGAGTCTTAAACTACAAGCACGGCTCCTACGTATTTTACAGGAAAAAGAGATCATGAGAGTAGGCGGAAGTAAAATTATTCCCGTGGATGTTCGTGTAATTGCTGCGACTAATAAAGATCTTTTAAGGATGATAGAATTAGGAACCTTCAGGGAAGACTTATACTACAGATTGAAGATTCTCTTTATCCATTTACCTGAGTTGAGAAATCGTAAACAAGACATTCATAAACTGATATATCATTTTATAAAACAGAGCAACAATCCAAGTGTGCAAATTCAGCCAGAGGTGGTTCATCGACTAGTTCAATATGAATGGTATGGAAATATCCGGGAGTTAAAAAACACGATTGATTATATGATTACTGTCTGTGAAGATAATCGAATAGATACTAATAGTCTACCTGATCATAACTTCTTTCAAAAAGAAAGGAAAAGTTTATCACCCTTACCAATATCGTACCAAGTGGAGGACTACACCCTTCACATAAACGAAGAAGAAATGAAAACAATCTTACAAGTAATTTTTAATATCATCCAATCAGGAGAACCCGCAGGACGAAAAAAAATATCAGAAGAGACACAAAACCATGGTCCGTATTTAACCGAGCAACAAATTCGTCAACGCCTCGACATACTGCAAAATAAAGGATATATCATAAAAAGCAAAGGCCGCGGCGGAACAAAGCTAACCGATAAAGGAATAAAGTATTTAGAGGGATAAGAAATCCCGCTTCCTTTGCGCAACCTATCGACTGAACGTTACGACTTAGCTAAAGAAAACACGATAAGCTAAGCGACTACCTGAATAAGCTTCTTTCTTATTCTACCAAATTTCTTTTACCTAAAATGCTCCTCTCCCAAAAACTTAAATCAAGTTAGGGGATCGTTACTAGAGCCTTAAGATGTTGGAACATTTGTTTCAACATCTTTTTTTTATTAATGGATTCATCAGTAATAATGAAATCCATTCCAACAATTTTACGCTTAAAAAATAACGGCCTCTATTTATGGTACGGTTCACCGTTATGGGTCTAAATGAGGTTTTACTTGTTCATAATAAATTAGCTTTTCATGGTAGACTTTAATCTTTTTCCTGGAGAAACAACACCCCTTCAGCAGGCTTAAAACATTACGCTTGCTTCCAATTGATATGAGTATCCGTAGAAAAAGTCGAAAGCTCTTCAGCTTTTCGCCTTTTTAGTATTTATAAGGTTAGTTTAATTCAGGCCAGTAACCTTTATTAGCTTCAATTAAATCATCCAAAATTTCTTTTGCTACTTTTGCACTTGGTACTGTTTTTGAAAGTGTTAAAGCCTGCCATAATTTAAATGAGTTTTGCTAAATCAAGGCAGCCTTAAAAAAACCTGTATCTCACTTCCTTTTAAATTCCAAATGAGAAACCAGTGAAGTAAATAAGCGGAAGTTTTCCGCTTATTTTCAGAATGGAGCGCGTTTCGGGGTAAATAAGCGGAGGTTTTCCGCTTATGCAAAGCAAAATCCCCCTTTATTCTGTTTTTCAAGTCAATAGACGGAATTTCTCCGTCTATTGAGGCTAATTTACATGCTATTTTATAATTAGGCGGAATTTTTCCGTCTATTTATCAGATTGGATGCTTAGCTTAACTAAAAACCTCATTTGCTTATGATAAGGTTCACCATGTTTAAAATAAACCTGTTTATAATATAGGTACAATCCATTCTTCAATAATCTGGCCCGATTGCGGAAGATTATTTTATCGAAAACCAATCAAATTTGTATAACATACCAAAAAATAGGTTTTTTATCTTTGATCATCCAGAAGGTATGAAGTGGTGAAAACTATGTCAAAGGTGGTACATTTCTTTGGCTGTAATCACTGCTTACCATTCCTTTCACCTCATTATTTTTTCTTTCCTCAACACATCAATAATTAATAACAGCACTAATGCAAAAATACATATCGTTCCGATTGAAGCTAAAACATTAAGGATTTTATTTGCTTTTGTACTAAACAGCTTACAAAATACAATATAAACTCCAACTCCAATAATTCCACCTAATGTATTTCCCAAAAGGATAAATTGCAATACTTCAAACAACAAACTAACTCCTGCTATTGGTACAATCTTTTTCAAGAAAGACCAATTTGGTTTTAGCATACTGATATAAATTCCAAATGGGATAAATGAAAATCGTAGAATTTCAAGAAATGTTTCCATGATTATCACCTCTTCTCCTAAAAGGAAAGAAGATCGACAACCAACCACCCCAACAATAATCAACTGCAACTACATTCTATCACTGTTTAGCTATCTAACAACCTATCAATCTTCGACAAATAATGGGGAGAGACAGGCAAGTGAAATCTTGTAAGATTTTCTTACGTTTTTTTGGTTTGTTAAACAAAATTTATGTAATGTTTTCCTACACAATCGCTGACACGGGTTCAAGGTTACCTTAAACTGAAATCAACAAATCATAACGGGGGGGGGGCGGGTAAAGTGAATCTAAGTTGGTTTTTGCAACTTTTAATCATTTTAGGATTTTTAATACTTGGCCATGGTATTGTTACAGTATCTCACCTTCCCTTGCCAAGTAGTGTCGTTGGTATGCTTCTGCTATTTATCTTCCTCTTAACAGGAATGCTGAAACTAGAATGGATTGAAAAAGCCTCTACATTTCAGTTAAAACATCTTACATTATTGTTTATTCCACCTATTGTAAGCCTCTTTTTATCCTCAAGTTTTCAGGAGAACGTCCGATTGAATGTTTTAGCTATATTAGTTGTGAGCAGTCTTTGTTGTTTGTTAGGTACAGCCTTTGCTGTGGAGTGGTATGAAAAAATAAAAGGGAGAAATGCAAAATGATACTTCTAACTGTAAATGCTGTTTTCTGCATCGCCATCACCTTAGCCTGTTACTTTCTTGGTCTGCGTTTCTATCGTAAATATCAAAAAGCTTGGTTGAATCCTCTGTATACATCATCTCTTCTTCTGATTTTTTTGCTGATTGTTTCGCCGATCCAAGAAGGAGCTTATCAGCAAGGAAGTTCAGTGTTTAGTCCGTTGCTACAGCTGGCTGTTGTCTCATTAGCTGTACCGCTTTATAAGCAATGGTCTTTTTTGAAGAAAAACTATAAAAAAATCTGCATCGGCGTAATGAGTGGGACAGTCTTGGGAGTTATAGCTGTATTAGAGATGTCCCGCATTTTCCACTTGCAGGAACAGTTGTTGGCATCCTTGATTCCTAGATCTGCTACTCTCCCAATTGCATTGACTATATCCAGTGATCTAGGGGGAATTACGTCGACCACCGTCTTGTTTGTGATTATGTCCGCCCTAATTTCCTTAATCATCGGCCCAATTTTATTAAAAAAGTTGGGTATAAAAAGTAAATCTGCGAAAGGGCTGGCAATGGGAACCTCAGCCCAAATGCTTGGGGCTAACCGTTCTCTCCTATGGGGAGAAGAAGAAGGAGCAATGGGAAGTGTTGCGATGACTATATCAGCATTGTTTCTTACCATATTAGTACCGATCCTCCCATACATTTTATAGATGTAGAAGAATTTTTATAAAGCTATTTAGAGAAAAAATGGTTATTATCTCCATGGATTTTAGTTAAAAATAATATTAATAAGGATGGGATCAAATTGACAATCAAGGAAGAACAGATTCTTTGTCAGAAACTCACCCATGGGAAAATTATGAAATTAGTGGCGAAAGCTAATGAATTTGAGAGCACTATTTTAGTAGAAATGCATCACAAACGTCTAAATGCCAAAAGTATATTAAGTATGGCTATGTTCGGTGGCACAAATGGCAATATGACTATTTTTGCTTTTGGAAAAGATAGCGAAGAAGCTGTTACAGCATTAAAGACAATTTTCAATAAATGTTAACATCTCTAACGTAAGTTACCTAGACTGAATGATGTTTGGGCATGTGTTCAGTCTTTTTTTGTTTTAAAATTTAATTCCTACATAACAGGACGCTCAAAACAACAGATAAATGTCTCTCAATCTTGCTATTCTAATTAATGATGTAAGGGAGTATATACACATGGATTCGCTTGAAAAATAAATAGTGCATAAAGGGGTAGTTCAGGAAAATGCGGATTTACAAAGTTAAAGAAATCCAAATATAAAAAGCCTAATTTCTCGGGGTTATAAGTGAGAAATTAGGCTTTAGTTACTTCATTAAAGCGCCCGATTGTTGAACATCACATTAGTCTATTGCACAGTATATTTGTACTGTGCAGTAGTGGTTAAGCAAAATAAGAATCAGAAATCTTTTCAAACTTCCCCTAAATTTTCATAACGTTAAAAATATGTTAGGTGTAGACCATGTTCCCACATACCATATGTGTGGACTGTAATTGACAACACAAAGGGATGTTGGTGGGTTTACCAACTTTGAAGACTATTTTCCCTTTACCAAATTCAATCATTAAATTGAGTTTAGATCCGATAAGCTCTTTCTTTAAGAGGACTGTCATTAAGAATAAAGAAACAATGTAGCAATAAATGGAATGAATTTTATTTTTCAGTTTCTTTTTTTTCACCAAGAACCGCTTCTCTAGTTTTTTCTACTCTTATAGTTGATTCTTGAACGGACTTTTCAAAAACAATATCTTTGACATATTTTTTAAACTCTGGTTTGCCGAATAATGTTTCTTTTAGAGAATCATTTGTTAATTTATAACCTTCAAGAACTTTGCTTTTATCATTAAGGATAGCTTGGGTACCTTGATTTATCGCATCTTCATAAATCAACTTTCGGTAACTCTCAGTGTATTCCTTTCTAAATAATCCTACAAAACTATCAAAATAACTCTTGTCAAACATAGGAATATAAGCTAATTCTAATGCTGGTACTTTAATGTGTAAAATCTTAGATTTTTCATCAAAATAAAAATCTTGTTTTTTGATATTTTTCAAATCATAACCAAGCATAAAGTAACCAAACAAATGAATGTTGTATTCTTTTCCGAAAAGATACTTTCCAAATTTTTTGCCTGTTGTTTCAAGCCAAATATCATCATCTTGATTTTTTAAAAATTCATAAGTGTCATCTTCGGTGTAATCGAAGTCTTGGATATCCTCATATCCGAAATGTTTGCTGATTTCTCGCACCTTATCGTATGCGATATTTTCTATGATGACCTCACCTTCTATTGCTGTTGTTGCTTTTACTACTTTTTCTTCTCCACCTTCCAAAAGCATATATGTTCCTGCTGATCCAACGGAGGCACAAAGCAAGGCAAAAACAATGGCAATAACAATTCTTTTCCTCGATGATTGCTTCTTATTAACTCTAAATTCTGGCATAATTTTTTTCTCCCCATTATTTTTATATACTTATATAACAGATTTAAATTTGGTCAAACTCATCCTACTGGTATTCATCAGAGTTTGGTTTTCATAATACCACTTAAAGTAATCTGTATTATCATCTTACCTAGTTTTAGACTACATCGTATCCAGTTTTCTTCTTAACAGCTTCTTTATCGGTTGTAAAATAATAAGTAGCTCCATCTTTAGAATACGATTCACCGTACCAAATTCCCTTATTAATAGCAGACCAATTGAAACGTTTAGAATTTGTTTCTTTTTTGAAATATTTTGCCGCCTCCTGAATACTAGGACATTCAGCTATTAATTCTTCTCCTTTGAAAATATTTACTGGGATTTCGACTTTGTTTTGTACTATAGGTCTTTTTCTCTCCATATTAGCACCTGTCTATTTATTATTTTTATTCATCAGTATTAAGTTCAAAAAACTCCAAAACCTTATCAATAGTATATTGACTTCTCAATTTATAGGCACTGTTCTGATTAGCTTTTAAGCCCTTCACCCAATAAGCTTCCTCCTTAGATACATTGGCTAACCATTTTACTTTAACAACATACTCACACTTCTCAAGATCTTCTTCATCGTGAAACATATTGGTTGCTTTGAGGTTTAGATCTGACATTTTAACCTCTGTTTGATTAACCTTAAATGTAACATCTTTAATAGGTTTAACAGTATCTATTACTGTACCAATACCGACATATCCACTTTTAGGTATCATACAAAATACTCTAGCACCAACAAATAATTGGTTTAATGTCCTACTATACCAACGTCCTCCACCTGCTGAAATAAATCCATATTTTACTGCATCTTCCCATTTTCTAGATGCCTTATCTTCAAAATTCACTACAAAGTCTTGTTTATTCCATTTTTCCTTTTTATTCTCTACTTTCGTATTACTTGATTTCTCATCTATTACATTAGGATCTAAAAGCCAACTTCTAGTTAAAAAATGTTGTTCCCCCTCTTCGAAATAACGGAAGAAAACAGCATTGATTGGAACGTCATAATTATTTGATAAGTAATTAATTATTCTCTCTGTCTCACTATCAAGTTGTGACGAAACAATTGTAATTTGGTGTGAGTCATTTAGCTTGTCTGGTAAACTATCATCAAATTTTTCAGCAAATGCTTCTTCTAAGGGACCGTTATTTTTATCTTCATATATTCTTAATACTTGATCATATGAAAGATTTTGTACCCAGGAAGCATAGTCTAGTGCTTGAGCTACTACTTCTCTAGGTGCTCTATTTTTCTTTAATTCAATAATATGAAGGTTTCCCTCTCCATCTATTGCGAGCATATCTATATATTTTCCATACTCTGTTTGAACTTGTCTACCAATCAATAAAAGATCATCAGATAGAATAGTCAAATCTTCCGACAATATATCTTCTAACTTTTTTTCTGATTCAATTACAGAGAAATCCACCTTTTTTATACCGCCATTTACCTTCCATATCCCAACTTCTATAGGCATATACTCACACCTCTATGTAATGTTATTTAAAAGAAAAATAGTAATTTCCACACTTAGTTTTATAGTATAATATTACCATAATTTCCTAGAAGAAAGGTGAGTAAAATTGTCTAAAACAAAATCTTTAACACACGACGCAATAATGAAGGCATTAGATTGGTCTTATGATAAAGCAATTAATGGTGGTGTACCTGGAATGGACACGGCCATAGAATTAGCTGATAGTTATTTACAAAAAAGTGGGACCTTAGATGAAAAAGTTAAAAGTTTAATACTATGGCAAAACACCAAAAGTGCTACTAGTGGATTTTTAACAGGTTTGGGAGGACTTATTACATTACCTGTTGCTGTACCCGTTAATATAACTAGCGTTATTTTAGTTCAAATGAGAATGGTCGCAGCTATTGCACATATGGGTGGTTATGATGTAAAAGATGACCAGGTTAAATCTTTTGTTTATGCCTGTTTAGCCGGAAATGGAGCTAAAGATATTCTTAAAAATGCAGGCGTTCAGATAGGAAAAAAACTTGCAGTAACCGGTATTAAAAAAATCCCTTTCGAAGTAATAAAAAAAATCAACCGAACTGTAGGCTTTCGTTTACTAACAAAGTTTGGAGGAAAAGGAGTCATAAATTTAGGTAAGATGGTGCCTTTAGCGGGAGGAATTATTGGCGGTACCGTAGATGCAGTTGCTACAAATACTATAGGAAATGTTGCTTACAAGCTGTTTATTCAAGATCAAAACTCTAAAAGAAATGATGAACCTGAAATTATTGATATGTTATAGCATTAGAAGGTCTGTTTTAAATTTTTTAATAAGTTAGAGGATCTATACTACAAAATTTGATAGCAAAATGAGATTAAAAGATTTTCAAATTAATTCTAGTATGAAATTACTAGGTGTTGATATAATGGAACAAAAAGGCTATCTATTAGAAGGGGTAATTTGAGGAAGCACCAACTTATTTAGAAATCTGGTCAATTTAGAATTTACGAAGAAACGCAGCGAAGTAAAATAGGGGCCGTGGGAAATATATGAAGGTGAAAAATTGAAATTATCCAAGATATTTAAATTTATATTCATTGCATTAATTGTTCCATTTATAGTGTTATGGGGTGTAATTGAATTAGGCTTGCCGAAATGGGTGGTTAATACTTTTGCAACTTTAACAGTCGCCTATGTGTATTCCACACTGTTATTTCTGCTTTTAATTAATAGCTCAAAAAGAAGAAGATACGATAAAAAGGCATCATTGTATGAATGAATGGATGGATCAGTTAACAGACTATGATGAAAAACTAACTTATTTATTTACAAACATCAGGAACAAATATAAAACAATTATATTTTGGGGTCAGACCCCCACTCAGCTAAAGTTTAATGTGGTGAAGTATGATGGTTACCGCAATTTTGGGATCAAACCCCCACTCACGATATTTGTCGAAGATTGATAAGTAGTATCAGACCTCAATAATAAAGAAGGGGCTTCTAACACCGCAAGGTGATAGAAGCCCCTTCTTTCGCATCTATTCACTATTCTTCCTGTAAATCAATAACCTAATTTTTCTTGAGAAGCTGGCGCAAAATGCAAATCAGAGCATTTTCCAGCTTTTAAAATAAAACTATTAGAATAGCCTGGATATCTTGGAAATCTTTCCTGAAGGGTTCCTACGATTCTCTTCACCTTTACAGGGTTAGCCATTCCTAGCTGATTGGGGGTCTGACCCGACAATGGAGTTTATCCGTTCCGCTGCTTGAGCTAGTCTTTCAGCACTTTGGACAAGTGCGATCCGAACATAACCTTCCCCAAGATTACCGAAGGCGTCACCAGGCACAACGGCTACACCTGCTTTTTCAATTAGTTCAAACGCAAATTGGCGTGAAGTCCAACCGGAAGGGATCTTGGCCCAGACAAACATCGTCGCAGGTGACTTCGGAACCTGCCACCCTCCTTTCTCTAGTCCAGAAATCAAAATATCTCTTCGTTTCTCATATTCTATGACTTGCTGACGGAACACACTGAAATCAGATGTCAATGCAGTGACTGCTGCCATTTGAATAGGATAAAATATCCCGTAATCAATATTGGACTTAAAAGCAGCTAATATCTTTAATGCTTCTTTGTTCCCAACGGCATAGCCAATCCGGCAGCCGGCCATATTAAACGTTTTTGACAAGGAATTGACTTCAATTCCCATTTCTTTTGCCCCTTCGACCGACATAAAGCTTATTTGTGGATTTTGGTCAAAAATGAGTTCCGAATAGGCAAAATCATGAACGACTAGAATATTGTATTTTTTCGCAAACGCCACAACCTCTTCAAAAAATTCCTTTGATGCTAACGCTGTAACAGGATTTCCAGGATAACTAATAATCATCATTTTTGTTTGATGTAAAACATCTAATGGAATTTCATCTAATTTTGGTAAATATCCATTCTCCTCCACTAAAGGCATCGGATAAATTGACCCGCCAGCAATCATCACACTATGTTCATAAATTGGATACCCTGGATCAGGGACCAGAACATAATCTCCAGGATCAATCATCGCTGTCGCCAAATGGCTCAGACCATCTTGAGACCCCATTAGCTGTACTACTTCATTGTCAGGATTAAGATCAACTCCGTAACGCTGTTTATAAAAATAGCTAACTGCTTTATGGAATTCATCAATTCCCTTCAATGTATAGCCATATTTGGTTGTATCTTTACTGTAGGTTACTAACGCATCAACAACATGAGCGGGCGGCGGCAAATCCGGACTGCCCACACTTAAATCAATCACATCGATACCCTGATCGATAGCCTCGCTTTTTTTATTTGCTAACTCGGTAAAAATACTCGTCGCCATTTGTTGTGTTTTTTTTGAAGCCATAATCATCTACAATCACCTAAATTTTCATAATGTTCATTCTCTTAAATTCTACCACATTCTCAGGCGCACGAGCCATGGAGACTAAACTAATAAATGACTCAATTCAACAAATAAACACAAGCTGCAATACTAACCAAACGTTTGTTTAAAAGTATCGTGAACCCTATAGAAATAAATGACCTAGGGTTATTTCCCATAAAATATTTGTCGAATAGAGCTTTGTTTTCTCAATCATTCTGGCTGCAATCCCATCAATGTTTTTAATTGAAAAAAGGCAAAATGGGTACTGGGGTGCGTAAACCGTTTTTCGCTGTTATTGGAGTCGGGAGTGGGATCTCCAGTCATTTATTATGCAAATTAGGCTTTTGGGAACAATAGGTGTGTCTACCAATTCTTCCTTAAAGGATGATTATGGTGTCCCTTGTTATTCTCACTTTGTTAGGATGGTTTGTACTTACTGGTAATAAGTATATGGATAAACTTTTTTAGGATGATAAATGCATATGGAGAAAAACAAATTTAGGAATGGAGGAGCTCGTACCATGACAGCAAAAGTTCTATGCAGCCTTTTCGCTTTAACATTTTTAATCGTAACAGGACAACCAGCCAAGGCAGAAATCAGGGTACTATCCGATAAGAAAACTGTAATAGAAGAAGGAACCTACCTATACCCTGGGAATAAAGAAAAGGTATTTACTGAGACCATTGATCAATTTTATGAGGCATTAAGGAAAAGAAGTTATCCTGTTCATCAAGAATATTATAATAAGCATTATGCTTTTTACAAACATCATAAGAACAAACTTGGAAACATGGACAGTGCTCTTTTTAAAGACATGCCCGATGCATCCGTAAATTTCCGAAAAAAGATGCTATTTCAAGATGTAGAGAAACTCTATTACCTAACTTGGGATGGTAATGGAATGTTTACCTCCTATCCAGATATACAAATAAACTATCACCAAGCAATCAGTCCAGACCGACAAGTATACTTCTTCTTCTCATTCAAAGACACAGAAAAAGAATTCAAAGGAAGATGCTCCGTATACGACGTAGAAACCAAACAACTCATTGCTGGCGGAGAAGCTACCATTAATAGGAAAATGCCTTAGCGAATGCTATGGGGACGGTTGGACGGTTTTACTGGTTCAATCATGGGCCAACCATGGGAAAAAGTAGAGGCTCTCTTTTCGGTGCAATACAAAAAACCATGAGAACCGTCCCTAGTGTTACAAAGCTCGAAGAGCTAAAAGTAAAATTACTTCTCTCTACTTAACGGTATTCTACTACCTCTTCCTAGATAGGTACGCCCCTATCTTCTAACAACACCAATAAAAAAATGCCATCAGAACCGTCCCCACGGTCGATAGCTTGACAGTCCCCCCAAAACCCCATTGTCACAAAACCTCCACAAATTAATGAAATCCCTATGACCTTTTCCATCCTTTATCTATATATAGTCTATGAAAACATTTACTAGGAGAAAGGCAGTGGTTGAGGATGGCAAAGTTTAGAAAGGTGCGCGTTGATTTTTGGGTGGATCCGATTGTTTCTGAAGAACTTACACCGGAGGACAAATACTTTTATTTATACCTTCTAACGAATCCACGTACGACTCAAGTTGGAATCTATAAGATTACGAAAAAGCAAATTGCTTTTGATATGGGCTATTCCATTGAAAGTATTCATTCGTTAATGGAACGGTTCGTCATGCATCATCAGTTGATTCGCTACAACCCTGAAACGAGAGAGCTCGCGATTAAGAACTGGGGAGAAAATAACTTTGATAAAGCCGGGAAACCCATGATGGATTGTATTCTTTCCGAATTAAAGGCAGTCCAAGATACCTCACTGCTTCAATTTGTTTTGGAATCCATTCCTAAAAAGGAATTCCGCAGCCTATATGAATCTTTTTGTAAATCAGAAATCAGCAAGGACGTTAATGAACAGAACGAAAATGATACATATCTAGCACCCGAATGGAAAGACCCTGACGATACGTCCTCGATTCGTCCCACGATAGGTGGACAAGAAGAAGAAAAAGAAGAAGAAAAACAACAAGAAGTCTATCAGCCCTTAACAGATTGCACACAAAATCGTGATCACCACCTCCAAACCAACGAAAAACTTGTCGATGTAAAAGAAATTATTGAGTTTTGGGACAATAATGGATTTGGCTTTACCAACATGAATGCTAAGGAGCAGCTGTTATCCTGGTTAGATGATTCTAGCTTTTTACATCCGAAAGAGATGATTGTTAAAGCGATGAATATGGCCTGTTCCAATAACAAGCGAAGGCTGTCATATGTAGTAGGGATATTGAAGAACTGGGAAAATGAATCCATCTTAACCTTAGAAGAACTAGATTCCTATCAGGAGAACCAAAAGGTTCTATCCCAAAGGAACTTCAAACAGTCATCACCTGGAGGAAGAGATATTCCAACTGGCTTTGTCCTTGACCTAACGGCAGGTGAAGACGAATGAGTATCGTGGAAAAAACATTATTAGGAAGCCTGATGAAAGCAGAATACTTACTCAAAGATACCGTGATTCAGCCAGAGCACCTGGAAAGTACATTGCATAAAGAAATCATGCACAGAATGTTAGAGTTAACACAGGCAGGTAAGCAGATTGATTTGATTACCTTTTCGACTGTACCCAACCTCGAATCATTGGGTGGAATGTCCTATCTTTCGGAGCTCTTATCGTATGGGGATATCGCGAAATTCAATGGAACGGAAAAGCTTATTCTCGACCTCTGGAAGGAACGGGAAAAGAGATCCATCTTAACGATAGCAGCCATGAATGATTGGGAGATTGAGAAAGTCATGACACAACTGGATAAAATCAATCAAGTAAAGATGGAGGATTACACCTCCTTACTTGAAGCACTGGCAGGTATCTATGAAGCCCCTTGGGAAGATCCAAAGCGCATGAATAGTGCAACAACGGGGATTAAAGGGCTCGATGAGGTAACGGGAGGTTTTCATTGTGGAGAAGTGACCATACTAGCCGCAAGACCCTCGATGGGAAAAACCGATGTGATGCTTCATTTTGCCAAAATGTCGAGGTGGGCAGGATTTCTGCCGCTTATCTTTTCCTTAGAAATGCCTGAAAAGCTGATCACCTCCCGTTTAATGGCATCAACGGGTGGCTTCAATCGGGGAAAAATGCGCGATCCGAAGAGAATGTTATCCCAAAAACAAAAGAATCGATGGTCCGATGTGATTGGGGATCTCGCAGAAACCAATATTCAAATCTTTGATGGAGCCGGACAAACGATTGCCGAAATGAGAGCAAAAACACGAAAAATGATCAATCAATTTCCTAACAAGAAACCGATCCTTTTTATTGATTATTTAACACTCATTCAGTCCAATCAGTTTTACGGAGGTAATTCCCATTCACAAGTAACGGAAATTTCCAAATCTCTTAAAACCATGGCAAAGGATTTCGATTGTCCAGTCATTTGTTTAGCCCAGCTCAATCGCTCGGTAGAATCAAGAGCGTTTAAAAAGCCGATGATGTCCGATATTCGGGAATCCGGCAGTGTGGAACAAGATGCCGACGTCATTTTGTTCTTATATCGGGAAAAGTATTATGACAAGGAATCGGACAACCCTTCCCTTGAAATCTTGGTCTCGAAAAACCGCTATGGTCCAGTAGGATCAGTCTTTGTCACCTACAGTGAGCATACAGGAAAGATCGAGGACCAATAGAAAGAAAGTCTAACTCATTAAACCTATACCAATAAAAAAATCCAATAAAGAGGTGTTCTCACATGTTAGTGAAAGATCTTTACTTATTTTGTATCCAGTATGAAATTTCCTTTTTGGCCCATTACATCTACCATCTACTTGAAGAGAAGAAAATATCATTAGAGGACGATAGCTCCCAAATAGACTCATCCCTAGCAGACATTCCGAAAGTAAATGAAATGATTCAGAAAAATGTCTTAGGAATTCATCGAGTTTGCGTCTATTCACTGAAAATGAACCAAAAGGATTTTGTGTTTATCTTTGCAGACAACGAGAACGAAGCGATACAGTTTTATACAAAAACATTTCATCAACCGCCATGGAACTGCATTGAATCATTACTAGATTTCGAGTTTTATAGAGGAAAAGATCTGGTTTCGTTTCGGGACATGAGGAGGGAGTTCGTGAGTTTTCCAGCAATAGCAGGATATTTCTCAAGGGTGTGATAAGGGGGGAGAGATTCATGAGAAAACGAACGGGTGGAATTGCCATGCTCGCAGCAGCTGTCAAGTATTGTACATTTCCTTATTGTTATTATGGAACAAATGAAGATGTTGTTGACGGCAGCCTAGTTATATTCCTGAATAGTAGAACGGGCGGAACCTATACGAGTGCAACAATTGATCTAAATCAATAATAAATGGTGGGCCACAGGGTATGACCTTGTGGCTCACTTCGTTTATCTAAAAACATGCGCTTACTTCATACACAATCCCCTTCAGAACTTCTCGTAGAATCTCAAGAAATGTTCCTATGACCAACACCCTCCTGGAAAGAAGAGCAACAACCAACCACCCCAACCATATCAAATGCAAATCCAATCTATCAATGTAAGAATACCTAGCACTTTAGCAATCTTCAGCAAATACCTGGGAGTGAAAGGCTTGGATTTTTAACTATTTTTCATGAAAAAGGCAAAATGCGTACTGGGGTACGTATACCGTTTTTCGCTGTCATTATGTAATTGGTTTAAAAAGGAGAATCCCTTGAATGACGTATTACAAATTGTATATTGGCAATGGGTTAAAGAGAGTGAGGGATGAAAAACAGAAAACACAAATGGATTTATCACTGAGTACGGATCTTACTTTAAAGTATATATATAAGCTTGAAAAGAACATAAGTTCACCCTCAAGCACTACACTTGATAAACTAGCAAAAGGCACTTGAAATGGAATTATGGGAATTTATGTTTGAGATCAAGGAGGAAATGATTTATAAATATTTTGATACTAAAAATAAATAAGCAGCTGACAATGGCTATCGTTTGTAAGAGATATGGTAGATAATGATTCTACCTATTAATGTTCCATATTCACCGCAGTATGATTAAACATCATCACCAATAAATTAATATCAACAACTGGTTATTATAGTTTCACAAGACTGTCTGGTTGAAATATTACTAAAGTAAATGAGGGTTGGTAGATGAACAAAAAGAATATTGAAATTATTAATGTGGAAGTTTGGAAGAAATTCGAGCACGAAGGTCAATATTACTACATTGAGGTTTTTTATTATATAGATGGTACCGTCCAAGCGTTCGCAAATAAAAAGCCTGATAAAGTCCAACACATATCAGAAGAGTTCCCAATAGGCATCGGTCGCGATGAACATGATTCCACAAAGGCCGCTATTCAAGCAATTTACAACATTGCAAATCAATAAAAAGGTGCGTTAAATCAGCTAAGATTATGGTTAGTTTTTTAAAACATTGTTAGTAAAAAGTGCATTCATAAACCCTGGCGACGGTTCTCATACTTCACTTCATTTATTTTTTTGCATATACCTGCAACAGGAACCGTCTCCATAGTCTGGTAGTCATAGGAAAGGTTGTGTCTCCCTCCAACAGATTGCTGTTTATGCAGTCCCCATCTTCTAAGTATCATTGCTTCCCAAATAGCTGTATTAGTTATGCTTTCTTCTCCTTCCAGGTCTGAAATAGATCTTGCAAGTCGAATTATTTTGATTTGAACCCGGTTACTCCAGTTCTGTTTTGCTGCGACGTTTGTAAGCATCTTTGTTTGTCATTTGATAATGGGCTTGTTTCTGTAATGATTTCGAACGGAACTTTGGCATTTGTTAATTCTGATTGATATCCGTTGATACTGGACCTGCCGGGCTGTTTCAACCCGCTTCTGGACATCAACAGATGTTTCTTGAGTTGTTGATGGCTGATCTAGATTCACAGATTTTAGTGAAAGCAGGATATCAATTCGATCATAGACTGGGCCGGATAATCGATTTCGATAGCTTTGAATTTGCCTTTCTAAACACGTACAATAATGATCATTTGATCCTAGGTAACCTTATTGACATGGATTCATCGCACCTATAAGAATACAAGAGGACGGATAAGTCACTGTAGAATGTACTCTGCTAATGGTAACCTGCCCGGTCTCAAGTGGCTGACGCAGCATATCGAGTGTCTTTTTTGTAAACTCTGCTATCTCATCAAGAAACCGCGATGTGCAAGTGAAATTTCTCCAGGCCTCGGTGAAGAGCCACCACCAATAATAGCGACGGAGGATGCTGAATGATGTGGGTGCCGATACGGGGCATTTTGATGAAGGTTTCTGCTCTCTCCTGCCAACTGGTACAGACTCATGACTTCTAATTGTGCTTGATTTGTAAGGGATGGTAATATGGAAGGAAAGGTTTCTGCAAGCAAGCTCTTCCCGCACCCTGGCGGGCCGCTCATGAGCACATTATGTTCACCCGCGGCAGCAATTTCAAGTGCTCGCTTTGCTTGCTCATGGCCAATAACATACCGGAAATCCTTTTGGGGTGAATCGAATAAAAGTGGCGTATGATCATTTGGAGTTTTAAGAGGAGGAAAAGGCAGTAGTTCTTGCCCTTCTATGTGCTGGACTACTTCTTCGATATGCTGAACCACAATACAATCCAAATCTTTTAACATTTGGATTGGTATTGCAGGATCAAACGGCAAGTAGATTTTCTTTAAACCCAGTCTTTTAGCAGCAAGCAAAGCCGGCAGCATTCCTTCAGCTTTTACAACCATGCCATCAAGGGATAATGCACCAATAAATGCAGTATCCATCGGAATCGCCACTTTTATCATACTCAGCTCCTTTAAGGCAGCAATCGCTATAGCCAAATCAAATAGTGGCCCATTTTTCTTTTGTTCTGATGGTGAAAGATTAACGACTATCTTTTGATCGGTAACATCCACATCAAAATGACCAAGTGCTGCAATGACGCGTTCCTTTGACTCTCTTACTGATGCATCCGGCAAGCCAACAATCACCATCGATTCCGTACCAGGTTTAATTCTTACCTCTGCCTGCACAAGATAACCTTCAAGTCCTTTTAATCCAATACTAAAAGTCTTTACTGTCATAAAAATTTCCCTCCTACTATTTCTCGTTATTCATTTACAACTCGATTATGTTAGGATTTTGAAGGGATTATATTTACTGACTCTTCAACAAATTTACAGTAGTTTTCCTTCTTCGGTTCTGGAAAATGGGATAATATTTTTGCAGTTGTTACATGAGGATTTTCAATGCTCGTTATATAAGCAAAATAGCTACTCCACCGATAATCTATTGGCGACTTTACCATTCTTGCTTCTACTGGATTCAAATGAATATATCTACTGACTTCCAATAGATACTCAGCAGAATCAATCAGTTCCGCTCCATATCTGCCTTGAAAAACATGACCTACAAGGCGATGGCGCTTATTGAAATACATCGCATATCGAGAATTTAACATTTTCATAATGTCTTTTGGATGATGGTGAATGGTTTCTAATTGGAGATGAATGTGATTGGTCATAAGACAATAGGCGTGGAGATAAAAAGGAAAATATCTGCGGGTTTCTTCTAAGAGCTCTAGGTATGCTTCACGGTCAAAATCATCATAAAAAACAGAGGATCTCCGGTTGCCTCGGTTCGTAATATGATACTTGGCACCAGGAAACCAAATACGGGGTTTTCATGACAACTAAGGCACCTCACTTTCATCTAAGCGGTAAGTTCTGTACCAATACTTAATTCAACAACATCCTCTAAATTCCTATCAAATTCGATAATAAATTTTGACAAATTGAAGAACAAAAACCTAGAGACTAGCTCAAAAATTTAATCTTTGTGCTTTACCGCGTTAAACTTTAGCTTAGTAGGGGTCTGACCCCCATGTCCCCAAGACTCAGTACCTACAAAATTGAAAGAATGAAAGCCTTGCTCTTGCTCAATATGAGATTGATAAATAAGCACCACCGGAGGAATTAGAAATTTAATTATAAAAAAATGTTAAAAAACATCTCCTCTTTATTAATAATATTATCACTACAGAAAGAGGAGTTGTTTTTCAAAAATGATAATAATTCAAGCATTAAACGGTAAAGATTACTTCATTCTTTACAACGGTAAGAACGAATACGGTGATGTTCAACTCTTGATTCTAAATGATGAACTGGTTTTAGACGAAGCTGATTCAAGATATAAAGTACTTGAGAAAATATTTATTGATATGAATTTATGGGGGGATTGATACTCATGAAAACGGATTATAGATCATACGAGCAAAAGGCATCTGATATTGCTCAAGCATCTGCTAAGATGGCTTACAAGCTAGGAACATCCTTAATAGAACAAGTAAAAGCAAGTGAACAACCTGATGATAATTTGGTTAGAATGTATTCTGAACAATTATCGGTACTAGAAAATTACTTCAACTTGCTACATGAAAAGACAAATACAAAACCAAGTTGTAAAAGTGGTTGCTCTAGGTGCTGTAAATATCCTATTTGGACAACCGAGGTCGAATCTTTATATATTGCAAACTGGATTAGAAAAAATATGGATAAAGACGCCCTAAATAGGTTGCATAAAAATTTTGACAAATGTAATGAAGATATTGGTGATTGGGCAGAAACATATGAATACGGGGATAAAACAAAACATGATGAATACACAAGAAAAAATGTAAAATGTCCATTTTTAATTAATAATTCTTGTTCTATCTATGATGCCAGACCCTTTGTATGCAGGACTTACTTTTCATATGGAAATCCTAAAAACTGCGAAAGAGAAATGTACCCAAAAGGAACTATAAATCTATCAGATGTTAGTAAGAATTTGTATGAAGCTCCTCTAGAAACAAAATAAGAGTTGCATCAGTTGGAAATAAGGATAAAGAAGATCAACTTCATCGTGAAGCATTTAGTTTAATGTTATTACCATATTGGTTCAGGAGGTATGAAGAATAATCTCACTATTGAAGTTCTTAAAGTTTTTATTAGTTGTTACAAATCACCTCACTTTCCCCGTTTATATAAGGTAAAGAGAAAGCGAGGTGATATGTAATGCCGCCACCAGAAGCGAAATGTAAAAAATGCGGATGTAAAGTTGAATTAATTTGGCCCAAATCATTGGACTCGGGAATTTACAAATGCACGGACTCTGATTGTAATGTAGTTAATTGTATAAAATTTCTTTAACGATAGTCACACTAACGAATCTTTTATGTTAGGTATTTGTAAGTAATATACAAGGAAGGAAATCATTAACCTAATTATTTTACCAGCTATTACCTATATCGCTTATCACGCTAACGGGGAGTAATGTTGCAATTATCAGCAAGGGCACTTCTCGGCATCAATACTCTTAAGAAAAAAGTGTTCTGTCTTAACCACCTCTTTTAAACTTTACCGCATTAAACACACACACCCTTACCTACTGTTAGATAGGGTAATTGGCTAATTTAGCAAACTTTCTTCATAATACAGAACCTAGCAGCAGCTATTAATCTATTAAACTTCGACAAAACTCGGAGAGTGACACAGGCACGGGATTTTAGGAATCCTCATTTGATGGGGGTAGAAATATATTCGTTATTACAATGAAAAACGAATCCAAAAAAGAATGGGATTCGTTTCTCCTAAAATGTATTATTTTAATTACCAAAATGCTTCATAAACGTCGATTTTTCCAATGTCTATTTTTCGGGGGCTTGACCACAGGCACGGAAATTAATGACCATCTCCCCACATATCTGCCAGCTACTGGCATTAATCGTCAAAATTTTCCTAAAAATATTCTATTCTTTTCCAATTCATATTATAATTTGTTTAGATATTATGAGTTAAAGGGGAGCCAGGGATGAGTTTTTTTAAGAATTTGGTCACTTTTGGTGCATCTGGGAGGATTGACCGAAAAGTTGAGGAGTTTGAGGATCTGCAATATGAATATGAATCCTTATATAGAAGGATGGAAGACAGAAGAGAAAGTGTTAATAAGGCTCTTGAAAAAGTTGTAAAACTTAAAGTTAAATCTGTAAATTCACTCAATAAAATTAGCAAAATATCAAAAAAACTAAAAGGGAAAGACCGTGAATTCATTTATCGAAGTTTGGGTAAAGAAATAGAGAATGTTAATTAACTTTAACCAAATTGAAACCACCCTTAATGCGGCACACGTGGCGATGAACGCTACCAAGGGAGTTTCTTCTGGGATTGGAGCAGCACTTGGTACATGGGCACTTGTTTCTCAATTTGGTGTTGCGTCAACCGGGACAGCTATTGCTGGATTATCAGGAGCAGCCAGCGTTAATGCTACCTTGGCTTGGTTAGGTGGAGGCGCTGTTGCTGCCGGGGGTGGAGGGATGGCTGTGGGTACTGCTGTATTAGGAGGCTTAGTTGCCATCCCAGCTCTTGCTATAACGGGTATTTTTAGTCATGTACAAGCCAATAAAAAAATAAATGAAATAGAAAAACAAATGAATAAGGTTATTAAAGCAATAGACCAAATTCATTCGAATATTCTGCAGCTAGATTTAGTTGATGACCGTTCAGATGAACTTATCGTCGCTTTACATAAAGCAAATGATGTCTTTAACAAGGAGTTCAAACGTGTTTATAAAGAAATCTATAAATATCCTGTACTCTCAAAAGCGTTAAAATGGACAAGGAAAACAATATTGAGAGGAAATTACTTTTCAAAGAAGGACTTTGAAAACATAGCCTACATAGGTGGAATTGCAAGTGATTTTGCCGTAATCATTGATACCAAGGTATTTGAAGATTAAAGGAGCTGTTACTAAATGTTTGAATTAATTAAGTCAAAAGCTAGTAAAAATGTTGGACAACAAGCCTTAAAAAAACTAGATCAAGTATCCGATGTAATCCCATCCACTGATGTATTGAATTTTTTCAATAAATTAACGGTGGCCTATAAGGAAGCGAAAGTAACAGAAAGAGAACTTGCCAAAATTCAAGCACAAAAGGAAGTTCTTTTAACAGAAATGGAAAAAAGATATGACCTCTATCATAAAGTGTTTGACCGGATTTTCGATGAAAGAAAAGTGGCGATTGCTAAATCATTCGAGGTAATTGATCTTGGATTGCAGCAAGGTGATAAAGAATTAGTGAGTATTGGTATGCAAGGTTTAAGTAAAGTCGTTTCTTCCTCTCCCTTTGCGAACATAGAACAGCTAACAAACATGATTGAGGGCAATCGAGTAATAGAAATCTAGTCTTTTCAAATTAGGAATCAACAACATCGGAGATCAGTAAATCTATCGTTAAAACAGCTGAGATTACCTCTTAGGCTTTAAGTTAATAGTAAGTTCATAAGTCAGAACAACGGTTCTCATGGTTCTATTCATTTATATACCTGATACAAAATAAGTATTAAACCATGAGAACTGTCGCCTATAATCCTAGACCTCCCTAGTGCCTCTTGGATTATAGATATCAAATGAGTAAAATGGTTTTCTTTGAGAATTATCATGATTCTCCCTGTTTCGGAATAATTTTTGGACATTAATTCCATCAAACTAGGGGCATCTAGAGCCGTCAATCCTTGGGCATCTAATATCAATTGCTAGACAACCGCCTTATAGGTGAAATCTTGAGGAACAATTCTATGAAACAAGAATATTCGGAGAGTGACAGGCACCAATATTAAAAACACGAGATCCTTTCACGTTCTAGAGGAGCCCTATTATATAATTCTGTGATAGTTGAACCTTCAAAAAAATGGAAATTTTGGATTCTACTTAAAGTTGGCCTTTTTAAGATAAAGTGATAGTTGACTTATTTGCCATTATACGCTGACCCAAAATTTAGGAAAATAGCCCCAATTATTTCCTTTTCATTTATAATTAAATAGTCAATTTGTGCCGAATATTTACTTTATGAACAATGAGGAGAATGGATTATGAAAGATTACTATAAAGTCCTGGGAATAAACGAAGGGGCTACAATCAAAGAAATAAAAAAAGCATATAGAGATTTAGCGAAAATTCATCACCCTGATGTAGGTGGAGATGAAGGACTTATGATTGCAATAATTGAAGCATACGAAATACTAAGCAATGAAATTACTAGAAAAGAGTATGACAACTACAGAGATTTATATGCCAATGCTAAAAAGGATGATGAATACGAACCAGCTATTAAAACGTTTTATTGGCAGGCATATGAAACTTTTACTGATAATGCTGAACGAATTTGGGAACTTTTCATGGCAAAAGTTAATTCTAAACCATCGTTTGATAATATTACTGAGTTTATGATTAATAAAAATTGTAAGGAAGTCATAAGAGTCATAAAATATTTTTATAAAGTGCCTAAGGATCAGCTTAAAGTCTTAGAAAAAGATGTTTTTCCGTTATTTATTAGAGGTGGAATTATCCTTGCGGATATCCTTAAAGAAGAGACCCCCAATTATGAATATTATTGGAAAAAATATTATAACACATTTCTTTCGTTATTTAATGTTGAACCTCCCTTTGACTTTCTTATGCGTAAAGATAGCAAAGAAGTGGAAAAAATCTTTCCAGAGGAATTTAATATGATTGGTAAAAGATATTTTGAAAGTATTATTAACAATACTGCATTTAACACTCATAATATGGGGTCAGAAGAATATAAAATTCTTACTCTGTTATCTGCATCTTTATTCTTACGTGGATACCATACTTCAAATGCTAATCATGGTTTAAAGAAAATTGAAGATTCAGGTCGGGTTATAAAGTACGTATCAAAATCAGTTGTATTTTTGATTAGAAATTGGAAAAGGATTGTATATACAGTTTTTGGAGGAATCTTATTATTTGATCTTATTTTGTTGATAGTAGTATTTGCATCGCAGTAATTAAGGTGGATTCTAATATAACTTAACTAAAAAAAAACGAGACACTATTTAACACGGTAATCGTCAAGCTTAGTGGGGGTCTGACCCCATAGCCCTAGCCCTTGTATCGTACCAAGAGGAGCTGCGGGTTTATATGCGTTGTTTGATTGGGGGCTTACCAAAAAAATAAGTAATTGTTCAATTACTCCAATCTCTATATAATTTGCTGTTAGGGGCGGTGTATTATGTACGTAGAACATCCGATTTTTAAAAAACCAGAAAATGAAGAAATTAAGATTTGGAAATACATGGACTTCACGAAGTTTGTTAGTATGCTAGATAATAATTCACTATTTTTTACAAGGTCAGATAAATTTGAAGATCCATTTGAGGGAACTTATTCAAAGGCAAATCAAATTTTACGTCCTACGATATACAAAGATTCCGGAATAAATGAAGAGGTATTTCGCCAGATAGATGAGTTTTCAAAAAGATTAAGGCAACACATTCTTATTAGTTGCTGGCACATGAATGACCATGAATCAGCTGCTATGTGGAAGCTATACTTGCAGAGTTATGAGGGTATAGCCATCCAATCAACTTACTACAGATTTTGCAAGAGTTTCCATGATGCAAATGAAAATATTTATATTGGGAAAGTTGATTATGTTGACTATGATTCGGATTGGATTCCAGAGGGGAATGCTTTTAGTCCATTTTTATTTAAAAGGAAAAGCTTTGAACATGAGCGCGAAATAAGAGCAATTATTGATGATTCTAATATTAATAATGAATCTAGGAAGTTACCTCAATTCGAAATTGGAACCAATATTAATGTGGACCTAAATATTTTAATTGAGAATGTTTATGTAGCTCCAACTTCTCCAAAATGGTTTAAAGACTTGGCTTCATCATTATTACGCAAATATGAATTAAATCGAGATGTGATTCAATCAACTTTGTACCAAAGTCCTTATTAAAACACCTAAACTAGGTGTTTTTTTATTTCAAAAATTACGTAATGGTAATTTTCTTGAAAGCAAAACCTAAAACTCACTAACGACTTTCTTATGTTATACACTGATATGCAGTTATCAAACACAACTTGGGCACCTCACTTTCATCTAAGCGGTAAGTTCTTTACCAATTACTTAATTCAACAACATCCTCTAAAATCCTAACAAATTCGATAATAAATTTTGACAAATTGAAGAACAAAAACCTAGAGACTAGCTCTAAAATATTACCTTTGTGCTTTATCGCTTTAAACTTTAGCTTAGTGGGGGTCTGACCCCAGTACTATTGGCTGTAATCCCCCCCGATTGTGTAAATAAGAGTTTTAGGCCCCTGAAGAAAACATTCTTGGTTTTCGGATGGTAAAGGTACCGCAAAAGCTGCATTACTATGCGGATACGACATGACTAAAAAATGTGAATCCATAAACTCCCCATCTTTTACAACTTCCATTACGCCAAAGTCTACTTGTGGTTCTCTTGGAGGATGTTCTAAACGATCATGCCCTTTATCAATTTCTTCGTTATGGTTATTCTCCCAATCAGATATAAAATAGCAGACTGTTGGATAAGACCCTTTTGTTTTTGATAATTTAGATTTGAGCCACTTTTATTCGATTTGATCGCATAAAAAATGAGCCACATAATTTCCAATTCTATTTACTCTCTTATGATAGGAAGTGACCAAACTTACTTCATATGAGAGGACGAAAAGGATGATCATATGGCTCAATTTCATAATATCAAATTCTTAAAAGAGGTTGAAGGTTTATCGCAAAGACAAATGCGACAAAACTTGGAATATCCCGTAATACAGTAAGTAAATACCTAAAAAACAATACAGCTCCTCCGACGACAGTGTTAAGAACAAACATTTATGGAACAAAGGAATATTCTTCAGAAACAAAACGGGTTATTGGATTCGGAAAGGCAATGTTAGACAAAAGTTTTAACTATTTTTAACATAATGTAACACAATTTTTGGTTACTTCTCCTTATGATTAAATTAATCAAGTAGAGGAGGATGACACATTGCGGACAAATCTAACCATTCCTAACCCTTTTACCTTTAAAGCATCTATGGATATTGCATTAGAAGTTACATTTCCTGTATTGGCTAGTGAAACACATGAAAACTTAATGAACCTTTTAAAAAGAGTCCCCAACTATTTAAGGCCAGAAACGTTAATTGCCACTCCTGAAGAGAAAAATCAATTAAAGGAATGCATCCAGGCATTTAAACAGTCAAAAACATGTAGTTGGCTAAGGGAAGACTTTCTTCGAGCATTGAATGATATAGAACTTCAATGCTAGAGGCGGGGCACCCATATGCCGTCGTTTTTATAAGAAGTTAAGTTTGATTTGTGCTACACGTAAAGAGCTCACTAGTAAATTATATATATGATAATGGAGATTTAATAAATGGTAGAATTCCGTGATTAAAGACTCAGTATAAGAGATACGAGCTGGAGATAGATTCTGCTATAAGCGAAGTTGTCATAGAGGGAAATTAAATTGTTGGTAAAGAAGTAAAAGAATTAGGAAGAACAATTAGATGGTTTCGTTGGCGTTAAGCATTGCATTTCTTGTGGAAATGGAACAGTAGCAATGAAATTAGTGTGATGTAGGGAATATCAAAGAAAGAAGAGCCTTATTTATACCAGATTTCTTTTCAACTGGAGAAATTATCTCCTTTTTAGAGGTACAGTTCCAATATTTGTGGATGTAGATAATGACAATTTTACTATTGATAGAGTTAAATTAAAAATTGCCATAATAAAAGTAATAGAAGTAATTGAATACTTAGTTTCTTTGGGTAATCACGTATTATAAAGTTTCTTATAAAAGTGCTTAATTTTACATTTATGAATAACCAAACTTACACACTATATGGTTCTTACGATAACTTGATAAAAAGGAACCTGGGCTAGTAATAGTATTTGAATTTTCTATTTTACAATAATATTCATAATCTATTGAGTACTCGTTTCTCTAATATTGTTATTGAAATATTATAAAGTCCAGAAATTGACGTTATTTAATGTCCGTATATTGACGGAATTATTGTCCGTGTAACTTGGGAAAAAGGGAGAATCATGACAATTCTCCCTCAATAACCCTTTCAACCATATGATCATCTATTATTAGAAATCCGTTCTGTGACCCATAAAGTAAACAATGAGTACATAACCTATTTATGAGCCTTGCGGATCCCACCGGAAAACTGGTGAATTTCATCTAAAGCGACGTACGAAAGGAATTGTTGGTCTACTCCTGCGTATTTTAGATGTTTAGCCCCATACTCTCCAACTTGTGCCCGGTAATAGTTGCCCCCCTTTGCCTAATACCTTCGAATGATTGAAAAGCGTTGGCAGTCCCAAAGTTCACTCTGTCCAACAAGAATAAGTGCGATTGGACTTTGGGCATCCATTTTGAAGTTAAGCAAGAACCTTACCTCCTCAAGCATCTCTTTATCTAATAAGTTAACTTCATATACCACTACCACTGGCTGAATGCCTCGGACTCCTCTCATCTCACGATGTAGCTGCCGTTTGGCATCACCTCTATTAAACTTTGCTTCAGAGCCTAATTGTTCTAACAATCCTTTATAAAAAGTGTCTAGGGGTTTGAGTCAGATAAATAGAGAACTTGGAACTTTCCGTTATCAAGCCGGTCTACAAACCTACAAATTGTGGTTGTTTTAGCATTGCCACAATCACTGTTTAAAACGACAAACAACTGTCTGTCTGCCGCAGACCAAATCTTAGAATCCTGGTATTCTGTCAGTCTTTTCTTGAAAGGTTCTCAGGATTCTGATACCCTATGGAAATTAAGAAGAAGGAAAACAGCAATAATACAATGATTCCTTGCATAAACTAATTTTATATTGTCTACTATTAGGATTCCAGTGCACTGACAACGAATAAAAAAGCCTTTATTTAAATTTAATTACCTTAATCACCTTTTATACTCGTTAATTTCTTTGATGACCTATATATATAAATTAATATTATTAACAAAACTACAACATCTAATCTATTTCTTACAATTGCAGTAATATCCGCATTATTTAAAATATTTATCATTGAAAATGATATTCTATATAATACTATTTTGATTGCAAAATTATCTTTAAAATAATTAAAAACTATATCAAGTTTTCTAAGGGCCCTTCCAATAATAAAACACATAAATATTAACGAAATAAACCCTAACTGATAATAATTAAATGTAAGTATATCTACCGGGATCCCCCCAGATGGAACAACCCCTAGAAAGTAACCGTAAGCATCTGTATTATAAGTTTGTACAGAAACAATTAACTCCTTTTTAATACCAAGAGGTTTTAATAACATGCTTGGAATCATTGCTAATGGCCAAATAATATAATCATACATATATCGATATCCAGAAAAATCTACTAACTCATTTCTCATTATAAAATTTGCAAAAGGGTATGAAAACTCACCTAAAAAAGTTGTTATAAAGTTCACTTGCTCATCAACTTCATAATATCCATAGCTTAAATATTTAAATAATCCATCTAAATACGTTAGCAAATAAATTCCTACTATAAACAATATTATTAGTCCCCAATAACCCTTTTTCTTTCTTTTACTAAATGAAAATAAGAAAGGTAAAAAGAAAATAATTAATGGTGCACGTCCTTGATTATATAGAAGAAACAGTATCGAGAATAATAAAGATATAATAAACTTAATCAAAAGCACTCTATTTTTTTTTATTCTGAGTAAATAAAGATATAAATAAGGAGTCACTAAAATAATTGTAGAAAGCGTTACAAGCTGTAAATAGCTTGATCTAATTATTTCTGTAGGATCTTTATCTAAACCTCTAGTTTGAGCACCTAGGGATAAATATCCTTGCAGAGATCCCACTTCGTTAATTAATAAGATAATACTTCCTACAGCAAAAATCAAAATAATATCAGTTATATTATTAACTCTTTTAAATAAAATGTTTTGATTCACATTAACTTGTAAACCATTCATTCGATTGATTATTCTAGCCTTAGAATTAAATTTAAAATGATAGGATAAAACAATAACAATTAAACTGGTAAGACAAATAAGTAAAGTGAGAAATATTTCATCTCCACTTTTTTGATTTAACATTTGAGTAAAGAGTGAAGTATTGTCTCTATAGTACTTGAAATATGTTTGAAAGAAAGGTACTACAAAATAGAACATACTAAAGGTTAATATAAACATACATAAAACATTAAATCCCTTTTTGGAAATAACTCTCTTCACATAGAAAATAACAAGAAAAAATACTATTAAGTAAAATACAAAGCCAAAATAGGAAAATATATCTTCGAAAATCATATTGCTCTCCTAACAATTATAAATTAAATCGTAAAATATTCTTAAAGGTACTCATACAAGTAAATACTTCAATTTTTCTCCCTTTACATCACTGATCCTTAGGATGAAGATTTGTTACTCCTTCCTCATTAAGAGTTCCTCAATATGATTTTTTATGAATATAAAAGAGTACTTTATTTCATTTAACAACTTAAATCAATGTCATTAACTCCTAAACTTTCCTTAAACGATGAATAGAATTACGGCTTCATTTAACCCAACTAGATTTCTAACTTAAAATCTACTACACAAAAATATGGGTTGAATCGAAACATACTTACCTTTATTGGTCCAAAATTAAAAATTTAAATTATTTTTGATGTAAATCAAGGCCTCTGTTCCCATATGCATACATCATTATGATTAGATAGTAAATAATATATATTAAACTAAATGATATTGTTATAGAGAATAAAAATTCATTTACTTTTAACATAAATATTTTAGAAAGTATAAAACAACCTACTGATGCAGTAATGAACAAAATTTGTAGACCTAACTCTTGCTTTTGTTTTTTTACAATCTGTAATCCATATGCAACAGTATTAACTATAAAACGAATTCCGAACATTGGAGCAAGTATTTGTACATATACACCTGCATTGCCCCAACCCGGGCCAAATACAACTTCAAATACTATCGGTGCAATATAATACATTATTAAAACCATTGGAACAGCTAATATAAGAAGGATAACGCTTATCCTAAAAAAACTTTTAATAAACCTACCTGTTTTATCATATTCTCTTGATGCCTCTTGAAAAAAAACCTTTGAAATATTAGTACTTAAAACAGTTAATGGTAAACCTAAAACCTTGTAAGAAATAGAATAAAAACCTAATACTGTTAATCCATATAAAGATTCAATAAATAGCATTATTGATGTATATGAAAAACGATTTGCGAAAGTTGCAGGAACTGAATAAAACAGCATATTAGAATGTTCCTTCATTACTAGTAATACTTCACTTTTGCTTGATTTTCGAATTTCTTTAAGATGCTGCCTAATCCTTGTAGACTGCTTTTTTAGACCAAATAACATTCCAAATGTGTGTGATATTAATAATCCTATCGTTCCGAGTTTAAAAAAACCAAGAATAACAGCTCCAAGATTTTGAGTAGTTGTTTTAATAACATAAACAGTTGACATAATCTTGTATTCTTTGTATCTATTGTTATATGCCTCTAAAATTCTCATTAATCCATTAAAAATTAGCATAATAAAGATAAAAATAACCGCATATGAGAAATCTTGATATTCATTATTGGCAACAAAGTAGTATGTTCCATACCCAATTGTAGCTATTGTACTAAAGATAAGTGTTATTATTAAAGATAATTTTATTAGTGGAAAAACCTTTTTTGGATCAGACTCTGATACTATAGAAACATCATATCTGCCACATAAAATACTACCAAACAAACTTTCAGCGGTTAAAATTAAAGTGTAAACACCAAGTTCGGCTGGTGTATAAAATCTAGTAAGAAGTGGTGATACTAAGATCGTTAAAAATTGAGCAATTATAGAACCTGACGTTAAAATTAGGATTGCCTTTCCCACTCCACCACCTAGTAAATTCTTTACCAACATTTATATATTTTCCTCCTGTTTAATAGAGCATATATTATAGAAGTATTCTCTTGATACAGTTTTTTCATTTAATGATTCTATTGTCCTTCTTGCATTTTTCCTTATTCTCTCTTGTTCTTCTGATGACAAAGTCATAACACGATAAATTGTTTGGGATATTTCATTTATATTATTGGAATCAGTTAAAAATCCATTTTCTCCATCAATAATAATACCATCTATTCCTTGTCCACGTGTTCCTATTATTATACACCCAGCAGCCATTGCTTCTAAATAAACAATACCTAAAGTTTCCTTTTTGCTTACCATAATAAAAATATCTGCATTAATCATAGATTCGAATGTTTTTTCTCTACTTAATCTTCCTGTAAAATTAATCCTGTCAAACATCCCAATATTTTGTGCAATTTTCTTAATACCGTTTTTCTCTTCTCCATCACCAATTATTGTAAATGAAAATTGTATTTTTTTATCAATCTTATTTAAAGCTAGAATTGTATTAGCTACATTTTTATTACTATCCAATCTTCCTGCAAATGTTAAATTAATTTTTTCTTTTACATTGTAATTCGAACTATTTATTTGATGTGAAATGTAATTTTCCGGGATACCGGATAAGCACATAAACTTTTTTCCCTTGAATTCTATTAGGTTTTCAAACTCTTTTTTTATTTGGTATGATCTAAAGCCAATTGCATTGAAGTTATTAAAATAATCCTCCCACTGTTTAATCTTACCTCTATTTTTTATATTTTTTATGTCAAATGAATGTAAAATAGCTATAGTTTTGGGAAATAAACTGATTTTATTCATTAGGTCAACATAGTAAGTTGGAAAATGTACAACAGCAATTTCGGGAGTATATTGCTCTTTTATTGAAAAATCCTTTAATATGTTAATGATTTTCTTGCTAAAATAAGAAAGTGTTTTTATAGACTTTGGAAATAAAAGTAAATATTCAAAAAAAATAAGTCTATTTCCATAATCATCCTTATATAAATAATGTTTATAATTTCCTTTTATCGACAAAACTTTCCTGAGTTGTTTAAAAGCAGTTCTAAAGCCATGCATATATAAATGTATAATCAAAACATCACTATCTTTAGGAAAATCCTTTAAAAGATAATAAATCGCTTTTGTATCTTCGAACAAATCGTTTCTATGCTTTATTGGATAAAATGGGGTAATTATGGCAATTTTATTTTTCATTACTATCCAGCCTTCTTAATATTCTTGCAGGGTTTCCAACTAAAACACAATTTCCATTAGGAAAACTTTTAGTTACAACAGAACCTGCCCCAACAACAGTATTGTCACCTAAAGTAACTCCTGGTAATATGGTAGAATTCATGCCTATCCAGCATTTTTCTCCTAATTTTATCTCTTTGGCTACATCATGTTTATCTAACTCACCAATTTTATGATTTTGTGTAATTAATCCAACATTAGGTGCAATATATGTTCCTTTACCAATTGTAATTTTTGCTTCAAAGTTCTGATAATAACAACCAAAGTTTTGAAAGTTATTTATATCATCAGGGTCAAATATAAGATTATTATAACTGCCTATATTATTACGATGTGATACAGGAAAGGGAACCTTTCTATTATAACCAACTATTTTTTGCATAAAAAAACTTCTCCAACACCAACGCCAACCTTTCGCTGAATTATCAAACCACCGCCCCTTTAAATATCTCCTATCGTAAGCAATAGACATAATTACTTTAGAAATATTAATAAATAATTTTATTAAAAGTTTTTTCAAATCAAAACACCTCCAAGAGAGTTTGGAACTAGTAGTTACATACTTATATTTTATATAATCAAACAATAAAATAACCAGAGGGTTTCTTCCTCTGGTCTAATGAATAACGATAGGATAGATTTGGAAGTTACAAATTTTATAACCATATCAAGTTTGATCTGCAGTTTTACTTTTGCTCTAACTATTATCAGTTTAAGTCTGATTAAACTTAATCATTGCTAAACTATTATTGAACCCAAAGTATAGATAATTTTTACTAGATTCATTTAGGACATCGCATAAAACAGTAAATAAAATTACTTAATTTTAAATCCAAAGGCCTTTTTTGTTAATTTTCTATTTACCAGATGAAAAATATATCTAATAATCAGTCCAACCGTTAGTTCTCTTTTAATAATTTGTATTATTGCTTTTTTTCTTTTACCAAACGTTGTAATATAATGCCGAAACAGCTGCAGATTAATCATTTTGTTTATTTTTATTTTATCACTTTCCGGGAGTCGATTTATTATTGGAGTGAACTTTTGAATATAATCAAATGTAATTTCCTCAAAACTTTTTTTGTTGGGCTTATTATTATGGACATGTACAATTAAACCTATAACATCTGCGTAGGCAAGTTTATACCTCATAAGTATTCGAGATAAAAATTCAATATCTTGGTTCCTTTCAAAGTTTTCATCAAAACCATTTATTTCATCTACTACACTTTTTCTAATTAATAAGTTTGAGCCAGCATGTACGAATAAATTTCGCATCAATTCTTCACTTAATAGGCTTCCTTCTCTTTTTTCTGCGCCCCAAACAATTGTTTCTCCATTTTTTTTTCGAATATAATTTGTATAGCATGCTCCCCAACTATTATCTAAACTATTTAGCCGTTTAACCTGGGCAGATACCTTTTCAGGAAAAAATTCATCATCATCATCAAGAAACATAATATACTCACCATTTGCATGTCTAATTCCCGTATTCCTAGCAGCTGAACCATTTTTATTTTTGTCATGCTTTAAATAGATTACATTTTTATATTTCTTATACATGTCCATTATACTCTCTGTATATTTCCTATACTCAGTATCTGGATTATTGTCATCAACGACAATAATTTCAATATTTTTATACGATTGATTCAATACAGAGTCTATAGCCCTTGGTAAAGTATCTGCTCGTTTATATGTTGGTATAACCACACTTACAATATTTTCTTCAAACATTGTCATCCCTACCATAATAATATTTTATAAATATCTTCTATACCACTCAATTGCAGTTCTAATTCCCCTTTCAAAACTCCACTCTGGAGCATATCCTAACATTTCTTTGGCCTTACTAATATCTGCATTACTATGCTTAATATCACCTTTACGATCAGGTCCAAAAATTGGCTGAATATCTTTTCCTAATATATTCAGCAAATGGTTATAGATATCAATCAAATACTCTCTTCCACCGTAAGCAATATTATAGGCTTGCCCTGCTGCTTCGTGGGTTGCATTACAAGCCTTCAAGTTAGCTTCAATTACATTTTCGATATAAGTAAAATCTCTACTCTGCTTTCCATCACCATTAATTGTTGGTGCTTCATCATTTAGTAATTGTTTAATAAGCTTTGGAATAACCGCAGCATATGCTCCTTCTGGATTTTGTCTTCTACCAAATACATTGAAATAGCGTAAGCCATAGGTATCAAGTCCATATAATTTAGTATAGAGTTTTCCATATTCCTCATCTACTTTTTTGGTGAGTGAATAAGGTGATAAAACATTACCCTCTCTTCCTTCCTTTTTGGGAAGATTTGGCTCGTCGCCATATACTGAGGAACTTGAAGCATAAACAAATTTCTTTACACCATTCTGCCTGGCAGCTTCCATCATATTTAATGTCCCTTTAATATTTATTTCTTCATAAAACAAAGGCATCTCAATACTTCTTGGAACGCTTCCCCATGCAGCTTGATTTAAAACATAATCAATCCCTTCACAAGCTTTCATACATGTGTCAAGATCACGAATATCTCCTTCGATAAAGTCGTAGTTAGGATTGATTAAAAATTCTTCTACATTTTCCTTTTTTCCAGTAGAAAGATTATCAAGACCTCTGACTTCATAACCTAACTTAAGTAAAGCTTCTACTAAATTAGAGCCAATAAAACCTGCCGAACCAGTAACTAAAAATTTACTTCCCTCTGGAAACTTTATATTTTCATACCCCACTTTTATAACCTCCAATATAAAAAGCCTGCATCCTCTGCCTCTGCCCGATTAAAAATTCCTTTGATATCCACTAATACACAATCATTTCTATCATTATCTATTTCAAACTCGGATGTTGCGGCTACCTCATTCATTACTTCTGTATTTACATAACGAGGTGTTCCAAACATTCTTTTTACATCTTCCAATTGAATAGCTTTAAATTCATCGTGTGGAACTGCAAAGATTACAGCATCCATATCTTTTATATCTTCTACCTCACTAAGATTAATTCTATATTCACGCCATAGATCTTCTCTATCTGCTTCAGGATCTACAACTTTGACGTCTACTCCGTACTCTTCTAATTCCTGAATTACGTCGATTACTTTTGTATTTCGAACATCGGGACAGTTCTCTTTAAACGTAATACCAAAGATAGCTACTTTTGCACCATTTATTTGTTTATTTGCCTTAATCATTTTCTTTACTATACTTTCAGCAATATATTTGCCCATATCGTCATTAATTTTTCTACCTGAAAGAATGATCTGAGAATGGTAACCCATTTGCTCGGCCTTGTACGTTAAGTAGTATGGGTCAACCCCTATACAGTGACCACCAACTAGCCCTGGAGAGAAATTAAGGAAGTTCCATTTCGTTCCAGCAGCTTCAAGTACTGCTTTCGTATCAATTCCCATTTTATTAAATATGATGGAAAGCTCATTCATAAAAGCAATATTAATATCACGTTGTGAATTCTCTATGACCTTTGCGGCCTCAGCCACTTTAATGGTTGCTGCTTTATACACACCAGCTTCAACAACTAATTCATATACTTTCGCCACAGTATCTAATGTTTCTTCATCTTGGCCTGATACAACTTTTACAATAGTTTCGAGTCTATGGACTTTATCACCAGGATTAATTCTTTCTGGAGAATAGCCAACTTTAAAATCTACTCCACACTTTAATCCAGACTCTTTTTCTAGGATTGGAACACAGATATCTTCAGTTACACCTGGATAAACAGTAGATTCAAAGACAACTATCGAACCTTTAGTTAAGTTTCTACCTAAAGTGCGACTTGCAGATTCTACCGGTGTTAAATCTGGTGTATGATCATCCTTTACAGGGGTAGGAACAGCTACGATATGAAATTTTACTTCTCTAAGCCTAGCTTCATCCGATGTAAATTCAACAGTCGTATTCTTAATTACCTCATTTCCTACTTCCTTTGTAGGATCAATTCCATTTTTATATAGTTCAACTTTTTCCTTATTAACATCAAAACCAATAACATCAACTTTCTTAGCAAAAGCTACAGCAATTGGCATACCAACATAGCCTAATCCAACTAATGATATTTTCTCTTCTCTATTAATTAATTTCTCGTATAGGTTCATCATAATTCTCCATTTCCATAATTGATTTTATTTCTTCTAAGTAAGCATCAATAACTATATTTCTATCAAACTCTTTTTCCATCTTTTTTCGTCCAGCTGATCCCATTGCCTTTTTTTGGTTATATGGTATATTTATAAATTTAGTAATTGCGTTAACTAAACTTTCAACACTCCTAGCCTCAAAACCCAAACCAGTCAATCCGTCTTCAAAGGTTTCAAAACATCCTGGTACTCTTGAAGCCAATACTGGCCGTCCAGAAGATGCAGATTCCAGCAGGACATTAGCCAAACCTTCATGATATGAAGGGAGGATAGTAGCATGAGATTTTTTAATAAAAGAATGTACATCATCTTGTAGCCCGTGATATCTAATAACTCCTAGATTATTTAATTCTTCTAATTGTTGAGTGTAATCTTCCTCACTACCACCAACTAAATTAAACTGTACACTTGGATATTTATCCCTTACGATTTTAGCCGCTTTTAATAATTCTTCTATCCCTTTTGCTTTCATTATTCGTCCAATAAATAGGAATCTAATCTCCCTTTCATCATTAGGATATTCCTCAAATTTATGTTGTTTAACATTCACACCCGAGCCTGGAATTAGCCTGGTATTACTCTTAACAATTCCGTTATCAATAAAAAACTTTCGATTAGTTTCATTTTGAAAGAATACACACGATGCTTTTTTTAGTCCCCTCTTATAAAGCATCAGTGTGATTTTTTGAATTAGACCCTTATTTTCGACTGAGGTCCCTAATCCTGTTATATTGGTAATATATGGTGTGCTAGTAAATGAACACGCGATACCGCCATAAACATTAGGTTTAATAGTATAAGTTAATACAATATCAGGTTTAATAGTTTTTATAATTTTTAAATAGTAGAGCAAAAGTTTTAAATCTCTGAATGGATTTGTACCGCGCCTCTCCAGCGTGGTATCAATGAATTTACAACCTAAATCTTCCAATTTCGGCACAAATTCATCATTGGGTAGAGAAATATAAACCTCGTGATTTTGTTTAATCAATTCTTCTAATAATTCTTTTCTAAAATTATATAAACCCATACCGAAATTAGCTAAAACAAGTACTTTCATGTTAAAACTCTCCTAACAGGAACACCAACATACACTCCAGGTTCATTTATACTTTTTACAACTACTGCACCTGCCCCAACATTGCAACCGCTGATAATGTTTACATTATTACTTACTACACTACCTATTCCTAACCAGGACCCTTGCCCAATTTTAACTGTCCCCGCTAAGTGTACTCCTGGTGAAATATGAACATAATCCTCAATCATATTATCATGGTCAATTGTAGCAGCAGTGTTGATAATACAACCTTTACCGATCTTAGTGCAGCTATTAATTATTACGCCAGCCATCACTACAGTTCCGTATGAAATATTAACATATTCACTGATAACAGCATTAGGGTGAATTAGTGTTACGATACTTGCACCCGCCTCTTCGAGTTCTGCAATTACCTTTTGACGAATGGAATTATTACCAATTCCTACAAAAAAGTCATATTCATCCAAATAACTAGTCGCCTCATTTGATGTACCTATAACTTCTATTCCCATAGATGACTTTACACTTTCATTATCGTCTAAAAAAGCAATAGCTTCCCATCTATTCATCTTTAATGCAATGTCCGCACAAACTTTTCCATGTCCACTTGCACCAATAATCAGAAGTTTATTTTTCATTGTCCTAATCTATCCTTCTTTAGTACCCTTAAAGGGTTCCATTGTCACTGAAGTTTCTGAATTAATTCCTTCTCTAACAAAAACCTTTTTAATTGTTAAAAAGATAATTTTCCAATCTTGAATGAAGCTCACATTATTAACATACTCAACATCAAGATTAAATTTATCTTCCCAAGCGATAGCATTTCTACCACTTGCTTGCGCAAGGCCCGATAAACCAGGTCTTACTTCATGTCGCCGTTTCTGGTGTTCATTATATAATGGCAGGTATTGTACCAATAAAGGTCTCGGACCAATTATGGACATGTCTCCTTTTAATATATTAAAAAGTTCCGGCAATTCATCAAGGGATGTGGACCTTAGGAATCTTCCAAACTTAGTCAACCTAATACTATCTGGCAGTAATTCTCCATTTTTATCCCTTTCATCCGTCATCGTTCTAAACTTAAACATCATAAAAATTTTTCCATTCAAACCAGGTCTTTCCTGTTTAAACAAAACAGGGTTGCCTAACTTTTTTCTTACAAGAATAGCTACGATTAAAAGAATCGGACTGAGAACTATAATAGCAATCAAAGATAAAAGAAAATCCATCGGTCTTTTTATAAACCTTTTATAAATACCACCTTTGGTATTCTTCATTACCTTAACCACAACCCCTTAATAATATCTACTACTCTTTTTAGATCCTCATCCGTCATCTTTGTATCTGAGGGCAAACAAACACCATTCTCAAACAACTTCTCTGAAACATCAGTTCCAACAAAATCATACTTCTCAAAAAATGGCTGCTTGTGCATTGGCTTCCAAATAGGCCTAGACTCTATATTTTCTTTTTCAAGAGCTTCCATAATTTCTATTGGTCTAACATTACCACTTATAGTCATAGAACTTAGCCAATAGTTAGGTTCATTCCAATCATTACTTGGCATGAACTCTACACCATCAAGATCACCAAGTTCCCTTTTATAAAATTCAAAAATATAGTTTTTCTTTTTAACCCGCTGATCTAATACCTTAAGCTGTCCTCTACCAATTCCAGCAACAACATTGCTAATTCGATAATTAAACCCTAGTTCGCTATGTTGGTAGTGTCTAGCATCATCCCTAGATTGAGTTGCCCAAAATCTCACTTTTGATATTCTTTCTTCATTATCAGAAACTAACATCCCACCGCCAGAAGTAGTGATAATCTTGTTTCCATTAAAGGAAAAGATTCCATAGTCACCAAAAGTACCAGTATGTTTTCCTTTATAGTAAGTACCTAATGACTCAGCTGCGTCCTCTATCAAAACAACATTATGCTTTTTACAAAGCTCTACTATTTTATCCATATCTGCTGATAGTCCATATAGATGAACAACAATTACCACTCTGACATCTGGGTATTTCTCAAATGCTTCTTCTAACGCTTTCGGACACATATTCCAGGTTTTATAATCACTATCAATAAAAACAGGAATTGCATTTTGATAGATAATTGGATTAGCAGTTGCTGAGAATGTTAGCGTCGGACAGAAGACAATATCCCCTTCTCCAACTCCTGCTGCTTTAAGAGCTAAATGAATAGCAGCCGTTCCTGAGGTTAGTGCTGCAGCAGTTTTAGAGCCTACCTTTGTTGCTAATTCCGTTTCAAACTGATTTACATTTTCCCCTAGAGGAGCTATCCAGTTTGTATCAAAAGCTTCCTTTACATATTGCATTTCATAGCCTTCATCACTCATATGTGGTGATGAAAGGAATATTCTATTAGCCATCGTTAAGACTTCCTTCCATAATATACATATATCTAATCAATATTTTGATTCTAAAATTCATTCCAAAACCTTTAATAACTTTTATTTCGTTGTAGCTAAGAAAGGAGAATAATCGTACTTATTATTAGCAACAGCAATCAACGTATCATGCATTTCGACTTCAGACATTTCTAATAAACCGCTTATTAACTTACTTAGCACCTCTGCTTGAAGTACATTCGCTTTCCCAATATGAATTTTAGGGAAAATACTTTCCGGGTGCATCTCATTCTCATTAAGTAATTCTTCATACATCTTCTCTCCAGGCCGAAGTCCTGTAAAATGTATCCCGATTTCTTCTATTGTATAGCCAGAAAGCTTAATCACGTTTTTCGCTAGGTCTACAATTTTAACCGGCTCACCCATATCAAGAACAAACACCTCACCACCACGTGCTAGTGACCCTGCTTGGATTACTAGTCGAGAAGCTTCAGGTATCGTCATAAAATAGCGTGTCATATCCTCATGTGTAACCGTAACTGGCCCACCAGCTTGGATCTGCTTCTTAAATAGCGGTATAACACTTCCGCGACTGCCAAGTACATTCCCAAACCGAACAGCTACAAATTTCGTGCTGCTCTGTTCTGCTAAACTCTGAATAATCATCTCAGCAAAGCGTTTCGTAGCTCCCATTACATTAGGAGGATTCACAGCTTTATCCGAAGAAATTAAAACAAAGGTACTAACACCGAAGGTGTCTGCAGCTTCCGCGACATTCTTCGTACCAAACACATTATTCTTAACAGCTTCTCTTGGATTATATTCCATCAATGGTACATGCTTATGTGCAGCAGCATGATAAACAACAAACGGTCGATGTTCTTCGATTACTTCAAACATTCTGTTCCGGTCTTGAATATCACCGATCACAGGTACAATCTCAATTTGCTCTTGATAAAGTTTTTTGAGTTCCATATCAATTTGATAGATACTATTTTCACCATGGCCTACCAAAACAATTTTTCTAGGATTGAACTTGCATATTTGTCTGCAGATTTCGGAACCAATCGATCCTCCCGCACCCGTAACTAACACAGTCTTTCCTGATACATATTTCGAGATACTGCCAATATCTAACTCTACTGGATCTCTTCCTAATAAATCCTCCACCTGAACTTCACGGAATTGATTGACAGAGATTTTTCCCGTCATTAAATCTTCAAGCTTTGGTATGATTTGCGTTTTTGCCTTTGTCTTTGCACATTCCTCAAAAATTCGATGTAATTCCTTTTGTTTTAATGAAGGAATCGCAATCACAATATTTTCAATTTGGTATTTCTCAACCGTTTGTGCAATCCAGCCCGAACCACCAACTACGGGTATTCCTAGAATGTCCAATTTGTACTTATTTGGATCATCATCGATAAAAGCAACAGGCTTTAAGTCGATTTCACGGTTGCTTAGTAACTGTCGTGCCACCATTGTTCCACCAGATCCAGCACCGATAATTAGTGTTTTTTTGATATCCTTTTGTTTATTCATAATGTTGTCTCGGAACATTCTCCAAGAAAACCTTGAACCACCAATTAATAGTACATGCAGCATCCAGGTAATCATTAAAGCTCTTACATACGTATTCTCAAAAACGACCATCTGCATAGCCGACGTAGCCACAATTGAAAATGTAACTGCCTTAACAATTGCCATGAGTTCTCCAACACTCGCATATTGCCATGCCTTATTGTAGAGATGATAAAATGAAGCAAATAAATGATGGCAAATTAATAAGGTAAGTGCTGTAACAGGAAGCATTGGAACCTCAAAGATATGAATCAAAGGATTCAGAGTCCAATAGCTTATGTAGATAGCCGTTAACACAATAATCGAATCTAAAATAGCGAGTGTGGTTAATCTTTTCTTATATGTCACCTGAACATTCCCCCTTTTTCTCTTTATTTGGTTAAAGTGAAATTTTTGACAAAAAAATATAAATATCTAATGGAAACTCAGTTGAAGCTTCATCTGGCCTTTCATTAGATATTTATTATTTTTCATCTTTATTTTTTGTGTAAACCCAAGATTAACGAAAGAGGAACTGGCAGTTTAGATTTAATTGGGTTATGGAAAATAGTAAACCGCAAGCACTCTTCGGATTTATCATTGGGTTAGAATATTTTAAATAATTTTTTCCTTTTAATGTGTTCCGGTTCTTCCTTGAAGACATGTTTACCTTCAATAACTAATGAAGAGTTTTCTTCAAACATGTATACGATATCACTACCGTACTTCTTTCCAATGACAGCTAAAGCTTCTCTCATTTTAAAAGATCGACTTGTGATATTATGCGCATCAGATGCAATAAAGTGAGTTAGGTTTGCTTCAATTAATTGTAATGAAAAATTCTTTATTTTTTTTCCAAAGTCTCCAGATATACTTGAAGCTGTAACTTGCGTCAATGCACCCTTTTTTACTAACTGATATAGCAAATCCGATCGTTCAATAATTTCCTGATTACGTTCTGGGTGAACAATCACAGGGATGAGACCCTTAGTCTGCAAGTCATAAAACAACTTTTCTGTATACCTTGGCACATGGTTCGATGGAAATTCAACTAACACATAAGGTGTATGATTCACAGGAAGAATTTCTCCCATTTCAAATCCTTGAAGCATTTCCCCATAAATCCGTACTTCCTGCCCCGGTATAACCTCTAAATCTACCTTTTCTAAACGTAAAGCTTCATTTAGTTCTTTCACTCTATCAATAATCTCTTGTTTAGGATTTTCATAGCGGCTATTCTTATGGTGCGGAGATGCCACAATGGTATGAATCCCTTGTTCAACAGCCTTCTTTGCCATTCCTATACTATCAGAAAGAGACTGTGCCCCATCATCGACAGCTGGCAATATATGACAATGTATATCAATCATGGAAACAACACTCTCTTTCTAATAAAATATAGATTACTTTTTAACAGATTATCCTTTTGTTCCATAATAATAGTAATAATCATTACTCTTCATTTCTTTATTATTCAGAACCACACCTAACAACTTACTTTGTGCATTCTCGAGCAATTCTTTTGCCTTTTTAGCAGCATCTATTTCAGTTTTCCCGCTGGAGATAACAAAAACTGAACCGTCTACTTTATTTGCAAGTATTTGTGGATCTGCAACCGCTAAAAGTGGTGGTGTATCAAAGATGACATAATCAAATAATTCCTGTGCATCTACAATGAATTGTTCCATTGATTTTGAGCTCAAAAGTTCAGCTGGGTTCGGTGGAACTGGTCCACTTGTTAATATATATAAATCCTTCTCTTCTGTTTCAATAACTGTTTTTTCAAGCGTTGCTTGCTTTGTTAGGACAGTTGTAAAACCGAATAAATTATTGACTCCGAATGTACGATGAGCAGTTGGTTTACGAAGATCCGCATCCACAAGTAATACTTTTTTCCCTAGTTGGGCAAAAACGACCGCTAGGTTTGCTGCTGAAGTTGACTTTCCTTCCCCAGGACCTGAAGAAGTAACCATTATTGTCTTAATTTCTTTATCAATAGAAGAAAATTGAATATTCGTCCGAATGGTTCGGTATTGTTCAGCAATCGGAGACTTCGGATCTAGTGATGCTATAAGCTTTCTAGCAGGATCTGTTGTTCTCACCATTTTATTTTTCTTAAAAGCCAATCGTCTCACCTCTTCCCGCAGATCTGCTGCTTGCCTTACGTTTTTTCAACTCTTCCATTTTTTTATCATCAATGGTTGCAATGACACCCAAGATTGGAAGACCTAATATCTTTTCAATATCCTGTTCATTTTTGACCGTGTTGTCAAAGTACTCAAGTAAGAACGCAAGTCCGATACTAGCCATAAGACCAACAACAATCGCAATGGCCACATTTAAAAGTGGTTGTGGTTTAATAGGTGATTGATTTTCTTCAACCGTTGCTTTTGCAAAAACTCTTACATTATCCACGTTCATAAGGTTCACTATTTCTGTTTGAAAAACTTCTGCTGTTTTATTGGCAATTTTCGCTGCTAATTCTGCGTTTGAATCTTGTACCGATATATTTACAACCTGAGAATCCTGTTCGCTGGCCACAGTAATTTTTCCCTCTAATTGTTTAGAGGTCATATCCAAGTCAAGTTCATCCACGACTTTGTCTAAAATCGCTGAACTTTTAATTATTACATTGTAGGTATTAATTAATTGAAGATTTGTTTGAACCTCACTAGGACTGTAAAATGACTGTTCACTCTTTGCCTGGTTGACGAGAATTTGTGCCGAAGTTTGATAGATTGGGGTTAGGAAAAAGTAACTAACGACTCCACTTACTAGTCCAAAAGTAATGGTAATGAGTATAATCATAATGAGACGCTTCTTTAACGTCTCTAGTAACTCTTTTAAATTGATTGTTTCTTCCATAATGTCCTCCTGTTTGTTGTTCATTTGAAAACACAAAAAGTATTATACCATGTGACACTGTCGAACATTGTCACTTTGTGACGAGCGGTGAATATTTATTTCAACCTTTGTCATTCTAGCACGATTTTTGTAACAAATGTTTTTATTATGCTTTTGGAAAAATTATTACAAACCTCTTTAGTACTCGTCAAAGGTTTGTCTGAATTTGTGAACTACCTATCCAATAATAACATATAATTTGTAAAATTTTGTAGTTTTTTTGTAAATGCCAGAAACTTCTACATGTGACATAATTCCTAATGCACTGAGAAAACAATAGCAAAAAATAGTCCATTTATCATAGATAATCATTGAAATATTATTGTTATTTGTCAATAATGTAATATTTTTGTAAAAAGAATCCATTTTCCATATAAAATTTTGCTATACTAGATAGAAGAAATGGCATTTGGGGGTATATAGCATGAAGTATTTACTTACAGCATTATGGACAATAATTTGTATAGGCGTACTTGCTTACAGTCATATTACTTGGAATAAGCAAACATCCGTACAGGCTGTTGTATCTGAACCTACACCAACAGTGGAGCAAGATTCTAATGAGTTAAACGTTGATGATAAGTACTTGGAATTGGCCGCCAATTGGCCTGAATCTGCCAAGGAACAACTTAAGCTTTCATTGAAAGACAGCACTCCTTTTAATATTCTCTTTGTCGGGTCCTCTGCACTTCAATGGGGGGAAGAGGTTACTACAAGTTTAAATGAAAGTTTCGGCAGTGATCGTATTACCACTGAGGTTCATACATATGATTTAACATCTAACGACTTTATTGCAGAAAATAAACAAATCGAGCTCGCAGCAAAAAAAGCACAACTGATTGTTATCGAGCCATTTTTATTGAATGATAACGGTGAGTTTACAATCGATGAATCCTTAGCCAACTTAACGAAAATAATAGAAGATATTAAGGTTGAAAGCCCAGACTCTACCTTTATCCTGCAGCCTTCCTACCCAATTTATCTTCCTAAGTATTATGCCACACAAGTGCAGGCTTTAAAGGACTATGCCGTGGCCAATAATCTTACTTATCTTGATCACTGGACCGCTTGGCCAGCTACTGACAATAGTGAAATTAAGAATTACTTAATCGAAGGACAAAACGGTCCGAACGAGCAGGGCACTCAAGTATGGACACAGTTCCTTGTTGAATACTTTGTCAAAAAATAAGGCAAACTAGCAATACGCTAGTTTGCCTTTCTTCTATATTATTGAACCTTCATTTTTCTCAGGTCGATTTTCAAATCCTCAATTAGTTTTGCAACGGTAACGCCGTTATCATTTACGCCACGATCATACGCCTTTTTGACAATATCAAAGAATTCATTTTCTTCTTTGTCATTCTTACTCCCCATTCGGCAATATTCTCCTTTCTTCTGGTATCTTTTTGCCTATTCTACTAAACTTCTCAAATTTTGTAAATAATTTGTAGCTAATGTAAGATAGAAATATTCTGAAACTTGTGAATATCATTCTGGTAAAAACTTTCTTCTATCTATTTACCTATATTTTTGGTATTCTATTTTCTAGGCGTAAAAAAATGTCATTTTTTCGGAGGTACTCTCAAATGAGATCTAATAATAAAAAGGGTAAGAAGTGGTTAAAGGTTACTGGAATCATTCTTCTTGCCTTATTGATTGCAGGTGGAGCTTATGGCTACACTGTCTATAATTCTTTCAGAAACGCTGTTGACACGATGCACGAGCCTGTTGAACGAAAAACAGAAAAACGGGAAGAACCTGTTGAACTTGTCGAAAAAGAGCCATTTTCGGTGTTAATGCTTGGTACTGACGCTAAGAATGATAAAGGTCGTACCGACACGATTATCGTATTAACGGTTAATCCAACAAATAATTCCGTTAAGATGCTAAGCATCCCACGTGATACACGAACTGAAATCGTTGGAAAAGGATTTGACGATAAAATTAACCATGCACATGCTTTTGGCGGTGTGGAAATGGCGATGGATACCGTTGAAAACTTCCTTGATATCCCGATAGATTATTATATGAAAGTGAATATGGAAGGTTTCGAAGATATCGTTAATGCCGTTGGTGGAGTTACTGTCACAAATAATCTTGATTTTTCTTATGGTGGAGTCCATTTCCCTGTTGGTGAAATTAAATTAACCGGTGAGGAAGCATTACCTTACGTTAGAATGCGTAAGGAAGATCCTAACGGTGACTTTGGCCGTAACACAAGACAGCGCCAAGTCATTCAAGCTGTTATTAAAGAAGGTGCAAGTATCTCAAGCTTAACTAACTTCTCCGATATCTTTAAAGCAATTGGAACAAACGTCAAAACAAACCTAACTTTTGACCAAATGGTTGATATTCAAAAGAATTACAAAACAGCTGGCAGCAATATTCAACAAATGGAAATTAAGGGTAAAGGCACTAAAATCGATGGAATATATTATTTACAAATTCCACAAGATGAACAGCTTCGTGTTCAAAATGAGTTAAAAGCACAATTAGAACTTACCAATACAACAGCGAGTAACTAATCGTAAACAGGTCCAACTCTTCTATGGAGTTGGATTTTTGTTTCTTTAATTATAAAAAAGACTCTAAACCAATTTGGCTTAGAGTCTATAGATTATTATTTTCTTGAACAACCTGTTTTACTGTCAGCGAAGTAAATGCACCATTTTGGCTCGTTAATACTAAGTCATAGTTTTTACCATGATATAAATAGGTATTTTCCTCATGCTGCAGGGTTGGTTCTCCAACGAGAGCGAAAAGACTTTCCTCCGCGATGCCACCTAGATTAAATTGCAACTGATTCGCCTTGTTATTTCCATCATAAACGATCTCCATATCATCCAGTTGTTCTGCTTCCGTTATCTCCTGTAAACTTTTACCCATTACTCCTAAGGATTCTGAAAGCCCATCAAGCTCAATCAATTCTTCTATCGATGCCATAAATTTTTCTTCATCAATTGGTGTTCCAACCTTTGTTACTAAATTTTCACTAATCCAGGCATCCTGCCCTGAAGGCAACTTGAATTTAAGCCATTGGAAGTCACCTTCCGGGTCTTTTAAGGTTTCCTCTACGATAATTGGATCCCCGAAATACATCATGGTAATTTTGGTGCTTGTGGATAAATTGGGAGCGTCCCTAACAAAACCCGCTTCGATATGTACATACCTAAGATCCTTTTCTGGCACCGTTGTTTCTTCCACAGGTTCAACAGGTGGGGCTTTTACCGGTTGTTCCTCCTCCTGTTTCGCCACTGATACTTTTTCTTCGGGTTCGAAGAACGAATTTATATGATTCCAATTTCCGTATAGTGCGCCTGCTGTCACAAACAGAACGAGAACTAAAAACGAGCGAAAGATGTTTAATTTAAATTTCTTCTTTGGCTTTTTTCGCGCTTTCTCGGTTCTTGAAGGTCCCATGCTTTTATCGGTTGGAATGGGCGCATGTTGAAGCACGCTTCTTTTTTCCATCACTTGTCGGTTGAATTGTTTCTTTTCTTCTTTCGACATTTTGTTGTATTCTTGAATGAACTTCTCATATTGTGGAACAACCTCTTCGATTGGTCCATAGGCTCTAATTTCTCCTGCCTCCAACCAAAGCGCCTTATGGCAAAATTCCTTCACCTGGCTGATTGAGTGACTAATAAAGAAGATCGTCTTCCCTCTTTCTTTAAAAGAGTTCATTTTATCTAGGCATTTTTGTGCGAAGATTTTATCTCCCACTGATAAAGCTTCATCGATTACGAGGATATCCGGATCAATATTTACTGAGATGGCAAATCCTAGTCTGGACTTCATTCCGCTTGAGTATTTTTTAACAGGCTGGTCGATAAACTCACCTATGTCTGCAAAATCAATAATCTCCGGCATTAAACTTTCAATTTCCTGCTTTTTAAAGCCCAACATTAAGCACTTTAGCTCAATGTTCTCTCTCCCAGACAACTCATTATTCAAACCGGCTCCAATCGAAATAAGCGCCGCATCCCCATTTATTTTCACACTGCCAGAAGTCGGCGGAATTACCCCTGAAATCAAATTAGAAATGGTCGATTTACCAGCTCCATTGACACCGATAATCCCAATGATATCTCCCTTTTGTGCTTCAAAATTAATATTTTGCAATGCATAAAAGTCTTTTCCGTACCCGCTAGGCAACGCTAAATCCAATAATTTATCCGAAGTCTTCTTATACATCTTGTATTTTTTTGTCACGTTTTTTAAAACAACTGAAGCACTCATGTAATCTCCTTACTTCAAAACGAATTGTACTTATTATTTACTGTGATCTACCCAAATAATCAAAGGGAAAATAAAGACCATCTAGGACATAATACCATAAAATCATTCCTATCCTTAAAATGTCAGAATAGTATTAACAATAATCTGTTGTATAATATTTACATGCTTTCAATATAAGCATTTGTGTAAACTACTTATATGAACGTAAAAAAGGATAAGGGCGGGACTAGTTAAATGAAAAAAGTACGTAAAGCGATTATTCCAGCAGCAGGTTTAGGAACACGATTTTTACCTGCTACGAAAGCAATGCCAAAGGAAATGCTACCCATTGTCGATAAACCAACGATTCAATATATTGTGGAAGAAGCTGTTGCTTCAGGAATCGAAGATATCATTATCGTTACCGGTAAATCAAAAAGAGCCATTGAAGATCACTTTGACTTTGCTTCTGAACTTGAGGCAAACTTATTAGAAAAAGGAAAAACGGATTTACTGAACAAAGTGCAATACTCCTCTAACTTAGCTGACATTCACTATATCCGTCAAAAAGAACCAAAAGGACTTGGACATGCTGTCTGGTGTGCTCGTAATTTCATTGGCGATGAGCCTTTTGCGGTTCTCTTAGGTGACGATATTGTCCAAAGCAATACCCCTTGCCTGCGCCAATTAATTGACGAACATGAATCTACTCACTCATCGGTGATTGGTGTTCAACAGGTTCCTGATAACGAAACACATCGTTATGGAATTATTGACCCTCTCATTCAAACAGGGCGCCGCTATCAAGTAAATAACTTTGTCGAAAAACCAAAACCAGGAACGGCTCCATCTAACTTAGCGATTATGGGCCGTTATGTCCTAACACCAGAAATCTTTATGTTCTTAGATAACCCAGAGACCGGTGCTGGCGGTGAAATCCAACTAACCGATGCGATTCAGAAACTAAATAGCATTCAACGCGTCTTTGCCTATGACTTTGAAGGACAGCGTTATGATGTTGGAGAAAAGATTGGCTTTGTCAAAACGACAATCGAATTTGCCTTACAAGATGAAGAATTGCACGATGATGTATTAGCTTTCATACACGAGTTACTTGAAAAAGAAGCTGTTTTGAAGTAAGCTGCATACTTGTCCCCTATTATTAGGGGATTTTTTATTTTTATTGTGCTATGGTAAATCAATAAGGAAAGAGTAAAGGAAGTCTTATTTATGCTTCAGATTCAACAACATAAAAAACCGCTGCTCATGGTTGCTGGAATCATAGTGATTCTTTTGGTAGTAGGGTTTTATTTTACCAGGGAAGAGCCCGATAGGAAAATTGATGTAAGTGAGTATGGTACGATTGGCGATGGTATTCACAATGATACAGCAGCTATCCAAAAGGCTTTAGACGCTGCCAAGCAAGGTCAAGGGCACATTCAAGTTGTGGTGCCTAAAGGAACATATAAACTAACCCAAACACTAAGAATTTATCAGGATACACATTTGTTGCTGAAAGACGGTGTAGTGTTCCTTCGCAGCCATGATGATTCGATGTTGGTGAATGGTGACCCTGGGGATATGTATGAAGGGTACAACGGAAATGGCAATATCACCATTGAAGGAGGAGTCTGGGACGGGAATGTTCTCGAATATCCAGATGCTTTCAATGCGATAGGGATTGCCCGGGCTGAGAATGTTACGATTCGAAATATTGAAGTAAGAGATGTAGCCGATGATCACGGTATTGATTTAAACTCCTCGAAAAATGTTCTTATTGAAAACAGTAGATTTGTTGGGTTCCTAGATACCAGTGCGGATCACTCTCGCTATTTTTCTGAAGCTATTCAAGTGTCCGAACATACCAAGCTTGGATTTAGTCAAATTGGAGAATTTGATGGGACTCCTAACGAAAATGTAACGATTCGCAATTGCTATTTCGGGGCAAGTGGAACCAAGGGCACGACGGCATGGCCAGTTGGCATTGGGAGTCATGGGTCGGTGCATGACCAATTCAATTCTGACATCACCCTTTCCAATAATACATTTGATGGGATGACGTTTGTCGGGATTCGGATATTTAAATGGAAGGACACCACGATTCAGGATAATTCCTTTTTACGATCCGCACGCGGGATTGCTTTCTCAAACCCCTCGGGAAAGGGAGAGTCCTCCAAGAATGCTGACGGAGTTCAAACCTCTCTCCCTCAATCAGGGAGCAATGTGCTGATCACAGGGAATACCTTTGAAGATATATCTCGCGAAATGATTTATGCAGTCGGGTGGCCTACCAAAAAAGAGGAATCGAAAATAGAGTCGATCGAGATTCGTGATAATCGCTTTAACAATCAACTAGGTGAACATCAGCGACCTGCGATATTCCTAAGTTGGGTTAACGACGTTGATATTAGCAATAATACAATCAACAATGCCTATAAAGGAATGGAGTTAGCTTTTGTGAGTGATGGTAAGGTTTCTGATAATCATTTTGAGGATATTACGTCTACCGTGATACAGTCCTCGGAACCTGATCGTAGCTATCAACTCCAAGGCTATACCACCGGGTTAACCTTTACGAAAAATACCCTTTCTCGTTTTGGAAAAGATGGAATCTCACTTCAAAATACTACAGATTTTATGATTGAGGATAATATCCTTAATGCTGCTGGCAGCAAGGATTCTAGTCATGTTATTGAGATTGGGGCTCATTCCAAGTCGGGGCAAATCACCGGCAATACGTTTGTCTCGCGGATTGGGCAGGATCTAACAAAAGTTTTTCTATCAAGGCCAGATCAAGATGTTGAAATCTCAGGAAACAAAAGCAAGATAAAATAAAAAGCCGATATCATCGGGGGGTGGGTTCTCCCTCCTTGATATCAGCTTCTTCTTTTTATATCGTCCATCAGTTCATTCCACTGATCCATAAATTAACTTCTTGCAATAAAATCTGTTCAACCTCTTCACTTTTCTCGCGAATGACTGGGTTCTCCATTGCCTCTTCAGAAGTATATATATTCTTAAGAATCATTTCAGAACCATCATCATAAACTACTGCATTAATAATGACTAAATCCTCTTTATCTGTTCCTTCTTCATCATTCCAGCCTTGTAACTTATTCTCAAAGAACGGTAGCCCTTCTTCCGTCATACCCGCTATTAAAATCGTATTTTCTGTATATAACCAATTTTTCATTGAAATGGCCTCCTTGGTTTCCGTATGATTTCTATTATTAAAGTAATAGAAACACCGAGTTATACCGGATAACGATTTCTTGCTATATCATTATGTTACACTCAGTTGATTAACGGATTGTTGGGTTCTTGTAAAGTATAAGTAAATTTTTATTATGTTTTTGTAAATTACTAGTATTGCTTGAGTCCATTATAACAGATAACCACCCTTTTGTTAACGCTTTCAAACATGTATATAGTGATAATTATGTTACATTTTTACATTAGTCTGCCAAAGGCAGATCTTTGATGACCAACCTTTTAGAAAAAGCAATTGCAATGGCGTTATCCGGCTCTATGATTCCCCTTCACCCTCAAAATACCAACCAGCGGGCACTAATAGACCTCTATGATTCCCTTCCACCCTCAAATTACTTGCCATCGGGCACTAATAACCCCCTATGATTCCCCTCCGCCCTCAATTTACTCGGCGACGGGCACTAATCAATCTCTCCGCAACCTCAAAATCCACAATTACCTTTTTTATATAAAAAAAGCCCATCAGGTATTTTAGCTCCTAGAAACTAATATCCTGAAGGGAATTTTGTTTATGTTAAGGTGACTGGGATTTCATCTTTCCCAGTTCTATTCATCAAGAGATCCACTGCATCTTTTGCACATTTGCCATTATGGACTACATTGTAGATGGCGTTTGTGATTGGCATGTCCACTTTTAATTTTTTTGCCAAATGATAGGCTGCTTCAGCGGTTCGAACCCCTTCAACAATCATCCCCATACTCTCGAGAACTTCGTCTAGGTTATGACCTTTCCCTAATAGGTTCCCTGCACGCCAGTTACGGCTGTGTACGCTTGTACAAGTGACAATTAAGTCTCCTACCCCTGTTAAGCCAATAAACGTGAGGGGATCTGCACCCATGGCATATCCAAGCCTTGTGATTTCAGCGATTCCTCTGGTGATTAAGGCTGCTTTGGCGTTATCCCCATAGCCAAGACCATCACTAATTCCTGCACCTAAGGCAATGATATTTTTTAACGCTCCGCCTAATTCTACTCCAAGTACATCTGAGTTGGTATACACACGGAAATAGGAGTTCATAAATAACTGTTGTACTGCCTCAGCTGCTTCCATATTTTTTGAAGCAGCGGTAACCGTAGTCGGGTGACGCAGCGCCACCTCTTCTGCATGGCTCGGACCTGACAATACAACAATATCTTTAATCAGATTTTTAGGCATATCCTCTTCAATGATTTCAGAGAGCCTCATACCGGTCTCAGGTTCGATTCCTTTGCTGGCATGAATGATCGTTAATGGTGTGTCGGCTATCTCCCGGATACGCTGTAACACCTCACGAATGGCTTTGGTTGGAACCACCAGAAGAATGGTATTTACTTGATCCAGCGCTTCCTTTAGAGACGTATATCCCTTAATGCCTTCAGGGAGCTGAATCGATGGGAGATAGCTTTCATTTGTATGCTTTTCGTTGATTTCGTCGATGGATTTAGGTGAATTCCCCCAAATTCTGACTTCATGTTCATTATCAGCAAGCACCATTGATAAGGCTGTACCCCAACTTCCTGCACCGATGACCGTTATCTTTTCCATATTATCAACCCCCATTTAGCAAGAAAATTATTTAACGATTTTTACTTCTTTTTGTAGGTCCTGTAAGACCATTTTATTTAGTCGATTCATAAATTCTTTGTAATATCCGGATTGATAATGAGAGAATGTGTTTCCAAATGGATGATCATGTTGACCAATATAAGGTGTGTCTCGTAAATTCATGACTTTACATCCAGGAATATTTTGCATAAATGTTGCATTAAGCTTATCCCAGAAGTAATTATTTCTCTGTATCACATGTTCCCTTGGGAAATTCTTGATAGATCCATCCGTATCTTTATACCGATAGGTGAATCCGCCCATATTCAAAATGATACGTTCCTCTGGGAAGTATTCTTTAATTTTCTCCGTAAACTTACTCATATACTTTGTCCAAAGTTCAAAGTATTGATCGTTGTTATGATGGGTGATGACTTCATATTCAACAAAGTTCTTAAAGTATTTACTTTGTCTTAATGCAAGACTGGCACTTACAAAGGTTTCTTCATCAATTTTGATCACATCTCGACAAGCATCCGCATATAGATCGACAATGAGGTAATCAGGCTTGGTTTGTTCTAACAGCTCAAAGAAGTTCTTCTCAAAATCGTTCACGATAAACTGCTTATTATAATCTGAAACATCATCAAGCTTATCAACATCTAACGTAAAAGGATTCGCCATAATGCTAATTAACGAAGAATGGAACTGTGTCATAGCAACGGAATAATTCTTCTTATAACCTGGGTTGAAATAACTTTGTGAATTGAACGGATTACGGCTGAAGCACGAGCCCAAAACCGCCACCTTAACTGCATCCTTTTGGTTCTTATTCGAATCAATAAAATAGAAGGAATACGTGCCTTGTCCATTAATATATGGTTTAAATTTATATAACGGATTCGTTTCTAAAACTTCATAAGCTATTGTCTGCTTTTGCAGCTCAATGGTTGGAGTAACCATTACGTCCATCGTTCTTCCAGCAAGTGTCGTTACACGGATAAAAATATCCCAAACATCGCTATGTCGTATGACCTCATCTTTGAAAGTTTCAGAAAGTGAGAGGTCCGCTTTAAAGTAATTATTTAGAAGTTGCAAGGGAATAACCTTTTCCGTAAAATATTGAGATTCTCTCCCTACTACAAATCGCTTTTTAAAAACTAAGAATGATTCCAATTCATTTAAATTTAGAACCTCATATTCTCCAGAGGAGATGACTCCTTCGACATTGAGTTGATTATTTTCGAATTGGAGAGCTGTAAAGCTTGCGTTAATTTCATTGGACCGAATAAATAAAGCAAAATTGTTCTTGCCTGTGACATAGGGTTTGATTCTAAACAAGTCATTATGCGTAAAGTTAAAATATGAGAAGTTATATAAAGATTTCTTGTTATTCGCTGCCATCAAAGGCATTTCGACGCTAAGTCCCGCTTCGCAAATGACTTCGAGGAACACATCCCAAACCACGTTCTTCTTTAATACTTCGTTCTCGAATAACGCATTTAAGTCTATTGAAAAATCAGCCGGATTTGTCCCAGCCACAGGTTCAAAGGTTTTCGTCTCATAGTATTCAAAAAGTTTTTCTTGCTCTCTTTTCTTAATTAAAAGCTTGATCCGATAGTTTTCCCATTCATCAGCAGAGATAGCTCCGCTTGATACTTGAACGGAAAGAGCAAAAACACCTTGAACAAAAGAAGCAAAAGCGGCTTCACTTGTAATACTGTTCTGAAGCGCGTAAAATGATACCCCTTTTTCACCAGTGACATAAGGTTTTACTTTAAACAACTTATTTTCTAGTACGACATAATCTTTAGCCGTAAAGTTAAGTGTGTTAGCTACTTCTAACTTGATATAGGTATCTTCCACCAATAAAAATAGATCCCAAATATACTCATTTTGAATCGGAATTCCACGGAAAAGCTCATTCATACCCTTTTCGAAGCTAAACTGCTGCCCTTCGAGATCGAGTGAAAAGTGAAACTCTTCGGGGTACTCTAATCCATGTTCTACTTCCCTTCTTCTCAAACACAAAGAAGTCGAATCAGTCAATTCAGCTTCCGCTCTACCATTTAGGGTAAAAACCCCGTTATTAAAATCCATCTCTATAACGATTGCCTTCATTCACTATACCCCCAAATATGAATACTGTTACTTTATTTTTACACTACTGGAAATTTCATTAATGGTTTCCTTCCAAATTTCACCTATGTTTTGAATCTCGTATCTCTTTACATTCTCAATCCCTTTTTGGGCGAACCTTTTTCGTTTTTCCTCTTTGCCCATTAATTCCATCAACGAATTAGCAAATTCCTCTATATTGCCATCCTCTACTAGGATACCATCTACATTATGATCAATAATTTCACTCGGTCCTTTTGGACAGTCAAAGCTGACAACCGGAACACCACATTGCATCGCCTCAATAATAACCATCCCAAAGCCTTCGAAACGAGAACTCAAAGCATAAATGGAAGCTTTCGAAAGTTCGACATCAATATGCTGCGTAGGACCCATGAGGATGACATGATTATAAAGCTTGTTTTTTTCAATGAGGTTTTCAAGATTTTCTTTTTCACGGCCGCCGCCAAAGATTTTCAACTTCCAATCCGGATACTGCTCGTTGACAATTTTGAATGCCTCGATTAATAAATCAAAGCCCTTCTGAGGCACTAATCGGCCAGCGGCAATCACTGTTTTCGATTCCAAAGAAGAAACAACCCCTTGTAATTGCGGAATCGAGTTGGTAATCTTCTTTACCTTTACTTTGCGGCCCGGTCCTTCCAGCAGCTTTTTGTAGTCTTCTGTATCTTCATCGGTTAACGTAGCCAAATAATCTAGATGAATGTAATGTTTTAGAATTGATTCTTTTAACCGATCTGGATAAATCGAGAAATTCAGATGCTCCTGACCAATGACGGCGACACCTTTGTTTTTAAACTTACTAGCAAAGATATTAAAACTTGGGCGCGTCGTGACTAATATACCTGAATCGATTGTCTTTAAATAATTGTACATTTTGATATCTGTTAAAACCGAAAAGAAATGAAACCCCTCATCATCTGGATGGATCAACCTGCTTTTCATTTTTGCTAGCCTATTGGCCATCTTTGTTTTTCTGCTGGTATCGTCTTTCCTTCTACTCACCACATCGTGCAGAACAATTACTTTGATTCGTGGATCAATCTCAAAGAACGGTACCTTCCGATAACGAAATACACTAATGATTTCAATGTCGTATCCTGACTGCGCCAGATAGTTCGTTACATTTAATACAGTCCGAACCGTTCCGCCCATTCCGTATATATCAAAAACTAAGAAACGAATCTTCACACTATCTCTCCTTTCCTGCACTACTTCTACCTTCATCTATTCACGATCCAGGTAATAATAGTTACCGCTGGCTCTGTTTTTTCACGGTGACGAGCACGAATAGCCTCTATTCGTTACCGCTAGCCACGTTTTTGCACCTTGGCGGGCACGAATAGCCCTCTATGATTCCCTTCGACCCTCTAAATTCACGTCGACAGGCACCAATATCACTCACTAATTACCAATTACCTCTTTTTTCAACTTCCACGAGCACCAATAGCCTCTATTAGTTATCGCTAACCCATTTCTTCACTCGCCCATTATTATTGCTTCTTAAATACAGCCTCTATCGTCCGCTTGGCTGCATTTCCGTCTTCCCAATGACAGAATTTCTCTTTGAAATTCTGATATCTCTCTGTGTATACGCTCTGAATTCTTTCGATGTTTTCGATCGAATGAAAGAGCTGTTCGTCTTTCAAAACAATTGGCCCTGGTGCTTCCTTTTGGAAGTCGAAATAAAATCCACGGACTTGGGATCCATATCGAGATAGATCGTAGGTGAAGAAGATAATCGGCCTATCTAGGTTTGCATAATCAAACATAACCGATGAATAATCGGTGATCAGTACATCCGAAATTAGGTACAGCTCTTGTATATCGTCATAGCTCGATAAATTATAGACAAAGTTTTCATACCCTTGAATTTTGATTCGGCTCGCATCCCGGTAATGCAGTCTGAGAATCAATACATGGTCATCCCCAAACCGTTCCTTAAACGTATCCAAGTCAAATTTAAACTCGTATGGCTTATGTTGATTTCCATTATGGAAGTCATAGTCTCTCCAGGTAGGAGCATAGAGAATGACCTTTTTATCAGTCGGGATATTTAGTTTTTTCTTAATCAGATCTGCTTCAGTTTTCAGGTTTCCTTTATAGAAAATATCATTCCTAGGATAACCCACATCTAACATTTCTTTTTTAAAGCAAAATGCTCTTTGTAAGATTTTAGATGTATACTCATTTGGTCCAATTAAATAATCCCATCTTTCATTTCGCTTTATCAGCGCAGGAGATGTATTTTCGGCATAGGATGGTGAGTTTGGATCAATATCAAACCCAAGCTTCTTTAACGGTGTACCGTGCCATGTTTGTAAATGAACCGTGCCTTCACGCTTTTGATAAAAATCAGGGAAGTTCCCGTTATTCACAAAGAATTTACCGATGGCCATATAATAGTAATATTTAAGAGAATTTGGTCTAACAATGATCGGATTGCCCGGTAAGTCCGACTTAAGATTGTTCAGTACCCAAACCGACTTCATCTCGAGACCCTCAGCAAGTATTTCTTCGTAAATATACTTTGGACTATCCGAATAACTCTTTCCATGAAAACTTTGGAAAATAGCCGTCTTCCTGTTAATCGGTAATAACTTGTTGCAAACTCGATAAAGGAGTTTTCCCCATTGGGCTACCTTATTCTTGTATTTAGGATTCTGTTTCAGTTGATCCTCAAACGTTACGATTACTTTTGCGGGATCAATATTCATCGTAAACGGTACAATCCCATCTACTAAGTCAATTTCACATGCGATTAAATCAAAATTAATATCGCGAAGAAGCTCATCACTACTCCCTAGTAAGCCCTCTGCCGCTAAATCTACAGTAGCAGTGAAGTTAAACTCTAGCTTTGTTTTCCCTGTTTTCTCTAACGTCCAGGTAACTGGCAGTACATATTTCGCACCGTACAGTCCTTTCATCGTCACATGACCCTTTGTCACACTTGGAAAATCTGCATTCGGAGGCTGAATGTTTAACTTGCCCGCTATTGTTAAGATACCGTTCTCGATTAGCACCTTGTCGATTGATTTTGTCGCTAGATAATCACGTGACCAAATCGCCACTTCTTCATGCAAGGTATAGTATGGTTTTATAACAAACAATTTCCCCTCTTGATCGGCGGCCAGCTGCTGTGGAATCGTAATGAGTTTTTGTTTATTCGGTATCCCGTCTAAGCGAGTGACGAGGCGATATAAATTATTCTCCACTCGAATATACAAATCCCAAATTCCATCTGTAAACAAGCCTTTTTCTAGCATTTCTTTTATCACAAATGTATGAGAGAAAATGAACTGATTTAAGTTCAACTTGATTTCATACTCTTCTTTTGTATCTCTTTTATTAATCACCAGATTACAATGGTCTAACGATTGCCACTTATCTTCATTTGTCGTAATCAATCGACCATTAAGGATGATTTCGCCGTTATCGGAATAAATGGTATCGACTTCTGCTTGAATTTCATCTCTAGTGACAAGAACCGAAAGGCTATCGTCCTTTTTATCCTGATTAAGAAAGATTTTTTTAATGCCTTCAGGTGTTTGGATAGAGGCATTTTTATTAAAAATCATCGTAGTCGGAATCACAATGGGCAGGGTAATACTCGATGTTTCATGCTCAATTTTCATCAACAGCTTTGTTGATTTTCCATTGGTTATTCCAAAGTTGTTCTCTTGAAAATCAAGTTCAATTTCAAATCCAGTCCAATCGTAGTTCATTCCTGCTTGTCCATAAAAGGCCGTTATATCTTCACGAATACTATTTTCGAGAGGTAGCTCTTTTTCACTGTTTTTCCCTGAACGGAATAAAAGTGATTTTTTCACGTCTGTTACCTTGTTCACATTCCAAGAAGGTACTAGGAAGAAACCATTTAGCTTTAAGGTTCCATTTTCTTCAAGGATGATATTTTCGATTTTCAGATTCGCTTTACTCACTTCACATTTAAAGGATAGATTCCCCTTAATCGTTGAATAGGGAATAAACGATTTATTCGTACTTTGGATAAAGTACGGTGGAACATCTATCGATTCACTCAATTTATCTTTTATGCGGATTTGCTCTGTTTTTCCACCTTTTTCGATTAGGAGATAGGCATCCCAAATTCCCTTGCCAAAGGCATTAAGATGTTGATGGATAGGAATTTCACTATTCCATAAACTGCTACTCTCGCCCTTCCCATTCCCTGCCACAGGGAATTTTAACTCTTGCTTCGATGTTCTTTCTGATAAAAGGAAAGACATTTTTCCTTTCGAGTCCTCTATGTAATCAAATTTCAAAACAACCTTTAATTTGCCATCCTGATACGTTAAGTCATATAAGGAACAATCCACTTGTTCTGTCGGATGCCAAAACAGCTCTAAAACCTTCATGCCGCACCTCTCATCATTTTGTTAATTTTAGTATATGCAACTTACTCTAATAGACTCGATGCTGTAGTTCGCTGAAATCCCACTATTTATACAGCATCGAAGGGTATGGAAAAAATTGTATGTCTTCCTTTCAATAAAAAAAGGGCAATTTATCAAACTTTTTATTGCCGTAAGGCGTAAAAAGTTTGACTCATTGTCCCTAGCCATAAATCATCATTTAGCAAAAGATGACCCTACTTATGAAATGTTATTTCAGGCAATTTGAACTTATTTAGCAACTAATAATTCTTTTTTGATTTTCGTTGTTGAAATTCCTACTGTTCTCGGTAAGTAGATTACTTCACAATGATCTTCTAAGAAATCAAACTTTCCTTCCCAATCGTCACCCATAACGAAAACATCAATATCATGTTTTTGAACGTCTTGAATCTTTTGCTCCCATGTGTTCTCTGGGATTACTTCATCCACATAACGGATAGCTTCTAAAATCATTTTTCTATTTTCAAAACTATGGTATGCTTTTTTATTCTTGATTGCATTAAACTCATCTGTTGAAATCGCGACAACTAGGTAATCTCCTAATTCCTTTGCGCGTTGTAGTAAGTTGATATGTCCCCAATGAAGTAAATCAAATGTACCATACGTAAGAACTTTTTTCATGATTTCCTCTCCCCCCGTTACGTTTCTATGTCTTTTTTTCTCTATTAAAAAAATATATTTTTAAATGGTTGTTTTTTTTCACAAAATTAATTATAACATACATCGTTTTGACAAACTACTGGAAATTCCGACGGCATCTCTGTTTTTTTCTTCCAATAGATTATAAAAAGTCAACAAAACGCTGTCTAAACTTCATGTGCAGCGTTGAACCGATTAGTAATAATAGAAAGATCAATCCCCAAAAATAAAGAGTATAGAGAGGATTTTCGATAAAATACCAATTCGTTCCCAACAAGGCCGAACGATAACCTTCAATAATATAGTACACGGGATTAATCTTTAATGCATTGTTAATTACTTCCGGTAACTTTTCAGTCGTCCAAAGTATCGGCGTTAAATACAATAACACACGAACCACTGCTTGGACAACCATCTGTACATCACGAATAATCGTAGATAAAGTGGAAGTAATCAACGAAATCGATAGTAATAATAACATATTGGCTACTATGAAATAGGGCAGTTGTAAAAAGTAGAGTGAAGGCAGGTATCCGGAAAATGCTAATATAATCATCGCAATCCCTACTAGGATCAGGTGTTGATAGAACAACGACATGATAACATAACTAGGAATGACACTCATCGGAAAGTTCATTTTTGCGATAATTTTAATTCTGGAATAAATAGATTTCGACCCTTGGAGCAAAGCCTGCGAAATAAAAAACCAAACGGTGATTCCAGAAATCAGCCATGGTAGAAAGGAGACTCCGCCTACTTTCTCTCCCCCCCTAATTCCATAACCAAATACAAACCAATAAATACTGATTAAAATCAGCGGGTTCAACACTTCCCAAAATATCCCCAAATAATGATTACTATTACTACTCTTCAATTCAAATAGCGATAAGCGGATAATTAAATAAAAGTTGGTAACATTGTCTTTAATAATTTGAAATAATGATTTCATTCTGCTGCCCTTTCTAAAAAAACACTTTTTACTACTCTCTCCGTTGAAATTCCTTTTTCAAGACTGCAGAACTTCTCATGGAATGTATGAATGGAGTCTGACGGTTGGAAATCTAATTTTTCTAGCTGTTTAATGTTCTCAATTAATTGTTGAGTTGTTTTCACTAAAGGCCCTGGCGCATTTTTTTCAAAATCGAAATAAAATCCTCTCAGTTTATCTCGATAGTTTTCAATATCGTAAGTAAAAAATAGGATCGGACGCTTTAGGCATAAATAGTCAAAAAACACAGATGAGTAATCTGTGATTAAGAGATCACTGATTAAATAAAGTTCGCGTGTATCCTGATAGGTAGAAAAATCATAGGCAAACCCCTGATATTCCGATATATCTAGTTTATTGGCGATTAAATAATGCATTCGAAGTAAGACGACATATTCCTCACCCAGATCACTTTGGAATTGTTTAAGGTCTAAATGCAAGGTGAATTTGTAGCGCCCTTTTTCAAAATACTCATTATCACGCCAGGTAGGGGCATAAAGGATGATTTTCTTATCTAACGGTATTCCAAGCTTGTCCTTTAGTTTCCGAATATGATCACCGTTGTTGAGGTTCATTAAATCGTCATTCCGCGGATATCCAGTTTCTAAGATTTTTTTATCAAATTTAAATGCACTTCTAAAAATATCAGTAGAATAGGAATTCGCTGAAACTAAATAATCCCAATTTCGCGTTTCTTTAATGAAATTTTCTTTATACGATTGGGTGGTTGTTCCTGGCATATGTACTTCATCCATGTCCGCAGCTAGTTTCTTTAATGGAGTTCCATGCCATGTTTGTAAAAAGATAGTATGATTTGGCTTTTGAATCCAATAAGGCATTCTCGTATTACTAACCCAATATTTTGCTCGCGGCATGTTCAATAACCATTTGATTGAAAAGCGATTGATGTATGGAATGTTTAATTCTTGAAAGGTTTCATTGTATTTCTTATCAATACTCCAATACAATTGATACTCCGGGTGATTTTTTCGTAAATATTCATATATCGCCCGTGGATTATCACTATATTGCTTCCCCAAGAAACTCTCAAACATCACTAACTTCTTCTTAGCAGGCAATAAACCAAGAATATTAAATACCATATAATATAGTTTTTTTATGATTAAACCTGGGTTCAATAAACCCTTCAAAGACTTACTCAATATAATGCCTCCATCTAGGTGACTTGTTTATTGGCTGACAATATATCGAACAAACTCTGCTGAGGAATGACCGGTAGAATATTGATTCCACTTGCTAGAGAATTGACAAACCAAATCAAGATTAAATTTATTATTCAGGATTAATGAAATGACTGTGTCACTATCATATGCGATAGGACCTGGAACTTCTTGCTGATAGTTTTCAATGACGCCTCGATCCTTTTGATACAAAGTTAAATCATACGGGTAAAAAATCATCGGTCTTTTTAATAAGGCATATTCAAATGGAATCGACGAATAATCCGTGATTAAATAATCCACATTGACCAATAATTCATTTATTCCTTGATGTGATGAAAAGTCATAGACAAAACCAGGATAACTTTCTGCATAATTAGTCTTAGTTTGAACGGCAGGATGCAATTTTATGATTAAAATAAAGTCTTGCTTCAAGCTCTTATACATATTATCGATGTCGAGTTGGATTTGATAATTCGCAAGTTGTGTATCACGAAATGTAGGTGCATACAGAATTACTTTTTTACCCTTAACAGCTGGGTACTTTTGAATAAACTCTTTTCTCAGTTGTTCCTGCTTCTGTAGGTCATAAAATAAATCCGTTCTAGGAATCCCTGTACGTAAGAAGTTTGTTTGAGGGACATCAAACGCTTCAGTAAAAATGTTCGCCATGCTTTCTGAACCAATAATAATCTTATCAAACTTCGAGTATACCTTTCTAAACCTTTTTAAAGCGATATTCCTTCTATGTACAATCGATTGATCTTGTAAACCGAATTTTTTAAATGCACCTGCTGCATGCCACAGTTGTATACATTGTACATTTTTTTTGAATTGAATGGTTGATAAAAAGGCAAAGTAATTATCAATCAGAATGATTCTGGAAGTGGCCAAATGGTAAATAGACCTTAACCAGTTCAGTAAATGCCGCGATTCAAAAGGGATTATTGTGGCTTGATTAAATTTATTTTTCATATCTTTGTACAACGTCGGTTTGCATAACACCACAATGTCAAATGGTGCCTTTTGCCTCAGCAATTCCTGATAGATAAAAAATGCATTCTCTTCAAAAGATATCACAAAGATGAGCTTATTTTTTTGTGGTGACAATTTGCATACACTAAATACAACTTTGAAAAGTAGTAAATAACCTATTTTTAAAATTTCTTTAAGTGTTTGAACCTGTACTAAACTTTTAGAGGATTTCAGCCTATTTGTTAGAAATTTCTTCATCTCTTTTTTCACCCTAATAAACGGGCGCTCCCTCCTCTTTCTAGACTACGCTTCCCTTTTAAAGTGTAGTATTATATGGTAAAATGTCAATAATCTTTCGGAATTTGTAAAAATATGTAGATTATTGTTGTAATTTAAACACATCATAATTGGATTGATTAGGGGATTGTTGCATGCTTAAATTTGAAGAAGTATTGGGTTATCAATTTGTAAATGATGATATGGGTGCGTTGGTCAGGGATGTCGATTCCAGAATTACTCGGGCTCAAAAAACATTCATCGTTACCGCTAATCCAGAAATTATTACCTATGCACATTCCCATGACTTCTATGATGAGGTTCTTAGGAAATCCGATTATATTACTCCGGATGGTGTCGGAATCATCATGGCTTCCAAAATGGTTGGTACACCCCTTAAGGAACGGCTTACAGGATTTGACCTAATGGAAAATCTGCTGCAATTATCTCATCAAAAAAAATACAGCATCTATTTCTTAGGAACCAAACCAAATGTAATTGACTTAACGGTAGCGAATATCAAACATAAATACCCGAATATTCGCATTGCTGGTTTTCATCATGGCTACTTTGATGAAGAGGATACCTCTATCATAGACGAAATTAAGCAAACCCGTCCGGATATCGTCTTGGTCGGACTTGGTTTTCCTAAACAAGAAAAGTGGATTGCCGATCATCTTCCTCAGTTTCAAAAAGGAATTTTCATCGGTGTAGGTGGTTGCTTTAATATTTGGGCAGGCATTATTAAGCGTGCTCCTAAAGTTTGGCGCGACCTAAACTTAGAGTGGTTTTATCGCCTAATTACCCAACCAGCCAGATCCAAAAGAATGATCGCCCTCCCAATCTTTATTAAACGCGTACTTCGGAAAGAATTTAAATAACGTATAGATAAAAACTTTTTTAGGGGCTGGTGTGCGGGGGCATCTGCCTTTATTTCAGCTCTGGTGGCAATCATATCGTACTATTAGATACCTTTTGGGGGATTTTATGCCTCTTGCGGGAATCATACGACCCTTTTAGTTACCGCTGTGCTCTTTTTTCACCTCCGACGGGCATCAACGGCCCATAAAAGCCACAAAAAAAACAAAGCGTGCTAGACTCCGCTTTGTTTTTCTATATTTAGCTATTTGCTATAAATAAAGTTATAACCGCCTGTTATGGCTTTGTATGTTACGTTCCCCGGTGATAGCTGGTTCCAGTGAATATAGAGTCCACCGTTGATCGAAACTGCTTTAACCGTTCTGCCTTCGATTGTAAAATAGCCATTCCCCTTAAAAGTATAAGGAATTTTGAATGTATCTAACGCCTTCCAATGAACATAAGCTGAGCCGTTTTTAGTGAAGCCGCCAGTAAAGTTTTGTCCGTTTAACTGGACCTTAATTGGGGTAGGAATTGCGTAAATAAAATTATATCCTCCCGCAATTGCTTTGTAGGTAACGTTTCCTGGTGATAACAAGCTCCAGCGTATATAAATACCACCATTAATTATTTCTGCATTTACTGTTCTTCCTTCAATTACAAATACTCCATTTCCTTTATACGTATGAGGAATTTTAAAAGTGCTTAATGCCTGCCAGTGGACATACACAGCATCATCTTTTAAGTAACCATCTGTAAAGGTCTTACCATTTAATTGAATTTTTACAGTAGGAAGAGCCTCAGCAACAAAAGAGATTGTCGTCTTTGTACTTTCCGTCATTCCATCTCGCGTCACGGTCGCATATACCTTACCCGCAGCCGCTCCAAGTTGTACAAAAGCAATTGCTGCTTGTCCATTTGTTGCAGGCATTGATACACCGATTAACTTCCCGGTTCCATCATAAACTTTCACAACATCATTGGCCCCAAGGTTTTTAATGGTCATTAAATCTGGTTTTCCTGTATTGTTTTCCGTTACCACTTGGCTGGCCACTAGTGGAGTGGATTGCTCTCCTGTAAAATCAACCGCCAGACGATTGCTCTCTGTCCAGCCTGCCTTTGTAACAGTGATATATAATTTTCCAGCTTTTTGGCCAATTTGATTTATATTCGCCACGATTGTTCCAGTGGAGGAAGCTGTTGCTGTTGCTAAATGTGTTCCACCGCTTGCTGCGTTGTAAATCTTCACAATATCGCCGCTACCTAGACCCTCAACGTTAACAGAATCCGCTTTACCAGTATTATTGGTTACGGTTACTTGTTCTTGTGACAACATTGGTGATGCCGTCCAAAGAGCAAATTCGTATGGAGTATCAGCTGCATTTGAATAGTTAGCCACTGTAATATAATAGGTTCCCGGGTCTAACGAGTATACCTTTTCTTCATTTCCAGTAGTTGTCGCACCATACTCTGTATGAAAGTAATCTACATAACCTCCGTTTTCATCATATAAATAAATATATCTGCTTACACCTGGTACTCTGGGCATAGAAAATCGTACTTGCTGAATAGTAGAAACCGTGAAAGCATAGTTATCATCATCTGAACTATTCTGTAGCGTACCTTTATAAACAGCATTCAGATTAATTGGATTGGCTGTTTCTAGGCTATCATTGCTTTCTTTTTCATAGTAATTTCCTGCGTTAAACTTTACTTGGAATTCATAAGGAATATCCTTGGATTCGTTATAGTTTTCTATTTTTACATAGTACGTTCCTTTAGGTAAACCAATTTGCTTTTCATCTGTCCCAGTTGCTAATGTCCCATATTCCGTGTGAAAGTACTTAGAGATGCTCCCATCAGCGGAATATATATATACATACCAACTAGCTTTTTTATCGCGGTTTACTGAAAGCGTAACATTTCCGTCATTCGGCAAAGTAAAAGCAAAGTAGTCATCATCACTGGTTTCCTGCAAGACTCCCTTGTATGACTTATTCACATCAATCAGGTTTGCAGTCTCTAGTGTATCGTTATTTTCCCTTTCATGCTGACTGCTAGCTGAAAATTTCACTTGAAGTTGATAATTTATATCTGCCGTATCTGTATAGTTATCAACTCTCACAATATATGTGCCCTTTGGCAAGCCGACCTGTTTTTCTTCTAATCCAGTAGCTGTTGTTCCATACCCTGTGTTGAAGTATTTATAGGTTTGACCTGCTTCAGAGTATAAATAGACATACCAGCTGGCTGTTGTATTCCGATTCATGGAAAGCGTTACATTTCCATCTTCAGGCGTGGTAAATACAAAATAATCTTCATCTGAACTCGTTTGCAATGCACCATTATAAACCGTATTTATATTGATCGGATTCGCTTGCTCAAATGTATTATTGAATTCATTTTCAAAGGTATTGCCGGCTGAGAAGTCCACTTGGAATTTAAATGGGCTTGCACTACCATTCGTATAACTGGAAAAATGTAAATAGTATGTACCTTTTGGCAGGCCTACTTCTCTTTGTTCCTTGCCGGTAACCGTTGTCCCATAAGGTGTAGAGAAATAATCAATGGTGTTGCCATTTGCATCTGTTAAATAAACATACCAGGAACTGCTGACATTTCGTTGAACCGAATATGTAATCTCCCCATCACTTGGAAGGTTGAAGGTATAGTACCTGTCCCCATTTACTAGTGTTCCCTCATATTCCTTATTCAGTGAGATTTGTGTAGCTGTCTCACCATACGCAGAGACTGGTTTTGTCATCAGTAAGTTCCCTGCTAGTAAAAAAATCACAAGGAATGCTGCTATAATCTTTCTCTTACTTCCCAATTTCTTCACCCTTTTTTCTTTTTTTAAACCAATGATTATATTAACCTATTTTTCTACCATTTTAAACAGAAAATCCCAAAATTTTTACATTTTTTCTCACCTTTTTTAGTCATAATGACCTTGACATGTCGTTATTTCTAGTCTTTTTATCATATTAAATATAAAAACCTATCATAATTTAGCACCATTATTTAAACTTCAAGTTTAGGTGTGAAATTGATAGGCAGGTACACTAAAGAATTATGCAGATTAGATGGTGAACTATGCAGGTAGCCGAAAAAAATCCGCAGGTGGAGGACTCATTTCGGCAGGTATAGGATTTTCCATTAAAACAGGTAATACCAATATGGCATCTTGATCCGCATCCTACACTTAACATCAGATAAATTTACCATTTATAGGAAAAAAATGACCTGGCCAGTCATTTGCCTGGCTGTTTCAGCTTTATGTTTGGGTGTGGAATTGATTAGGCAGGTACACTAAGGAATTATGCAGAGTAGATGGTGAACTATGCAGGTAGGCTGAAAAAATTCGCAGGTGGAGGGCTCATTTCGGAAGGTAGAGGATTTTGCATTAAAATAGGTAATACCAATATGATATCTTGATCAGCATCCCACACTTAATATCAGATGAATTTACCATTTATAGGAAAAACAAATGACCAGGACAGGCATTTGCCTGGCTGTTTCAGCTTTATGTTTGGGTGTGGAATTGATTAGGCAGGTACACTAAGGAATTATGCAGATTAGATGGTGAACTATGCAGGTAGGCTGAAAAAATTCGCAGGTGGAGGACTCATTTCGGCAGGTAGGGGGATCTTTAATAAAACCAATATTGAATCCTATTCATTTTGTTCAGGGATGCCAAGATTAAACAAAAAAAGATGGAAAGAGCATCGCCCTTCCCATCATAAAAACTAACTATGGTTGATAAATAAAGTTATAACCGCCTGAAGTCTGAGCGTATGTGATTTGATTTGGAGCAAGTTGGCTCCAATGGATGTACATATCTCCATTGATGTTTAGTGCTTGAACTTTCCTGCCTCCAATATCATATACACCTAGTCCTTCGTATTTGAAAGATATATTTAACTCTTCTAATGCCTTCCAATGCACATACGTTGTCCCACTCTTAAAAAATCCTGGTGTAAAATCTTTACCGTTTAATTGAACTTTAATCGCCATAGGGTAACTAAAGTTAAATCCGCCGCTAATCGACTTAAAGGTCACTACACCTGGTGCCATTTCAGACCACTTAATATAAAGGGCTCCATTAATGTACTCACCCTGAACGGTACGTCCAGCGATTTCCAATAATCCATTACCTTTATAAGTGAAAGGAATTTTAAAGGTGTTTAACGCATTCCAATGGACATATGCGATTCCTTCTTTATAGTAGCCATTTGTGAAATCTTTGCCGTTTAATTGAACTTTGATTTGTTTCACATACTCAAAGTTATAGCCGCCTGGAATGCTTTTGAAGGTAACATTACCAGGTGATAGTTGATCCCATGCAATGTATGGGCCCATACCATTGATATAGATACCTTGAACCTGACGTCCTTCCACTTCAAAAATCCCAAAACCTTTATATTTGTATGGAATTTTGAACGTATCTAACGCTTTCCAGTAAACATATGTCACACCATCGCCAAAGTATCCTGCAAAATAAGTTTTTCCATCTAATTGGACTTTAATTGGAGCATACTTTGCAGCTGTTACGATATCCACTGCCGCACTTGTATTTCCTGCAGCATCCGTAACGGTTACTGAGATTGTAACTCCTGCAGCTTGCTTCGCAATATTGATTGTAAAGCGTCCAGTCTCATCAGCAATTGCTCTGCCGATTTCTTCACCGTTTACTTTTGCCACAACAGTTGCACCTGCTTCTGCAGTACCCGTAATCTTATCGTCTGCCTCTGTTACAGCAAATACAGTTGGCTTTTGTGGTGCTGTTGTATCTGCAGCAATCGTTCCAACTAGTTCTTTTGTATCTCTTACACGAATACGTGTACCGTCTGCAAAAGTACCAGAAAGGCCGACCGCTTCAAGTGTATCGCCAACTTTTAGAACTGGAACTGGTCCGCTTTGATTCACAATGTACCCATCCGTAAATACTAATACGTCGCCAGATCCATCATTCACCACATAAGAATTGGCGTCGAAGATGGAGACTACTTTTCCTTTTACCTTCACTAGTAAACCTTGGTTTGCATCAGATGTTGCTTCACCAGTAGGTACTTCTTTAGCCGGTAAAGGTTCGCCTGTACCAATTTTAATTACATCTTGGTCGAAGCTAGCAAACTCAATTTCTTTGTTTCCGTCAAAGGTAATAATATGCCCGTAGATACGAACTTTATCGCCTGGTTTAATACTATCTGCTGGAACTTCCTGGAATGCCATGATTCCACCAGTTTCATCTTGTACATAGAATGCATCGAAGAATACGCCTGCGCCTGTTGTTACTGTTCCTTCAATCACAGTTGAAGAATCTTCTGCAAGCTTGCGGGCATCGCCGATTTTTGTAACTTTCGTTTCGCGTCCTGCTAACCAGTTAACTGCATTCAATGAGAACTCATCGTTTCCTTTTGGCTCGTATGCTTCATCCATCTGCTTATCATTGAAGATATTCATACCAGATACGATGATACGTCCATTTGTACCGATTTCTTCAGATGCGATCATCGGAATCGCTGAACCGCCTGTTGTATCAGAAACGGCATCATACGTATAACCGCCTTTGATATTACCTTGGTACGTTGTTTCGTTCCCTTTTGCAAGTATCGTCACTTTACCGTTTTCAGTAAGCGGCTGGTTATCAGCGCCTGATAAACTTGCTCCACTATAGTAATCTAGGAATGATACGCGGTCCGTAATGTAATTCGATACTAGACCAGGGAATAATCTGACAGCAAATGGACTTACCTTTGGGTCACTCCAGAAGTTACCTGTTTTGCTATCATCAAATACTCCATCATTATTCATACGAATAGCAGAACCAATCTCACCCAATAAAGAGTTATTGATGGTTGGATCTGTGCTGTTATTGCTCTTACCTGCGAATAAGACGGAACCGCCATTTTTCACAAACTTAGCAATGGCTGCATTTTCTTCTGTTGTAAAAGCAACTTTATTGTGTGTAATCACTAATACTTTAACATCACTTAACACTGTGTCCGTAATGGTTTCTTTGTTTTCAACAACTGTATATCCTTCTTTTTGTAAAAGTGTTGTGAAGGATTTAAGGTTGTCTTTATACGTTCCACCATCACTGCTTGTGTTTTCATTGTTGTGTTTTGCATCAATCATCACTTTTATGCCTAGTGGCTCTTTTACATCTACATCAAGGGTAAACTGGTTACCACCATACTCAGATGAAGCCACAGCAATTAATTTATGATTGCCTTTTGTTGCGTCTTTCCATGTGAATGTTGCTGTACCTACACCCTTCGATACAATCGATGAAAGGGTTTGTGTACCGATTAGGTTGGAGTCTTTTACCTCATCATAGTAAAGGTCCACTTTCACATTTTGTACTTCTTGCGTACCGTTGTTGCTAACATTCGCTTTTAAAGTAGCTGGGTTTCCTGCAATAATGACTTCACCTTCAACATCGATTCCGTTAACTTTTACATCAACCGCTTCTTCTTTCGACCAAACTGGAGCAGAATACATTCTTTCGCCATCTGCTTGTGTTACACGAACAACAAACCATTGTTGACCGCCTTCAACCTTATAAGATGGCTTCCAATTGAATTCTTTTGTCATAGGTGAGTATGAATCAACTACAACTCCACCATTTGTGATTAATTCTACTTTTTCAACTCTATCATCTGATTTGTAATCAGCAGCCAAGTAGTCATATTCACTCATTGAGCGGTTTTCCGCTACTAAGTCACTACCTGAAATGTTGAAATTCAATTCCTTGCTATCCACTGTAGCTCCCATGTAATAGCCATTCGCTAACACATCTAGTGTAAAGTTTGGATCTTCTACCATGTATACTCGCATATTGCGCATAGAGTGTAGTAGCGACGCTTGTGAAAGATCATCTGCTACGATGACTGTACGAGCTCTTGTTTTACCCCAAGTACCTTCATGGTTATCCTCACCATACGTTGGAGCAACATGCCAGCCTAAATCTAGAACGGAGAAGAATTTTTTCTCTGCATTGGCATAAGCATAGTGTCCTGAACCGTTACCAACTTCAAGCATTGTGAATAGCTTGTCTACATCTTTGTTGTATGGTTTAAAGTTGTTAAATGCATTGTTAGACATATCGGGATGGTTAAACTGTCCTACGATATCATCGTACGTCATAACCCATGCATAGTAATTATTTACATCTGTGTTATACATTTTTCCGTTAATATTACGGTCAATAAAGTTCTCTGATCCAAAAATATTTGAATGTCCCCAAACAGTAGAAGTCATTTCAAATGCTGGGAAAACTACATATTCACCGTTTTTCGTGTTTTGAGCAGCTAAATCTTTTGTTAACTGCCAATCAGATCCGCCTGAACGTTCCTGCAATCCATCACGTTCAACCGTATCTTGACCAAGTAAAGTCGGGTCAATATCATGTGAGTGATCAGAGAACGCAAACCAGTCATAGCCGTATCTTTTACCTGCAGCTACAGCATCTTCTGGTGTACCCGCACCATCATGTGAAATATTTGTATGGTTGTGCGTCGTACCACGGAAATGCTGACCACCTGTGAAACGAGGAACAGATTCAAATGCCCATTCCTTCACACCAACATTTCCTTTTGAGTCAGTAGCCTCTACCTTTACAGTATGAACACCAATTTCAAGGTCCTGTTCAGGTGTGAATTTCACTTGTTTTTTACCAATCGTTGCGTTTGTTACTTCTGTTCCATCAAACCAAACTTTTACTGTTGCAGTATCCACTTCACTTGGATCTTCCATCACAACAGAAATTTCTGGACGTGGGCTTTCTACTCTCGTGTTATTTGCAGGAGTTTCGCTTAAGAAAGCTGGTGCAAATGTGTCTGCAATCAAGGTTACTTGATTTGGAGCTTCACTTGTTCCAGATGTCTTTACCTTATCTCCATTTTTCGCTTCAATATAATATTCAAAACCATTTGCCGGTACGTCTGCTGCATTAAGAGTAGCCGTATAGCGGCCTTCTGTAGTAGAAGTCATAGCTAGTGCAGTATATTCTGTAGCACCTAGTGCTCGGTAGTAAGCTGTTACAGACTCTGCACCACTTGCAACCGCAACAAATTCTAGGTTTGCATCTTCATAAACCTCTGTTAAAGGTGTATGGCTCAAGTTCAACATTGGCGTAATATCTTTTACGTCACGCGGGAATACTTGATATCCATTCACATGTGTTGCATTTGTTGTATATTGTCCAACCATACCTGTAATGGAATAGCTGTTCCCAACGATTAGGTCTGTATCCGGCTTAATTTCAGTGCCGCCCATTACTCGAATCGTCGTTGTTTTTGTATCATCACCTGTTAACGTCACGTTGTAGTTAGCTCCTGTTGCAGCAACCGCTGTAACCTTACCGCTAACTTTTACTAGGCTGCCCTCTAAAGGTTCCGCCACAGCAAACGTATTTAAGTCAAGAGTCGTGATTTCTTTCGGTTCAGGAAGTGCATTTCCTTCACTTACTTTTGTGATCGCAGTAGGTTCGAACTCGGTTAAACCATTATAAACAATGACTTTACCTGTCACCTTTAACTGATCACCACGAGTAATGGTTAAACCTGAATCAAAGCTGCCAAAAACGTTGATTCCGCCTGTTTCGTCTTGGATATAATAGTTATTCTTCTGGCTTCCAAGAACACCATTTTGTACCGTTACAATTCCTTCAACCGTAAAGAAACTGTTAAGGTTTGTCAAAATACCTTTTGAGTCAGTGGCTTTTACTTCATTTATAGGTGTAACTTCGTCTAATGCTGCTTTTTCCACGGCAACTGGAATACTTTCAAGCATGATTCCTTTGTTGCTGCTAGATACTTGTGTTACATGAACCGTTGTTGGAGCATTTTCAAAAGTAACAGTAAATTCCCCTTTTGATCCTGCTACCTTTGTAGCTAAGCTTTGAGTCATTGCTGCATCTACGTAAACATTGATCACAGAATTAGCAACCGCTGCTCCTGCATTACCAATCAATGTGCCATTACCTTCGCCAGTCACCATGTAACTTAACTGCTCAACCGCAATAGGGTTGCTCGCTGTTGCTGCATTTATTTGTATACCAGCACTTTCGTCCATGCTGCCTTGAATAGCTGATACATAAACAGATGTTAGTGCAGTTTCAGAAGTAAAACTAATTTCGAATGAACCGTCTTCTACTGCAGTAGTTGTTCCAAGGGCAGAACCCTTGGTTGCATCTGCATAAACCTTAACAGTAGACAGTGCAACTGCTGCACCAGCATTACCTGTTACTTTATAAGATGTTCCATCATTTGTTAATTGAAGATTTAATCCGATTGGGTCCAAACTAACTTCTGGAACCATTGGTGCCTCGGTTGGGCTGGCAGTGTTTCTTGGTGCTGCCACTGGACCAACAAAGAAATCAAGGCCGTTATCATTAGAATCCCATGCATTTCCTTTACCAGGTGCCGGGTCTACTTTTGAATAAGGTCTACGCTGAGCACTTGTTGTGTTGGATGTTACTTTAGCTGCGGCCGTACCTTCATAGGTATTTGCTGAACCGATACCAACAAAATCAATAGCGCCAGCCGGTGTTGCCCCACTTGCCGCTGTTGTTGTATCTAATAGTGCTACTTTTAGGTTAGTACCAGACATTGTAATACCACCTGAAGCATCCGGAGTAGCAATAGCTTCCCCATTTGCACCACTTGCTTGTCCTACTAAATAATACCCATGAGCAGGAATAGATCCTGATAATGCTGTTACCTGCCATGATGTCCCACTTGAAGACGCATATTGAACAGACCATCCATCAAGCGTCACCGCTTCATCCGTTGGATTATAAAGCTCAATAAAGTCTCTATTAAATGGAGCACCGCTGTTTCCCCCGCCGCCAAAAACCTGAGAGATAACGACATGCTTTGCCTGTTCAGCACTTGCTTTACCCATTAAGCCGCTTGGCAATAACGTGCTAAGCAATAAAAGCGCTGTCAAAAACGTGCTTGTCCAGCGTTTGAACTTCTTCCTCTTACTATAGTTCATTTCTTGACCACCCTTTGGTAAGATTTTTATACTAGTAAAAAAGTCTCTCTCCTTTTTTTAATCTATTGCTCTACTATTCTACAAAATTTTCACCAATATAGGAATATCCTAAATCATGTAATTTTACAGAAAATTAATTTTTCTAGTATACAAAATCAAGAGGAATGTGATTATATTAAGGAGGTCTGAAACTTTTTGTGTAGATATATGGAACTACAATCGTTATTCAGGAGGATTAACTGTGATACCTTTTTTCGACAAAAACCGTCAATTTTCTAGAAACACCTTCAAAATGCACTCTTTTACCTATTTTCTAGCGCTATTGCTGTTTACTTGGACGTTGGCTCCATCTATCACTCAAGCTCATGCTTATAGTGCAAGTTATACGACTATTAAAATAAATTCTGAAGAAACGATTTTTACATTCTCCATCGATACCTTATCCATTATTGAACTAATAGAAGATATTGATAAGAATAAGAACAATGATGTAGAGAAGTCAGAAATGGAAGAGGAAAGCCATCACTTAGAAGAGCTTGTCCATGACCATACGACTTTGGATGTAAACAACCGTCAACAAGAACCCACCTTGGAAAAAATGGTTCTTGAGAAAAAGGAAGATAAGAATTTCTTAACCTTCCATTTACGTTATCCGGCTTTTTCAGCTGGCGATACTCTTAGCTTTAATGATGGTCTATATGTAAATGACCCAAATACGAATTATATAAACTTAATTTCCTATGAGTTTGCCGGGACAACGAGCCAGGCTATTTTACAAGGTAAAGAAAGAACGTGGACTATTCTTTTAACAGAATCACAGGAAGAGCAATCACTGGATGGACAAACACCTCCAACCAACGAGAGTCAAGAGCAGCCGGAAGTTGCTCCAACAGAAGAGACCTCCAATTCATCCTGGTTTTCATTTTTCAAACTCGGAATGCTCCATATCCTAACAGGATATGATCATCTGTTGTTTCTATTAGCACTGCTACTTAGAAAACAAACATTCAAGCAATACGCTGCGATTATTACATCCTTTACGATTGCCCACAGTATCACGATTAGTTTGGCTGTTTTAGGGATTATTACCTTGCCGTCACGGTTTGTCGAAGCTGTTATCGCCTTTAGCATTGTGTATGTTGCGCTTGAAAACATCTTCCGAAAAGAAATCAAGCACCGCTGGGGCCTTACCTTCCTATTCGGGTTAATCCACGGTCTTGGATTTGCCAATATATTAAAAGAAATGAACATCCCAAAAGCCGATTTAGCTGTCGCATTAGTCAATTTCAACATTGGAATTGAAGTTGTCCAACTGGCACTCGTCCTATTGGTGCTGCCATTGCTTACCTATATGTTCAAGTTGAAAACATCCGGTACCATCATAAAAGTTGGATCTATTATTGTTGCTGCTTTGGGAGCCTTTTGGCTATTTGAGCGTCTTCTTCTATAAACAAGGCTCTACTTTGCAGGGATACTGATTTTGGTTGTGTTTGTAAAATAAGCGGAAGAATTCCGGCTAAATTGGAAAATACCTTTGTTTTCTTTAAAATAAGAGGAGTTTTTCCGCTTAATTGGTCAAAATCATTGAACTTAGGCTAATTTAGAGCTGTTAACCGGAATATCTCCGCTTATTTCTGCTTCTATCCTTCCTCTAGATACAATAGCCGGAAATTCTCCGCTTATGCATTCACATTCCTACCCGAAAATTGAATACTAAAAAAACGGACTGTCCTCATGAAGGACAGTCCATTTTTTATGGAGTGTAAATGAAATTGTAGCCGCCTGGAATCTGTTTGAAAATAATTTTTCCAGGAGCGATTAGATTCCAACGAATATAGAGCGGTCCATTGATATATTCACCCTGGACCGGTTGTCCATTGATAACGAATGATTCATTTCCTTTCCAGGTGAAAGGAATCTTAAATGTTTCTAATGCCTTCCAATGAATATACGCTGCACCGTCCTTAAAGTAACCAGCTGTAAAATCATTCCCATTCAACTGGATCTTAATAGGAACAGGAACAGAATACATAAAATTAAAACCGCCACTTATGGATTTAAAGGTGACTTTCCCAGGAGCTATATCGGTCCAGCGAATATAGAGCCCACCGTTAATCGTCTCTCCCCGAAATTTTCGACCATTTATGTTAAATTCACCATCTTTAAACGTGAAGGGGATCTTAAACGTATTCAAGGCTTTCCAGTGTACAAAGGTTGTACTAACACCATAATAGCCTGGAGTAAAGTCCTTGCCATTTAATTGGACCTTTACACTTTTATAAGTAGGTTGGTATATCTTTTCAAGCTTAATCTTTTCAGCCAGTCCCGTATCATAATAAAAGAATAAGATATCCTTATATGACTGACGGCCCTCTATAGCACGATTGTTTGCTCCATGCTGGCTCAATCCCACACCATGACCATTACCCATTCCTTTAAAAGAATAAAGCTCATCGTTAACTGTGCTTTCGGTAATTAACGTACTTGTCATATCATGGGAACCGATTAGTCTCTTAACATCACTCGCTGTTACTTTTAAAACGTCATTCCATTTGTCATCCTTCATGATATACGTTTGCAGTTTCAATTTTCCGTCCTCAAACTCATCCTTCACAAAAAATTGAACGGTTAGAGCTCCCCAAATTGCACGGCCGCTCGATGTTTTATCACGAAATTCCAACTTGGGTATCGAGACAATTTTTATATCTTTATTTGGATAACCATGCGTCTGAAGATGAGCCTTGATATTTTCAGTAAATGTGTTTTTATCATCTGTCTTTTCGCGTATATCTCTCTCAATGGTTGTATTCCACCATTGATCCGGCTGGCTAAGGTCTAATCCCGTTGTATCAACTTGCTGTTTATAAATGGTCGTATCCCATGTAATACGCGTATCAAACGTATCTTCCTTAACAGTATGATAATCGTGCTGCCAACCCGTTTCATTTTTACTGCTCTCCGTCATTCCTCCATTAGAGGCAGAAAACTGGGCTTCAAATACCTTCCCCTGGTAGGTCATCATCTCTCCTGTTGTTGCTTCCACCGCTTTTGTAGTATTTGGATGAACAACATCAGCACCTTTATAGGCTTGATTACCAGTCGTGTCAGTTAAGGTTTCACCCTTAAGATGTTTAAAATAGGCATAAGTCCTAGCAGCAACAGCCTGTGCTTTAAAGGCTTCTTCGTGCCATTCCGAAGCAATCATTTCTGAAGGGACAACGGACTTTAAGTATTCTTCCATCCCAATCAAGTTCGTCGGGACTAAGTACCCAGCATTATTTTTCTTAAAAATAAAACCTCCAAAATAGGATCGTCCATTTATTACGGCTTTATCTCGGTCATTAATAGGATTAATCGTTATTTGACTAGCAGATTCAAGCATTGTCGTTCCTTCATATAAATGAACTACTAAACCCTCTACTTTAACGGTATAATTTGTATCCTTATTTAGTAGGATGGTATCACCGTTTTCTTTTTCTACCTTATAACTACCAGTTAGTTTCAAAGAAACACTAGTTTTATTGTTAACATATCCTGATAGTTCAATTTTCATTTGCGGCTCCGTGATGGCTGCTTCCATTTTTGCAGGCACAAGACCAACAAGAAGTAAGCTGATGATAAAATATACAAATATCTTTCTCATATGGTGCTCCTCTCTAAAATCCTTATCTAGTAAACTATTCTATCATATCTATCAAAACTGTAAAATAATAGTAAACTAATAAAAAGGACTGCCCCCATTACTGAAGGACAGTCCATTTATTTATGGTGTGTAGTTAAAGTTATAGCCGCCTGGTATCTGTTTAAAAGTAAGTTTTCCAGGAGCAATTAGATTCCAACGAATATATAGTGCTCCGTTGATATATTCACCTTGGACCGAACGGCCATCGATGACAAATGATACATTTCCTTTCCAGGTAAAAGGAATTTTAAACGTTTCTAATGCTTTCCAATGAACAAACGCTGCGCCTTCTTTAAAGTAACCAGCTGTAAAATCTTGTCCGTTCAATTGGACTTTAATCGGAACCGTATAGATAAAGTTAAAACCACCGCTAATTGATTTAAAGGTAATTTTTCCAGGAGATAGGTCTATCCAGTTAATATAAAGACCACCGTTAATAACCCTTCCTTGTACGGTGCGTCCATCAATGATAAATACACCATTCCCTTTAAATGTATATGGAACTTTAAATGTATCTAACGCTTTCCAATGTACATAGGTTGTACCGTCTATATAATATCCTGATGTAAAATCCTTACCATTTAATTGAATCTTTACCGGAATATCATAGATAAAGTTATAGCCACCTGTAATCGATTCTGCTCTCAATTTACCAGGTGAAATATCGTTCCAGTTAATATATAGCGCATTGTTAATATACTTTCCTTCTACAGAACGACCTTCAATGACGAAAGAAGTGTTTCCTTTATAGGAAAATGGAATTTTCAATGCTTCAAGTACTTTCCAATGAAGATGCGAGTGTCCATCAACTAAGTATCCAGGGGTATAATCCTTGCCATTTAATTGTACCTTTACCTGCTGATACACGGGTTCTGGCTCTGGTTCCACTTCATTGTATACCTTTGTTACTTGAGTGCCAGTATAATAAAAACCTAAGATATCTTTGTACGAATGACCCGCAATCCCGCGATTATTCGCACCATGTTGGCTCATCCCTACTCCATGACCATATCCTCTGCCCTCTAATGAGTAGAGGCTGTTATCTTCGGACATTGCCGTGATGACATTACTCTTCATTTGACTGTATCCGATAAAACTACGCATTCTGTCAGCAGTCGCGCCCGTAATTGAATAGGTCTGTAACTTCAATTCCCCTGCTTCAAATACATCCTTCGTGAAGAATTTGACAGTCAAATCCGACTTTGTAACACGAGTACTTGGCGTTTTGTCATAGAAAGATAATTTCGGGATGGAAACAATCTTAATCTGCTTATTGGCATAGCCATTATTTTGCATATACGCTCGAACATTATCAGCAAATGCCTTATTTTTTTCAGAAGTAGCATTCCACCATTTATCAGGATTACTAAGATCTAAAGCAGTTGTATCAATTTGCTGCTTATTTATACTTGTTGACCAAGTAATTTTCGTATCATAAGGATCTTCCTTGATTGAAAAATAAGGAAGCAACGCCCCGCCAAATTCATTTTGATTATTTTCCGTCATTCCACCGTTCGATGCGGAATATACTGCCTCAATGACAGTACCACCATAGGTAACCATTTCCCCACTTGTAGCTTCAACCGCTTCTGTTGTCCGTGAATGTAAGTTACCAGCACCTTTATAAGCTTGGTAGCGTGTGGTATCGTTAATGGTCTTATTTCTGTGATAATAAGCGTATGATCGCGCTGCAACTGCCTGTGTTTTCAGGGCCTCCATCGACCAAGATGAAGCAACCATTTCTGAAGGAACAACAGACTTCAAATAATCTTCCATCCCCACTATGTTAACAGGTCTTACATAAGAGTTATTTTCCACTTTAAAAAGGAAACTTCCAAAATACGCTCGGTCATTAATAGATGCAGTGTCAGTTTCCGTTCCCGGAGTAATAGATAGTTGCGCAGCTGAGGTAAGTTTTGTATTGCCTTCATATAAACCAAGGCTGCCCTGCTCTACCTTAATCGAATATGCCCTATCCTTGTTTAATTGAAGCGATGTACCATCAATTTTGTACGTTCCTGTCACACCTAAGGAAATACTTGTTGGATTCGTCAAAAATTGCTTTAATTCTACCTTCATCTGAGGCTCAGTTTCTGCTGCCTGGCCCTTCGCAGGTACGAGACCCATAAAGAGTAGTAAGATTAGAAAAAAAGGTAATAGTTTTTTCATACGCTGCTCCTCCCAAAATATCTCTATCTATTAAACTATTTTACCCTAACTTGTAAAATTTTGAAAACTTATTTAAAACTAAAATAGTTGTAAATTACTAGAATTGGATGTGAAATATGATTATAAAGCCTCTGTCAGAAACGAAGAATGAATAATCACTGACTCCGCTATTCTTAGAAGTATACTAGAATACACGTTTCTTTTTCCAGATAAAAAATTTACCACTGCTGCGATTTACGATTGGTATGGAGAAATAAAATCCACAAAACAATTAGACGAAATTTAATAAATAACTATAAACTAGTAGGCCATGGCAAATCTGTGCATTTTGTCTAAAAAAAAGAAACAGCTGCAATTCAAATCGCCGCTGTTTCCTTAAAATTATGGTTTGTAAATAAAGTTATAGCCTCCAGAAATCGCTTGAAATGTTATTTTACCTGGTGCTAGAAGGTTCCAGCGGATATAAATACCTCCGTTGATACTCTCACCCGTAACAGAACGTCCACCAATATCAAACAATACTCCCCCTTTAAATTTGTAGGGAATATTTAAGGTTTTCAATGCTGACCAATGAATATAGGCTGCGCCATCCTTCAAATACCCTTGGGAAAAATCTTGACCATTCAACTGAACCTTTAATGGGATGGAATAGATGAAGTTATAGCCCCCACTAATCTCGGTGTAAGTTACTTTCCCAGGATTCAAATCCGTCCAGCGGATATAAAGTGCTCCATTGATGGTCTCAGCGGTTACCGAACGGCCACCAATATTAAATGATGTTCCCCCCTTAAAGGTGTAGGGAATATTGAATGTTTTTAACGCTGACCAATGAACATAAATAGTGTCATTTTTCAAATATCCTTCTGAAAAATCTTTTCCGTTGAGTTGTACTTTTACAGGCGGAGAATATAAGAAGTTATATCCGCCAGTAATCACCTTGTACGTCACTTTTCCCGGTGCTAAATCTGTCCATCGGATAAAGAGTCCACCATTGATATGCTCACCCTTAACAGTCCGGCCACTAATTACGAGAGTTCCATCTCCCTTATAAGAAAATGGGATTTTTAGAACCTCTAAGGCTTTCCAATGGACGTACGTTGTTCCACCACCAAAATAACCAGAGGTGAAATCTTTGCCGTTTAATTGTATTTTCACCAAAGAATAGCTGACCTTGGTAACATATGATGTTGTACTTTCATTCCCTGCTACATCTTTGGCCGCTACAACAATGGTGCTCCCTGCTTTTTGTTTTGGAATTACTATACTAAATGCTCCAGTACCATCGGCCTTACCTGATCCAAGTATAGTTGTACCTAAATATACCGTAACCTGTGCATCGGCTTCTGTTTTTCCTTTAACGACAGTATCTTTATCCGTCATATCGTTCACCGTTGGAGCTACCGGTGCAGTAGTGTCCAAGACAACGAAGTAAGCTGCTTCACTTGTGTGACCTGCTTGATCAGTTGCTGTTACTGCAAGTTCTGTACCAGCATTTTGAATAGGAATTCTCACAAAAAAACTGCCGTCAATTCCAACTGTACCTGATCCTATATGTACCCCATTTACATTTACAGTGACTGTTGACCCTGGTTCAGCTTGACCGGTTACTGCCCAATCTGAGTCAGATACTTCATTTACTACGGGCTTACCAGGTGCTGTTACATCCTTTACTACAACAACAGTATCCTGGCTGACATTTCCGCTTTCATCTGTAGCATTAACATAAATTTGTGTGTTTGCAGCCTGATTGCCAATATACATTTGGTAATAGCCGCCCCCATCCGTAACTACGGTTGACCCAATCACAGATCCATTTACATAGGCGTTTACAGTTGAACCATACTCTGCATAGCCATACAATGTGGTTGTGTTTTCATCCACCTCATTTACGCTTGGCGCACTAGGAGCATAGAAATCTCTTTCTTTTACATAAAAATTCAAGTATGAAAGGTCTTGGCCCCACGGTAAAACTAAATTGCTCCATATATCCGTTGTACTTCCATAAATATCCTTTAACATAATGATTCTCGGTGTCCAATACCCCACCGTGAATCCAGAATAGTATCCTGTAAAATCTCCAGTAATTTCACCCACATAAATATTGTCATAGGAATGGTTGAAAATGACTGTATGGTTGTAACCATTTGGTTGAGTGTAAATGACCTTTACCTCGGCCACACCAGAGGCGTCTTCCACTTCCGCTGTTAATTTTACAGGTTGTCCACTTGTGACTTCACTTTTATCAACAGAAATATTTTTTAATACCGGACCATCGCCCTCGGGAATGACCGTGAAGTTTCCACTACTTAAATCTGCTGTTTTGATGTAAGTATCATCCCAAACATAGCTTGTGTTGTTCTGACTATCCGTGAATGATATAGACGCAAGTTTATACGTACCGAATCCATGATAACCACCTGTCAAATAAAAAGGTATAGCTAATTGGTACTGGTTGTTTCCAATACTTACTGCCTTTTCACCAGTATACCAGCCATCAGGCATTTGGTATGTTAGTTCAACCGACTGAATATCACTTAACATATCCTCTGCATTCACAGTAACAATAACTGAACCATCTTTAACTACTTGGGTAGTATTTACTGATACACTATTAAAAACCGGGCCTGTTGTATCAGATGCATGAATGGTGAAATCTCCCCCACTCAGGTCATATCTACCACCTTGATCTATATCCTCAAAGTATTTAAAAGACCCATCATTAAAATTAACAATTATTGAACTTACTGTCATTGTTCCTTCAGAACCATATGCCATAGCATAACCATCAAAGCCACCTTGGCCATTTTGCCCCAACAAATATTGTGTATAACTCCCACTGGGCTGCTTATAGGTAACATTAATGTATGATACCCCCGAGCTATCAGTTAAGTTCACGGTTATCTTTTGTTCATTCGCTACCAAGATGTCCTTTTTCTTTACTGTTATTGAGCTAATCTCGACATTACTGTTGGCCTTTGCTGGGATAGTCCCAATAGTAAAAAAAAGAACATAAAATACTGCTAAAAATGTTACAAGACTCTTGCGCTTCATCCTGTTTCCCCCAGAGTGTAATAATTTCTTTATATTATATTAGTAATATAGCACTATTATAATTTATGGTAATTTTAATAGATATAGATATTTTTCAGTAAATCATCGCCAAATCCCCTAACTATACTAAATCATTAAAAACCAACATAGGTATGCTTCTAGACTATTAACCTCTTCTAATCGCTAAATCAAAAGAGGAACCCTCATTTAAAAGGATTCCTCTTATCAATTCTAATCTATGGTGTGTAGATGAAGTTATAGCCGTCGGTTATTGCTTTGAATGTGATTTTGCCAGGTGCGAGCAGGTTCCAGCGAATGTATATGGCTCCGTTGATGGTTTCTCCTGATACGGCTCGACCGCCTATATCGAATAGTACTCCTCCTTTGAAGGTGTATGGGATTTTAAATGTCTTCAATGCCGTCCAATGGACATAGGCATTGCCATCCTTGAAGTACCCGCCCGTAAAGTTCTGGCCATTCAATTGAACTTTAATTGGAACAGCATAGATAAAGTTATATCCATCTGTAATGGTTTTGAACGTCACCTTTCCAGGTGAGAGTTGGTTCCAAGCAATGAAGAGACCTCCATTAATAGTCTGTGCCTGTACCGTGCGTCCTTCAATTGTAAATACACCGTTCCCTTTAAATGTGTAAGGAATTTTAAAGGTATCCAATACCTTCCAATGTACATAGGTATTCCCGTCTTTATAGTAACCGCCAGTAAAGTCCTTCCCATTTAATTGGACCTTGGTTGGAACTGCATAGATAAAGTTAAATCCGCCTGTAATCGATTTATAGGTTACTTTACCTGGAGACAAATCGGTCCATTTAAGGAATAAACCACCATTAATAGTCTGTGCCGTAACCGTTCGACCTTCAATCGTAAATACACCATTTCCTTTAAATGTGAATGGGATTTTTAACGTCTCTAATGCCTTCCAATGCACATAGGCTGCTCCATTGCCAAAATACCCGCCAGTAAAGGCTTTACCATTTAATTGGACCTTTATTGCTGAATAGGCAGTTGTAGTTGCCGTTACTACTACATTCGTTCCGCTGCTTTCATTCCCCGCCTGATCTTTGGCTGTAACAGTAAGGGTGGTGCCGCCCTTTTGTTTTGGTATCGTCACACTGAAACTTCCAGTTGCATTAGCGGTTCCGGTGCCAATGCTAACTGCTCCCGCCTTTACGATTACCTGTGCATTTGCTTCTGCTGTACCCGTCACGGCTGTCGACTGATCTGTAACAGCATTCACTTTAGGAGCTGCTGGAGGTGTTATATCCATACCGCTGCCATCCATTTTAAACGTAGTATATGTGACATTCGGACCTTTCGCCGTAGGAATGGTAAACCCATCTGCTGAGTTAAAGGTCGTCACTACTGCTCCACCACCACGAAGGTTTGTTGAGCTGCCAAAATATAGTTTCTCTTCTACTGCATCAAAGAATGGATCTCCTTTAAAGCCATAAAGACCCGTATCCTGTTTTAATAAGAGCGCCATTCTGTAGCTTGTCATTAACTTTCCAAAGGTCATCCCAGAATGAATATACTTCTTAGCTGCATTTTCAACCGCTCGATAATCGTTGTTAACGTCATTAATGATTTCTTTAAAAATACTATCTCCTTGGTTGGCTTGCTTTTTAATATATTGACCGAATAAATAAGACAATGAATAGTTTGATAGAGTATCTCCCTCGTTATCCCAATACAATAGGGAGTGTCCATTTGAGATGGACTCCGATGCATTATAGTAATCGATCCGACTGCTTAGCCCCTGGCCCGTATAAATTTGTTCTGCCGCCATCGAAAGGGCTTCATTTAACCAGGACGGCATAACTTCCACCGTGTTTTCAACAAAGATATTTTGGTTAAAATTCACCATATGTTGGAACTCATGTGCTATCGTCTCATATGCCGCTGTTACATCTTTGGTTGCACCCAATCCCATTGTTGGATACGTATCAATATAGAAGATTTCAGACTTGTTTGAGTTTGGTTCATCAAATAAGTCTAACGCATAGAAGTATCCTGCTGTATAGCCTCCGCTGCCCGTAAATCCATCCTGAATATCGAAGTTTAATATATTAATCTTCCCATCCACGTCTACGTCTGACTCATTTCCAAAATTAGTTGAAACCGAAGCATGAATTCGATTGTCAAATTCAGCCGCTAATCTTGCTGCATCGGCATCGGTAATTTGATTATTATGAACCCATATATTTGCTTTCGTACCGCTATAGGCTAATCTAGCCGTAATTTGATATGGTTGATTGGTCCTTAAATCCATCACCCAAAAACTATTACTGTCCCCTACATTGAACGCACGATTTAGTGGATCACTGCTGTTTTTCTTAATTTGCTTTTCCTTATTTTTAGGGACATTATAAGGGATATTTACATCTACCTTATACGTTTCTGGTTTTAAATTCTTATCGAAAGTGTAATCCATATCCTTTACATTAAACGATCCAGTGGGCTGTGTGGTCGTATCATCTGTAGATTCATTACTAATCACAGCATAGCTATCATCTGTTGTGGATCCGCCTCCATTATAAAAAGGGTTTTCTACCTTAAATAAGAGGGTATTCGTATAATACAAGTCAAACACAAATTGCGAAAGGCCTACTCTGACGTAAAGATATTGTTGATCAGAGAAATCAAATTTAGACAAATGTGAATTTAAATTAACATTTGTATATCCCGTCGTATCAAAATAGGTCCATCCTGTAAATACCATCGAACCTCCCACGTTTGTAAAAAATTCAAAATGAGTATAGCTGTCTTTGCCACTAGCTGCAGTTGAATTGTACAATGTGCTGAAATTCATATTGTCAACAATCGTTGAATTTGTAACACTATTAAAAAAGATTGACTGAGTTATACCTTTGCTATCCAGCATATCACCAACTTTTCCACCATCGGTAACGGTTGGATAACTTCCTGGATCAGTATAATCTGCTTCAGGCTTTAACGATTTCCTCGGCCCTTCAGCAGTTGCTGATGATATATTTTCATTTAAACTTTTTCCCGGCTGAGGTGCTTCCACTTTCCCCTCTTGGCCAAAAGCAGCTGTAGGTATTAAAAACAGCTGTAAAACTAGCATTACTGCAAGAATTTTCCTCAAATCAATTTCCCCTTCCTCTTCCGTATGTAAGACTATTATTCTAGCAACGTTTTCAACATACGTTTATATCTTTATTCCCATTGCTAAATCATTATTCCTAGGCAAAAAAAATTTTGAAGAGGAGGAGATTTCCCTATAAAACAAAAAAAAAGCTGTTTCCAGCTTTTTTTTCATAACAAATGGTTTATGGTGTGTAAATAAAGTTATAACCGCCGGTAATCGTCTTATAGGTGATTTTTCCAGGTGCAATTAGGTTCCAACGAATATAGATGGCATCGTTGATCTTTTCCCCCGAAACGCTGCGTCCGCCAATATCAAACAATACTCCGCCTTTAAAGGTGTGAGGAATATTAAATGTTTTTAACGAAGACCAGTGGATATAGGTATTTCCATCTTTAAAGTACCCTTGTAAAAAGTCCTTACCATTTAGTTGTACTTTGATTGGAACGGCGTAGATAAAGTTGTATCCGCCGCCAGTAAGAGTTTTAAAGGTCACTTTTCCAGGTGACAGTTGGTTCCAAGCAATATAGAGTCCACCGTTGATCGTTTCCGCTTTTACTGTTCGTCCTTCAATCGTAAACACACCATTTCCTTTAAATACATAAGGAATCTTGAATGTATCTAATGCCTTCCAATGAACATAGGTATTACCATTTTTATAATACCCGCCAGTAAAGTCTTTCCCGTTCAATTGTATCTTGGTAGGAACTGCATAGATAAAGTTATAGCCACCGGTAATCGCTTGGTAAGTCACTTTTCCAGGTGAAAGCTGTGACCAGGCGATATAGAGCCCGCCATTAATAGACTGAGCCGTAACCGAACGTCCTTCTATTGTAAATATCCCGTTTCCTTTATACGTGTGAGGGATTTTGAATGTTTCTAAAGCCTTCCAATGAACATAGGTATTTCCACCAATAGAGTAACCTGAGGTAAATGCCTTACCATTCAATTGGACGTTGACTTTCGTGTAACTGATTACTACCGTTACTTTTGTAGTGCTTTCATTCCCTGCACTATCTCTAGCTGTAACAGAGATCACAGTTCCGGAATTCTGCTTCGGAATACTTATGCTGAACGCACCAGTTGTATCAGCAAATCCGTTCCCGATTGGGCTTGTTCCAGCGTAAACAGTTATCTGTGCATTCGCTTCCGTTTTCCCCTTCACTGTTGTGTCCTGATCTGTTACAGGGCTTACAGTAGGAGCTGCTGGAGGTGTGGTATCTCCTGTGTAACTTCCGTCCATAGGGAAAGTTGTATAGCTGATATTCGCGCCTTTATTAGTAGGAACGACAAACCCTTCCGTAGAACTAAAGGTTGTTACAATTGAACCCCCGCCAAGAAGATTTGCGGAACTTCCAGAATAAACCTTCTCCTCTATTGCGTCAAAGAACGGGTCACCTTTAAATCCATAATAACCTGTTGGCCTTTTCAGCAGCAGCGCAATCCTAAAATTAGTCATTAGTTTTCCAAAGGTCATGTTAGGGCTAATATACTTTTTAGCCGCATTTTCGATTGCTAGATAATTATTATTTGAGTCTTGGAGGATTTCTTTAAAAATCCTATCTCCTTGATTCATTTGAATTTTAATATATTGACCAAACAAGTAGGACAATGAGTAATTGGAAAGTACATCACCATTATCATCCCAATTTAAAAGAGAGTGCCCATTCGATATTGAAGTAGACGCATTATAGTAATCAACACGGCTGGAAATTCCTACTCCAGAATATACTTGTTCTGCAGCCATAGACAGGGCCTCATTTAACCATGTATCCATATTACTGCTGGAGCCTTCAATCAGAACATTGCGGTTAAAGTTGACCATGTGTTGAAACTCATGTGCCAGCGTTCCATAAGCCTCTGTTACGTCCTTTGTGCCTGTTCCCATTGCAGGATAGGTATCAATATAGAAGATTTCTGATTGGTTTGAAGCGGAAACATTATAAAGGTCTCCAGCCCAGAAATAACCACCTATATATCCGCCGCTACCAGAAAATCCATCTTGAATATCAAAATTCAGTATATTTACTTTTCCGTCTTGATTTACATCCGATTCTGTACCAAAATTGTTCGTTACAGAAGAGTGGATTTTATTATCAAATTCTTTCCCCATTTGTGCAGCTTGTGCATCTGAAATCTCATAGTTATTTACCCAAACATTTGCTTTCGTGCCACTGTAGGCTAATCTAGCATTAATTTGATAGTCTGAGTTCGTTGTAAAATCAGTAACCCAAAAAGACTTACTATCCCCAACTCTATAAGCTCCATCACCACTTTTTGCGGATTTTTGAATAACTTTACTCTTATTCGCTGCACTATCAAAAGGTCTATTCATATCTATTTGATAAGCGCTTGGTGTTAAACTTTTATCCTTGGTATATTCCATATCTTTAACATTGAATGTACCTGTTGGCTGTGACAATGTGGCATTAACCGATTCGTTGCTAATAACCGCATATTGGTCATCATTAGCAGGGTTACTACCCGAATTATAATAAGGATTTACCACCTTAAACGTCATCGTATCGGAATAATAGGAATCATATATTGAATCTCTAACCCCAATTCTAAGGTAAATATATTGCTCGTTACTATAATCCGCTTTTGGAGAGTCTGAATTTAAATAGACTGAACTATAGCCATATGTATCAAATTCTGTTTCTCCTAAATAATATAAGTAATTATCTTCTTCCTGAAAATACTCAATATCCAAAATACTATCCTTAGAGTATAGGTAATCAGAATAATAGTATAATTTGAGATTCATATAATCAGTATAATAGGCTGAGTCCGATACATTTTCAAAAAAGATGTGTTGAGGTGTTCCATAACTATCCCATAAATAATCTACATATTCTCCATCATTTATCAGTGGATAATTTATTGGGTCTGTGTAATTAAACTCTTTATCTAGAGATGCTCGTGGCTCCTCCTTCTCTTCAGATAGTTTCATATTCAGTTTTTTATCCGTTTGACTTTTGTCAGGCTGTGGAACATTTTGACTTTTGTCAGGCTGTGGAACATTTCCTGCCGTTTCTTGTGCAAACGCCGCTGCTGGCACAAGGAACAGTTGTAATACAAGAATAATAGCAACTAGTTTACGCAAACATACCTACTCCTTTCATCATACAAATATAGATACATTTTACCAAATTTTTTCAAAATGTAACAACTTTTTTCCTAAATTTATAGATTATTATAAAAAAAAGCAGCAACCCATCTTACCTGGTTGCTGCTTCTACTTTTTGGCCAACTTCTTCATTACCTGCTGTTTTGTTTGTTATGAAATCCTTCATCACTAATTGGTTCAATTCATTCAAGAATTCTTTATAATAGGCAGATTCATAATGAGCAGGAGATAATCCTAATGGATGATTATATTGCCCAATTAAGTTTTTATTTGTTAAATCAATGATTTTCATTTTAGGCAATTTGCTGATTAGATAATGATTTAATTTATCCCACAAGTAATTGTTCCGAGCAATGATACGCTGACGATATTCTGGAAAACGAACGACATTACCTTCTGAATCATAATACCTGTCCGTAAATCTACCCAGATTTAAAATTATTCTTTCCTGAGGGATGATGGTTTGTATCTGATCAATAAACCGATCGATTGCCTCTTTCCATATTTCAAAATAGTCATCGTTATTTTTATGCGACAAAATATCTTCGTTTCTCTTTATTAATTCGTTCTCCAATGGAGTCTCGTCCAAGATATGACTTATGCTAATGTAACTATCATCGTTAACCTTGATTAAATTTCTCGATGCATCAGCAAAGAAATCCATAAGGAGATATTCCGGCTGAGCAGATTTTAATCGTTCAAAAAAGCCTTTATCAAAGTCACACCTAATAAATTCCTTCTGCTTACTATTCAGACTAGCCAATTTTGTTTCATCCAATGGAACTGGCTTGGACATGATACTAATGACCGAGGAATGGAATTGTGTATATACACAATTGTAATAGTTTTTATAATCAGGATTAAAAAAGCTGATTGAATTAAATGCACTTCTACAATAACAAGAACCAAAAACCGCTACTTTTATAGGATTAACTGCTTTCTTTACATCCCGGAATAGCAAAGAAAATTTGCCCATTGCATTTACATACGGTTTCAGTTTAAATTGACTGTTCGATTTCATGGTTTCATACTGAGTCCTTATTTGCCCTAATGTAGAATCAGGTATTACATGACTATCGATTCCGCCATGGTGATTTGGTACAAACCTTACAAAAATATCCCAGACATCATTATCTTTAATATGTTCTGCTGCGAGCATATCAGATACGTCGATGCTGCCTTGAAATTGCCTTCCTTCAAGTTGAATTTTTATCTGCTTCTCAACTGCAAATACAACATATTTATTATAATGGTTTCGTTTTTTTAGGACCAAATAGAGTTCTGGTTCTGTGAACTTTTCAATGTCTATTTCACTTGAACTTACGCTGCCTTTAAACCAAAAAATATTATCATTGAAGGTAGTTTCAGAAAAAGCTGCATTGACCTTTAGCGAAGTGATACACAATGTCTTCAACTGATTATCGGAAATTGGCTTCACTTTGTGTAGAGGTTTCGTTCGTAATATGTGATATCCAAAGGTGTTCTGATTCTTGCTAGAAACAGGTATATGGACATTATTAGAGCCATACGAAAGTTCTATAAATAGGTCCCATAACAGATCACAACTATTTAATGAATAGTCTTTAAAAAGTGCTTCGAGGTCAACTGAAGCAGTGTATAGGTTTTCGTTATAGAACAATTCAAGCTTTTTCTCTTCATAATATTCAAAGAAGCCTTTTTGTTCTCTCCGTTTTAAAAGCAACGACGCTGTTAATTCTTGCCATTTATTTTCTATTGTTGCGGATTTTAGTTTTATCGCTACAGCGTAGGTGCCAGCTGTAAATTTTTCTTTTTCCACGATTGCTTGGATATCGTTTTGAACAACAAATAATGAGAGGCCCTTTTTCCCTGTTATATATGGTTTGGTTTTAAATAAAGGATGCTTCAACTGAATGTAGTTCGCCGTAAAAGAAAGTCCATCTTCAACCGTTAAGAATATCACGTCAGTACCTTGTTTAAGAAAGAAATCCCAAACGTCTCTATCTGTTAGATTATTTTCAAGAATAAAGTCCAATTTGTTCATGCTGCACTGAAATTCAAAAATTCTATCACTAACATGCATGGTAATGCTAGATTCTTTCCAATTGTATTTCACATATTCATCGTCACGTTTTCTTAACGAAATTATTGCATCTTGTTCGATCGCAAAATCTGTTTGTCCTTTTACAGATAAAACTTCATTCGTAAATTCGATACTAGTGATAGTTGCCTTCAAAACATCTTCACCTTCCATACTTTGATGACTCCATAAGGGTTATATCATTATTATTACATATTATGTCATATTTTGTTTTGATAGAGATTAATTAAATTCTAGAAATGAATACGCAGAGTCTATCACTTCTATATCCTCATGAATATAGCTATGATTGTCCATATACCCACTCGTAATAATATTGGCAGTGAACTCCTTTAACCCTTTAGCGCTGTCCACACTCACCAGTGTATCCTGCAGCCCATAAGCAGAAAAGACCTCAACGTCCTTCGGAAACTCATTTCGATCACTATAAAGACCAGCTAATGCTGCTGAATTCGGGTGCAAGTCTTCCTCAGCTGGGTTCGTAATCACATATTTCACCCAGCCTTTAATCGGGGATGCGAGGGTAACGAATTTTTCAGCCTTTGGATAATTTTTATCGTTATATGTTTCCATAATATACTTCGTGCCCACAAGACCGCCCATGCTGTGGGCAACAATATTAATGGATTTGGTATCGTAAATATCAGCTATCACTTTCATCGCTGCCTTCATCCAAGTTAGTTGATCATCAACTGAAGCTGTCCCATTTTTAAAATAAAGTTGAACCAGAGGATCATTCACCTGTTTTAATGCTTCTTCAGAATAGACAAGTTTCCCATTGGGTTCAACGGTTATCGTTACCATGCTCTTATCTTCATCTTTCAATTCAAATTCTTTTACCATTGTCTCAAATGTTCGAAGGGTACCCTTGTAACCGTGAATAAAAATGGTTGGAGTATTGGATTCAGTGGTTTTCACCGCTTCTTCTATTTTTTCAGACGATATTATCTTTGCATCTTTCGTGCTTTTATCCTGACTCCCTGTAAATTGGTACATTAGGGCCGTTACGACTAATATAAGTGCAACAATTACTGTAACCATCATTTTCTTGGTAATTCGCATTTTATTCTCCTTTAGCTTATAGAAATTACTACAATTTTACCATTTTTTTATAGGAACCGAAATCAACAAGCCCTTTGTTACGTCATGACATGAAAAAGACTCCCTTTGCTTGGGAGTCTTTTCATAAATCCACTAGAATCTTAAGGTGTATAAATAAAGTTAAAACCGCCTGTTATACTTTTAAAGGTAACTTTCCCAGGTGAAAGCTCATTCCAACGGATATATAAGCCTCCGTTAATAGTCTGACCTGTCACTGTACGACCTTCAATCGTAAATACATCGTTCCCTTTAAAGGTAAAAGGAATTTTGAACGTTTCTAGTGCCTTCCAATGGACGTATGCTGCACCATCTTTCATGTAGCCTTGGGTAAAATTAACCCCATTTAATTGTACTTTTATCGGTGTAACGGTCGATGCTGCAGGCGCGGTGTAAATAAAGTTATAGCCGCCGGTAATGGCCTTGTATGTCACATTTCCAGGAGAAAGCTGATTCCAAGCTATATATAATCCCCCGTTAATCGTGACTCCTGTAACTGTACGGCCTTCAATCGTAAATACATTGTTGCCTTTAAATGTGTATGGAATCTTAAACGTATTCAATGCCTGCCAATGAACATACGTGTTACCATCCTTAAAGTAGCCTTGGGTAAAGTCTTGGCCGTTTAATTGAACCTTGACTGGTTTAACAGCTGGTGCTGGCGGAGTGTAAATAAAGTTATAGCCGCCGGTAATACTCTTATAGGTTACATTTCCTGGAGAAAGCTCATTCCAGCGGATATACAAGCCACCGTTGATGGTTTCACCTGTGACGGTACGGCCTTCAATCGTAAATACATTGTTGCCTTTAAATGTGTATGGAATTTTAAACGTATTCAATGCCTGCCAATGAACATACGTATTACCATCTTTAAAATAGCCTTGAGTAAAGTCTTGGCCGTTTAATTGAACCTTTACTGGCTTGGCTACCGAGTAAATAAAATTGAAACCGCCCGTTATGGACTTGTACGTTACTTTTCCTGGAGAAAGTTCTTTCCAATTGAGATACAAGCCCCCATTAATCGTCTCTGCCTGTACGGTACGTCCCTCAATCAAAAATACTCCATTTCCTTTAAAGGTAAAAGGAATCTTGAACTCTTCAAGTACCTTCCAATGGACATAGGTTGTTCCACTTCCAAAAAATCCTGGAGTAAACGCTTTGCCATTTAATTGAACATTAATTTGAGAATAGCTTACTTTTTCGACTAGTAGCCTTTGTGAACTAACACCACCGTTCCCATTTCCAGCAAAATCCATTATATCATAGGAAATTTTCCAACTGCCCAATGGATCTGTTGTTTGAACGGTATACGTTCCTATCCATAGATTTTGCGTTTTATCAAACGTTAATGGGATGTATCTATACGCTCTTTCATCATTTGAATTATAAGAATCTGCTGTATCTGGATTAAATAGTGTTAATGAAGCTTCTTGTACACCAGAGTTATTATCCGACAATTTTACCTTAAACGTCACGACTTTACCTGGTTGTACTTTTTCAGGTGTAAGGGTGATGCTTTCGAACTTCGGTGCCTCATAATCCGGACTTTCATTTAGAATGAGAAGATTTTTTGCCATATGCTCATACTGTGTATTACCTGCATTGTCTTCAAAATCCACACTCACATAATGTAATCCTGCAGCTGAGAAAGCTGGAATTTTATAATCTCCGACCCAAACTCCTTTTGTCTCATCGTATGTTAATTCTAGAGGATTACTGTATTGGCCGCGATCACTATTCAAATAAAGTCGTGCAGATCGTACACCTGATTTGTCGTCGATAAGTTTCGCTTCGAAATGGACGGTATCTCCGTCTTTTGCAGTAGAAGGTGTAAGAGTAAGACTCTCTAAATATGGATTTGTTACATCTTCACCACCTGGATTATTGATTACTACTGTATTCTCACCCATAATATAGGCTTCATTCATAAATTTGTCATAAGCAATTAACATTAATGGCCAAGTCCCGGAAGCGTCATATTCCTTTACAACATAGGAACCTTCCCATTTTTTCGTTGTTGCATTATAGACAAACTCAACATATTCAGTTTTATAGTAATCAGAGTAGTCAATGTAGCCATAGACGTCTTGAACTCCTGACTTATCGTCCGATACCGTGGCACTAATTTTCACTATATCGCCGACATTTGCTGTCGCTGGGGTGACTTGCACATTTTCAAAAACAGGCGGATTAATATCGCCATTTGGATTTTCTACTGTAAAATATTTCTCCGTATAGAAATCGTCGGTATTGCCATTATTGTCTTCTGTACTTACCACAGCATATACGTTACCAGGCTTATCATATGATTTAATGGTGTAATTCCCTGTCCATAATCCAGATGCCTGATCGTACGTTAAGTCGATTTCTTTGTACTCTTCATACGTTTCAAGTAATACACGAACTGATTTCGTTCCTGATTTATCATCCTTTACCTTTGCTTTAAATTGGACCTTCTCGCCTACTTTCGCAACAGCAGGTGTGATTGACAGACTTTCTACTTGAGGAGCCGTATAATCACCGTTCAGATTATGAACCGTAATGTTATCTTCCACCCATGTTCCTGAGGTATTCCCTTTCAAATCAACGTATTGGATGTCATGTAAATTAATGACCATTCCATCTGGGATATTGGTTGGAATCGTTACAGTGGCTGTCCACTTGCCAAGGGTACTATTGTATTTGAATTCAACGTTTTCAAGATAATCTGTATTTAATTTTACATATGCCACACCAGACTTGTCGTCAGTGATGGCTGCCGTGAAGGTAACTCGTTCACCTGCATTTACTTCTGTCTTACTGATTTGGAAATCTGTCATGGTTGGTGCTGTGTAATCACCTGTTGGATTAATAATCGTGAATACCTGACCCTTTGATACATAACTATAATTTCCAGCTTTATCTTGTGCTTGAATGGTAAGGTCATAAATTCCAGGCGCTGTTGTTTCTTCAACTAAAAAGGAACCAACCCAAAGATTCGTTTTTGAATCGTATCTTAATTGTAACCAATAATCATATCCATAGGGCCCTGATAGATTCGCTTGGACCATGTCGACACCAGATTTGACGTCAGTAATTGATGCTGAAACCGTCACTTTTTCTCCAACCTTAATGTCACCTTGCGTCACTTGGATATTCTCAAATATTGGTCCCTCAACGTCACCATTTTCATTGATGATAGTAAAAGCATTGTCGATTTCTTTATTACCATGGTTTCCAGCATAATCTGTAGCTGTAATCGTGCCATGCCATACTCCTGGCATGAAATTATTTTGAACATAAATCTCTCCAACCCAATTGCCAGTCTCTTCATCCAAATTTAAGAGAGTACTATAACTATGTTCACTGCCTTCTGCTTTGAATTCAGCATAGACAGAGTCTACACCAGCAGTATCATCACTTACGGTAGCGTTAACCTGAATGACATCCCCTGGTGATGCAGTCTTAGGTGAAATTTCTACGGAATCAATGGTTGGTTCAGTAGAATCCCCGTATGGATTTGTAAATTTTATACTTGTTGAACCTTCTTCCCAAGAATAGTTTCCTGCAGTATCCACCATATCAAAATCTATCATCCATGTTCCTTGTGTCTCATAACTACTAAATGAGTAGGTTCCTTCCCATTCATTTGTAGTTTTATTAAGGGATAGAGGAATGTAGGTTCCAAAACCTTCTGGCGCAATGATCATTGCGTTTACCTCTGCAACCTCGTTATTATCTGAAACCTTTGCTTTAATCGTAAACTCTTCATCCACATATACTTCTTGCTTAGAAACACTTGCTCCCAGTAAAACAGGTGCATCACTATCAGCGTTCGGATTTACAACTTGAACTGGGTTTTCAACATTTTCATACGTATAATTTCCTGCCATATCCCACATATTCAAGCTAAACCACCAATCACCATCGTGGTCAACAGACTTTATCGTATACGCAGCAACCCATTTTCCACTCGTTGCGTTAAAAGTTAATGGTATTGATTTATACCCATATGGAGTATTAACATTAACATTAACAGATTCTATTCCGCTCTCATCGTCCCTGATTTGAGCTGTAATGGTAATGGTTTCTCCTACTTTTACTGAACTAGGGCTAACCGTCACATTTTCCAGGACTGGACCGGTAGTATCTTCTGAATACAATGGTGTAACGCTAGAATCTAGAGCAGCAGTAGAAACTTGACTACTCACAACTGCTGTCGAATCTACTAAATTTTGTGTATTATTCGTACTTGCGAGGATGCTAGATGGCAGTGCTAACATCAGGCACAAAGTACTAATAATAATTGACTTCTTCCCCAAAAATACCCCTCCGTTTTTTTCTCATTTATATACAATAGGAATTATATACTATAAAAAAACAGCATTCTACAAATCTCCCAAAATATTTCCTTATTTTGATGGCCAATTTTTTTTAAAAAAAGACTCCCCTTTTTTATTGTCTACTGTTCAAAAAAAAAAAACAGCTGCTGCCCACAAAGGCAGCTGCCACTTCTCTCTATTTTATAGTTTCTTCAATTCTTCTCTTAGTTTTTCGACACGCTTTTCTTTTTGTATTTGATACATTTGTAAGTATTCTTCACCAATATTGTCGTGAATATCTCTTTTGATAACCTCTTTTTGAATGCTCGCTACCATATCATCGACCTGTGCTTTTGTACTTTGTTCGTAACCGTTATAAATATCCAGATACTTCATTTCAAGTCTAGCAACATCCTGCTTTCTTTCTTTGTTTACTTTATACTCTTTTCCTGCTTGGACAAGTAATTCAGCAAGTCTTTTATCTGCTAGTTGATTTATTTCATCCCATCTTGGCTGATACATACTTTTAATTTCTCTAATTGTTTCTTCTTGCTTTTCTTCCAGGTTTACTTCCTCTTCCTTTTTATCTGTAGGAAGTACGTTATCACCTGGTTTTGGATTTTGAGGTGTTGATACCTTATCTTTTGGATTATTATTTTCACTCGTTGGTTGTGGCGTTGATTTTGTAGATTCAGACGTTTTTTGATCTCCAGTGGAGGATACTGTTTTTTCCTCCCTATCCCTATTAAGAAGAAGCATTAGTATGGCACCTATGATGACAACAGCAGAAACTGTTACAAGAATATACTTTTTCATTTATTCCACTCCATTAGACGTATTGATAAGTTCCAGTACTTTAACTTAAAAAGAAGGATAACCCTCTAATTATGAAGGTTATCCTTATTCATTCATTGTAGATAAAATCCTACTTTCTATCAATACGTGACGTGCTTATTTTTTTAGCATGCATTTCTTAAGGAGTATAAGTGAAATTAAATCCTCCAGAAATACTGTTGTATGTTACTTTCCCTGGTGCAAGCAAGTTCCAGCTGATATACAATGCTCCATTAATATACTCCCCTTGAACTGCTCTTCCTTCAATATCAAAGTCTACGTTTCCTTTATAGGTGAAAGGAATATTGAACGTATTCAGTGCCTTCCAGTGAACAAACGCGTTACCATTCTTAAAGTAACCTTTGGTAAAATCTACACCATTTAATTGGATATTAATCGGCTTAACGGTTGGGTAAATAAAGTTAAATCCACCCGGTATACTCTTGAATGTTACGTTTCCTGGTGAAAGCAGGTTCCAGCGAATATAAAGAGCTCCGTTAATATACTCTCCGTCTACATTACGCCCTTGAATGGTAAAAGATACCCCACCATTATACTTGAAAGGAATTTGGAGCGTATTCAACGCCTTCCAATGGACAAACGTATTTCCTTCTTTAAAATAACCAGCAGTGAAATCTACACCATTTAATTGGATTTTCACTGGAATGTTGTAGATAAAGTTGTATCCGCCTGTAATGGTTTTGAATGATACTTTTCCTGGAGAAAGCAAATTCCATCTAATGTACCATTCTCCATCGATAGATTCACCTTGTACCGAACGACCTTCGATATCAAATAGTCCATTCTCATTTACAGTGTATGGAATTTTGAAGATATCTAATGCCGTATAATGAACGACAGCAGCACCGTTTCCAAAATAGCCCTTCGTAAATTCTTTTCCATTCAATTGGATATTGATTGGTGAATAGCTGGTGATGGTTACTACTTCCGTTTTACTTGCGTTACCAGCTTTGTCTTTTGCAGTAACTGTAATCGTAGTACCTGTTTTCTGAACTGGGATGGTAATGCTAAACTTCCCTTCGGCATCCGCATTACCACTGCCAATAACAGTGTCTCCTACCGAAATCGTTACTTCAGCATATGCTTCAGTCGTTCCTGTCACAACCGTCGATTTGTCCGTTAATACATCAACCGTTGGAGCTGCAGGGGCAGTAGTATCTGGGGCAACTACAAAATTTTGAGCGATTGTTGCCCAATTCCAATTCCCTGCTAAATCTTCGACCTCATAGGATATTTTCCATAATCCTTTTGGATCTGATTCTTTCACCGTATACGTTCCAACCCATAGGTTTTCTTGTTCATTATAGGCTAACTCAATAAACCTATAGGCTCTTGCATCATCCGCATTATAAGAATCAGCTGAGTCTGGGTTAAACAGAATTAACCTAGCATTCTTCACTCCTGAATGATTATCCGTAAAAGTAACTTTAAAGGTTACTTCATCATTTTCGAGGGCTGGATCAGGTGAAATGGTAATACCTTCAAATTTTGGTGCTTCATTATCTGGATTATCATTTAAGATGAGCAGACTTTCTGTTGGATAATAGAACTGAACATTTCCTGCATTATCCGCTACATCCAGATAAAGTGAATGGAAGCCTGCTGATGCATAGGCAGGGATTACGTATTCTGCTGTCCATACATCGTTACCTTCATCGTACGTTAAGGTAATCGGATATGAATTTGCGCTAGAATTACTGTATAAATAGATACTAGCAGATTTAACACCTGATTTATCATCTGCGAGTTTTGCTTCAAAATGCACAGTATCGCCAGGCTTTGCCGTAGTTGGACTCATAACAAAGGATTCAACCGATGGGGAAACACCATCGCCGCCATCAGGGTTGTTGATTACCATTTGATATTCTGTCTCATTGCTGCCATAGTTACCTGCATTGTCAAATGCTGTCACATTTACATGCCAGCTGCCCGGAAGATCAAATTCCTTCACTTCATATGTTCCTTCCCACTTGTTTGTTTCTGAATTCAATACGAGTGAGATAGATTCATATTTTTCAAAATTAGGGGATTCTAAACTAGCAAATACACCGTTAACTCCAGATTTGTCATCTGAAATAGTAGCCGAGATTTTAACCGTATCCCCGACATTCGCTTCTGCTGGTGTAATTTCGACTGCTTCTACAACAGGTCCGGTTACATCTGCATTCGGATTATCAATCGTTAAGGTTTGTTCGGATACTGTATCACTGCTGTTAAAGTTATTATCCTCAGTACTTACAAGTATAGGATATTCACCCGGTTTGTCGTTTGCTTTTACGGTGTAACTTCCTAGCCATAAGTCAGAATTTTGGTCATACGTTAACTCTACAGTTGTAGTACTAGTACCTCCAGCACCAATAGCAAGGTTCACTTGCTTAACACCTGTTTTATCATCGGTCACTTTTGCTTTGAATTGGACTTTATCACCTACGCCAGCAACGGCAGGTGTAACCTCCAAGCTCTCTACTAATGGTGCAGTATAATCACCATCAACATTATGAATTGTGAAAGAAACAGGATACCAAGGAGATACTTCTATATTCCCTTTCATGTCGATTGCATTAACAAAATTAATGTTAATCAACTTTCCATCAGGAATATTCGTTGGAACAGTGATTGTACCAACCCATTTCGTAAGGGTACTGTCGTATTTTAAAGTAACAGTTTCATTTTCATAATAGTTTGCTGATACAAGAGCGACACCTGATTCATCCTCCACGGAGGCTGAAATCGTGACTTGCTCGCCTGCATTCACTTCAGTTTTATCAAGTTGTATATCAGAAATTACAGGTCCAGTGAAATCACCGACAGGGTTAACTACTGTAAAACCGCCTTCTGCATTGACAGTAGAATAATTAAGCGATGTATCGTAGGCAGAAACAGCTACCGTATAGAAGCCTGGAACTGTTGTGTCTTGGAGGACATACGTTCCAACCCACTGCTGATTCACGTCGTCGAAACTCATCGGCACAAATTCACCAAAGCCCTCTTGACCGAACACATTCGCATATACCATGTCTAAGCCTACAGCGTCCGTTACATTAGCTGTAATTGTGACGGTTCCACCAATCGGAACATCTCCTTGTGGCGTCACTTGAACATTTGTAATCTCAGGTGCGTCAAAATCCCCGCTCGTGTTGATGACATCAAAGGCACTAAAAAACTCTTTGAAACCACTGTTTCCTGCTACATCTGTTGCGTAAACTACTGCTTTCCACACCCCAGAAGGAAAACTAGATTGAATGTTAAAATCTACGGTCCATTCATTCGTCCCTGGTGCGTGAGTTAGTTGTTCAGTATAGACTTCATTTGGATTGTCTATATGAGAGAATTCAGCATAGACCGAACTTACTCCCGATAATGCATCCGTAACAGGCACACTTAGTTTAATAGATTCACCTGGTGAGGCTTGTGCAGGTGAAATAACTGCTTCTCCAATCGTTGGGTTATCATAGTCACTAAAAGAATTGGTTAATGTTAATTCCTCCTCTAGTGTTACCCAACTAAAGTTTCCAGCTGTGTCTTTCATATCGATATCAAAATACCATGCGCCCGATTTATCACTTTCGCTAAAAGTGTGGGTAACTACCCATTCATTTGTTGTTGTTTCATCTTTGGTAAGGGGCAGATAATAATAACCTGTACTATCTGCAGTGTAAATGGCTGCATATACAGTATCAACTGCGGTATTATCATTTACTGTTGCCCGAATCGTAACCGGTTCATTTGGCCCCACTGATAGAGGTGAAACTGATTTGGCCTCTAATGTAGGGGGTGACGTATCGCCGCCATTCGAATTAACGACTTCAACCGTATTTCCTGCATCGCCAAACGTGTAGTTACCAGCGACATCAAATAAATCAAAGTCTATCGTCCAGGTACCATTTTGATCTAAATCCGTGATAGTATATGTACCTTTCCATTCCCCTGTCCCAGGATCCTGAACTAAAGGAAGGACTTTGTACCCAACTCCATCTGGTAGATTCAAATAGGCTACTACCTCTGCCACTCCACTTAAATCATCTGAAACAATAGCTGTAATGTTAAGGTCCTCTCCTACTGTCACAGTGGTTGGACTAACAGTTGCACTATCTAGAACAGGTCCAGTGAAATCATCTGCCAATGCTGTAACAATGTCTGATTTTACTGTTTTTGAAACATTTACTTGTTTTCCTCTCTCCACTTTTATTGTTTGTGGAGTTTGTACCGAATTACCCTCTGCCAATGCACCGCTTGGGAGAGCTAGTAATAAGCACAAAATACTAATTATGATTGACCTTTTACTCAAATATAGCCCTCCTTATTGTTAATCCTCTATCCAAAACTCCCCCTCCTTTTCTACTATGTATAGGAATTATATACCATTTTAGAACCCTATACCACACTAATGACTAAATCTTCTATATATTCTGAAAATATTGAATACTACGACATTAACTGGAGGTTTTCGACAGCAAATGAGTAAAAACAACACGGATTGCCTCTAAAATTATCGTTGAGAGATCAAACCTACTAAGTGTTAGGAAAGTTTTTTCAATTCGCTAACCACTTTTTCCATCCGTCTTTCTTTTTGAAGTCGATATAGTTCAAAGTATTCATCCCCTATATTCTGATTGAGATCTTTTTCTATTACTTCTTTTTGCATAGTAGAAATCATCCCATCCACCTGTGATTTCGTACTTTCTTCATAGTCGTTATATATCGCGAGATACTTTCCTTCCAGTCTGGAAACATCCATATTATTGTCTTTCTTTGCTTGGTACTCCTTCTTAGCCTGAAGTATTAATTGTTCTAGCCTTTTTTCAGCAGTCAGATGAATCTTTTCCCAATGAGGTTTGTACATCTTCTTAATGTCATTTATCAAGTCCTCTTGTTTTTCACCCTGTTGGCTATCATTGGATATTTCTGCTGGCAGCGGTTTTTCACTTGCTTTTGGATTGGCTGATGTGGCTGCTTTATCTGCTAGGTCCTTGTTTACCATTTGGGTGGATACTCCCGCCGGTTGTTCCCTGCCAACTGGTTCTTTTTTATCCTTATTAAAAACTAGCAATAGGGAAGTACCTATCACCACGACGACAACTGCTGTTGTTACCCAATATTTCTTCATTCCTCACACTCCATTTTATGTTTTTTCTATCTTAGGAAATACGGGTTGAACCTCCTAGGACAATAGTATATTTATTATATAGTGGCTAAATTTAAAAAAGACGCCTTTTGTGTTATGTGTTGAACACTTTCATTCTTCAAAAAGTGAGCTTTTTTCTATCAATATTGGATTATCTTACTTTTTTCGCGGTACTTACGTCCTGGTTGTAACATTCCGTGGAGATTCATGATAGAGCATGCGGGGAATTATGGAGGAAAACAATAAACTTCTTTGAATTTAAATTTATAAAAATAAAAGAAGAGTAGGTGCCCATTGGGTATCCTACTCTTCTTTCGATATTGTCATGATAATAGTATGATGGTTCTCATTAATTTGTATAGATAAAGTTATAACCGCCTGTTATTCTTTCAAAGGTCACATTACCTGGTGAAAGCTCATTCCAGCGGATATATATGCCCCCGTTGATCGTCTCTGCTGTAGCTGTACGTCCTTCAATAATAAATACATTATTTCCTTTAAACGTAAATGGAATCTTAAACGTATTTAATGCTTGCCAATGGACATACGCATTGCCATCCTTAAAGAATCCAGCTGTAAAATCTTGACCATTTAATTGTACCTTTAATGGTGTTGCCGTAGGAGCAGGAGCCTTGTAGATAAAGTTATAGCCGCCTGTAATCTTTTGGAACGTAACATTACCTGGAGAAAGTAAATTCCAACGGATATAAATGCCTCCATTGATGTTCTCTGCTACCACTGTGCGTCCTTCAATGATAAAGACGTTATTCCCTTTAAACGTAAATGGAATCTTAAACGTATTTAATGCCTGCCAATGGACATATGCATTTCCATCCTTAAAGAACCCAGCTGTGAAATCTTTACCATTTAATTGTACCTTTAATGGAGTGGCTGCAGGGGCAGGAGCCTTATAAATAAAGTTATAGCCGCCTGTTATTCTTGTAAATGTTACATTACCTGGAGAAAGCTCATTCCAGTTGATATATAAGCCACCGTTAATTGTCTCTGCTGTTACTGTTCGGCCCTCAATCTTAAAAATACCGTTTCCTTCAAAGGTATATGGAATTTTTAACGTATTTAATGCCTGCCAATGGACGTATGTTGTACCCTTTCCAAAATAGCCCTGGGTAAACTCTATTCCGTTTAACTGAATGTTTATCTTAGAAAATTTGGTGATGACTTCTAATTCAGTGATACTTTCATTGCCTGCAAGATCTGTTGCTATTACAAAGATCTTTGTCCCAGATGTTTGCTTTGGAATAGAAATACTAAATTGACCTGAATCATCTGCTATACCGCTGCCAATTACAGTTGTCCCCGCCTTAATGGTTACATGGGCATGTGCCTCAGTAACAGCCGAGACAGTTGTATCTTGGTCTGTAATGGCTGTTATATTTGGTGCTTTTGGGGGAATGACATCATCAGATACATTAAAGGAAAGATAGAATTTACTCCCAACTGATGGAAAATCATAAAACACATTTCCCGCTTTGTCCTCTATTGATATCCATGATACAAACCATTCACCATTTACTGCATCGCTTGGAACGCTATAGATTCCTTCATATTTCTTTGTTTCAGCGTTATAAGTAAAATAGACAAACTCCCCTTGGGTATAGTTTGATGTTATTCGCTCCACCTTTATCACTGGTCTTCCTGTGATGCCTGATTCTAAATCTTCTGCTACTATACTAAACTTTATTTGATCTCCAGGCTGAACTAAGTCTTTATCAAACTCAATACTCTTTACAGTCGGTGGTGTAATATCGCCGCCCCCACCTGTTACGATAAAACTTACGTAAAGCGGATCGCCTTCAGCTGGGAAATCATAATATACATTTCCCACACTGTCCTCTATAGATATCCATGATACGAAATATTCACCATTTACAGCATCGCTTGGTACCATATAGGTTCCTTCATATTTTTTTGTTTCAGCGTTATAAGTAAAATAGACAAACTCCCCTTGAGTATAGACATTTGTATTTCTCTCTACCTTTATCACTGGTCTTCCTGTGATGCCTGATTCTAAATCTTCTGCTACTATACTAAACTTTATTTGATCTCCAGGCTGTGCTGTTTCTAAATCTATTTCTACACTCTTTACTGTTGGCGGAGTTGTATCATTGCTCCCACCTGTTACGATAAAACTTAGGTATAAAGGATCTCCTTCAGCTGGGAAGTCATAAAATACATTTCCCGCTTTGTCCTCTAATGATACCCATGATACAAACCATTCGCCATTTACTGCATCGCTGGGCACCGTATAATTTCCTTCATACCTTTTTGTTTCAACGTTATAGGTAAAATAGACAAACTCACCTTGAGTATAGACATTTGTTTTTCTCTCAACTTTTATCACAGGTCTCCCTGTAATGCCTGATTCTAAATCTTCTGCTTCCATACTAAATTTTATTTGATCTCCAGGCTGTACCGTTTCTTTATCCAATTCAATACTCTTTACTGTTGGTGCAGTTTCATCCGTAGCTGCACTAACCTTCAATGTACTGCCAATAGTAGTAGAAAAAAGTAAAAACAATACTATAAAACAACTAATTCTCTTATTCATCTTACAATCTCCACATCCCAACTCACTTAAAATATTTAACTACTAGACCCAATAAAATTATACTACGTCTTTCCTACTAATTTACCCGGATTAACAAATTTCCAACTACTAACAATTTGTCCACCCCACACGTACAAATGTACATCGACGGTGCCTGTCACCCTATGCTTACTAAAAGATAAAAAAGGAATCCCAAAAAAGAGATTCCTTGATATGAATTATAACTGTTCTCATTAATGTGTATAGATAAAGTTATAACCGCCTGTTATTCTTTCAAAAGTCACATTACCTGGTGAAAGCTCATTCCAACGGATATATATGCCTCCGTTGATCGTCTCTGCTGTGACTGTACGTCCTTCAATGATAAATACGTTGTTCCCTTTAAACGTAAATGGAATTTTAAACGTATTCAATGCTTGCCAATGCACATATGCATTGCCGTCTTTAAAGAATCCGGCTGTAAAATCTTTACCATTTAATTGTACCTTTAATGGCGTTGCCGTAGGAACTGGAGCCTTGTAGATAAAGTTATAGCCACCTGTTATCTTTTGGAAGGTTACATTCCCTGGAGAAAGTAAATTCCAACGGATATAAATACCTCCGTTGATGGTCTCTGCTACGACTGTTCTGCCTTCAATGATAAATACGTTGTTCCCTTTATATGTAAACGGAATTTTAAACGTATTTAATGCTTGCCAATGCACATATGCATTGCCATCCTTAAAGAACCCAGCAGTGAAATCTTTGCCATTTAATTGTACCTTTAATGGAGTTGCTGCAGGGGCAGGAGCCTTATAAATAAAGTTATAGCCGCCTGTTATCCTTGTAAATGTCACATTTTCAGGTGAAAGTTCATTCCATTTGATATATAAGCCACCGTTGATCGTCTCTGCTGTTACTGTCCTGCCCTCAATCGTAAAAATCCCGTTTCCTTTAAAGGTGTAAGGAATTTTAAACGTATTTAATGCCTGCCAATGCACATAGGTGATACCATTCCCAAAAAATCCTGATGTGAAAGGTTGTCCGTTTAACTGAATGTTTAACTTTACATAGCTGCTAGTGGTAACAACTGTGGTAGAGTTTTCATTACCTGCATAGTCTTTTACAGTTACAGTAATGCTTGTACCTGCCTTTTGCTTAGTAATGGAAATACTGAATTTACCATCTGTACCTGCCACTCCACTAGCAATCACACTTCCACCAACACTTACAGTGACTTCTGCGTTTGCTTCCGTTGTTCCTGTAACAATCGTACTTTGATCTGTGATAGGACTCACCTTTGGAGCCTCAATAGTTGTTTTTGTTACATGTTCAAGAAGGAATTTTCGCTGTGTTACATTTCCAGATAGGTCAGTAAATTTGATGGTGATTCCTTCTTTACCAGTTACAACTAGTTTATCTAATTTAAATGAACCGTCAGCACCGATTGAGACCGGTTGATCTTCGATAACCATTGTTACAAACGGCAGGGTTTTACCTGAAATGTTTAATTTTCCATTCATAGCTGTTAGAGGCTGGTTATCCAAAAACACTGGCACTTTGTCCAACTTTTTTGTCATGTTCCAAGTACCCTTAACTGAAAGGCTTCCTTGTGCGTTCATCGATCCGAAAACATGCAAATCACCATTAATGACTACATTACCTGTAATGGTTAATACTGCATTAGGTCCAATGTAGACATCTCCATTAATGGTTTCATCTGCAAGTGTTACATTGGTTGTGTATACTCTAATATTGTTAAAGGATTCACCTTTATCCTCTAAAACCTTGAAATTTCCACTGCTTAAGTCACTTATTTCACCACTGTTATAAATTCCAGAGTTATAGATGGTAGTTTCATTACCCTTGGTATCTCTTAAATAAACTGTGTCAACCTGCCAATTTCCAATATCAGAAAAATTCATAGGAGTGAAATGTGCAAGATAATTTTTATCAAACCAATTAAATTCTGCTGTTTTTGTTTGGATTTCACCCTTTGGCCCTAAATAAGAAACTTTTATTTCTTCAATCTCAGATTGAACATCTTCTCCTAAAATCCTAACTTCGATTGAATCGCCCAGGATAGCTTCCTTTTTATCTACAGATATTCCTTTAAAAACAGGTCCTACCGTATCTGGTCTTTCAAGCAATGTGAAGTTCCCGCCGCTTAGGTCTTCAAAGAAACCATCGATTGTGGTTGCATTTCCTTTATTATCTATCAAATAGATACTATCAATCACCCAAGTTCCTAACTTTGCATCCTCAGGAAACGATAACTCTAGTTCAAACTTATCGGTTAGAGAATTATAAACAGCACTTTTAGGAAATTCGTTATACGATGGATCTCGATAAGTTACAAGAACTTCCTCTACACCAGCTTCATTATCTGTTGCGGCAATGCTTACTTTAATTGTCTCACCAATTCTTACTTCATTTTTGTCTACACTCACACCGGTTAGTGTTGGTGCCTGTGTATCTGGTTTTTTCAAAATTTCAAAGCTACCTGCACTTAAATCAGTGGTTCCACTTTCAATCGTAGCTATATTTCCTTTTACATCTTTAAGGGTAATCGATGATATAGACCAATTTCCAATTCCCATGCTATCTGTAATAGGAAGCGTAGCTTGGTAGTTTTTTTCATACCAAACATAGCCTGCATTAATGGATTGAGTCGCCCCATTACTTCCTTGATAATTCACTTTTACTTCAGCTATATCTGATTCGCTATCAGTTGCATTTACGCTAATTTTTACAAAGTCACCTGAATAAACTTGTTTTTTATCTACACTAACACTTGAATATGTAGGTGCTGTTGTGTCCTCTTTTACGATTACTGTAAAATTCCCCCCGGTTAAATCAACTTGGGTAGACTTTACCGTTTTAAAAGAGCCATCAGTATAAGTAAACCAAATTGTATTCAACTTCATTTCACCAAGACTAGTATTTGAAGTGATTGGTATTTGAACTTGCGCTTGCTTTGTTTCTTGATTGTATATTGCACTAATGGTATCAGGAAACCCTTCACCGTCGGTATACCATAATTCCACTTCTCCGATGGGAGTTTCATTGTCAATAGCATTAATTGTTACAGTTACCGTATCCCCGTTACTTGCTGGATTCTTATCAACATGAATACTACTTATCACCGGTGCAGTCCAATCATACGCAGCATGGACAACAAGCCCTTGCATACTTGAAAATACTAATATAAACGCAATTAGTACCTTCATACCCTTTAAATTAAAGACTCCCATAATATCCCCCTAAGTTATTATTCTATTAAATACATCACATTGACAATTTTACCATATATTTGTCATTATTTTTAATATTAACAACTGGAAAAACTACACAATTAGACATCCCCCACATAGAAAAAAGAGTAGGAACGTCCTACTCTTTTCGAATAAAGGCTCCATAGCCCAGGTTTCATACTTGAATCAATTGTAAATGTTGACTCGTAATTTCCTGTATTCGGATTATAAAAAGCATTTCGTGAATCTCCGCCGCCATTAGAGCCGCTGATATTAAACCAGACACTTCCAATTTCCGATTGATCCTTAACATCAATATTGACTGTCACTGAATCTCCAGGATAAACTGGATTTTTATCAACTATGATACTTTGGATTTCAGGCGGAGTGGTATCTAGGTCAGTTGCTTGGTTGGTAAGAATGCCTACCTCCGCATGACCAACAACTCCACCAAAATAAGAAAACACAAGTAAAAAAACAATGAAATAAATGGACAACCTTCTCCAGAGATTCAATACTATCCCCCCATTTTGTATTTTGCACGGCTAGCCCCATCGAATCTTATAACATTTCCCGTATTATGATTAATTTTATATAAGCCAATTTCACTATATATTTCTAATAATATGAACATTGATTATTAGATTAATAGGTAAATATAATGAAGTTTCCTACAATCAACAATATTCCGTTCCCTTTTAATCATAAATGAATTTTGGACATCCCTAATACATTCCAATCGGGATTGCTGTATCAATTTACCCTACTAACAACTAAACTTTTCAGAAAATATGTCAACTAATGCAAATTTGTGTACCGGCATACAGGAAAATCGTGGTAGAATATGTTTAAAATACCAGAATAATAGAGGTGATTCATAAATGAAGAAAACGATCGTTCGCGCAGTTTCGACTGCCGCCTTTCTTTCGACGATATATGCAGGGACCGCATATGCCAGCACCTATACCGTTCAAAAGGGAGATACTCTATCAAAAATTGCATTAAAATATCAAACTACTGTTTCAGACTTAAAAACTTGGAACGAATTGAAATCAGATATGATTTTCGTCAATCAAACACTCAAGGTTTCAGCTACTGAACCTGCTAAACCAACTTCAACTACGGCGAATACTTCTACTAGTGAATACGTAGTTAAAAGCGGTGATTACTTAGGTAAAATCGCCAAGCAATTTAATACAACCGTTAATGAATTAAAATCGTTAAATGGCTTGAAGTCTGATTTAATTTATGTAGGGCAAAAACTGAAGGTTCCTGGAAATACAGGGGGCATCACCCCACCGCCTACAGTCAACCCTCCGACCACATCTCCAACAACTTCTGAATACACCGTAGTTCGTGGTGATTCCTTAAGTAAAATTGGTTTGCAGTTTAAAATGACCGTTCAGGAATTAAAACAGCTGAACAACTTGAAGTCGGACATGATTTATGTGGGGCAGAAATTGAAGGTTACGGCACAGGCTACAGGGACAACTCCTCCTCCACCACCGGTAACACCTCCAACACAACCTGCGACAACGACAGAATATATTGTAAAAAAAGGTGATACATTAAGCGGAATTTCATTGAAGTTTAAAATGACCGTTCAGGAATTAAAAGCTCTCAATGGACTGACATCAAATACGATTTATGTGGGGCAAAAACTGAAGGTTACCGGTACTCCACCCGTAGTTACACCTGCAGATTCTACTTCTACGTTCCAAACAGAATTTATCAAAGTTGCAAAAAGCTTAATGGGCACTCCTTACGTTTGGAGTGGATCCTCATTATCAGGCTTCGACTGCAGCGGCTTTATCTATTATGCTGCTAATCAGGCTGGCTACAAAATCGGACGTTACTCAGCAGAAGGGTACTATAACCGTACGTTCTATGTTGACCAACCGCAACCAGGTGACCTCGTATTTTTTGAGAATACATATAAACAAGGAATCTCTCACCTCGGAATCTACCTGGGCAACAACGAGTTCATCCATGCAGATGCTACCAAGGGCGTCATGATTTCAAGTTTAACCAGCACTTACTACACAAAACATTTTGATGGATTTAAGCGATTCTATTAAAACATTAAGCCAGGCATTGATGCCTGGCTTTTTCTAATGGTGTGAAATCAGTTTGGCACGTATTATTGAATTTTGGCACATAAATTCGACATTCGGCACGTAAATAATCAAATTGGCACATAAACTACTATTTTGGCACGTAAGCTGAAAAAGGCATGAATAGTTAAATGCCTTAGGGATAATTTTCCAATAAAACGGAAAAACCATTACTAACGAAATCCCTTGAGGTGGAAAATGATATTACTTTACGGATCTGTAATAGTCTTTAATTTTCTAGCATTCAAACTGGTTAAAAGGCTTTCAGGAAACATGATTCTCCACATTTGGATATTCACCTGTTGCTTCCAAGTGTTTTTCGATACATTTATCGATTTAAAGTATCACGGTTACTGGTTTGTTTCACAGGAGATCGATTGGAGCGCATTTCCCGGTTATACCCTCTTAATTCCACCAGTAAATTTATTATTTTTGAATTCGTTTCCATTTAATACTTCAGTAGTAAAACGTATTGCTTATATTGCAGTATGGGAAGTAATATTACTTTGCTATGAGTTTATTACCTTGTTACCTGAGCCGTGGGGCTTTTTCCGTTACGGGTGGTGGAGCCTGACTCATTCAGCTTTAATCAATCCTTTATCTGTTATCGGAAATCCCGAACTCTCCCCAATCACCGAATCAATCCCACAATAAGGGCATAGTGCTGTATCCTCATCATCCACCCAGTCTGTGATTTCAGCAGGATTAAAGATTTTAGTGCAATGAAAACATCCACATGCCTGATCTTTCTCAAGTTCCTTTCGGTGATGACTACTGAAACGATGTGCTTCACGATAGTTCATGAGTTAGGCTCCCTGTTGTTTGTAGGATAGTTGGTTAAGGTGAAAATTGCAGATGACTCGTTAATTAGGCAGGTAAACAAATCATTTCCGCGGGTAGAGACTCCCTTTTCGCAGATAGAGCCACACCCTATGCAGGGGAACCAAAATTAGCTTTTAATCAAACTTCTCTTTTTTCTCTTTTTGGTTGTTTTATCATGGACATCTTTCTCGATCGCATTTTTTTGAAAACGGATGAAGATATCGGTAATAACCTTTGATAAGACAATGATCACGACATAGCTTAAAAACAGGTGAAAATAATTTGCCCATGAGTTGAATTTGAACAGATTATGCATGACAAAGATTGGTTTTAGAACAAAGGAAAGGAATAAACTTAATAGCAGAGTATACAGGTAATAATTTTTCTTATGTTTAATCGTCCATTGGTATACCAAGATAAACAGGACGGGCACCAACGACGCATCCATTCCGAGGCTGTGTGATACAAAGGGAACCATCTTATAAGGATAGGTCCAAAGTGCTTGAGTCGAACCGAAATCATCAAAATACGCAAACCAAACGTGCACATTGAACCCAAAAAAACCAAGCTGGAGTGCCCGTTTCCAATCCATTGCAAAATACAGAACAACAAGCGGGGCCACAAACATAATCACATGAAACCAAAATTGCCAGGTATCAAAGGCAGAATACTCTTGCCAGTAGCGCAGCCAATTGCTCGCTCCCTCTCGTTGTGCTTTGATTAACTTATTTAATGCCTCCGTATGTTGAGAACTCATGGGAATCCCTGCCTCGATCGTATTTTTCATCTTAAATTGCCCAATATCCTGGTAAAAAATTTAGTTTACGTTTATAAAACAGGAAAAAAGACGATGAAGGTAGAATGGTAAGGTAAACTAGGAGGAATGACTATGGGGAAGTTTGGGATATACGGTAAGTTGATTGCAATAGAAGGCAAACGGGAACAGCTGGAAACAATCCTTTTAGAGGCAGCAGAATCGTTGCAGAATCATGATGAGTGCGAACTATATCTTGTCAGTGTGTCGCCGGAAGAAGCGAATGCTGTGTATGTCTATGAAGTATGGAGCAGCGAGAGTGCTCATCAGGACTCGTTATCACTTGAATCCACACAAACCTTGATCAATCGGGCAAAACCAATTCTTGCCGGAATGGAGAGAATTTCGACCCTTGTTCCTAGAGGTGGAAAAGGGCTATAGAAGCAAAACGGAACAAAGGTTATCTTTGTTCCGTCTTCTTTAAATTTAGTTGATGGACCATTGACGAGACCAGCGTGTTCAATGGATTGATGATCACCGATGGAGTCTCGCGCTCTACCTTCTTTGCTGCATCCACCATCGATAATTGAGCAACTGAAAGATGGTCTTTTCTGTCCAAATTCATTATGTAATCGCACACCGCTTTATTGTACTCCTCATTTTTTCCGCTCATAATTAATTCAAAGGTATTCTCGATGACCACAACCTCGATTTCCAGCGTTTTCTGATGGAGTTTTGCATACTGCTGGAGCCTATTCATCGTTCCAGGTACGGTATCAGGATTCGTAAACAGGATCATTTGGTGCTGATCGTTTTTACAAATGGCCTCAAAGTACGGTTCATCCATTTTAATGATTGGCACGTCAACCGTAATCTGCTCCATTAAGGCAATATAATTCGTACAAGTGATAAGAATAGCATCCACGCCGGATTGCGCTATCCATTCTACTTGTTCCTTTACTTTCTTTTTTGCTTCTGACACCGTGAAGCTCTCGTCGGTCATTACTCGCTGCATCAATCCCGGGTCAACGAAATGACTCAGCTGTACATCAAAAGCCGAAAGTGCGTTTTCGATATAGCTGATATTCGAATAATGGGCATGCAGGCAGCCAATTCTTTTTTTCAAATCTAAGCACCTCTATTTTCCTATTGGACGGGTCTATTGTCCTAATTATAAAGCCAAGTACATAATTTACAGTGAACAACATGATAATAGGTAGAACAAAGGGGGAAACAACATGAAAAAGCTGTTCGTATGTTTTTCAATCCTTTTTGGCTCTACTCTTTCCTATCCCATTCTTTTCGAACAACCAGCACATGCGCAACAAAAACCTATACCTCCGTATGCGAAGTGGAGTGTTTTGGCGCAAGATAAGGTAAAGGAAAAGTATCCAAATGCCAAAGTCGTTGATTATCTCTATGTTGGAAGAAATAATGGCGATCTTACCTCAACGGAAAGATTCAAATTTTGGTTAAAAGAGAATCAAAAAGAATTCGGTGTATATGTAAGTATTGAATTTAATAACCAGACACAACAAGTCACCAACGTTACTTATCAGGAAACAACCAGATAAGACTGCTAGGGACCACTGGAAATCAGCTCTTACGTAGATAATACAACTCAGCAAACTGTTTGTAACGACGAACATCAACCAGTGTGAGTTCGTTTTCCTGGTCCCCTGGCACAAACAACGGAATTCCACGCCCAATGATGACTGGAGCAACTTGGATGATAAACTCATCCATAAGTTTTGCTCGCAGGAGGTGCTGCAGGACTTCACCGCCTCCCACCATCCAAATCCGTTTGCCCTCTTGCTCCTTCAGGGATTTTGCAAAATCCGCAATATCCTCATTGATAAACGTCACATGTTCATTCTCCCCCTTCAACGTACGCGAGAAGACATAACAAGGCTTGCCTTCATACGGAAAGGCATCGGGTGACAGGATTGCGATTTGGTCATACGTATTTCTACCCATTAAAATGATGTCTACGCTATCATAAAACGCCTGATAACCCGTTTCCGCTTCCCCCTCCGTACCAAATAACCAATCCAATGCATGGTCCTCCCGTGCAAGGTACCCATCCAAACTGATTGCTCCGTAAAATACCAATTTACTTTCCATACTAAAACCTCCTAAATGTATCTGCTACTAAATTACTGAACTCTCTTAAGTAATGAAGGTAATTACTACCTCCATAGTTATATCTTTTATTGTACATTTTTGCGACGACGAGATTGTATTCTGGAACAACGAGCAGCGTTGGCCCGGTAATGCCTAAAATTTGATATGACCCTTTCGGCACTTTTTCTCCGATCTCACTTCTTATTGCTGGTGTATCTTGGACATACCAGAACAATCCGTTTTGTGGAAGGTCTTTATTTTTATAAAAAGGATTATGGGCTTGCGTTGCCAATTGAATCACTTCTTCAGGAACAATCTGCATTCCCTTGTTCAAATGCATATTCCCCCATTGGGCAAACTCCCGAGCTGAGGTATGCAGGTTTGATTCCATTCCATCAATCGTTTGGCCTAATTTATAAGTCGCAGGCGCGTTGGGGTCGTCAACAACCTGTACCAGTTTTTCATTGGGTTCCGTATGCCAAAACGTTTCTTTCATTCCTAATGGGTGGAATACCCTTTCTTTCAGGAATTCAGGAAAACTCTTACCATAAAGCTTGTTTATCAACTCTGTCATCATTACAATGTTAATTCCTCGATACGCCCAATTCTCTCCTGGCGGGAACTCTCGAAACATCACACCATCTATCTCATGTAAACCGTGGGAATGGGTAACCAAATCTCTAATCGTTGTTTTCCCTAGTAGGTTTGTGTCGTATGCATCGAAGTACTCTACCGCTAAGTCATCCAAACTTTTGATTTTCCCCTCATATAATGCGTACGCCACACATAAGCCTAAGTAACTCTTTCTCGCAGAAGCAATATTAAACTGTGAGCTTTCATAAATTGGCAGAGAATTGGCTGCATTAGAATGATAGCCGCTATAATGTTCTAACACTACTTTGTTGTCTTTTATTATTACGAGTGCAGCACCGCTGCTATGATTACGTTCTTTTATGTCTTCCACATAGGAAATCAAACTTTGAAAAATAAAAGCCACACACCTTTCCTAATAAGTTTAATTCTATAATTTGTTACGATATCCTTTTATTGCAGGAGGTTAAATATGGAAAAATTGATTAATGAGTATAGCCAGGGGTACCAAATGCTGCGGGAAGCCACTGATGGTTTATCTGAAGAAGAGTTTCACTTTCAGCCAGGATCTACTAAATGGAGCATTCATCAGATTCTTATTCATGTAGCTGATTCTGAACTCGTCTCGACGCAAAGGCTAAAAAAGGTTTTGGCTGAGGATGAGCCCCTTTTGATGTCGGTTGACCAGAATGCATGGGCGAGTGTTTTGCGGTATGAACAATTGGACAGAGAACAACATCTTCTCCTATTCAAAATGCTGCGGTCTAGTATGTTGCCTATTTTGGAACAACTGACCTCACAACAATGGGAGCGGATCGGGGTATATGCAGACGCAGGTCACTTTACCTTCAAACAATTGCTAGAGTATCGTGTGGAACATGTACGAGGACACATTCGACAGATTGAGCGAGTAAAAAAGAACTATATTCAGAGACTGTAACACTTTTAAACCTTCTTGAATATACTATATTAGGGGCGAGGAAGCACCTCGCGCCACCTCCACTGACTTTTTTGCAAGTCAGTATTTTTTTTGCAAGAATGGCAGGAAGTACATCTGTTTTAGCGAATACAATGCTAGTGAAAAAAGGAGGCATGCAGATGAATCATCGCCATGAAGTATTATTTACCCAATTGGAAACCTATCGAAGTTATATTTTAGGTGTACTAGAAAATGTCACAGAGGAAGAAGCTGAAGTGATTCCAAAAGGATTCAACAATAATATCCGCTGGAATCTTGGCCATATCTACCTCGATCAGTATTTATGGATCCAGGCGGTTACGAAGGAAAAAGCTATCGTTCCAGGACAATTTAATACTTGGTTTGGCTATGGGACCTCACCAGCTGACTTTACCTCTGAGACACCTTCGCTAGAAGAGTTGAAGGAACTGTTGAAAAACCAGCCTTCTGAGATTGCTGCTGCCTACGGTCATCGACTAGAAGAAGAATTCCCGCCAACAGAAATGGGCATGCATACCATCGAACAAGTTCTCGTTCGAACGATTTTTCATGAAGGGATGCATTTGCAAACGATTATTGATTTAAAAAAATGCATGAAGTAAGCACAAAAGAGGGAAACCTCTCCTGCGCTTACTTCCAAACTTTATCCAATTTATCAGAATAGAAATGAATCGCTCTTTTATAATGTAGGATTTCCTCGTCCGACGTCGTTTCGATCAGGCATGTAAGCAGGATCTCCATCGCATGGTCATGCTCTTTAAGGTTATAAAGGGCCATCGAGTAGAAAACCTTTAAAGCGCGATTGTTTGGGAATTCTTCCATTCCCTTTTGAAAAACGGTTTGAGCTTTTTCATATTCCCCTATTGTCCTGTAGGAACTCCCCAACCCTAGTATTGCTCCCTCTAAATCCTTTCCCGACAGCCCCAGGTCAATCGCTTTTTCATAAAACGGAATTGCTTCCGTTTCCTTTCCTAGTAAATCAAAACTCCATGCACATTGATACTGAACATACGCATCTTTTAGGTGCTCTACCGCTAATGTTACAAGCAATTCATTGGATTCCTTCTGTTTTCCTTCATTGCGTAATGTTATTGCGTGGTCTAGTTTTTTTTGCATTTTTTCCCTCCTCCCATAAAATAACAACTTTACTCAATTCGAGAAAAGTTGATTGTTTCCACTATTTTAAAAAAGAATCTCTAAAAATAAAAACACAATTCAGAAAAATTATGGTAAATTAAGTCTAACTATATATATACTCAATAAAGGAGTTGAGGAGCTTGGAGAACTTCTATTTGTTTGTAATTATGTGTATTTTGCTGATTATTTTACCTGGTCCTGATACAGCTATTGCAACAAAAAACACCATTACACTAGGAAAAAGCGGCGGATTTCGAACGGTTTTTGGCACGTGCTGTGCCCTGCTCATTCATACTTTGGCTGCGGTTGTCGGACTTTCTGCGATTATTGTGAAATCCGCTTTTTTATTTTCTGTTTTCAAATATTTCGGTGCGGCCTATTTAGTTTTTCTAGGCATCAAGACATTATGGGCATTGAAACTGAATAAAATGGCCGCCACCGAAATGCCTGCCGAGAGCAAGTATGAAGGGAAATCCTGTTTCAAGCAGGGATTCCTAACGAATCTCTTAAACCCAAAAGTTGCTGTATTTTTTCTGACTTTCCTGCCCCAGTTCGTCAATTCCGACAGCCATCACTTTGTTCCGTTTCTCATTATGGGAATCACCTATACACTGTTAACTGTCGTCTGGTTTTTCTTCTATATCTACCTGTTGAACCAGATTAGTACTTTTATGAAAAAGCCTAAAACCCAAAGTGTAATGGAAGGAATCACCGGCACCGTCCTGATTGGTTTCGGGATCAAACTAGCGCTGGAAAAGGCACATCAGTAAATTGAAAGCAGTGGCATTCCACTGCTTTTTCCACATCTACGAGTTTCTATCTCTAGCATCGGTATCTTCTTTAATAAATTCAATCATTTCCCCACTGTGACTGAATTTCACGCCCGTTAAATAACCCGTGTAGGCGGCACCTGTATCGATATTCCAAGAATGACTTTGTTCATCATATTTCGGCTCTTCACATGGTGTGTGACCAATGATTTGCAATTTATTGATGTTCGTTAAAGGACTTCGATTCCATAGAATCCCAAAACTATCCTCTTCATTAAAAGGATTGGCTGATTGCTGTGAGATTCCTGCGTGACTGACAAATAGATGGTCATTCTCATAAAATAACTGCAATTCCTTCATCCAATTGACATCACTTTGGCAATCCCTTTGCACTGCCTCGTATTGTCTGAGTGTCTCCTCCCCACACTGCCGGAGCCAATTATGGTTAGGTTGATTCACTACATGATCAATGATCTCAAACTCATGATTTCCTTTTAAAAAAATCACCCGATCTGGGAAATCCTCTTTTAACTGCCTTGCCAACTTCACCATCTGAGGTGAATTCTTTCCTCTATCAATAAGATCCCCGAGTTGAATCAGCACTTCATTCTCTTTATTCCAATGTTTCGTAATCATATTTTCAAAAGTATGATAGCACCCGTGCACATCACCAATAACAAAATAATTCATCCTAAATCCCTCTACTTAAAATTATTATAGTCCTCTACATAAAAAGACACATACCCACAATTTGGACAAACCGCTGCCTTAAGTTTCGCTGTTACCTTTTTGAAAAGCCCTTGTCCCTTTTTACTTATCTTGATCCCACTCAAATCGCCTTCTACCGTAACCCGACAATCGTTTGTCATTTCAGATTGACATTGAATACATTTCATTTTTTTACCACCTATTTTCTATGAGGATTGGTAGTTCTGCTAAATCATCTAGTATGGCGTCCGCTTCAACATGATTCCATTGAGGATCTTTTTTCCAAACTGCTATCAATCCTGCATACTGAGCTGCTTTGATATCATTTTGGGGATGGTCTCCTATGAAAATAGTTTGTTGTGCTGGGACATTGAGTTGTTTCAGGGCCCTCCTAAAAATTTCTGGGTCTGGCTTTTTTAGTCCTTCCCATTCCGATATTAGAATGGTGTCAAAATACTTTTCTATGCCTAAAGCTTTAATATTATCAAGCTGAAAGTTCCCCCAGCCATTTGTAATCATTCCTAATCGTATGTCGAGGCTTTTTAACTTTTCCAGTGTCGTAATGAGGTTTGGAAATGGAACGCAGTGATTTTTGAATTCTGCCATGTAATCCTGAAGCAGCTCTTCCCATGAAATCCCGGTGATGGCAAATTCCTTAATTAATTGCTGATACACCTTATCTTTCCATACATACCCGCGCTGATCTAATTCAATGAATCTCTTACTATAGTTCTCTCTTGGAATATGACCTACAAAATGCTTCAATCTATCATACTGACAATCTATAAACTTTTTAACTGATTCATCTCGATCTAACAACGTTCCATCTAAATCAAATAAAACTGCTTTAATCATTTTTGAGCACACTCCCCCTTTAAATGTTCTTTTTTGCAACTTCAAAATCCTCTTTCCTGCCAAAATGATTCCTACACCTGCATATTCTGTACACTTACATGCATAGACTTCCTTTTTATCTGCATAATTGCATTGTTTACCTGCCTAACAAATTCCGCACAAAAAAACACTGGTTCCGCACTCCTGCGAACCCAGTGTTCCCCTAAGTTTATGCTGATTGTTCAATCAATGATTCACTCACATGTTTCTTTTTAAACGTAAAAGCAAGGTAGATAAATGTAACCACCATGAATCCAGCTGTGTAGGCTAGCAATACAAGATTGTTTTGCCACATATAAGCAAAATCTCCGCTTGAGATCACTGCTTTAAACGCTTGGACGCTGTATGTCATTGGGAAAAATGCGTTGAATGGCTGCAGCGCCTCTGGAATTAACACCAGTGGGAATGTACCCGCGCTTGTGGTTAATTGCATGATCAGGATGAGAATAGCAATGAAACGGCCTACATCCGCTAGCGTTGTCACAAGCATTTGAATCAATGTTACGAACACCATGCTTGTGAGAATCGTCGTCAAGATAAACAACGGCAGACTTTGTACCTCAATTCCCAATCCCACAAGTAACACAAAATCAACTAATAGAGCTTGAAGCACACCAATGATGGTAATGACGCCTAATTTACCAAGAAACCACTGTGATGCGGATGCCGGTTTAACGGCTGGTTCTTTTAGGCCGAATACGATCGAGATGATGAGTGCGCCCACAAATAGTCCAAGTGAGACGAAATATGGAGCAAAGCCCGTACCGTAGTTTGGCACCGTGTTTATCTCATTTTTATCAACCTTTACCGGTTCACCCATCATGTCATAGGTGTCATCATCCGCTTGTACGCTGTTTGCTGCTTCTGCACCTTCTCCCAATTTCTCATTTAATTCGGAGGTGCCGTCCTGCAATTTCTCTGAGCCTGCTTGTAATTCAGCAGAACCCTCAGCAAGTTTACCCGTTCCTTCTGTCATTTTTCCGGCACCCGCTGACAAATCTCCCATACCAGTTGTCAGTTGACTCGCACCCGCATTTAGCGCAGTTGCTCCAGAGTATAGCTCGTGGATTCCTTGCTGCAATTTCACTTGGTTGGCGTTGATTTCACCAATCCCGCCAATTAACTGGTCGAACACTGGATCTGTTTGTTTTTTCAATTGAGATTCTAAACCTGCAGTCGCTCCAAGCAATTGACCATTTACTTGCGTTTTAAATTGCGAGAAGCCCTGATGTAATCCAGGATTGATGGCCTGTGCAACCTGTTGTTGAACATCTTCCTTGGTTGGTGCAGCTTGTTGTTTCATAATTTCAGTCACTTTTTCAGCTGGGACACCATTGGCGATTAAAGCCGCTGCAAGGTCCTGCATTTTAGCTGTTTGCTGGGCAATCATTTGATCAGCAATTTGTGATGATAATCCTCCACTCAACTGTGTTTCAAATTGATCAATTCCATCATTCAACGCTTCCGTACTTCCTGATAACTGCGCATTGATTCCCGCCGCGATTCCGGCAGGTAAGTTTTCTTTTATCTGCTCTGCACCTGCTTGCGCTTTTTCGGTGCCTGTCACCAGCTGCGGAAGTTTTTCGTCCACTTCTTGTAACCCTTGCTGGATTGCCGCTGTCCCTTGGGCTACTTCCTCGGAACCCGCCGCGGCACTATTTACACCTTCATTGAATTCAATCGATTTGCTCGCTAAGACCTCTAGGTTTTCCTTGATTTGCCCCGCACCTTCATTGAGTTTTACCGAGCCCTCATTAAGTTGACCTGCGCCCTCACTTGCTTGCGCTAGCCCATCACCCATCTGGGTTACTTTTTCAAAAATACTTTCCGAGTAAGTCGTGACAATTTCTTTTGAAATTTCCGCTTTGATTTCCTTCATCGCGGTTTCGCCAATTTGCGCTGATAAGAAGTTTGCCCCTTCATTCGGAACATATTTGATCTCTAACTTTTTCGGTTGATCCTCAAGCAAGGTTGTTGCATTTTTTGAAAAATCACTTGGAATCTCCACTAGGATATAATACTTTTGGTCCTCCAACCCTTGGTATCCTTGTGTCTTGTCAACTATTTCAAAATCAAACGTACTACTTTTTTTCAGATTCTTGACCAGGTCGTCTCCGATTTCAAGTAGCTCACCATTAAGCTCTGCTCCCTCATCCTGATTCACAATCGCTACCGGTAAATCTCCGAGATATTTATAGGGATCCCAAAACGCCCATAGAAACATTCCTGCATAAAGGACAGGAATAAAGAGGATAGCGATAATCGGAATGAGAACCTTGCGATTGGAAAGGATAGTTTTTAATTCTGCTTTAAATCCATTCATGTTTGTATTCCTCCTGACTGTTTTATTCAATTAGTCATTTTTCGACTAAATTAATGACCATTTCATTCAAATGGTCAGTTTTTCTTAAAAATAAAAGACTTATTCGTTTAACAAGCCTTTTAGTAGATACAGTTCAAATAGCTTTGTTATTTCTTCTTTTTTTAATGGTGGATGGTTCCTTTGCCAGTCATTCACCAATGAAAAGTACATCTTCAGCATCACAAAGGCCGTGACCTCCGGATCACAAGCTTTGATTTCACCCTTATCAATTGCTTTTTGAATGATGACTTTCATGTATTGTATGATGGATTGCTCCACCCTTTGCATGGCTTCGACAACGATTTGCGTGCCCATATCGCGCTCTTCCTGAATCAGTTTAATCGTCAATTGATGCGATTCCCGAAATTCATGGACCCGTACTAACACCCTGTTTACATTTTCAAGAATGGATGTTGACTCATCCATCGCACTTTCTACTTCGAAACGAATATCCGTGATCAGCGAATTGATGATTTCATCAAATAGTTCTTCCTTTGTTTTAAAAAAGGTATAGATTGTCCCCTTTCCTACATTGGCTAACTTCGCAACCTGATCCATCGTCGTTGCTTTATAGCCATATAAAGAAAAAGACTTAGCAGCCGCCTCGATGATTAACTTCTTCCGATCAATTACTGCCACAAACACTCACCTCACTTTTTAAGAAACTGACTAAAAAACTAATTTGGTCATTTACACAAAAAGTACTATATCATAGCCATTTACTAAAAGCAACCTGCATGAAATATTTTTCCTGCGAATTTTGTCAAGCGGTTTTATGGAACTAATTTCCAATTTCTAACGTCTAAATGAGTAGAGACAAAAAGGAAACAACTGGGGGACCATTCGATGAAAAGAGTTTTAATTGCATTGTTTATTGCGCTTGTTTTGTTTTGTGCTACAGGGGGGTTAGAGCGGTTCGCTAAGGATGTAGAGACACATGAACAAGGGGTTACCGAAGAATCTGAGGCAGCAATACAATTATGATAAAAATTTTATCAGTCCCGGTCATGCCGGGGCTGGTTTTTGCGTTGACCGCCGTGACAAATTCTCTGTTGTGGACATACCTTGTATGGGACAAGACGATGTTACTGGATTGTAGAAATATATTCTGCCCAAAGGACCCGTTGGGGCGAGAAACTGATGAACTTGAAAATGGCCTACCTCCAATAATTCTTCTAGATCAATGCTTTTGCTGCCTTTCTTTTTCGATAAAATGTTTTTTCCAGATAGTTCCCAAGAATACCAAGCAACAGGCCGAAGGAAAGTCCGCTAAAAACAGGCAGATTCAAGATACTAAGAACCTTAAATTGGTTAAAAAATGCAAAATCATGCCAAAACAGTCCAAGATCCATGCCCAATACCAAACCAATGAAGAAACCAGTATAGTAGCTTCTTTGTTTCATCGTACTGCCGAGGGCTTTGGCATTGTGTGACTTTGCTGCATTAAACGCCTGCCAGATTGCAAAAGCATATAAAGAGGGGTAAAACATTCCCCATCTGTAATCAATCACACTGTGTGCTCTGTCGAAATCGCCCGTAAATGAGTATACGAGTGCTAGATTTAGGTTTGAGTATAAATTAATAAGAAATTCAAAGCCAATCAATACGAAACCAATGATGTAATCTTTGTTGTAAAATTGTCCAAATCCCGGTAAAACCATGGACCACACTGCTGCTGCATATGGGGATTTATACTCAGTTCTCAGTCTCATTGTGCTCATCCTCTCTTACCCATATATTATCTTTTCCACACCACTTTGTGGGGGTTTTATGTAAAGATTCACAGAATTTGGTATTTTGGTTATAGCAGAATAATAAGCAATCGGTTAAATGGAACCATACAATTTTTGTATGTATAAGAGAATGATAGATTGGTAAGAATGAGGATAGAAAGTAATATTAAGGGGGAACGTATAATGGAAGAATCTAAATTGCTATTATCACAATTTGCTAATGAAGAAGGCTTCGAACTCACAAAATATCTCAATCACTTGTTTGAATATGTTTCACAACAAATTGGACAAACAACTACGGTCAAAACGGAAGCGGACAACACCTAAAATCCAGGCATCTGAAAAATGCCTGGATTTTTTTATATGGCACGTAAAAAGCTGTTTTGAAAACACATTTATTTTAAAAAATGCCTGCTTTGAATAGAAATCCCTTTTTCTCTCCTCTAATGGCCAATTTTTGGGTATAATATAGGAATATGGATTTTTCTAATAAAGGGGGTCGTGGCTTTGGGGTCAACGACTGCTAATGACCGGATTGAACTTCTCGCTGAGGAGATTAAAGATTTGCTGCATCCGCATGCTGCAGATGATGTTAAACTCGTTCAAAAGGGTTTAATGCTATTCCGGCAAGGGATGGTCAAGCAATTACAAATATGGAATGCCCAAATTACCGCTATGGTACAGGACGTGACGCCTTGCTATGTGAAATTAAATTTTGCACGTTTGTCGTCTAGCAGCTGTACATGCCCAAACGAGGGATTGTGCCGCCATCAGATGGCTGTGTTTTTTGCTGCTTATTCGAGGGTGGGCAGTGTCGCTGATTGGGTTACTGAGTGGCGGGAACCGATGAAAGAAAAGAATGACGTAGCAAACTGGGGACTCCAAAAGGCAAAAGATTTGATTAAGGCGAACGGGGTGATGAAGCCTGATTACCGGCGCTGGGTTGAATCCTTCGAAGTGAGTTTCGATACGATTCTGAATTCAAAAAAATATTCGAGCCCTTTTATTATTGCTGAGCTTTTCAACATTTACGAACGGCGGATTAAGGCGAGCTCTCCTGTCGAGCAAGAATGGCGCCTGCTATATGAGATGGTCGGGATTGTTGTATCGTTTAAAAAGCTTGCCGTGCTGACAGAAGAATCAGGATTTGCTGAGGACGTTGTCAGGCGCGCCTATCTCTCTGTATTCCATAATTTAATCGAGGATGCAGACGAGCTCGTGTTGAAAATTGGTTATCAATCGCTGCCGTTTGACTTCGACGAGTTTATTTTACAATTAAAGGACGAAGTGTTTGAACTGTTAACCGCGTCAACAGGATTGGAACAGGAACGGGTCTATCTTTACCGGCTGCTCTGGACAAACCTTTTTAAAAAGAAAGAATGGCGTGAGCAAGAAATCTTACGGATTAATGATCGACTGAAGTCCTTAAAGGAATGGGAGAATCCGACTCCGCTCATGATTGCTGGAATACATATTAGCTTTTTGCAACAAAAGGATGAATTAGCATTAGATTTAATTAGTAAAATCGACGATAAAGTCATCACACCTTATCTGCTCCATTGGATCGACCTATTGTCACAGACGAAAACGTGGAAACGTGTTGGACCGCTAATCGAAGTGTTTACCGCCAAATTGAAAGGCTATTTGGATTTTTTGCAGACCTATCATTCCTGTGCTTCCTTTACCCGCTCGGCACTTAAGGCAATTAGCCCGTATGTGTCTGAAAACGGGAAAGTAGAATTGTACGAACGCACGATGCTGGCGACATTGCCATACAGTTATACAGAATATGAATTTATGCTCTTTGAGCGCAAGCAGTACGACAAATGGGGAGACCTCCAGGCGTTTATGGGCTGGAACTTCCATGACCTGCCAAGAGAGCGCGTCAAGGTGATTGAAAAGGAAAAACCAGAAGTGCTGCTTGGCATGCTGCATCAATCTGCGCTAAACGAAATCAATCAAAAAAATCGTTCCAGCTACAAAGCAGCCGTCCGGCACCTAAAAAAACTGCGGACCCTATACAAAAAACTAAAACGAGTCGACGACTGGCAATACTACCTCGACACCCTAATGGACAAAACCAAAAGACTCCGCGCCTTCCACGAAGAATGCAAACGGAGCAAACTCATAGAAGAATAAAGGGTTTGGTGACAATATAGCGGTGAAAACAATGTGGTGCCCAATGTGGTGCCTGTCACCGCTCGTGGACAGTGTCTTTCTGTGGTGACAGGCACCGCCCGTGGACACTGTCCACCTCAGGCGGACAGTTGGATGCGGTGAAAGGCACTGTCTATGGTTTTGTACATTTTTTGTGGGGTTTTGTACACTTAGACATTATCTGGAAATTCAAAACCCGAAATCCAATCCAAAATCTAAAATTTAGTCCCCCACTCAACAAAAAGGAGTTACATTACGATGCTGAAAACTAGATTTATTAAGCTTCTGACAATTAAATTGGAGGATGGGCGCTATTTTTTGGCTGCAGAGGATGAGCATGGGGATGGTTTGCCTCCTTCTGAATGGAAGAATGTGTTATTCAGCCGTCATGATGAGAGCTTTTTTGGCACGCTCCTGGAGACGGAATCTGTGGGTGGCATAGATGGTGTCGTCGTTACCGGCTGGCACCTTGTCTCTCTTTTTGCAAAGGAGTCTTTCAATCGATTTATTGACTGGGACTGGAGTGACCAATCGGAAATTTGTTTAGCAGCCGCTCACGCCCTTCATGAAGGGATTCTCGAGAAAGACTGGCTTCCGGACTTTACGGTTTGGGAGAACGGCGAGTTCCGTTGGCAGCTCCCTGTTCGGGTTGTAGATGAGTTCGACCCTTCCTTTTGGGATCAGGAAGTCGATCCAAATGAGGAAGCATCTGAAACCGTCCAACAATTTATTTCCGATTTATACGATGATGCGCTAGATGCCTACCTAACAAGAAACTCTTCCATGAAGGAGTTGTTCGGTCCAAAGCTAGCCTTGCTTAGAAAACAAAATATTTCTGGTGCTGAACTGGCAAGGTATTTTGATGAGGATAGCTGGCTTGAATGGGTTGGTATTAAGGAAAGCGACACTCCTTTCACCATCGGTCTGAAATTAGAAGAACCGCTTGATGGTGAAGGTCCTTGGAATCTTGATGTCTTTTTACGCGCAAAGAAAAATATCGATGATGTTTATAGCTTAGAAGCCAAACTTCCTGCACGGTGGAAACCATTTTTAGAGAGAGTTGACACTGAACAAGGGCGCTGGGCTAGGCTAATCCCCTGGCTAAGTGAGGACGGAATGACATTGAAGTCCGGGCTTACAGAGGAAGAAGCATGGATGTTTTTGACTGAGGCCAGTGAAACTCTAGTCGCTTTGGACGTTGAAATTCTTCTCCCATCCTGGTGGCAGGCAATGAAGAATGCCAATTTGAAAGTAAAAGCAGCCTTAAAAGGATCCTCCAGCCACCGCCCTTCTTTTGTTGGGCTGCAGGCAATGCTTGATTTCAACTGGCGCTTTTCCATGAATGGAGTCGACCTTTCCGAGGATGAATTCAGTCAACTTGTTGAAGAAAAACGACGACTGGTGTTTATTCGCGGCCGCTGGGTAAAGCTCGACCCAGGCTTTATCCGACAAATTCAGGATCTGATGAAGCGTGCTGAGAAAGAGGGCTTACACGTAAGAGATTTGCTTGAGCAAGAACTCATTGAGACTCCTCCAACGGAAGATGAACTCGAAAATCCGAAAGCCTTTGCCCGCATTCAAATTGAATTGAACAGTCAGTGGAAAAAAATGATTAAACAGCTTTCTGAAGCGAATGAGATCCCATTGGAAGTGGTTCCAACTGGTCTTCAAGGAGAACTTCGCCCTTATCAACAACTGGGAATGAGTTGGCTCTGGTTCCTGCGTCAATATGGATTTGGTGCTGTCCTCGCAGATGACATGGGGCTTGGAAAAACAGTGCAACTAATCGCGTACCTCTTGAAGGTGAAGGAAGAAATCGGCGCAATCCCTTCTTCGGTGACAGTCACCGAAGAAGGTTCAGGTACCAAAGGCACTACGTCTGAAAAAACCCCTGTTAAGGCGGCTTTGATTATTTGTCCGACCTCTGTGCTGGGTAACTGGCAAAAGGAGTTGGAACGTTTTGCTCCAGAGATGAATGTGTATTTGCATTATGGTTCTAACCGATTGAAAGAAGAGGATTTTAAGGAAAAGATTAAGGATGCCGATGTTGTCCTGACTTCGTATGGGTTAAGCCATATGGATTCAGAGGAGTTCGAGTCCATTCTGTGGAGTTCGATTTCAATTGACGAGGCACAGAATATTAAAAATGCTGGAACGAAGCAGTCAAAGGCGGTACGCAGGCTGCGTGGGGGCCATCATATTGCCTTAACGGGTACGCCAATGGAAAACCGATTATCTGAGTTGTGGTCGATATTTGATTTTACCAATCATGGCTATCTAGGTAGCTTAGGACAATTTCAGAAAAAGTTTGTTATTCCGATTGAAAAGGATGAGAAAAGGGAAAAAGTCAATGAACTTCAGTCTTTAATCCGTCCATTCCTGTTGCGAAGGACGAAGAAGGATGAAGAAGTTGCCCTCAACCTCCCTGATAAACAGGAGCAAAAAGAATACTGTCCGCTTACAACCGAGCAGGCTTCCTTGTACGAGCAGCTCGTCCGCGATACGTTTGCTGAAATTGAAAAGTTGTCTGGATTTGAGCGCAAGGGATTAATCCTGCAAATGCTCAGCCGTTTAAAACAACTGTGCAATCATCCTGCACTCTATCTGAAGGAAAAATCACTCGAAAGACAGTTGCTCGATCGCTCGAATAAATTGGAAAAGCTTGTTGATCTCGTTGATGCTGTATTGGATTCAGGGGAAAGTTGTCTCATTTTTACGCAATATATCGAAATGGGAGAAATGATTCGTTCGACCATCAAGAAGAAGTTTGGTGTCGAGGTGCCTTTCCTAAACGGAAGTGTACCAAAAACACAGCGTGACGACATGATTGAGAGGTTCCAAAACCAGGAGTTCCCTGTGTTCTTACTATCTTTGAAAGCGGGAGGAACCGGGCTGAACCTAACGGCAGCCAACCACGTTATCCACTATGACCGCTGGTGGAACCCAGCAGTTGAGAACCAAGCTACAGACAGAGCGTACCGGATCGGCCAATCCCGCTTCGTACACGTACACAAACTCATCTGCACCGGCACACTCGAAGAAAAAATCGACGCCATGCTAGAGAAAAAACAACACCTAAACGACCAAATCATCCAAAGCGAAAACTGGATCACCGAACTCTCCACAGACGAGCTCAAAGATTTAGTGTATCTAGGGTAGTTGGTGCATTTAGGATAAATTGGATAATTATACATTGATGTATAAACGGTGACAGGCACCGCGCGTGGTTATAAACGTATACAATTTGCAGTGGGCTAAATACTAGTTGTATAAACGTAATAAGTTCTGGAGTTGTCAAATGGCCACTAAGGAAGAAGTTGTAAAACTAATTGATAGTAACCAAAATCAGATTGAACAGTTGATTGATAAGAAGATTCAAATTTGGTTGGACCATGTACTGTTTTCTGGTTTGTGGTGGATGGGTGTGGCATTATCTATTATTCCTTGGATTCTATGGTTTGTTATTAGGAAAAGGGATAGTACGGACCGCCTGCTTTATATTGCCTTTTATGTCATGTCCATTGCGGTTGTATTAGACATCTTAGGTGATCAGTTGGGGCTTTGGCATTACCACTATCATGTCATTCCTGTGCTGCCCACCTACTTTCCTTGGGATATTACCTTAATGCCTTTAGCCATACTTGTATTACTGCAAATAAAACCTGCCATTAATCCTTGGTATAAGGCTATCTTTTTTGCCCTTCTATCTTCTTATGGGGGAGAACCATTTTTTGACTGGTTAGGTGTATATGTACCTACAAATTGGCGCTATAGTTATTCCGTTCCCATCCAAATTGCTATTTATATGAGCGCATATTATCTTAGCAGGCGAAATCGTTTCGCAAGCTTATCTAATGATAAAAAAGAGATCTAACATTTTTTGTAATGTCAGATCTCTTTTTTTCATCTATTAGTTTAAAACGACGATTTTAACTGTTTTTCTGCCCCATGCGATAGCATGTGCATTGTTTGGCATTAATACATCAATTTTATGGCCTTTAATCGCACCGCCGGTATCACCAGCAATTGCCACGCCATATCCTTCTACCCAGACTTTTGATCCTAGTGGAATAACAGATGGATCAACCGCAATTAATTTCATATTTGGATTTTCTTTAATATTATAGCCCATGTACGTAATACTTCCTGCAGATTGCCAACTGTATGCGGTTGCAGTGACATACATTTCAACGCCTGTTGGTGCTGGAGTTGAAGGTGTTGAAGGTGCGCTTGCAGCTGCAATGGTGCTCGCTGCTGCTTGTTCTTGACGAACCTTTTCTTGTGCAGCGTTTAACTCTGCTTGAATACCTGCCATTTGTTGGTCAACTTGGCTGTATTTTTGTTGCATTGCGGTTAAGGATTCTTGTCTCTTTTGTAAATTAAGATTAAGTTCAGCTTGCTGTTTTACAAGGTTTTCTCTTTCAACTGCCAAATTTTCTTCTTGCTTAGCAATTTCTTTTTTATCTTCTTCAATTTGTTTAAGGTCATTTTCCTGATCAGTGATAATATCATTATCTGCGCTAATTAGAGTAGAAACCGCACTCGCACGTTGAATAAGATCTGCCACGCTTTTTGATTCTAAGATTACATTAATCACTACATTCAGCTTGTCATCTTCTTGTAATGCCACTAATCTATTTTTCATAACATCCTTACGGTTATGAATTTTATCCTGAAGGACCACAATTTCCTCTTTTTTCTTCTCAATCATTTCTTGAGTTGCAGCGATTCTCTTTTGAGTTTCAGCCATCGCTTCTCTATTTTGGGTTATATAAGATTGTAAAGATTCCATCTCTTTTTTAATCTTTTCAATTTCATTGTTAATAGAGTTCTTCTCATTTGCCTTTTGTTCAAGCTCTTGCTCCACACTATGTAAAGCTTCCTTACTTGATTGTGCATGTGCCACAACGGTACCTGACACCAATATTACGCATGTTAGAACCATGAAAATCATACGCCTTAAAAGTTGCATACGGTTTCCCCCTTCTCTATTAATCTATTTATACCATGAAAATGTACCAGTAATATTACAAAAATATTAAAACTCTATCACAATTTGTCATATAACAGAGGAAAACAATGTAAACAGATGTATAATATAGGCGTTTTCCTCGGTGCCTGTCACCACTCGTGGACATTTTGCCCTTTTTGTCCGTGTGGAGTGGACAGTCGTGTTGTAATTGTAATATTACGCGATTTGATAGCTTCACTTGTAGGGGAATAGCACGCGCAAAGAAACGGGAAACAGGTTAATTTAGGAGTGTTTTTGTCTAAAATGTGAAATAATTAGTGTAATCTTAAGTTAGCTAATTATGTGTCCGAACGCTTAAACAGGAAAAGGGTTTCGGAATCACCGAAACCCTTAATTTTGCTATAAAATTCACTGTTATGTTTTATATTTGTTTTGCTTTTCCCCATCGCCCTGGTCCTCATCCTCAGCGATTACCTCATGCTCTTGGTGGAAAACGATTGGTGATTGCCCTGTAATTTCATCAAATGGTGTGTAATTCGCGGTAATATTTTTCTTTAATACAAACATCCTGAAAAATCCAATTAATACAATGATAAAAATAACCAAAGGCAAGCCAACTGCAGCAAGATTTAGCATATTTATCGCTTTCACCCCATTTATTAAGTTCGTTCTAATTATATCTGACTTCCACTACTTTTTAGAAGTTTGGTGGAAAGTTCTTTACATAAATTTTTATCTAGATCTCCAACTTCTCCCTAGCAGTCAAAACCCTCGGCTCTATTTTCTCTCTGTTTTTAATTCTTTTTCTTCCTGGAAGCATTAGAATGGCGACTTTGTCGTCTTCCATTACCGCAAAACTCGTGAAGATTTCGTAGGCATCTTCCTCGGAAAGCTGTTTCTCTCCTTCGATCAATTGTAGTGACAGGTGGTGACATTTAAATTGTGAGTTATTTTCACGGATGTGGAAGGTAACTCGTGATTGGTGTAGAGGAATAGAATGGTAGGACAGGTTTGAAGATAGATGGTGGGACTTTTTAGAGAGTATTAGGGCATCGTGGAACTCTGGTTTTCCTTTGATATACATCTCCAAGTAACTCGGTCGTTCTCCAATAAATATGAGTGAGTTTGGCAATAAAATGACCTCCCAAAAGACAATTAATTACATCAACATATATTATTCGACAATAATTTCATTACTCCTTTTTTCCTTCGAAATTAAGGCAAGTAAAAAACATAAAAATATCTAAAAAAGTAGGCCGCTGATATATAATCAGCGGCCTTGAAAAATAAAACACAGGGGGTTTTGTACTAGTTTGCCCCGCCCCGGAGTAAATTATTCATAAAAATGGATAAAAAAATTCCGGCGCTATTCGGCCGGAAAATGGGGATTATTTTGGAGGTCTGGTTTTTCTTTAACAAAGGAACCTCTACAATCGGGGGAAAATTTTCAAAAAGGAAATAGGAGCTAATTTTAGTTTCACCAAAAATAATCTGAAATATCTTCGGCTTCGAATGACGTATTTTAAAAAATTATCCAATGATAGCGGTAAACGTTTTTCAAAAATGTACTGAGATATGGTCGTGAATTTCGGATGGTGTGTGTGTATGCGGATGTGTGGGGTAGTTTCTGAAGGGGCCGTCCTTTAACTGCCCTTTCATAATCCATTCTAGCTGGCTGATTCTCTTCTGGAGACTGTCAATGTTTTCGTTCATCTGAATGAGCTGATTTTTTAGGTTATCATTATTCTTATTGGCACGACCGACCATTTTTATTAGACTTTCAAGCAGCTGTTCTAAACTGGTGGCTACATCATCATGACTTGTCAAAATGGCAGCTCCTCCTTGGTAACCGTAACCGTAACCGGCGGCGGCTCTGTTGGCTTATAACTCGGTTTTGCACCCAAGAAACGAATGGACTCGGCCACCACCTCTGTTATATAAACCCTCTTTCCCTCTTTGTTATCATAATGCCGTGTGTGCAGCCTTCCTGTTACACCTACAACCGAGCCCTTCCGGCAATATTGGACCGTATTTTCTGCGGCTTTTTTCCAAATTGTGCACTGAACAAAGTCTGCCTCAATTTCCCCATGCTGATTCCGAAATTGCCGGCTGACAGCCAGTGTCACAGTCGTGACAGGCAGCCCATCCGTGGTCTTTCGCAATTCAGGATCCTTTGTGAGTCTTCCAACAAGTGTGACTTGATTAATCATGCATATTCTCCTCTCCTTTTGATGGCTTAATCATAGACCCTCGGCAGCCTTACTGTAAAACGAGTAAATCTTAATTATCGAAGTGCCTTTTGCCCCAAATTCTTAGTTTCTCCCATGCAAAAAAACAGTTTGGAAGACCTATTCTTGAACATAAGGCTAAATTGCAAAATGCGACAAATATTTTTCGACATTTGTTTCTATTCCTATTATGTTATAATTTAGAAAAAGTGTTCGAGAATCGATAACCGGAGGTCATGCAGATGAAAACCTTTAAGTTAGTCGCTTTGGAAGTGGTTGATGGTGGAGATACCGTGGAAATTCCATTAGAAGATGGATTAATTATCAATAAAGAGAACGAACGAGCCAGCTGGCTGCTTGAAGCCTATACAGATTTATCCCTTTATGACTACTTCAAAAGTATTCACGAGCAAAGCCGTGAAGTGATAGTACAAGCGGTCATTTCGAAGCGCGAAAACACTCCTGCCTATTTCCAAACTAGAATTGCTTCGCTTCACAAATTTGAAAAGCATATGAGTGTTCTGTTCGAAGGTCAATTGCGCCGAAACAGAAGTGATTATTCGGAGCTGTTGCTCGATAGCCTGCTTGAAAAGGGCCTTGGCGGTCAGGCTCTGCTGGAAGAATTTAAAGATAAAATGAAAAGTAAACCGAAATTGAAAATAAAACATGATTAATAAAAGGGCAGGCCGCTATAGCCTGCCCTACATTTTTATTCGTCCCTGTTATCACGGTCGTTCATATCACGGTCGTCTTCGATGATGTCTTCACGATTGGTATTTCTGTCTCTGATCATGTCTTTGTCGGTATCGGTGTTACGGTCGTTGTTGTTATAACGAGTATTTCTGTTGTTTAACCCGTTATTGTTGTTGTCATTGTCATTGTCGTTAAAACGAGTGTTGGTGTTGTTTAAGCCATCATCACCGTTGTTGTCACCATCCAAGTTGTTATCGTCGTCAAGTGGAGTATCCACTTCGTCGTTAACTGGCGGCGGCGGATTTTGATCATCATCATTATTATTACAACCTGCTAACATAAGCGCTGATAGGACAGTACTTGCTAACAATAAAAACAGCTTTTTCTTCAAACGTAAAAGCCCCTTTCCATGAGAAAAATATTGACCTCTTAACTGGTCTTATGTTATTTTCCCCAAGTTTTTTAGGACTATTACAAAAAAAATAACCGGAAGATTTTCCGACTATTTTCCTAATGCAAACGTGATTTCAGCTTCGCAGGCGACTTCGCCATCAACGGTTGCTACTGCTTTCCCTTTTCCAATAGGTCCGCGCAAACGTACGATTTCGACTTCAAGTCGCAACTGATCGCCTGGTTTCACTTGTTTTTTGAAACGGCAGCTGTCAATTCCAGCAAAAAATGCCAGTTTGCCACGATTTTCTTCCTTTTTCAATACCGCCACAGCGCCAACCTGCGCAAGTGCCTCAACGATTAGCACACCTGGCATTACCGGATAGTCAGGAAAATGACCATTGAAAAACTCTTCATTTGCTGTCACGTTTTTAATTCCAACAGCCTTAACGCCTTCTTCTACTTCTAAAATTTTATCTACAAGCAAAAACGGATAACGATGGGGAATAATTTCTTTAATTTGTGTCACATCTAACATAATTAGTACCTCCTCATAGGAACAGATATATACATTTTACTATTAAAACTACACAAAAAGGAAGGGCTTGTACGCCCTTCCTCGTTTATTTTTTTTCAACTAGATCAATAATATGAGTCCAGGTAGATCCTTTAAGCACATCTCCTGCACTTCCATTTCCGAGTACTCCGTAACCAACCGCGGCACCTGCGAGCATAAAAACCCCTGTGAGAACGATCAACAGGACAATTCTAAGCCAAATTGGGATAAGACGGATCCGAATACGCTTCTTAGCATACTCCGCTTTCTGGGCTTTTGCAGCACTTTGGACTTTAGAAGTTTTCCCGTTCGTCGTCCCTACTACAGACTTATTGCGCTCATCTTCTTTTCCTTTTTTAAACTCTTCCCTCGTCTTCACCTGGTTTAGATGATTTACTGACATCTCTTTATTCCCCTTTTTACCCGAAATCCATCGATCGTTACTGGACATTTAGTTTGCCCAATCTTCTGCTGTTTTTTCATTTTACCTAATATTATACTCTATTTTATAAAATTATTTGAAAATAGATATCATTTTTTGCATAAAAAAGTATTTCCATGGCAAAAAGTGGCGAAATTTATGTGACAAAAAAACAAAAAAGCCCAATGATTTGAGGTCATTAGACTTTTAAAAGGTAAGATGTCCTACCTGTTATCCAAGTTTTCTTTTTGCAATCCGGTCGATGTTGTCTAACATGATTCCTGTACCAATCGCTACGCAGTCCATTGGATTTTCGGCCACTAGTACCGGCACTTTTAATTCATCTGCAAGCAATGCGTCGATTCCGTGCAGGAGAGCCCCGCCGCCTGTTAAGATAACGCCGCGGTCGATGATGTCAGCTGATAGTTCTGGCGGTGTGCGCTCAAGCACGCTCTTTGCCGCTTGAACGATAACAGCCACAGACTCGCGTAACGCACCTTCGATTTCTTCTGAACGAACGGTAATCGTGCGCGGTAACCCGCTGACCATATCACGTCCGCGAATTTCCATTTCTTCCGAGCGTGATCCTGGAAACACCGTTCCAATGTTGATTTTAATATTCTCAGATGTACGTTCACCGATCAATAACTTGTACTCACGCTTGATGTAATTGAGGATTTCCATGTCGAACTTGTCGCCGGCCATTTTTATCGAAGAGGAAGTAACAATATCGCCCATTGAAAGGACCGCTACATCCGTCGTTCCGCCGCCGATGTCGACAACCATGTTACCGCTTGGCTGGAAAATTTCCATTCCCGCGCCAATCGCTGCCACTTTCGGCTCCTCTTCTAGGTAAATCTTCTTACCGCCGCTTTTTTCCGCCGCTTCTCTAATTGCTTTTTGCTCAACGCTTGTGATGTTCGTTGGACAGCAAATCAAAATTCGCGGTTTCGATAAAAAGCCTTTCACGTTAAGCTTATTAATAAAATGTTTTAACATTGCTTCTGTTACGTCAAAGTCAGCGATAACTCCATCTTTCAATGGGCGGATCGCGACAATATTTCCAGGTGTACGTCCGACCATGCGGCGAGCTTCCTCACCAACTGCCAGAACACGATTCGTATTTTTGTCTATTGCAACCACAGAAGGCTCATTCAATACAATTCCACGGCCTTTTACGTGAATTAATACGTTAGCCGTTCCCAAATCAATCCCAATATCTCTAGCAAACATTCTCTTTTCTTTCCTCCTTGAAACGGTCATACTTTCCTAATTGTTAATAATACCATATTCCTTAAAATTTCCATACTTTTTACACAAAAAACGTAGAAATTTGTCGGAAAAAATGTAGTAAAAAGAGAATGCTGCTTTTTAACCATTAAAAATGGCCCTTTCCCCGACTTCCTTAGAATGCACAAGAAGTCATTTGAAAATGGCCATTTCAAAACATTTTTTCTTTTGCCGCAAGAGAGTCCTTCGCAAAAGGTGCGCCTATTTAACAGCCTCACCTTCTTTTTCTTCCTTCTGGTACTTCATTTTGGTTGCTTCTCCACCCCGGAGATGTCTGATCGATTTATGATAATCTAGAATTTCTTTTACTTCATTTGCCAGCTCTGGATTTATTTCAGGAAGTCTCTCTGTTAAATCTTTATGGACAGTACTTTTGGATACGCCAAACTCCTTCGCTATTACACGAACCGTTTTTCTCGTTTCCACGATATACTTTCCAATCTTGATAGTTCTCTCTTTGATGTAATCGTGCACACCACTCGCCCTCCCTAAATTGGATGTGAGAAGTGCGAAATGAGACCCGCTTATCACTAAGACGAAATACTGCAACCGCATGCTGCATAAACTAAGCTAACCCTCATGCGCCAGAAAGTACTGCTACCCTCTGCTCATACAATGAATAATCATGTCCCCAACTGAATCCACAAAAGCCTCAAACGACTCTTCACCTCAAACACTCTCTTTGTAAAGGTTTGTATCCATTTTATTAGCTTGGATACGGGAATATGCACGAAATATCCAATAAGGACAAGGCTTCTTGTTAATTTTTAGAAAAATCAGACATCAACACGCTTCGCAACCGTGAAATCGACAAAATGGCAAAAAGGCTGTAAACCGCTATAAATAAGGATTTTAAAAAAAAAAAGAAACCCGCTCAGAGTAGTTTTTTGATAAATTTGTCGGTAGCAAATGTCGAATGAAAATTTTCAAAAAAATAATATATAATAGATTCAACAAGATTGAGAGGAATCAAACTATGCAGCCGTTCACAGAAAAAGTCATAGAAATTATTAAAAATATACCTGCTGGCAAAGTCATGACCTACGGACAAATAGCAAGGGAAGCGGGAAGTCCTCGTGCTGCCAGGCAGGTGGTCCGCGCCTTGCATTCGATGAGCAGGAAACATCGCCTTCCTTGGCACCGTGTCGTAAATGCTCAGGGTCAAATCGCCCTCCAAGACGACGAATCCTACCAAGAGCAATTGTTTTCGCTCGAAAGCGAAGGTGTCGAAATTGGACTTGGGGGAAAAATTGACTTAACCAAATATCAGTTTCACCCAGCCAGTGAGACTACTTTTTCCATAAAAAATGAACACAACTGACCGCAGGACTTTAGTCCCACTGAATAATTTTCACAACGTTCAAAAGTCTGAATTGAAATCGTTTTCAAAAAATTACGACTTCGAAAAAAAAGTCCAAAAACATGGACAAAGCCTTATGATTCAAGGCCTTTTTTTTTGCAAAAATGTGTTCTAGACGGTTTGTCCCAAGAGGCGCTAGTATTTTTAGTAACACAAAGACCACTATGTTCCGAAACCTCAGGACAGGCGAAACTACTGCCCTTTTTTGTATCCGTTTTCACTGTTTATGAAGATATTCGGCGTGGTCATTTATATTAAAGGAGTGAAGTAAAACGTGGGGAAAAGTAAAAGAAAAAAGAAAGTCTTAGCAAGTGCTTTATCACTAGGTCTCGTTTTTTCAAGTCTTCCATATGCTGCAGCTGCCGTTACACCTGTTGACGGCTACAATTTGGCAGATGGCTCTGACTTTGAAGAAAACAATCTATGGGGCTTTACGGCTGCAAATTCAACTGTTTCTATTAATGAGGGTGATGTTAAAGGAAACTCGACCGATAAACTTCAATACACCATCGTGAATGCATCTGGCGGCCGTGTTGCCACAAAGAATTTAGAAACTGCCGTTAAAGGAAAAGACATTCTTGTCAAACTAGACTGGTACCCTGGTAAAAACAATGATAAAGGCTCACGACAGTTTGAAAATTCTGGTGAACTTCGAATTATGGATAACACTGGAAACACTATTTTTACATTAAACAATACCAATACCGAAGCGATCGAGTATTTCGCGGGCAGCCAAGCCCCTGCCCAAACCTTCATCACCAACCAGGAGGCTTGGTACGAAGTCAGTGTTCACTTTGATTTAATCAAAAATCAAGCTGTTTTAACACTAAAGGACAAAGCATCCGGTGAATCACAAGAATACACTTCTTCCCTAGAAGGCGTTGCGTTTGACGGCTCTGTTAAGACCGTAAAGCTGGTCGGAATTCGGACATCAGGAAATAACCACTCATGGACTACATACCTTGACAACTTTGGCGTCTACAATGTGCCGATTCCTAGTAATACCATTTCAAAAGTAGATCCATTACGCTACCACCAAGTCTATGTTAATGAAACTACTTCTGATCTAACTTCCATCGGCTTGCCTAAAACGGTAACCGTCACGCTTGCTGATAATAGTAAGAAAGAAGTAGCTGTAAGTGAGTGGAGAACAGTTGGGAAAGAATGGAATCCGGAAAGTACAGGTGTATATGAGTTTAAAGGTACCCTTGCACAAACGGAAGGAATCGACAACAGCTTTAACCGCGAAGCTACACTTTATGTCTACAATCGCCTGACTCCTCCGGGAACAGAAAGACAAACCGAATGGCTGGATCGAGGCGTGGTTGCTCTTAAAGCCGAAAATGGAAACTTTGTCAGTTGGCGTTTACTTGCCGATGAATATGCGATAGATGTGACTTTTAATGTCTACCGCAATGGCGAAAAATTAAACTCTGACGCTCTAAGTGTCACAAACTATCAGGATGCAGAAGGTTCAGCGAACGATACGTACACAGTAGAAACCTTAGTGAATGGCAAATCTGTTGAGAAAAATGATGTAAAAGCATTAGGTGAAGATTATCTATCGATTCCAATGCAAAAGCCTGAGGGCGGAACAACCGCTACCGGCAATTACGAATACACCGTGAATGATTCTAGTGTTGGCGACTTAGATGGTGATGGCGAACTCGAAGTCATTGTCAAATGGTATCCAACCAACGCGATTGATAGTTCGCAAACAGGAATGACAGGCCCGACGATTTTTGACGCCTATAAATTAGACGGAACACTATTATGGCGTATCGATATGGGACTAAACTTGACTTCTGGTGCCCATTATCATCAATTTGTCGTAGCTGATTTTGACGGCAATGGAAAAAGTGATTTCCTTATCAAAACAGCTGATGGGACAACTTCCTATGGTGCAACAGATGGCAAGTTCGATAGCAGTAAGGTTCTAAGTCAGATTGGTAATCCCGAAGACAATGGAAAATGGTTAGCGGAAAATGGTCACGTAATTGGCGGACCTGAGTATATCTCTGTCTTCAACGGCGAAACAGGAGAAGTCATTGATACGATTGATTATGCATTCCCGCTTGGTGACGACAAAGGCGCTTCATGGGGCGATACGTGGCAGAACCGCTCTGACCGTTTCCTAGCCGGTTTAGCGTATCTAGACGGTAAAACGCCAAGTGCCATTTATGGCCGAGGCTATTATGAACGAACAAGCTTTGTTGCCTATAGTGTTAAAAATGGAAAGCTGGTTGAAGAATGGACATTTGATTCGAACGAGGCTGGCACTGGTAAAAGCTTAGGAAACCACAATCTTGCAACAGCAGACATCGATAATGATGGTTTCGATGAAATCATTGCTGGTAGTTTAACGCTTGATCATGATGGCAGCATCATTTATGCCATGGACGGAAAAATGCAGCGCGAAACGGGATCACATGGTGATGCGCTACATGTCGGTGCTTTTGATCCTGACCGTGAAGGACTCCAAGTATTTGGCGTTCATGAGGTACCTGCGGTTGCCTCGCTAGAATTACACGATGCTGCAACAGGTGAAACGTTGATGTCGTATTTTGGCTCTGTTGATGCAGGTCGAGGTGTGGCTGCCAACATAAGTTCTCAGCCAGGTTATGAATTCTGGGGCTGGGGCGGCGACACCGTTGAAACAGGCGGCGGTATCTACAATGTTCAAGGTAAGGTAGTCGCTGACAGTTCTCGAGATGCTGGCCTTTCTGCAAACTTTGCCCTTTATTGGGATGGCGACCTGCAGCATGAATTACTTGATAACACGTCAATTTCAGAGTACAACGAAACAACGGGTAAAACTGAACTGGTAAAAGCTTTCGAAGGTGTTCATAGCAGTAATGGAACAAAAGCCACTCCAACGCTGCAGGGTGATATTGTGGGTGACTGGCGTGAAGAGGTTCTCCTGCCAACAAATGACGATACAGAACTTCGAGTATTCAGCACAACCGTTCCAACGGAGTACCGACTGTATACCCTCATGCACGATGATGTTTATCGCAATGGAATAGCATGGCAGAACACAGCCTACAACCAGCCGCCTCACATCGGCTTCTACCTAGGTGAAGATGTCCGAGAAGAAGTCCTCGCAGGGAATTTGCAGGCACCAGGTGTAGACTATACGGCTAGTGTTCAATCTATGAAACATACGGTTATTCTTGAGACAAAAGCATCTGTCTTAAAAAATAGCCTGGATCAAGTGCAGCACATGTTAAAGGATGGAAAAACCAAGCAGGCAGTGAAACACATGGAAGATTTCAAAAAGCATCTTACGAACTCCAATGTGGAAGAAGGTCTGAAAGCTAAATTACTTTCAGATGCGGACCAATTAATCGCTGGTTGGAAATAAAAACAAGGGTAGGCTGTTTTTCGCAGTCTACCCTTCGCTATATTTTCGTAAGACCCAATGCAAAATGGTCCCATAATATTTGTTCAACCTTCTCCCATTTATGCTCATCACAACGAACCATAAGGACAATTTCTGACGTGATGTTATTACTACCTCTTTGAGATTTTCGTAGCAGAATTATTTTAATGAGAAATCCTAAAAGCAATCCTGAAAGTGCCCCAATGATTCCCCACAGAATCGGTCCCCATTCCAATACATACCCATATATGGCTCCGAGCAGCATCAAACAGGTGCCAAGAATCGCAGGTCCGTCAAAGAGGCTGAATCCGTCTGATTTATGAATTGTATCGAATAAACCTCTTAATTCCTTCCGCTTATCAAGCGGAGCAGCCAATATCAGTTCTTTCGAGATTCCTTGTTGTTCCAGTTCGGTTATCGCTAACTCGATATAAAGGGAATTCTCAAACGTAGCAATGACAAACATCCACTCCACCCACTTCTTTAAAAAGGAAAGATGAACTCTTTCTTTTGATAATGTTCTCGTAAAAATTTCTTCATTTCTTTTTCAAAAAGACGATTGTAATCAATCGTTGAACTATAGGCATCGAACAGAATAAAAAAATAGATGGAAGGCAGGTAAAGGACCCATTGCATGTTTACTGCCTCTTTCGCTTGAGCGAATTTACCAAGCATGGTGTAGTGGATTCCTGCTGGAACATGGCCATAATACATAATCGCAACCGTGTAGGCAAAGATGAAAAATCCGGCAATCACTTTATGGGTATAAAGATGGCCTAACCCCGGGAATAAGGCGGACCAAGCAACGGCGACCCAGGGTTTACGCTTATCCATAAAATTTATATCCCAAGCACCCATTGCATTTGGCCGGATGGAGGCGTCCTCACGATCCGCTAATATACATTGCTTATTTAAGTCTACCGTTGTCCGGTAACTATCCCAGATTCCAAACATATAGATTCCTACATAGAGCATGAGCCATCGTTCATCCATAACTTCCTTTGCTTTGCTAAAATCGCCCGTAAGCGTATAGAGTATTCCAAGATTTACATTCGCCTTGCCATTAATAAACATTTCCCAAAGGATTAGAATAAACCCTGCGACATAACGGTGCAGCATTAAGTGGCCAAATCCTGGATACGAAAACGCAAAAAATGCGACAACCCATGGGTTTTTTATCTGAAGAACAGATGTTGTAAACTGAGATAAATGTGCCCTGTATCTACGTGCTTGTTGATATTGGTTCAATTTGGCTCTCAATCCTTTTTATTTGTATTTTTTCTCATTCTAGTTTAAATATCCTTGCGCTAACAAAAAAACAGAAACCATCAACTGGTTTCTGTTTTGTTTTATTTTATTTGCATATACACATTTTTCACTTTCTTAACTGGTATTTGAGAGCCGCCTCTGCCAAGGACATTTTCGACCATCATGGCAATCATCACATTCGGTGTGTTTGTGTTATAGGCAATAAACCAGCCGTTTTCAATTCCTTTTTCCCCTTGCTTTTCTTTGATTTCGGCTGTGCCGGTTTTTCCTGATAGCGGATAGTCAGCGATATTGGCAGAATGCGCCGTTCCATCACTGTCACCGACGACCTTTCTAAGAGCCGATGAAACCGTAGTGGCAATTTCAGGTGAGACGACACTCTTCTCACTTTTTTCAGTGTTTTGAATTAAGCTGGGCTTAACCATATTTCCACCGTTTACAAATGGTGTATAGGTCTGCAAAAGGTGAACGATGCCCATTTGAATTTGACCTTGGCCGTAGCCGGAGTCAGCCAGAGAAATCTCTTTATCTAAATTTCCAATTGTTGATTTTTCCAATGGGAATGGATAATCGGATTCCTCTTCAAAGCCAAATTCCTTCAAGGCAGCAGTGAAAGGGTCCTTTCCGATTCCTAAAGCAGTCTGGGCGAAATAAATATTATCGGAGAAGACCATTGCTTTTTCAAGATTCACAGAATTGGCTTCATGCACTCTGGTGACGAAATAATCACCCCATGATGCCCCTTTTTGCCATTTCAACCCGCTAATATTCAGCGTTTGCTCGGTCGTAATGGTATTGTTACTTAGACCGATCGATGCAGTTAACGGCTTGAACACAGAACCTGGTGCGTACGCCTTATTGAATCTGGCTGTCATCGGCTTTTGTGGATGTTCTTGAAGCTGTTTCCACTCATCACTAGAAAAGCCTAGGGTGGCTTGATTTGGGTCAAACGATGGCGAACTGACAAGTGCCAGCGTTTCACCGCTTACCGGGTCTATCGCCGCTCCCGTGCCTGCCTCACCCACAAGTTCATTATATATCTTCATTTGCAGTTCGATATCAATTGTTAGCTTTAGATTTTGACCATCCTCGACTGCTTTTTCAGCGAGAATTTCACTGCTGCCATCAGGCTTTTTAATCGTAATTGTTACACCGCTTTTCCCTTTTAGCTGCTCGTCAAACACTTCCTCGAGCCCTCTTTTACCGATGACGTCTGTACTTGTATAACCTTTATCCTTTACCTTTTCCAGTTCTTCTGCGGTAATCGAGCCAACATAGCCGATTAAATGCGCCGCGGATTCTTTAAATGGATAAATTCGGGCCTCCACCTTTTTGGTTTGCACAGGTTCTAAGGCGATTAATTGAGCGATCCGTTCTTGATCATCCATCGATACCTTTTTTAACGGTACAAACAAGTCTGGCTTCACCCAACTGGCGGTTAGCGCCTTGTTGATTTGCTCGGGTGTCATTTTTAACAGGCTGGACAATTGCTGAATGACAGGTCCTTCCTGCCCCTCCATCTTCCCAGGGACAACGCCCACTTCGAATACCTGGCCGTTATAAGCAAGTGGGTTATCTGCTCGGTCAAAAATTTCCCCGCGCTTTGGCTTCACATTACTGATCCCGATTTTGTCGCCATCTTTCAAATCTGGAAAAATATATGTCGTGTTCCAATCGACATACCAGTTATTGTCTTTGTCACGTTCTTCTTTTTTCATCTTCGCTTTGTGAGTAAATTGGATTTCTCCAGCAATGCTGTTCATGGACGCGGAAAAATCATAGGTGACACTGTCTTGATCTTTAGCCAGTTCTTCTTCTTCTGGTTTTTTGAAAGTTATCTTGAGGTCTGTAATTTGTAGGTCTTCGTAGATTTTTTGGTAGCGGTTGGTGAAGTCTTCCTTTGAGATTACCCCTTTGGAACCTTCTGTAAGGTACTCATACATCTTATCAAACTTTTGTTCATTCCATAGTTTTATGTAGGATTCTAAACGGTCTTCAGGTTTGGGTTCCTTGCTGCAGCCTGCTGCCACCAGCACAAGCAGGATCAGAAACCCTATTATTTTTTTCAAAATACTCCCCCCTTTTCCTTTTATTTTACCATAAAATGCAAAAAAAAGAGGAAGGTAGATTCCCCTTTCCCCTTTGTTCCATATTAAGAGTTTGTTTTATCTTTTGACTCAGAAGATTCATCTTCGGATGGAGCTTTTTCATCATCAGAAGGAGTTTCTTCTTTTGATGGAGCAGACTCATCACTAGCAGGGTCCTCAATCATTTGTTGTTTCGGACTCTTTTTATCTTCTGTATTTTCATCCGCTGCAGTTTCTTCCTGTAAATCACTTACTGGTTTGTTAAAAAACTTCGTTGGATTCACTGGGATACCATCTTTACGGATTTCAAAATGTACATGCGTTCCAGCTTCTTCTTGGTACAAGCTTTGTCCAGCCATGGCAATAACTTGTCCTTGTTTTACTTTGTCGCCAACCTTAACCTTCACATCTTTAACCGATTGATATTGTGTTACAATACCTTTATCGTGTTCAATGACTATCTTATTTCCAAGGAAGGCATCTTCATCCACACTCGTAACTTTTCCACTTAGGGCAGCAACGACATCAAAGGTTTCGCCATCTTTAGATGTGTAGTCAATACCTGTATGCGGCTCATAGTTATTGTTGTAAACTACTAATGCTGCTTCTTGTTTTTCTTCACTTGCGGTGTCATCATAGAACTCCATTTTAACAACTGTATCCAATGGATTCTTGATTGGCATTTTCAAGTTCTCTAAAGCTGAGTTAACCTCAAGTGCTGGAGTATCGTTCTTTTTACCTGTTAGGTCAGAAGACTCGTAATCGTACTTGTCGGTTGCGTTGTCACTGCCTTGGAACCAAAGAACACCTGTCAGAATGATTGCTGCACTTGCAATATAAATGGCTGGAAATACCCAACGCTTTTTGAAAAAGCGTTTAACACTGGAACTTTGAGAAGATCGCTTGTTTTCTTCCTCTCTCATTTTCATCACCTCAGCAATCATTCTGAACAGATAAGTAGAATTATATACACTAGTAAAAAAATTTTTTCTACTTATTTTTTGATAAACCTTATTTTTTTATGCATGAAGGAGGAAAATTTTTTGAAATACGTTCTACGACTACTTCCCATTGCCTATATGGCGGCGATTTGGATTATGTCGAGTCTGCCATCCAATCACTTCGTCGAGCTCCCAGATTCAGGGCTGGACCGTACCATTAAAGAATCCCTGCATTTAATAGAGTTCGCTATCCTCTATGTATTGCTAGTTTTGGCCTTCCTCACGCGGCGTGCTCCGTTCACCACAGGTCTAAACGTTCTCTGTGCCGTCCTGGCAGGTCTTTACGGACTTACAGACGAGATTCACCAATCCTTCTATGCTTACCGCTCAGCGTCCTGGTTTGACCTCGTCAAAGACGTTACAGGGATATTGGTTTGCTTTTATTTTATTCGGGGAGCAATGTTTAAAGGTCGTTTTAAGAGGTTAGGGAAGATGCTTGAGTTTGTGAGGAAGATTTAGCCACTGCGCGGATTGCGTGGTGGTTTTTTATTGTGTAGTTGGTTTGGTGGTAGACTCTGCCCTTGAACTCCCTGTACATGGTAGATTCATGCCAGCAAGCAGCTGATAGATAATCTTCCGGGATTTTATATGAAGAAGTGTGCGTGCTTCTGTGTTGGTAATAGAATGTTTAATGAGAAGGAAATAGTCTAAAACTTTTTGGTGGTGGGCAGTTTTGGATTTCACTTTGCACACTGTGCAGGTCCATGTTCCAGCATGATATCTCATTTGAGAATTGCACTTGGTAGAGTTGCAACGGACACCTATCATAAGGTCCTCTGAGGTCATTTTGAAGTGTTGAAGGAGATTTGTATTGTCTGGGGTGTTTTTAGCCAATAGAAGGCGATTCATTTTTCGTAAATCCTTTTCATCTAGGATTTCAATCTTATGTTGGTTTTCAATTTGCTCAATTTTCTCTAGTAATTGCTCGCTGTTGCATACACTTCTGCTGTATTTATGGTCATAATCGATGTGTATTTTTGATTTCTCATTACTATTTACAAAAAGATAGAGGATGGGAATGTCCGTCATATGGTGTTCTGCTAACCAACGTTTTAGCTTGGTCGATTGCACTTTTGCTTGGAGGATAGGATTCTTCGTTCGTTTGCCATCTACCGTTACTTGATTAAGCAGTTTAGCAAAATGCCAATGTTTCATCCGATTTTTCACTTCGATAACAAGTATAAAGCGGGGACAAGTGAGCAGGATATCGATTTGAAAATAATACTTCCCTAATGGCAGGCGGATATCATGATAAATCCGATAATCTTCGTTTGAAATGGGGTCTAGATGGAACATAACCGATTCCTCTCCGCGAAAGCCTTGCATCCATTTATTGTATTCCTTTAATATTTCGTACCTTTGCCAATGATTATCTTCTACACTTCTTAAAAGTGCCTCAAACTTTTGCAGCCTCAATGGCAGCTTGCAATCCTTCATAATCAAGTGCATCCTTCCTTTCTGTTTTCTAACTAATTCAGTTACTGCACCAAAGTTTCCTGCACAAACATGTGTCAGATTTATGAGCATTTATATGATATGTGCCAAATATATTATTTACGGCCGATTTTGAATTTTACAAAGTCTGGCGTATGCCAGGCCCAGGTCATTGTCTTTGCTTTTAAACCAAGTTCGAGGCTATTTCCAATGCAACTCCTCGATCAATATTCTAAACTAAATGACCTTTTTTAGAAAAACCTAACTTTTGTGCAAATTCAGAGTTTTATGTGCCAAATTCTGAATTTACGTGCCAAATTCAAGTTTTACGTCCCAAACCACTTAAAAGTCTGGCGTATGCCAGGCTCAGGCCATTGTCTTTGCTTTTAAACCCAGTTCAAGGCTAATTCCTAATGCAGTTCCTCGATCCATTTTCAAAAAAAATGACCTCTTTTTAGAAAAACCTTACTTACGTGCCAATTCAGAGTTTTATGTGCCAAATTCTGAATTTACGTGCCGTTTTTGGATTTTACGTGCCAAATTCAAGTTTTACGTGCCACACCACTAAAAAGTCTGGCGAATGCCAGGCCCAGGTCATTGTCTTTGCTTTTAAACCCAGTTCAAGGCTAATTCCTAATGCAGTTCCTCGATCCATTTTCAAAAAAATGACCTCTTTTTAGAAAAACCTTACTTACGTGCCAATTCAGAGATTTATGTGCCAAATTTTTAATTTACGTGCCGTTTTTGGATTTTACGTGCCAAATTCAAGTTTTACGTGCCACACCACTAAAAAGTCTGGCGAATGCCAGGCTCAGGTCATTGTCTTTGCTTTTAAACCCAGTTCAAGGCTAATTCCTAATGCAGAGCCTCGATCCATTTTCAAAAATAAATGATCTTTTTTAGAAAAACCCTACTTACGTGCCAATTCAGAGATTTATGTGCCAAATTTTTAATTTACGTGCCGTTTTTGGATTTTACGTGCCAAATTCCATTTTTACGTGCCAAGCCAATCCAATCCGCCCCACAAAAAAAAGCCAGACCCCAAATGGCCTAGCTCCAAAAAAACCAATCTATTTCTGCGCAGTTATCGTCGCAAGCATACTCTCCGCATTAGTAACTTCCACACCCTGATAATAGTGCTTCACGATCTCTTGGTAGTCCTTCCCATCAGCAGCCATGCCGTTTGCGCCGTATTGGCTCATGCCGACGCCGTGTCCGAAGCCGCGGGTGGTAATCACGATGCTGTTCCCCTTGCGCTCCCAATCAAAGTCCGACGACCGCAGATCTAATTTTTCACGAATCTCTTTCCCGGTTAGGACCTTGCCATTAAAGTCCACTTTGGCGACACGCTTGCCAGCGGTTCGCTCAACAATTTTTCCAATCGTCCCGCTTGCTCCAACCTTCACGCCCAGTGCCGATTCAAATTGCTTGACGGTCACTTCCTTAACAGAATTGAATTTCGGGGAGTTTTTATCCCATGGACTTGATACACTGCGCAGGTAAGGCATTTCATTGGGCCAGTAGTCCTCTGAGTTTTCCGTATAGCCGTTGCTGGTAGAGAAGAAGGAGGCATCGATGGCCTGACCGCCATACGTCAAAATCTGTCCACTCGTGGACCGAACCGCTGAAAGAATTTTCGCATAGTTCGATTCAAATTCCATTCCCCAATTATCTCTCATTTGCTCTTCGCTCAAATACACCTGATGGATTTGCGTGTCTGTCACCTGCGCACCTTCGGGAACACCGATCGTATCTTTGCTAAGCATTTTTTTTACGATATACGTCCTTGCTGTCAGTGCTTGTGCCTTCAAGGCTTCTTCCTTGAATTCCACAGGCATTTCAGCTGCTACAACCCCGACGAGGTAATCTTCTAGTGGAACATTATCGATTTGTCCTATAGAGGAGCGGTAAACCGCTACTTCAACTGCGGCGTCATCTGAAGAATTTTCTGCGGTTTCGGAATTTGGGGCTTTGTTGGCCAGGTCTTCACCTAATTTACCGCTAACCTTTCCATCTCCAAACGGTAACACTAAAATGGCTGGAATGATTAAGGTGAGGGCAAATAAGAATGATGCTAGTAGGATGAGTGGTTTGAATTTTTTCATGTAGGAGCCTCCAATTATGAAATTTATGCACCCCGTTCTTGGGCTACTTCTCATTCCATCATATGGAGGCGGACAAGCATTTATGACTAAAAAAAGATGACTGAATTTTCTAAAAACAACATATAATAAAAAACCGAAGAATGTATCTTCTTCGGCTCCTTATTTTTATAAAATTATGCGTTCAAATCAGTGATGTAACTTTCCACTGCTGGGAAAACTTCATCTGCTTCTTTCACGCGTTCGATATCTGCGCCTAAAGCAGCAAGTTTACCATGAAAGTCTACATAACCACGGTCTAAATGCTTTAACTCCGTTACGCGTGTGTTACCTTCAGAAACCAATCCTGTTAAAATTAGAGCTGCCGCAGCACGAAGGTCTGTCGCAGACACTTCAGCACCTTGTAAGTTAGAAGGTCCATTTAAAATAACAGAACGTCCTTCAATCTTAATATCGGCATTCATCCGGCGGAATTCCTCCACATGCATGAAGCGGTTTTCGAAAACCGTTTCTGTAATCATCGATGTTCCTTCTGCACGAAGCAAGAGAGCCATCATCTGAGATTGCATATCGGTTGGGAAGCCAGGATGCGGCATCGTTTTAATGTCAACAGCCTTGAGTTTTTCTGGACCGATAACACGTACGCCGTCAGCTTCTTCGATAATCGTAACGCCCATTTCTTCCATTTTTGCAATTAAAGAAGAAAGATGTTCAGGAACAGCGCCCTGTACAAGGACATTTCCGCCTGTGATCGCACTAGCAACCATAAAGGTTCCAGCTTCGATCCGGTCAGGGATGATATTGTGGTCAGCGCCAAACAATACATCAACACCTTCAATACGAAGAGTGCCCGTGCCTGCGCCTCGGACATTTGCGCCCATTTTGTTCAAGAAGTTTGCAAGGTCCACGATTTCCGGTTCCTTTGCTACGTTCTCAATAATTGTTGTTCCTTTTGCCAAAGTGGCAGCCATCATGATATTTTCAGTGGCACCAACACTTGGGAAATCCAAGTAGATTTTCGCTCCCTTTAAGCGGCCTTCAACCTCCGCTTCAATAAAGCCATTTCCTACTTTCACCTTTGCACCCATTGCTTCGAACCCTTTAAGGTGCTGATCAATCGGTCTAGAACCAATCGCACATCCGCCTGGCAGAGCCACACGTGCACGACCATTGCGCGCTAATAGTGAACCCATCACGAGGACAGATGCACGCATCTTACGAACGTATTCGAAAGGCGCTTCTTCTTTCAACACTCTAGATGCATCAACGACAACTGTATTATTGTTAAAGGCAACTTCAGCATTCAAGTTGCGTAATACTTCATTAATTGTGTATACATCGGAGAGTGTAGGTACATCACGAATTACACTTTTTCCGTCACTTGCTAATAATGTGGCAGCGAGTACAGGCAGGACCGCGTTCTTTGCACCTTCTACTTTAACCGATCCATAAAGCCTTTGTCCGCCGCGGACGATGATCTTTTCCAAGAGTATTCCCCTCCGCGTCCATTTTCTCTATATTAATATTCAATCGTAATGATTGGTGTGCCAACTACTATGGTAGTCTTACCGCCCAATCCTTCGGAGCGTATGCCAATTTGTAAATTCATGTCCTGCGCTATGGAGTCTGAAAACATTGGCGAGTTCGCCGAAACAGACATGAAGTTATCCTCTTTTAACGCTTCGATTTCTTTTGCATCAAAAACATCCAATAAATCACGTGCTACAGTTGGTACAGCCGTATCAATCTTATCACTGATACTACCCTTCATACCAGAAAAAACTGTTGGATTCCCTCGAAATATGTCGGAAAGCCTATCTCTAAATTGATCTTTAGTGAAAAAGGACTCCATCTCCTTGTTCCACTCATCACCGCTGACCCTATATACTATATACGCACTTGCAGGTTGTTTTGTGTGGGTTGCCATAATTTGAAGCGTTTCTTTGTGGTGTTTCGAAGTCGGAGATACTGCTGTTACTTCCCATTTTTCACTGGTCTCACTTGTAGACCAATCCCAATCAGGAAACCGAGCCTTAAGCTCCTTCACATAATCCTGCACTTCTGTCTCTGTTTTCAGGTCAACCAAATGCTCCCTTGCATAAAACGTCCATTCTTCGAGCAAAATATCTTCTGTTTGAAAAGCATTAGCGATTTTCACTAAATCATTATCGCCGCCTGCAGCCATCATTCTGCTGCCAAGGACCACCATCAAACCAACAAACATCATCACGCTTATGCTAAAAAGTACCTTTTTTCTCTTCATCTCTACTCTCCCCCTTACTACCATTGTTACCAAGGTGGGGCAGAGCATACTTGGGAAATGTCGTCACTTTTTGACAAGCTTCTTAATGCAAAAGTATCTAGAAGATCTTTTTGAAAAAAATAACTCAATTTTGGGTTTAAATAGGTTCAAGTTTCTGCATGAATTTATCCCATTGAAGTCAATGGATTGCCGAACCCATTAATTATCTATTTTCTAAGCTGCGCTTTTTCATTTCAGTTTGCACTTTTTTTCACACAAAGAGAATTGTACTCAATTTTTCCTGAAAAAGATACATGTACGAAGACCTAAATTTTTACCAGTTGTATGTATTGTAAAATCAATGGTAGTTGTCTTGACCATTGAAGGTAGTCTAGGAAAAAATTACTAACTGATGATCCAATGGCAATGGCCAATAAAATATAAAGTAATCGAGCTTGGAAAACATGGTTCGGTTTCAGCAGCTTATCTAAGCGAATCGACTGCAGCGCCCACCACGCCAATGCAATAAACACCAGGTGTGAGAAGATACTAAATAAGGCAATTTGTCCAAAACTATCCACCATACCCCTCCTTTAGAGCACTAACGACCATTCTACCATACTTCGGTGCCTGTCACCATTTATACAAAAAACGGCTTTTATGCATAAATTATATGCATAAATTATGTGCATACAAAGTGGCATAAAATATGTGCTACCATACTGACGGATGAAAACCTGAAAAGTTTCGTTTTTATTGTGGCAAATTTTTAACGCATTAACTGCCTAAACACTGGTTATGTGCAACGTATGCAACAATCAGTGTTTAGGCAGTTAATAAGTAAATGTGCAATTTAGATACCATTCCAAATCCTGCTGATTCTCAGCGGGACATAAACTCTGTCCCCATGTATCTCCTTATGAATAATTGGTTTTTTAAAATAATGCATGAGGGACTGGCCCTCGCGATTATGGTGCCTTGCTCGCTTACGAATCCCTTTTAATTTCTCGATACTTTGATTAGACTTTTTCATGATTATTTCACCTCATTATTTTTTTTAGTTACTATGAATTAAGCCGATTTAGCTGCGACTACAATGACTTTTCCATGATCCATTTCCTCTTCACAGCGCGCCGCTGCCGCTGCTGATAACCCCAGTGACTCCAACTTCGATCGCAGTTCATCCCCCCTGGACCGAAATACGTTGGCGATAGATTCAAGTACCCCTTGCTCCCCAACACCAATGTCGCTTATCTCCAATGCATCCGTAAGATGTTCAGCCCGGTTTTGGTCATGTGCTAATAAATAAATTTCATCCTTCGTGAATCCCTGCATCCTAAATTGAGCGATTTCCTTTTTAGCTTCGACTCCATTTTCTACGATTTTTACACTTTCCATTTTCATTCCTCCTAGAAGAGTTATTTTTCAGCCGACAACCTGTTGCGTCGGCTTGTACCAGTTATATATCCGCTCTTCCATTAAGTGAAACCTATTTTTCTAAAATTCTATTAGGTTTTAAAAAAACAGATTCTGGGTAAATACCCATTAGTTATATTAAAAAAAGAATAAATGGAGGGATAAGATGAGGAAAAAAGCAGAGCTAATTGCAAAGATCAGTTTGTTAAAACAACAAATTGACCGGTGTCTGGATAATCGTGATCGGGAAGGATTTATTCAATTATCTTTCGAATTAAAAGTTTGCCAGCGTTATCTGGGAACGCTCATGAACAATCCTGAGAACACCTTAAAAGGACATCTAGAACACAATCGAAATAAGTTTACACATTTTTAGGTTTAAGCGGTCCGATACAGGGTATTTACAAACCATAACTCAATGAAAAACAGAAAGGAGAGATTTTCATGGGATTTATTTGGTCATTAATTATTGGAGGAATTATCGGTTGGTTAGCTGGACTTATTATGGGACGTGATGTTCCAGGTGGAGTAATCGGAAATATCATTGCCGGGTTTATCGGGGCTTGGATTGGCTCTCTTTTAGGCGGTTGGGGACCAGTGATTGGTGGATTTTACATTTTACCAGCACTACTCGGTGCTATTGTCTTTGTACTCATCCTAAGCCTAGTCCTAAGAATGATCAAACGTAACGCATAATATATAGAGGAAAAGAAGATTGCAACTACCTGCAATCTTCTTTTTTATGTTTCTTTTCACAAGCTGCATTAAGATACCCTCGACTACCTTATCTGTTTTCCTGTTTTTATCAATACAGACCATCTGCATTTACCGAAACACCTTTTATTTTTCTTCTCAGTCACTCCAGCCCCTTGCATTGACCGAAACACCTTTTTATTTTTCTACTTGGTCACTCCAGACCACCTGCATCGACCGAGACACCTTTTCATTTACCTCCACGGTCACTCCAGACTAGTAATATCATAGAAAATCACATGCTGCCTTTATCATAAAAATAAAAAAAAAGGCATCTGCAACAAAAACAGATGCCCTTCCCTTATAGTATACCCGAAAACAGCCGGGCAAAAGATTCCTTCCATTTAACCCCCAAACCTCTTTTGTAAAATCCAACTGGCCTTACCCTCCGGCATTCTCGTAGATCCTCTTCAAAATGCCCGACCAGGTCATCAATGCTGTCGGTGCCTGTTAAAAACAAATGAACCTCGAAATTCAGATGAAAACTGCGGAGATCCAAATTTGCCGTTCCAATCGAAGCCATCTCACCGTCAACAATGATCACTTTTTTATGTAAAAAGCCTTTTTGGTAGGTATAGAGTTCAATTCCTGCACGAAGAAGTTCAGAAAAATAGGATTGAGTGGCATATTGGGTGAGAAAACCATCATTGCTTTCAGGCACCATTAGCCGCACTTGAATGCCTTTTTTCGCTGCCACCCTTAATGCTGTCATAATTGCCTGATTGGGAATAAAGTACGGTGTCGCAATCCAGATTGATTTTGTTGCACTCGTAATCAGCGCATAAAAATGATCACCCATATCCCGAGTTTCGGGTCCACTAGCGACCACGTGAACGAGGCCATCCCCCTCAACCGGTAACGGCATGAGATAGCGGGGATCTTCAAACAGCATTTCACCGCATACATACTTCCAATCTAATAAAAAAACAGCATGCAGTGTCTGGACCGCTTCTCCTTCCAGCAAAACATGCGTGTCGCACCAAAAACCAATCTTGTTATCCTCACCAAGGTATTCCACGCCCACATTCAGCCCGCCGACAAATCCAATTTTTCCATCGATGACAATTATTTTTCGATGATTGCGGAAATTAAACTTTTGCGTAATCCATCCAAACTTCAGCGGCAGAAAAGGGTGCAACTGGATCCCTGATTCCGCCATTTTCCTTCTATCGTGATCAGAAAGGGCGAAACTTCCGAACGCATCGTAAATCAGCCTGACCTCTACCCCTTCCTTTACTTTAGCGCTCAAGATGTCCATCAGCTCCTGACCCAGCCGGTCATAACGAAAGATATAATACTCTAAATGAATAAAGTCCTTTGCTTCCTTCAACCGCTGTTTCACTTCCTCAAAGGTTGCCTCACCGTTTTTTAAGATTTGGGTCCTGGTATTTTGGTTTTGATCGGTTAAGGTCACCCGTTCAAGGTACCTGATAAATCCTCTTTGATGTTCACTGAGCATCGACGGCATCTCAACCGGCCGCTTGTTTTTACCGAGTACTTCAAACAGCTCGCGGTCACTAGCGCGTTTACTTTTAAAAAGCTCCCCTTTAAAAAGCAATTGACCGGAATACACATAGAAAATATAGCCCCCCACCGGTACTAAAAGTAACAGGCAGGTCCATAAAAGAGTTCTCGGTACAGAACGATTCTGAAGCCATAATTCTGCTACGCTGTATAAAATGATACCTGCATACAAACTGAACGCTAATGCTTTCCACCAAAAAGGGAATCTTGTAAAAAGAACCATCCAGCAGAAGAAGATCATCATCATGACAAAGAAAATCTCGAATCTTATTTTCATCCTGTTTCCCTCACAGTCTTTTTAAAAAGAAATACCCTTTCCACAACCCTCTCAAACAAAAAAAAAATGCCTGGCACTGGCCAGACATCACTTTTTCCGATAGATTTTTTCATGTGAATTAAATTCCGTGTATTTCATGCCCTTTGGCAAGCCTAGAATCGATTCCTTACTTCCCAGTCCAATAAATCCGCCATCCGCCAGACTGTCATAGAACAGGCTATGCACTTGCTGCTGCAGAGTGTTATCAAAATAAATCATCACATTGCGGCATAAAATCACATGAAATTCATTAAACGAGCTGTCACTCACCAAATTGTGTTGAGCAAAAGTAAGGTTCTCGTTCAAGTTAGGTGAAAAATAGGCAAACTGATGATCCGTGGTATAGTACTCGGAGAATGCTTTTTTCCCACCCGCTTTCAAGTAATTCTTCGTATATTGCTGCATTTTTTTAAGCGGAAAGGCTCCTTTTTGTGCAGAAGTCAGGGCTATTTCATTCATATCAGTTGCGTAGATTTTCGTTTTCTCCATGATCCCCTCCTCCTGCAGCAGGATGGTCATAGAGTAAACCTCCTCACCTGTGGCACAACCGGCATGCCAAATTCTGATTTCAGGAAGCTCCCGCAGCAATGGCACCACTTCGTTTCGGAAAGCTGCAAAAAAACTGGGATCACGGTACATTTCCGTCATTCGGATGGAAAAATCATTCAATAGACGCTCCAAAACCCCTGGTTCGTGGAGGACTTTTTCCAATAAAGCCGTAATCGTCGGCAGCCTCTCCGCCTTCATCCGGTTTAAAATTCTCCTGCCAATCGAGCCCCTTACATAGCCTCGGAAGTCATATCCATACATTTGATACACGCCCTCAAGCAGCAATTTAATTTCTATTTCCTGCAGCTCATTTGGCTCTGGCAGATTGATGTCTGTTACGATCTCTTTGGTGGTTTCATTCAATCTTCATTCACCTGCTCGGTCAGCCATACCCGCATTAACGAGAATAACTGATTGATATTTAATGGTTTCATTATATAATCGGAAGCACCTGCCTCCATACACTTGTCACGTTCGCCTTTCATCGCCTTGGCCGTCAGCGCAATGATTGGCAGTCTTTCCATCTCCAAGTCCTGCCGGATCACCTTCATCGCTTCATAGCCCCCCATCACCGGCATCATGATATCCATGAAAACGAGGTCAAAATCCGCTTGTTCCTGTAAAAATTCAATCGCCCGCTTACCGTTCTCCGCGACTTGAACCTTCACACCCTTTTTCTCCAAGGCGGTTACAAGTGCAAATACATTCCGGCGATCATCTTCTACTAACAGCACTTTCTTCCCTTTAAACAACTGGCCATCAGAAGCTTCTGCCTCTATTACTTCGACCGTTTCTGTTACGTCACTTATCGGTTGCTGGTCCTCTGTCAACCCGCTCACACTTACTGCCACCTCTTCAAGCGCCAGATGATCCAGTTGATGATGATAGTCGACCGCCTCCAGTCTTCCAGGGATATATAGGGTAAACGTGCTTCCTTTTTCCGGTTCACTTTGAACGGTAATCGCACCGCCAAGCAAACGGGTAAATTCACGGCAGATTGATAACCCCAAACCGGTTCCGCCATATTGGCGATTGGTTGTACCATCAACCTGTTGAAACGCCTCGAAGATAATTTGCTGCTTCTCTTGAGCGATTCCGATTCCTGTATCGGTCACAGAGATGGCCAGCACCAATTCATCTTCATCCAAACCAGGCAAAAGTTCCTCCACCTTTTCTGATTCCGCACATTCAATTCTTACCTGAACAGAACCCTGCTCCGTAAATTTAAAGGCATTGGATAATAAATTCTTCCAAATTTGCTGCAATCGCTGTCCGTCTGTCGTTATCACCGAAGGCACATTATCAGCTGTCAACACTTCAAAGTTTAGATTCTTCTTTGCAGCAACAGGACCGAACATGCTCTTCATCATTTGTGGAATTTCTGTCACGTTGACTTCATCGGTTAAAATTTCTATCTTACCTGCTTCAATTTTTGATAAATCAAGGATATCATCAATCAGCCGCAGCAAATCACTACCGGCCGTATAGACGACCTGGGAGGATTCCTTCACTTCTGAACTGTCCATTTCCCCGTCATTTTCCATCAGCATTTGGGAAAGAATCAGAATACTGTTTAATGGCGTGCGCAGCTCGTGTGACATATTCGCTAGAAAATCAGATTTAAACTGCGAACTCATCTGCAGTTTCCGTGAATAGTCCTCCAGTTCATCCTTTGCTTTCTTTAGCTCAAACGCCCTTTGTTCAGCATATTGCTTCTGTTCTTCCAAATAGTCATTGGTAATCCGCAGCTGTTCCTGCTGCATTTGCAATTCTTCGGATTGGGCTTGAAGTTCCTCTGATTGCGCCTGAAGTTCTTCGGTTAACACCTGTGATTCCCCGAGCAGCCTTTCTACTTCCATCCGCCCGGCCACATTGGTAATCGCAGATCCAAACTTATCCTGAAGCAGATCCAATAGTGTTAAATGCTGAGACATAAACGGCTGAAACGCCGCGAACTCAACCACCGCTTCTACCCTGCCATCCACTAAAATGGGCGCAACCAAAAGATTTCTTGGCGAAGAATCACCTAATCCCGATGAGACTTTAAAATGTTGCTCTGGCAGCTGGTCAATCAGGAAGATTCTTTTATCCATTGCAGCCTGGCCGATTAATCCTTCTCCTAATCGGAAACTCGCCGCAGCACCATCTTCCCCAACGATGGCATAACCGGCCTCTTTCACGTATCGAACTTCACTGCCTTGCGACTTGCGCAGATAGACGACACCGTAGACCGCATCAAGCATAGGAGCAAGCTTGGCAATAAAGGCATGCGTCAATTCCGTCAGATCCGTCACTCCCTGGTACATCGTCGAGATTTCCGCCACACTCTTCTGAACCCAATTCTGTTTCTCAAGATTGCTGAGAAGCTCGTTCATTGCTTCTGCAAGTTCACGGGTTTCATCATGTGTGCTGACCTCGATTCTTGTGGAAAGGTCAACCTCTGTCTCTCTCGAATCCGTAACACTTCTAATCGTCCGGACTACCTGCTTTATCGTTTTGACAATCGAATTGGACAGGAATACAGCGGTTGCAATCGTAATCAAAGAAACCAGCAGGATAATGCCATACAACGTCACTTTCAGATTGGCAGTGTCCTGATTCAGCTGCTCCACACGCTTATTTGTCAGGTTCTTTTGATTTTCAAGGAAAGTATCAAAATGCTCACGCAGTTCATCCGTCTTCTTTTTGCCTGTATTTTTTCTAAAATGCTCGTCTATATATGTCTGATTATTGATCTTTTTTTGATTGACCACGTATTCTGCGGTACTAATGATATAGTTCATAATCAATGGTTTCATTTCTTCTAAATTCCGCTGCTGCGTCCCGTTATCCGCCAACAGGGAATGAAGCGTATTAAAGTTGTCGAGCCAGCTCCGGCTCGCTGTATTGTAGGGCTCAAGGTACTCTTCGTTGCCTGTTATCACGTACCCTCTCATACCCGTTTCGATATCTAATACGTTTTTTTGAATCTGATTTGCTAAATTGTGAACCTCGATATCATGCTGCGATACGAAATCAACTTCTTTCTGCATGACTGACATCCGATTCATGACAATCAACAGGGAGACAACTAAGCAAACCAAAATGAAAAAATAACCCGCAATAATTTTTGTATGGATGTTGAAATGTAACCCCTTCATTCTCTGCTTTCCCCCTTTGTAAAAAATAGATGACTCTATCATATCGTTTCTAGCAATCTCACCCAATGGGAATTTGGTCCCAACCTGCCAGCCGTAAATACTCTCGGATAACCGAATTTACTCTCGCATAACCAAATTTACTCTCGCATAACCCAAATTACTCTCGCATAACCCAAATTTACTCTCGCATAACCCAAATTACTCTCGGATAACCCAAATTTACTCTCGCATAATCCAAATTTACTCTCGCATAACCCAAGTTTACTCTCGCATAACCCAAATTTACTCTCGCATAACCCAAATTTACTCTCGCATAACCCAAATTTACTCTCATAACCCCAAATACACTCCCCCTATTAAAAATAAAAGTTTCAAATCTAATAAACCGGGTATTTACTAACTACACCACAATATTGGAGGAGGTAAAACAATGGCAACAACTACTAAAACAAAATCAAAAAACGAAACGTTATCGGATACTCTCAACAGGCAGGTGGCAAACTTTTCTATTCTCCATATGAAACTGCATCATTTCCATTGGTATGTAAAAGGAGAGAACTTTTTCACCCTGCACGTTAAATTTGAGGAACTTTATAAAGAAGCTGCCTTACATCTTGATACGATTGCGGAAAGAATGCTTTCGCAAAGGGCATTACCAGTGGCGACTCTTACGGAGATCCTGGAACTTACCACACTAAAAGAAGCTACAGGTGATGAAGATGCACAGCAAATGGTTCAATCACTGGCTGATGATTTTGAGATGATTTGTACCGAACTGACAGAAGGCATTACACTGGCCGAGGAAAATGAAGATCAGCCGACTGCCGACTTGCTCGTTCACATTCGTACCTCGTTAGAAAAACATCGCTGGATGTTTGAGGCTTATTTGAGTAAGTAATAAACAATGGGGGTGTCAGCCAAAACGCTGACACCCTTCTATAATGAGGAATTTGTAGAAATCATTACGAGACACATATCATCTTTTGGGGGATTGACAAACTCCCATCCTGGCTGCAACTGATGAAGCAGCGCCGCAGGATCTTGCAGATCCTCCGCCTGCAAAGCGCCAATCAACTTATCACTTGCATCCTCATATTTATCCTCCAGCCATTCTGATAATCCATCCGTAAACAGCAGGATACGGGCAGATTCGCGATAAGGAATGACCCCTTTGGTGACGTCAATCTCCTCAAAAAAACCGAGAGCGCATGACCCTTCTGTTAAAAGCTTCACTTCCTGATCCACAATCGCAATCCCAGCTGGATGACCGGCATTCACGTATTCAACACTTTGTTTTTTCGTATCAAGGACAAAGTAAATCGCCGTAAAATAATAGTTCATTAAACTATCAGGTGTATGGAGCTGAATCATCCTTCTGTTCAGTTCTTTTACGACCTTTTCCGGATCAGCGATTCCAGTGATCGTATCCTTTAAAGCGGAATAGATATACATCCCAACAAGTGAGGATGAAATCCCGTGACCCATCATATCAAGCAAAATGACCCCATATTGATTCGGGCTAATCTGATACCAGGCATAGAAGTCGCCGGCAAGCTCAAAAGTCGGCCTGTATACAGAGGAAATGCTGATATCCTTTTCCAAAAGGGGGGCGCTGAGCATGCTTCTTTGCACCTGCCTGGCTAAATCAAGTTCATATTGAATGCGCCTGTCCCGTTCCTTCCGCAAGTCTTTTTCTTGCTTTAACCGCAGCACAGAACGAATCCTCGCGAGGAGTTCGACTTTATTGATCGGCTTCATCACATAATCGAGGGCTCCCGCATCCATCGCCTCTGCCATTTTATTGGAGTCTCCCATTGCCGTCACAAAAATAATCGGCAGGTCGGAGAACCGTTCATTGGCCAAAACGTGCCGGCAGGCCACAATTCCATCAATTTCCGGCATCATCAGATCCATTAAAATTAAGTCTACCGGTACTTCGCAGGGATTAGGTGCATCAAGCTGCAAATACTGATATAACTCCCCTGCAGATGAAAGCATAAGCAAATTATTATAGCCTGCTTTCCTCAGGATTTTCTCGACAATCATGAGATTTGTTTTATTATCATCTACGATGACAATCTTCATTGGCATTGGCTTCCCCACCTTAGCAAAGGATAAGCCCGACCCCAATAAATACCATTTTAGAGTCAGGCGTCCGTATTACGTTTTACATTCATGATAACTCTTACGGGCAAGTACCTTCCGCAATTTCTCAATCGCCTTTTTTTGCACACGCGATACATGCATTTGCGATATTCCTAGGATTTCTCCCACTTCACGTTGGCTTTTATTTTCAATAAACGTCCACTGAAGAATTTGTTTCTCCCTTTCATTCAATACATGAACGGCACTCTCCAACAGCAGCCGCTGGTCCACTTGTTCATACCCTTTATCCTCCGAACCGATTACGTCTAACGCTGTAACCGCACTGCCATCGGAACCGGTTTCAATTGATTTATCGACAGATGCCGTTTGATAGCCTTTTCCCAATTCCATCGTCTCAAGTACTTCCTCTTCAGAAATCCCTAAGGATTCGGAGATCTCATGAATCTTTGGTGAGCGTTGTAATCGGGTTGTCAGCTCTTCCACGACTTTATTCAACTTCGGCCACATTTCTTTTACCCGTCTTGGTACATGAACATCCCACGTCTTATCTCTTAAAAAACGTTTTATTTCACCGATCACCATCGGATATAAATAGCCCTCAAATGGGGTCCCGGTACTTGGATCAAACCGTCTAATTGTCGATAATAATCCAATCATGCCAACTTGCATGATATCTTCATGTAAATTTCCGCCTTTTGAATATTTTCTCGCAATACTCCCGACCAGATTGGTGTATTGTTCGACTAAGATGGTTTGCGCGGCCTCACTCTCGTTTTCCTGGAACTCTAGGATTAATCGATTTATTTCTTCTTTAGATCGTTTCACGGTCTGAGATGGTTTTGTCATGATTTTCACGCTCCCCGCCTAGATACTTCACCATGAAGACCGTTACTCCGGAAGTATTCAACACACGGACTTCATCCATGAGCGTTTCAATCAGATAGAGACCTAACCCTCCCTCTGACAGTTGATCGACTGTACTTGATTCGGTATAAGGGCCAAGTTCACTTTTTTTCTGTAAAAAATTAAAGCTTTTACCACTGTCAGCTACCATTGTTTCTAACTTGTTTTCATAAATGCCAAAGCCGACAATCACTTCTCCGGCTTCGCCGTCTGGATAAGCATGCTGTACAGCATTTGTGCAGGCTTCACTTACAGCAATCTTAATATCCTCGATTTCCTCATATGTATAACCCATGGTGCTTGCTATTCCTGAAATTGTTAATCGAATGACACCGACATATTCTGGTTTTGCTGGAATCTTCATTTCAACATAATCCATCACGTGTTTCATCGTCCCCCATCCTCTGAAATATTCATAATTTTACTCAATCCTGTTAGTTCAAAAAGCCGCTTTAGTCGGTCTGATAACGCAACTAGCTTTAGTTCTCCCTCATTTTTGCTCAATTGCTTGAACAAACCGACGAACACGCCAAGCCCAGTGCTGTCCATGTAGGAGACATCCTTTAGATTCACGGTAATCACCTTATTTTTACCCTCCGCAAGAGGCAGCAGCTCTTCTCGAAGCTTTGGTGCAGTATACGCATCGATTTCTCCAGTAACGCTCACTGATATTTCCTTATCATTCTGATGTTTTTCGATGTTTATTTTCATACCATCATCACCTTTTGAAAGATTTATAGTTTACATACCCTTTATCGTAAAAGCTAAACCTATTTTTTAAAAAAATATATTTCTAGCATTATACCAAAATTAGGAAGAGTAACGAATAGTCACAAATCCCTAGTGGATGTAAGAAAGAGGCTTGCACCCATTTGTGCAAGCCTCTGATATATAGTAAAGGTAGTATATGGTGGATTAAGAATCTGTTACAATTTTAATCGTTACTTTTATTCTGCGATTCCGATCTCGAATCTTTTTGACGAAATTCTTTATCGGCGTTCTTGGAAATCGAATCACCATATCGCTCCCTATCATTCTCTTGTTGGACATTTTCACCACTTAAATAGGCGGAATCGCCATCTTTTTGCCCGTTCTGACGTGAAAGCTCTCGTAAATCATCCACAATCTCGTCACCAGGGAATTCTTGCTTCATCGAAGGATCTTCACCATCGTTGTATCCGGTCCGTTCTTTTTCATAAACGTCCTTCATTTCTTTTTCATCCTTGCGTCTTAATGATTCCATCGCCTTGTCATCAACATAATTTTTATTCATCATCGTTTCCTCCTCTTATTTTTTCAGATTGCTGTTTTTCATTCCATCGGTTTTACCGAACATGCAACCACATACTTCAACCACCTTCCTTCTACTCTATTAGGTTAGCTATTTTCTAACCTTGATAGTGTTATACCACCATTCGACTTTCCTCAAACCTTTTATTTAAAAAACGATCCTTTTTTCTTCCCTTTTAAAAGGTCACCCGTCCAGCCCTTCGTTTTTATGTATCCATAGAGCAGGGCTGTCGACAAAATGATTACAACAATAGAAACAAGGTAGCCATACCTCCACTCGAGCTCTGGCATATATTTAAAATTCATTCCCCATAGTGCCCCTAAAGCCATAATGGGGGTAAAAATGATTGTCAGAACCGTTAAGGTTTTCATAATTTCATTGCCCCGATGGGAGGAGATGACCTCTTCTAAATGAATCATCGAGTCTAACTCCTGCCCATACTCCCTCAGCAACACCATTGCCCGGTCAATCCGTTTGCACGTCCGGGTAAAAATTTCTCCGCTATTGACTGTAGGAAAATCACTTTCCTCTATCGCCATTCTCAGTTCCTGGATTGGAATCAATAGATTCTTACAAACCAACAGTTCATGCCGTCGGGCAAAGACATGTTCCAGAGTCCTCCTATCATTCCTCTTTTTCACTCCCCATATCAACTTATGGAGTGACTCCTCAAACTGATCAATCTCAACCAGCAAGTCATTGACCAGTTCTCCTAGCAAAAATAAAAACCCATCCACGGCATTCTCTGTTTTATTGAGCTGCCGCAGTATCACTTCTGGTTCCAGTTGTTTAAAAGAAGTAAATTCCAAATCAACCGTAAATAATGTAGTAGAAGTTAGATAGAAATGAAAAATTACATGGTCTTCTTCCTCATCGACATTTTGTCTATAAATCAAAGACCCTTTCACAATCCTTTCCCCATCTTTCAACCCATGAACTTTTACGCAATTGTTATTATTTTTCCGAATACTCATTAACCAGCTTGATAGCATGGTCTCCTGTTCCCATACTGCATTCAGCTCGTGCTTGTTTAATTGAACCCATTTCCAGTTGTCAAAATTGATATTTCTCTCCAAACTACCCCTCCTTCCTATCCATTGAATTCCCTAAAAAGAGTAAATCAAACACAAAAAGATGTTTAATTGCGTATTGAAACGGGTATTTACAGAACAAGTCCAAATCTTAAGGAGGTTTTTATGATGAATAAAGTCGTAAGTATGAGCTCACTGGTAGCGGTAGGGATTGGGGCATCTGCAGTATGGCTATCAAATAAACCGAACCGCATTAAGGCTGAAAGCATGTTAAGAGACTTGAAACGTAAGGTGAAACCGAATGTATATGCAAAGTCAGAGCAACTTCCGATTGAAAAGGGCGGCAATCCTCACCCGAAGGACTTTGCCGATAACGAAATGGTAAGCGAGGGTGCACAATATTCCGTTCAATTTTACAATGAGAAAATCCAATAATAGAGCAGGAGTTGGGGTCACAGTGCCCCAACTTTTTTACGTGAGAGGTGAACTATGAATCTACTTTTTTTGCTCGTTTATTTCGTCATCATCCTGGTCGTCATTGAGACGTTTGTTATTTTATTTCGCCTGACAGGACTGAAAGTCGAAGTTTCCCGGTTTCAGGTAATCTCGATGATGACAGGAACCGGCTTTACCACCGGAGAATCCGAACTCATTCTCGGTCACCCGATTCGGAGGAAACTGGCCGCTTTTTTAATCTTATTTGGTGCCTTCTCCCTTGCCGTCATTATCTCTTCCATTAGCCAATTCCTTTCAAAAGGCCTCAGGTTAACCGAGATTTTACTTGGCGCTGGTGCTATCATTATTGTTTATTGCACCTTAAAGGTGAAAGGCATTCAGCAGCTGCTGTCTAAGTTGTTTAATCAGGAACTAAAACATAACGTTGAACTTGCTGACCTGCCTATCCGAGATATATTTTTGAAAAATAAAGAAGATACATTGGTCAACCTTCATCTTTACGGAGAATCACAGCTTACCGATTCAACCCTGAACCAAGTATTTCCGCAGCATGGTTCGCTGGAATTTGTTGTCCTATTTATCGAGCGCGGCGATGTGATGATTCGAAAAAACATCTATGATACCACTCTCCACGAAGGAGATCACCTGCTGCTATTTGGCCGCAAAGCTGTGATTCACCAGACATTTAGCCACGACATCCACCTTATGGAAGAAAAACAAAAAGAACTCCAAGATCAACCGGGAGAAATCTGATTAGATATTGAAATAGCCAGGCTGAAAGCCTGGCTATTGTGCATTTTTCATTTCATTTTTCATACAAAAATTCTTACCTGCCAAAAGGTCCCCTCTTCCTGCGGATTTTATCCTCTTACCTGCCCATACCCCCTCCTTACCTGCCTTTACCCTTTGTTTATCTGCCTAATTAATTCCACGCCAGTACTTGTCCCTGAAAAAGCCAGGATAAAATCATTATTTTTCCTTAATTTGGAAGCTTCGCACTGAGTTAAGCTTTGATTCTTAATTGAATAGTGCATTATTAATTACCTTTTTTGTATAAAAAATTCTTACCTGCCAAAAGGTCTCCTCTACCTGCGGATTTCATCCTCTTACCTGCCCATACCCCCACCTTACCTGCCAATTCCCTTTGTTTATCTGCCAAATCAACTCAACACACCAGCGCCATGTTTGTTCAACTAATCTTTTTAACTTCTAAATATTTAATATGATACCCATCAGCTGCATGGACCTTGAACAGACAGCCATCTTCTTCCACTTCTTCACCCGCCGACACTTCAGTTTCCGCTATTTTGGTAAGAAACCATCCGCCGATCGTATCCATTCTTTCATCGGATATGTTGGTACGGAGTAACGTATTCACATCCTCAATCAATACTTTACCATCCAACAAATAATGGTTTTCCTTTACCTTTTGAATCTTTGCGACTTCATCAGCATCGAATTCATCTCTTACTTCCCCAACAATTTCCTCAATGATATCTTCAACGGTCACTAATCCTGATGTACCGCCATATTCATCGACAAGGATGGCCATTTGACTGCGCCCCTTTTGCATTCTCACCAATAAATCATGAATGGGTATGGTTTCGATTACTTTCATCACAGGTTTCATCAACGATCTTAGACTTCCTTCTTCATGATCATTTCTATCGATTACGTTTGAAGTTAGGAACACTTTAACGTTTAGGAGGCCAATGATGTTGTCTTTATCACCGTCAATAATCGGATAACGTGAATAATTCTCCATCCTTACTCTTTTCATCACCTCATCAATACTGTCGTTAATCGATAGCGTGCTCATCTCCGTCCGTGGTACCATTATTTCTTTTGCGACCCTCTCATCAAATTCAAAAATATTGTTTACATAGGTTAGTTCATTTTGATTGATTTCACCCCTCTTATAGCTTTCCGACAAAAGCAAACGAAGCTCTTCTTCGGAGTGCGCTAATTCTTTTTCTGATTCAGGCTTTAAGCCAAAAATTCCGACCAACAGCCGCGCAGAACCGTTTAGTGCCCAAATAAATGGACGCATCACTTTGGTAAAACCAATTATCGGAGCAGCGAGCAGAAGGGCCACCTCCTCAGCTTTATGAATAGCAACGGTTTTCGGGGCTAACTCCCCCACTACGACATGCAGAAACGTAACTGAGGCAAAGGCAATGATAAATGATAGAAGATGAGCGATGTATTCATTGATATTTAATGCTGATAACAAGGGATGGATTAATTTTTCCACAGTCGGTTCTCCCAACCAGCCGAGTCCGAGTGCCGTAACCGTAATCCCCAGTTGACAGGCTGATAGGTATTCATCTAAGTGGTTTACCACCCTTTTAGCAGAAACCGCACCCTTTCTCCCCTCCGCAATCAATTGATCGATTCTAGATGGACGTACTTTTACAATCGCAAATTCTATCGCTACAAAAAAACCAGTAAGTGCGATTAATAGGGCAATCAGTAGTAGATTTACAATGGTCATTGAGCATTCTTCCTCCCTTCTTATAAAAATAACAACCCGAAATCACGTAGATTCGGATTGTTATTTTTTTGTTTAGACTTATTCGATTATTTTATTATCGATTTTATGGTCTAGCTTACGCAAATACTTGGAAGCAAAGTCTTTTCCTCCGAGGCCGAATGCAAGTCCAAAGGCTAATGCTAATCCACCTAATAGAAGGATAAAGGCAGCATTGACGATGGAGTGCGCAACACCCAGTTGATCTAATGCCATAAAGATGGTAATTGTAAAAATGGCATATTTCGCAACTGCAGCCAAAGTTCCGGAATAGCTGTTCTTAAGGATATTTTGTAAAATGCGCTGTACTAAGTTACCAAGATATAAACCAATCCCTAAGATAATCAGGGCGGCAAACAACATTGGTAAATAAGAAATTACACCCGTTCCAAGAACCACGAGGAACTCCAATTGAACAACTTGTAAGGCTTCAACTGCAAATAATAAAATAACAACTATTTTTGCTAACATTCCAATTATCTGAGAAAGTGTGTAGTTTGATTGCTCATGTTTAAGTGAACCGAGACCCATATGGGTAAAGACATTATCCACCTTTAAACGCCAAAGCATTTGTGTAAGTATTTTCTCCACCCATTTTCCAAGCCATATTCCCACTAAGACCAGAATAACAGCCACCGCAACGTTTGGAATAACCGCTACGACATCTTGGAGCATAGCAATAGCTGGATCAGAAATGCCTTTTAATTCTAGTTTTTCTAAGGCTGTAATGATGGTAGGTATTAAGATTAAAATAAACGCGATGTTTCCAATAATACTAGAAAGACTTGTACTATCCGTCGTTTTGATAATTCCAAAACGTTGACCTAGTTTTTCCGTACCAATACTGTTTAAAAAGTTTGTTAGAATATCTCGGACTATTTTTGCGATCAGCCAGCCGACAAACACAATCAAGACTGCCGCAAATAGCTTAGGAATAAAGGCAAGTAAGGTTGAAAGTGTATCTGCAAATGGTTCTGAAACTCCTTCAATCTGCAAAGCTCCTAATACTCCTGGCAAGAATAGCAAAAGGACAAAATAGAAGAGTGCCTTTGCGATACCGTTAACCCTGTTTACCGCTTCACTTTGGCTTATCGCAATCTTCCATTTTACTAAGTGGCGTTCTAAATGAATCAGAGCCGCTCCCTTTTTAAAAAGCATACGAAGAAGTGAGGCAACACCCCATGCAAAAAGTAAAATGAGAGCTGCTTTTAAAACGTTTGGAATCGCTGCTGTAATCATCGAGAGCATTTCTACGAGCGGTGTCGCAATAAAACTTAAGTTAAGCATATTAAAAAAGATAATCCATACCACTACCAGCAAGATATAATAAACAATTTTTCCAATAATCATTTCAGAGGAATATTTTTTCGTCCCAACGCTTGCAAACAACTTATCATCAAATCTTGTTCTCTTTAAAAGGGCTTCAACACTTTTACCAATGCTTTTGGCAATCAGCCATCCAACCAATAAGATTAGAAGTGCAAATAATAGATTTGGAAGCTGATAAAAGTACGAAGTCCAACCTGTCATCATTTCGTTTACATTCATTCTACCAATCTCCTTTTCGTCATTTTTCTTTTGTCCTAGTATGCATTTACCCTTTTAGTAAGTGACCTAAACTAAAAAATTATCATTTTCCAAAATGTTAGTATTTTTAAAAAAGCTATTAAATAGAAAGAAAATGGTTTGGATACTGTTCTACTAAAAAAAATGTTTCAGATTATTTTAAACGGGAATATAAAAAGGGCAGAACAAAACACGACGAAGGGAGCTAAATAGACAATGAAGAAAAGTTTACTAGTTGGCGGATTAGCAGTTTCACTTACCTTTGCCGGATTAACGGGTTGCGGCGATGGGGTCGATCAGGATAATGGAGTCAGTGATGGACAACAGAAAGATGCAGTAGACACGAACATAAAGCAAAAAGCCGAAGATACCATTAATAAAGTAGAAACAGAATTAAAACAAGCACAAAAAGATGTTGAAAAGAAAGTTGACGATAATGGTGTTAATGATGGTGTAAACCAATAATAGGTTTTTAGTAAATCCAAGGAGGTAAAAACAAAATGAACAAAGATAAAATAAATGGGTATGTCGATACAGTGAAAGGGAAGGCAAAAGAGCATTGGGGTAAGTTGACGGATGATCGGTCAACGGAAACAGAAGGGAAAGTCGATCAAACGAAAGGGAAATTACAAGAAGAAGTTGGGAAAGTAAAGGATAGATTATCAAGATAGCCATTTGGTAAAACTATTAAACTTTGAAGCTTTCGAAAAGAGTATAGAGGAGGAATTGAATATGGACAAGCGTGAAAAAAATGTTGTAGGTGTTTATGAAACAGAACAGGAAGCGATAATCGCGATTGAGGACCTTGTCAAACAGGGATACAACAAACAAGATATCTGTGTCATTGGTCAGGATCTCAAAAACGTGAATCATATTGCGGATGAAACAGGTACAGTGGCTGAAGAAACAGCTGCTACAGGAGCATTAGCAGGCGGAACACTCGGAGGCTTAACTGGTTTACTCGTAGGAGTAGGTGCTTTGGCAATCCCTGGAGTTGGCCCAATCATCGCCGCAGGTCCGATTGCTTCAAGTTTAATTGGAGCGGTAGCGGGTGCAGGTTTAGGTGGATTAACAGGCGCACTCATTGCAATAGGTATTCCAGACGATCAAGCTGAATACTACGGGAATTCCGTTAAAGAAGGAAAAATATTAGTGCTAACCAAGAATGATACAACAAATCCCCTAGAAGACAGCAAAACATTAGCAGAAGCCAACAACAGCTCAATGGCCCAGGATTGGGACGAAGTGAAGAAGCTTGGCAGCGAAATGAAGAATAGTGATTCGAAGGAAGAACTGCAGGAAAAAAGACAAATCCCTGATCCCATCCAATAACGTTGGTGATGGTGCCTGTCACCATTTATGCAAAAAACTAATTTTATGCATAAAATAACTGCATAAATTAACTGTATACACAAAAAGAAGAGGCCCCCTATGCCTCTTCTTTTTGTGTGTATATATGTTACGTGTATATATATGTTACCCCTTTTATTCGACCTAGACCGGGTTCTTCCCCCAAAGTTGCCGGTCTATTGTAAGAAGTCTGAGAAGTGGTTGAAGTTTTCGTTTACGAAGTCGATGGCGATGTCTGGGAATACTCCAAACAGTACGGACGCTGCGACAGTGACGATTAGAACAACCACGATTCCGACTGGAATTTTTGAAAACTTGCTGTCGTCCGCTGCTGGGCGGAAGAACATTTGTGTCATGATTCCGAAGTAGTAGAAATACGATACCACTGTTGTCGCGATCATGACGGAAGCCAGTACATAATGCGGTTCCTGTACCATGAAGGCACCGATAAAGATGTTCAACTTCCCGATGAAGCCTGCTGTTCCTGGGAAGCCGGCTAATGCGACTAACAAGATTCCCATCGCGACGGCTAACAAAGGTGAACGGCGATACAAGCCTGCAAAATCAGCAATCTTCGTTGAACCTGTTTTTGCCTCCACCAATTGAATAATTGCAAACGCTCCAAGGTTCATGAACAAGTATGCTAATAAATAAAACCAAACTGTATAGAAGAAGTTTGAACTCAGTGATGTGAACGCCACCAGGATGTAACCGGCGTGTGCGATACTGGAGTATGCAAACATCCTCTTAATATTGCTTTGTCTCAATGCTACAACGTTTCCGACAATCATCGTAGCTGCGGCAATAACAGCGATGTAATCTTGCATTTTATACAAGATTGGAAGCGAACCTGGACCTTCTGAAGCCGCCACACCAAAGATTGAAATCATAATTCGGGCAACAATCACAAAGCCGGCTGTTTTCGATACTACACTCAAGAAAGCCGTAACCGGTGTTGGTGCTCCTTGATAAACGTCTGGTGCCCACATATGGAACGGAGCAGCCGCCAATTTGAAGCCCAATCCTACAAAAATCATGATGAATGCCAGCCCGAGCAAATAAGCATGCTGTGCATCAGCTAAGGCTTGCAGCGTACGCGCGATCGCTATCAGGTTCGTTGACCCCGTTAAGCCGTACACATAGCTCATACCGAACAATGTAATCGCAGTGGCAATCGAACCGTTGATGACATATTTCATCGCAGATTCATTTGACTGCAAGTTGGTTTTGCGAATACCCGCTAAAATATAAGAAGAAATCGATAACAACTCTAGACCGATAAATAATGTGATTAAGTCACCGCTCGAAGTCATAATCATTCCGCCGAGTAAACCGGTTAGGAATAAATAATAAAATTCACCGCGGTATTCTTCCATTCCCTCGTCAGCCTTATAGGAGACAGCTAAAAATAGGACTAGCGCTGCACCTGCAAGCAGAAGGAGTTTGAATGCTTTTCCAAAAGAATCAAGACGGAAGGTATCCTCTAAAATGGAATCAGGCGCTGCACCCAGTAGTCCCACTAGGGAAACCATCGCGGCGAAAATCGCTGCAATTCCGATCCATCCGAGGATTCGGCGATCTTGTTTTTTCGGCATAAATAAATCTATTACTGTGATAAGCGCTGCTACACCAACGATGATGAACTCTGGTGTCATGATGCTCCAATTAAATGATGTTAATTCTTCAAGACTCATCCTTCATCACCCTCCTAACCCTAGCATAATCGTTTCAAGTGTGGCTTGAAGCGGTGAGCCTAGAACGCTTGGTACTACTCCGATTAAAACGATTAAAGCAATAAGCACTACAACCGGAACAAATTCGACGCCCTTCAAATCGAGGACTCCAGTAAATTCACGGTGTGCTTGGCCGTACGTTATACCGAGGACGGCACGTAATAAATAAACGGCGGTCATGATAATACCAATACAGCCGACTGCGGCAATCCACGGCATCTCTTCAAATAGTCCTAAGAACGCCATGAATTCACTGACGAATCCGGACATTCCTGGCAGACCAAGTGACGCCAATGCACCTGCAAGCAAAAAGCCAGAAGCAATCGGCATTCCCTTTGCCATTCCGCCAAGGTTCTCCAACAGTGAGGTGTCTGTGCGCTCATAGAAAGCACCCACTAGGAAGAACAATAGCGCTGAGATTAAACCGTGCGATACCACTTGGAAAATCGCGCCTTGCACGCCAGCCTCATTCATCGCCGCTAACCCAATTAACACGATTCCCATGTGGGAAATCGAAGAGTAAGCCAAAACCATTTTAAAGTCTGTTTGAATGAATGCTAAGAACGCTCCGTAGAGAAGGTTTACGACTCCTAGGATGGCTAGCACTACCGCTAACGTTTCAAACTGCTCCGGAAAAATTCCCATTCCAAAACGAATTAACCCGTACGCACCGATTTTCAATAGAATACCAGAGTGAATCATAACAATTGATGGCGGTGCTTGCACATGGACGCGAAGCATCCAGCTGTGTAACGGGAAGATTGGCAACTTCACGCCAAAAGCGACTAAGAGCGCAATCAATAAACCTAGTTTCAAATCACTTGTCATTGGAAGATTAGGATCAGCCAGGTTTTTAGTCAACATGTCAATATTGGTCGTTCCTGTTTTAGAAAACAGAATCATAATCACGATTAACAGGACCGCTGAGCCTAATCCGTTATAGATTAAGAAGCTGTAAGCTGCTTTTTCTTTTTCAAAATAACCCCATTTTCCGATTAAGAAGAAGGTCGGGATTAAGGTAATTTCAAAGAATAAGAAAAATAGAATTAAGTTTTCAGCAGTAAATACGCCAAGCATACCGATTTCTAACAGCAGGAACAGCATGAAATAGCCTTTCCATTCTTTTTTAATATAAATGGAGGCGATCGCTGCTAGTGTTGCAACTACAGCTGTTAGAACCACTAGTAGCATGGTTAAACCACTGACGCCAAGTTCATAGTTTACTGCCCAGAAACCAGCTTCTGTACCCTGCAGGCCGCCGAATGTAATCCATTCCTTGGCCACGTCAAAGTCGCTCAAATCCTTGCCCCATAGATAATGGAGATAAAGACCGACAGCTGTGATTAATGATGGCAGTGTCGCTAAGAAGCCGACGATTTTGATTGTTTTTTCTTCTGTTTTAGGCATGAAGGCTAAAACGATCATTCCGAGTAACGGGGAGAATACTAATATTGATAGAACGAATGAAAGATCCATTTATAAGTACCCCCCTGTTAGCACAAAGATGACAGCAAGCAGTGCCATGCCAACGAATGCTACGGTAACATAGGTTTGTGTTTGACCCGTTTGCAGCTTTGAACCTGCTGCTCCAAGTCCTTGAACAATCCCGGCTACCCCCTTCATGATTCCTTCCACTAGGAAGACATCAATGAAGCGTAAGAAATAGCTAATTCCTTTTGTGACGGCCACTACTGACATTTGATAAAATTCGTCAATGTAATATTTGTTCAGTAAAATGCTGTGCAAACTATCGCCGCTGCCTGAAAGCCAGTTACGTGCGACCGAACGCTTGTAGTAAATCATGTAAGCAAGGTAGATACCTGCTAAGGAAACAACCGTTGCTGCAATCATAATCCAGATTGGACCTTCAATATGACTATGACCAAGTGCTTCGTTTCCGTCCACCAGCCATTCTCCAAGGTTGTGGTTGAATGGTGTTTGAACGTAACCCGCGATAATCGCTAATACGCCTAGAACGATCATTGGGAAAGTCATCATTGACGGTGATTCGTGAACATTTTTCATTGGTGTCCGCGCTTCACCAGTGAAGACCATGAAGAACAAGCGGAACATATAAAATGCAGTCATAAATGCTGCTGCAAGCGCTAGTAAGAAGAGGATTGGATGTCCGCCTTCCCAAGCAGCGATTAGAATTTCATCCTTACTGAAGAATCCTGAAAACAATGGTACACCGCTAATCGCAAGTGTTCCGATTAAAAATAGTGGGGCAGTAAGTTTTAGCTTTTTCCAAAGACCGCCCATTTCTTCGATGTTCTGTGTGTGTACCGCATGAATAACGCTTCCGGCTGCTAAGAATAACAGCGCTTTGAAGAAAGCATGTGTCATCAAGTGGAAGACACCAGCAACATAACCTGCTGACCCTAAGGCAAGCATCATGTATCCAAGTTGAGAGACGGTTGAGTATGCTAAAACACGTTTAATATCTGTTTGTACAAGACCGATGCTGGCAGCGAAAATCGCTGTAAACGCACCGATGACAGCAATCGTTAATAGTGCAGTTTCACTCGCTGCGAACAGTGGGAACAGTGCCGCTACTAAGTAAACACCGGCTGCAACCATTGTCGCCGCGTGGATTAAAGCAGAAACAGGTGTCGGACCTTCCATTGCGTCCGGTAACCATGTGTGAAGAGGGAACTGACCTGATTTACCAACAGCACCGATGAAGATTAAAATTGCTGTTAAAGTAATCATTGTGCTTGATACAGCGCCAGCCTCAACGGCTTGGAAAATCTCACTGTATTCAAAGCTTTTCGTTTCCCAGAATAATAAAATCATCCCGATGAGGAGACCAACGTCCCCGATACGGGTCATAATGAACGCTTTTTTTGCCGCAGCCTTCGCTTCTTCTTTATAGAAATAGAATCCGATTAAGAGGAAGGAACCGACTCCGACGAGCTCCCAGAAAATATATGTTTGCAGTAGGTTGGGCGAGATGACAAGCCCAAGCATCGCAAACGTAAATAGTCCTAAATAGGCATAGAATACTGGAAACCGCTCATCCCCGTGCATATATCCCTTTGAATAAGTATGTACCAGGAAGCTGACGAGCGAGACAATTACAAGCATTAATGCATTCAATTGATTCACTTCAAAGCCCGCTGTTAAAGAAATATCTCCTATCCTGAGCCACTCCGTTGAAGTCTTAAACGTGGTTTGCGTAAAACGCTCGAATAACACCAACAACGAATACACAAGCGCAGCAAGCGTTGCGAGAATACCCACATACGCACTCGCATCCTTCAGCCGCTTACCAAATAGAAGAAGAATCAAAAACGATAATAGCGGGAAAAGCGGTATGATCCATGCATTTTCCATCATCATCACAATCCCCTTTTTAAAATGGTGCCTGTCACCGCTAAGGCGAAACTTACGCCGAGGACAGACACCAATAATTACCAATTTGTCCACCTGAGACGGACAGTGTCTTTTAAGCGGTGACAGGCACCGCAGTGTCTAAAAAAAAACTAGTTTTTCATTGTGTCCATATCGTCGATGTTGACGGTTTTGCGGTTGCGGTATAGGGCAATCAGGATTGCAAGACCGACGGCTGCTTCTGCAGCGGCTACGCTAATCGTGAACAGTGCGAAGATTTGACCGGTGATGGACGGCGCCACACCGTATTTACTGAAGGCTACTAGGTTAATATTTACGGCATTCAGCATAAGTTCAATCGAGATGAGGACGATGACGGTGTTTCTTTTGGTCAATGCCCCGTATAATCCGATACAAAATAAAATCAATGCGAGTGATAGGAAGGCTTGAACAGGAAGTGAACTCATTCCTTGTCACCTTCCTTCTCATCTTTCTTCGCCAGAACAATCGCTCCGACAAGTGCGACTAATAGTAAAACAGATGTTAATTCAAACGGGATTACCCATTTAGAGTAAAGGGCTTCCCCAATTTTCATGGTATTGTCCACATGTAAATCAGTTGGTACCTGTACGATATCTAAATCGTAAATTCCATAGTATACAGCCCCTGCAAAACCAAGTACTCCTAGAAATAATAGAACCTTTCTTCCTTTGCCTGTGGTTGTTTCCCCTTCATCATCATGCTTCGTTAACATAATTCCAAATAACATGATAATCGTGATCGCACCGGAATAAATCAAGATTTGAACCGCAGCGACAAATTCAGCTGACAGCAGCACGTAAATACCGGCAATGCTGACGAACGTAAAAATAAGGGCAACGACCATGTGCACGACTTTGGTAAGGTTCAATAACAGGACCCCGCCAATGATGGCAACAAGGGCAAGGCCAAAATATGCGAGAAACTCGCCTGATATTGTCATGGCTTATTCACCTGCCGTACGTTTTCGTCGTTCTCATCTAACCATTCAAGGTTTTTAAATAACATATCACGGCTGTATGACGCTAACTCAAAGTTATTGGTCATGACAATCGCTTCGGTCGGGCAAACCTCCGTACAAAGGTCACATAAGATACAAATCTCAAAATTGATATCATAGGTATCAATGATTTTTCCTTTTTTCGTTGGATCTGGATGTTTTTTACCCGTTAAATTAATACATTCAGTCGGGCAAATGTTCATGCATTGATTGCAAACGATACACTTTTCCGGATAAAACTTTTGAATACCGCGGAAGCGGTCCGGCAGCGGAAGCGGCTCATCTGGATAATTATAGGTTACCTTTTCTTTCGTTAGCTGTTTTAGGGTATATTTCAAGCCTTTTGTAAATCCAAGCACGTTTTTCACCCCTTTTTCATTTTAAAAATTACATACTGTAATCGTGTTATGGACTCCTTCAAGGGCTTAAGCCAAACGCGTGCGCCCCATTAGGTTCCTTTTTCAAAAAGTCTTAGAAAAATAATGTTTTGATTAACGCTGTTAAGAATATATTTGCTAAGGCCACTGGGAATAGCACTTTCCAGGCGAATTCCATTAATCGGTCGATTCTAAATCGTGGAAGTGTAGCCCGCAGCCACATGTAAACAAAGATGACAACGCTAAATTTAAGTGCGAACCATACGGCGCCTGGGATAAATCCTAAGATATCCAGCGGTGGCAGCCATCCGCCTAGGAAGATGACGGTGATCAGTGATGACATCGCAAACATGTACACATATTCAGTAAGCATAAAGAATGCCCAACGGAATCCTGAGTACTCAACAAAGTATCCGGCAACCAGTTCGTTCTCTGATTCAGGAAGGTCAAATGGTGTCCGGTTTAATTCTGCAATCGATGCGATAAAGAACACAATAAAGGCAATCGGCTGATAAACAATGAACCAGCCATGCTCCTGCTGCAGGACAATATCATTTAAATTCAAGCTTCCTGTTAATAGAATGACACCTAAAACGGACATAACAAGCGGTATTTCGTAAGAGATCATCTGTGCGCCTGCACGCATGCCCCCTAGGAGCGCGTATTTATTGTTGGACGCCCAGCCGCCAAGTACCATTCCAAATATCGTCATTCCGGAAACAGCAATATAATAGAGCAAGCCAACCCCGATATCCGCAAATTGGAATTTGTCGGTAAACGGAATGGTCGCGAGCACCATAAAGGCTGGTGTAAAAGCAATGATTGGTGCTAGGATAAATAACGGCCTGTCAGCTGCCTTTGGAATAATGTCTTCTTTTAATAATAGTTTAAGAACGTCGGCTACGGTCTGCAGTAATCCCCACTTGCCGCCAAGCTGGTTCGGGCCGTGACGGGCCTGCATATATCCTAAAACCTTTCGCTCTGCTAATATTGCGTATGTTACGAAACCTAAGACTACCAATAGTAAGACAACTGCGAGTAAAAAGAAGATTCCAACGTTCATCCAGCCTGGGCTGGATTGGAGCAACTCTTCTACCATTAGCCGTCCACCTCCCCAAGGACAATGTCAACTGCCCCTAAAATCGCAATCAAGTTTGCAATGTTTTCGCCTACTAATAATTTAGGGAGAATTTGCAGATTATAGAATGAAGGTCTTCTAAACTTCAAGCGATACGGTTCTTTTTTACCGTCACTTGAGATATAGCAGCCAATTTCTCCACGTGGAGATTCAATTCGTACAAAAGCTTCCCCTTTTGGTGCCTTGATTATTTTTGGCACCTTGGCCATAATCTCGCCTTCAGCAGGGAATTGTTCACATGCCTGCTCAAGGATTTTCAATGATTCTTCGATTTCTTCAAGACGCACATGGTAACGTGCTAGACAATCCCCTTCTTCTCTTGTGACCACATTAAAATCAAAACGATCATAAATTGAATATGGTTCGTCTTTACGAAGATCCCATTTCACGCCGGTACTGCGAAGATTTGGACCACTGAGTGAATAGTTGATGGCCTCTTCTTTCGAATAAACGCCAACTCCTTTTACCCGGTCTAAAAAGATTTCATTTCCGGATACGAGGTTGTGATAACCCTTTAGCTGTTCGCGCAGATACGGAACGAACTCCCTAACGCCATCGACCCAGCCTTCTGGAGCATCCCACTTTACCCCGCCCACACGCATATAGTTGAAGGTCAAGCGAGCACCTGATAATTCGTTAAGCATATTGATAATCATTTCACGGTCACGGAACGCATAGATGAACGGGCTCGTCGCACCAAGGTCAAGGATATAAGTACCCCAGGCAACCAGGTGGCTGGCGATACGCCCTAATTCCATTGCCATGACACGAAGGAAATCAGCACGTTCTGGCACTTGGATTCCCATCATCGTTTCAACGGCATGACAAATCACATAGTTATTTGTCATCGCTGACAAATAGTCCATTCGGTCAGTGTATGGAATGATCTGTGTATATTGCAGGTTCTCGGCTAACTTTTCCGTTCCGCGGTGTAAATAACCGATGACAGGGGTTGCTTCCGTGATGATTTCCCCATCGATCTTGACAACTAGACGGAATACTCCGTGCGTACTTGGATGCTGAGGACCGACGTTTAGCAGCATTTCTTCAGTTCTGATCATTGGTTACACCTCCACATCATACTGTTCATAATCTTTACGCAGTGGATGGCCAACCCAATCTTCTCCTAGCATAATCCGATGTAAATTCGGATGTCCCGTAAACTTAATTCCTAGTAAATCATAAGCTTCGCACTCAGGCCAATTAGCTCCTGCCCAAATTGGCTGCAAGGACTCGATTGTTGGTTCATCGCGGTCTATCTTCACTTTTAATGCCACTGATTGGCGATTTTTGTATGAGAATAAGTGAACATATACTTCCATATGTGTGACAAAATCTGTTCCATGCAGCTCAGAAAGATAATCGAACCCGAGGAGCTCGTTGTATTTTAAAAACTGAGCTACCTTGAAATATGTATCTTTCTTTGCAATAAGTGTCGGAACGTCTTTCGATAATTTATTAATATAAGAATCTTCTAAAACATCAGGACCGAGGTTTTCCTCAATAACCTTTCTGTACTTATCTAAGAAGTGCTGGTTTGGTGATGGTTGATCGGCCGTATCGGCTGGCGATACGTCGCTCCCTTTTGCTGTGCCTGCTGCTTTCGCCTTCGCTGCTGCTGCCGCTTTTGCTTTTGCTACTGCCGCTGCTTTGGCTTTCGCTTTTTCATCATCACCCATGGCCGCAGTGTCTGCCTCACCGGTTCCAGCTGCCTTTGCTTTCGCCGCTGCTGCTGCCTTCGCTTTTGCCGCTGCTGCCGCTTTTGCCTTAGCGTCATCTCCTGCAGGTTCATCCGCTGGGGCTGCGCCGCCTGCTAATTCCATCGCTTTACGCTTTGCTGCTGCCGCTGCTTTCGCCTTTGCTACTGCTGCAGCCTTCTTCTTCGCAAGGTCATCACTGTCATCGCTCGCTTCAGTTGCTGGTGCTTCCGCTGGTGCGGACTCTCCCGCTAACTCCATTGCTTTGCGTTTCGCCGCTGCCGCCGCTTTTGCCTTCGCTACAGCCGCTGCCTTTTTCTTTGCAAGGTCGTCACTGTCATCGCTCGCTTCAGCTTCTACTGCTGGTGTTTCTTCTGCCGGCGCATTGCCTGCAGCCAACTCCATCGCTTTACGCTTCGCCGCTGCCGCTGCTTTCGCCTTCGCTACTGCTGCAGCCTTCTTTTTCGCAAGGTCATCTCCGTCTTCCGGTGCATCAGCTGCTGCTGGCGGTTCTTCAACCGGAGCTGGAGCCTCTTCCTCTACGATACCTTCACGTTTCTTCTTCGCTAGTGCAGCCGCTTTAGCCTTCGCTGCTGCAGCTGCCTTTTTCTTTGCAAGGTCTGCATCATCCGTTGCTACTGGTGTTTCCGTTGGCTTCGGATCCTGACTAAGCGCTTGCTCAGAAGGTTTGTCCTCCTGCTTTGGAGCATCTTGAGACTCACCCGCTGCCTTCGCCTGACGCTTCGCCAACGCTGCCGCCTTTGCTTTTTCAGCTGCTTCTCTTTTTAATTGATCGAGATCCTTTTCCCCGCTCATCGGTTAGATCACCTTCTTCCCAGTCTTCGCCTCATAGCGAATCTTTTCCTTTAATTTATTAATTCCATAAATTAATGCGGCCGGGTTTGGTGGGCATCCAGGGATATAAACATCAACAGGGACGATTTGATCGACACCCTTCACAACTGAATACGATTTCACATAAGGACCTCCTGCAGTTGCGCAAGACCCCATCGCAATAACCCATTTCGGCTCTGGCATTTGATCATACAAACGACGAACAATCGGCGCCATCTTCTTCGTAACCGTACCAGACACAATCATACAATCCGATTGCCTTGGCGACGTCCGGAAAATGGTCCCAAAGCGGTCAAGGTCATAGTTGGCTCCACCCGTACCCATCATCTCAATCGCACAACAAGCCAGACCAAATGTCATCGGCCACAACGAATTACTGCGTGCCCATGCTTTAATTTGCTCCAGCGTCGCAAAAAACACATTTCTTTCTAGTTCTTTCATTTCCTCTGGTGAAAGGTCATCTAGTTTTAAGTCCATCGTAGCACCTTCTTCTTCCAAGCGTAGATTAAGCCAATTAACAGCATAATTACGAAAATCAACATCTCAATTAACGCAAAAACTCCCAGCTTATCATAGGCAACAGCCCATGGGTATAAAAATACAGTCTCTACATCAAAAATAACAAACATAAGGGCAAAAATATAATAGCGGACATTGAACTGTACACGGGAATCGTGAAATGGATCAATACCGCTTTCATATGTGGTATACTTCTCGACACTCGGCTTATGAGGACGCAAAAGCTTACCTAAATATAACGCCACCAGTGGCAGCAGCACCCCAAGACAAAGGAACACCAAAACAATCAGATAATTATTCTGATATAAATTCAAAAGTTCCAAGTCCATCCCCTCCAATGTTGAAAATTTTCATAACAATGAAACTTGTAACCGATAACATTATAGCACTGTTACAACTTTGTGTCGACAACACCACCTATTAAAAATTGGAATTTCTATCGCCGCAAAACGTCCCTGGCCAAGCGTTTGTGAGCTCGCTCACAAAAACGCCTTGGACTGGGACGTTTTGCAAGCTTCAGCGGAACTGAAGCGCAATGTGCGTCAGCACATGGCGGTAGAAATTTCAACTTTTTCGCATAAACCTGATTTAGGAGACACAAGCCCCCACCCCCTGAGCGTTTGCGTGATCTCGCAGAAAAGACCTCCTGAAATCACTTCAGAGATGACGCATAAGCGAACTGCAAAACATTGAACTCATGCACGTGATCTGCAGCGAAGCGAAAGATGACGTGCCTAACAACAGGCTCGCAAGAGCTGTATTTTTTTCCCTCGTATCGACATTAAACAACAAATCCCAACTACTGTCAGTGAGATTTGTCATAAAAAGTACAACAAATCGTACCCTCTTATTCAAAAATATTGGTTACACCAAATTAAGTAACAACTTCATACAACCCATCAACACCATCATATTCACAATATACCAAATCATTCTAAACTTTCTATTAAAAAGGAATAAATATAATCAACATCCTACTAAATTCCTATAAATACTAGTCGCAAAACTGGTTTTGTCAATAGTCCACCCTCAGATACCCCAACTAATCCCCCCTCCCTTCTCTTACCTGCTTATTCCCCTCTTCTTCCTGCCTTTTCTAAATCCTTACCTGCACACTTCAATCCTTCACCTGCATATTCTATTTGTTTATCTGCCTAACTATATCCAACATCCTCTAAACGAACAAAATACCAGTCGCAAGACTGGCCAAGCTATCAAATCCTCCATAATCAAGAGATAGTACGCAATATTTTTCCGTCAAACCATAAACCTTAATTACGATTTTCAACTTACCTGCATAATCCAAAGCTATACCTTCCAATTTGATTCTCTTACCTGCCTGCCTCCCCATTTCACCTGCCAAAACCCTTTGTTTACCTGCCTAACTATTATTTCCACCATCATATAACACTGAAAAAGCCAGTCGTAAGACTGGCCAAGCTTTCAAATCCTCCAAATATCACAAGTATATATACAACAAAGACCCATGCCACAAGTCAAAGGTCTTTGTTTTATATTATTCCGTTAAATCAAGATCACTGTCCATATCTACGTCAATATAGAAGTTTACTTTATTAGCAAGGAGGTAGTACACGGAGTAATGTACCGGTCTTTCATGATCATCCTTTATTACTTTCTTAACTTGAATGACAGTTTCCATTCGAGAGACTTGAAGAAGCTTGCTTAAATCTTGAGGAGGAAGAATAAACTCCATTTCCTTCCGCGCTTTGCCGAACTTTATTCCGTAATCATCATGTATAACTTTAAAGGTTGAAACATTATCCTTTATTTTTTCAGAAATGCCAGAGTATATATCACAAGGTAAATAGGCAAAGTCAACACTAAAGATATTGTTTCCATCCTTTATTAGTCGTACAAGCTTCACTACTTCAAATGGCTCATTACGTTCAAAATACTGCATAAGTTCTTTGTCAGCGGTTTCAATTTGATTAACCAAAATTTCTTTTGTAAAATTGCCATCCCCTGTCGCTACTGACAATTCCGAAAAGCCTTGCAAATTAAGAATATGGATTTTTTGTTTCACGTTTTTGACAAAGGTCCCTTTACCATGAATGATTTCAATGACCCCTTCGCTTGCAAGTTCCTTCAACGCTCGTCTAATGGTAATTCTGCTTGTGTCGAAGGCTTCACATAATTCCTTCTCATTCGGCAGTCTTTGGCCGGAAACAATTTTTCCCGTATTAATCATTTCCATAATGCCATGCTTTACCTGATCATACAAAAACACCGGGCTCTCTGTTTCAACAGATTTTTCCTTATCCATAAGTTACCTCTTCTAAAATTTACTTATAATAGTAATTATAATAAGAAAATGATTATAAAACTATCTTTTTTATTGAAAAATAATAGCCTTTACCTTGTGGCGTTAGGCTATATCAAATGTACTATTCTAAATCCTTCGGGTAGCCGAATCCGCCATAAAACCCGCAAGTAATGCTAGCTCGTTCAGCGGCAAAGACTAAGGCTTCCTTCATGTCTTTTTGCTTGTAGAAGGCTGTTAAAAAACCAGCGATAAAACTATCGCCTGCTCCCATTGTATCAACGATTTCGGTTTCAAACACTTCTTGACTATACCTTTTTCCCAGGTGGAGAAAAATAGCAGGTTTGGAACCTCTGGTAATACCAATCGTTTCCAAATTATATTTCCCTAGATTCGCTACTAAATTCTCCAGTTCATCATCACTTAAATGAGCACCTGAGAAAAAACCATGTTTGATATAAGGGCAAACTTTCTCAAGCTGCCCGGCAGTATACTTATCCGAAAAATCGTAGGATACGTTAACATGCTGCGCCAAGCCTGAAAGTTCTTCTTCCATTGAACTATAGCAGCTAGTATGAGCAACATCAAACTCTTTAATATATTCATAGTCCTCAGAGGTAAGTTTTAACTTTAAGATATGTTGAACCGTATTCTTTGGTCCGCCTACAAATACACGATCGCCATCCTCGGTAAGATTTACGCGGGGTTGTCCACTAATTCCTTCTGCCACACGTGAACGTTGAAAAGGAATACCTTCCATCTCAAGAACGCTTTTCAAATGGTCTGCCTTATCGTCTGTGGCAAAAATCCCAATATAACTGACATCTTCCGCTCCTGAACGCTTACAATTTACAGCGACATTAACACAGTTACCGCCAGGATAATACTTCCCCTGATCCAAATAACAATCTACCACATTATCTCCAATTGCAATAATTTTCAACGTGCTCATCCTTCCTTTAACCTTTTACAGAACCTTCAGATAGTCCTTGAACTAGATACTTTTGCAAGAAGATTAACAACGCAATCATTGGCAGCGAAGCGAGTACCATCCCCGCAAGGAGTACGCCCCAATCTGTCCGTAAGGCATCTCTAAAATTCATTAATCCTGATGGAATTGTTTTCAATGTTTCGGAATCAATAAAGACTGTAGCAAATAAGAACTCATTCCATGCAAAGAATGCAGTCAATACAATCGTTGTCAACAAAATTGGCACCGACATCGGCAAATAGATTCTTCGATAGATACCGAATTCCGTACATCCATCAATAATGGCTGACTCTTCCAGTTCTTTTGGAATACTTAGAAAATACCCTCTCAAAAGCAAAATCGTTAATGGCAATCGATAAGCGATATAGGTTAAAATTAACGCCCAATGGGTATTGATTAAATCTAGATTCGTAAGGATATTAAACAATGGAATTAAGGCAACCTGTGGATTCATCATCATTCCGCCGATGGTAAAAATCAGAGCAATGTCAATCCATCTTGTCTTATATCTGGCCAGTACAAATGCTGCCATCGAGCCAATAATCAGAACCGCAATAATGGATACACTTGTAACGAACAAACTATTCATAAAATAGCCGGATATACCTTTTGACCAAGCCACGGAGTAGTTTTCAACAATCCAAGTACTAGGTAAGCCCCAGACATCATTGAAGATCTCATTATAGCTCTTCATCGAAGAGATAACCATCCAAAGAAGCGGATAAAGGATGGCGATTGCAAAAGCCGCCAACATTAGCATGGTGAGAAATCGGCCGATACTAAACTTTCGTAGTTTCCGAGATGGTTTTATTACCTGCTCCACAGATGGTTTTATTACCTGCTCCATGTTAATCATCCTTTCCCGTGCGAGACAGTTTTATTTGAATTAGTGCCAGCACCGCTGTTAAAACAAATATAATAACCGCAAGTGTGGAGGCATAGCCCATGTTATCTTTCACAAATCCAGTCTGATACATATGTACAGACATAACTGTTGAACTAAAACCTGGTCCGCCATTCGTTAGAATATAAGGTTCGTTGAAAACGAGCATAGATCCAGTGATCGTAATCAACGTGTTTACAAATATAGCTTCTCTTACCTGTGGTACTGTAATGCTAAAAAACTTTCTTATTTTTCCAGCTCCATCTATATCAGCAGCTTCGTAAAGCTCTTTCGGAATTTTCTGAATCGCAACAATAAATAAAAGGGTAACAAACCCAATACTATGCCATTGTGACATTGCAATGACGGAATAAATGGCTGTCTCAGAATTGCCTAGCCATACTTCTTTCAGGTTTTCCAAACCAATTAATTCAAGGAAACTATTTAAAAGTCCCATTTGCGGGTTGTAAACAAACCCAAAAAGTAAAGCTACAACAGAAATGGAAATCATAACTGGCATAAAGTAAACGACCCTAAGGAAAGGGGCTACTCTTTGAAATAATTTATCTTCCAATATATAAGCTAACACTAAAGCAAATCCAACTTGTAAAATTACAGAAATGATTGCGTACTTAACGTTATTGAGAAGTGCAACATTTACTGCTTTATCGGCTAATAGGTTTCTGAAATTTTCCAAACCAACAAACGTTTTTGTTTGAGAGAAAACTGAAAAATCAAAAAAGCTATTATAAAAATTTTGTATAAGTGGAATATAGACAAATACGAGCAGCAAGGCGATGCTCGGCAATAAGAATAGTACAGGGATAATATTAAATTTCCTTCTTTGCATTGATCCCACCCCTAATATTTTTGACTCGTTTGTTAGATTTCCCCAAGATTCGAGGAACACTGTCCTCGAATCTTGGGGAAGGGGAATTCATTCTACTTTTTCAAACGTTTTGCTTCAGCTTGTACTTCCTTCATAATTTCTTCAGGAGTCGTTTGCTCATTTGCTAATGTTTGTCCGCCCCTCATGAAGATATCGGCAATATTGATATTAACAGCATTATCAAACCATGGTGTAGTTGCAGAAGCTTTTGTTACAAGCTCATACGCTTCTAATCTGGCAGGTGAAGTATTGCCTTCATCAACAGCACCCTGTACGGCATTCAATTGTCCATCTGTTTTTGTGAAATCGTAAGCTGTTTCTTCAGATGTTAAGAACTTCAAGAATTCAACTGCTTCTTTTGGTGCATTTTTACTTAACATCCATCCTTCTGGTGCACCAGTAAGTGCCTTAGAATCACCTTTACCGCCCTCGATTTCAGGGAAGTCAAAGAATCCGAAATCTGTCATACCTTGATCTTCTACCATTTTAACTTCAGCAAACTGCATGTAAACAATTGGTGCTTCACCACTAGCGAACATATTTCTTGCAGCCTCGTGGTCAATTGCAGTTGAGAGATCTCCCATGTAATCAGTAAGTTCCTTGAAGATTTCTAATCCTTGAATATAACCTGGATCTGTAAACTCACCTGTTTCGACATTATAATCTTTTGCTGTTACAGCAGGATCAACAACCCTTTGGAAAATAGTTCCCATATAATGTGAAATCGCCCACGCATTGGTTAAACCTTCTACTAACGGCGTTTCATAACCAGCATCCTGTAAATCATCTAGAACTGCGATAAATTCTTTATAGGTTTTAGGAACTTCAAGATTATTTTTCTTGAAGGCTTCCTTATTATAGAAGAATGCCTTTCCGTCAACCGTAAATGGTACTCCATACTTCTTTTCATCAAATGTAAAACCTGCAAACTGAGACTCAATTAATTTTCCTGCCCACTCAGAGTCCTCTGCTAAAATACTATCTAGCTCCATAATACGATCTGATGATACAAGGTTTTCAGCAAATGAGTCAGACCAAGAAGAGAAAATATCTGGAAGATCGTCGTTAGAAACGAGTACTCTAATTTTCTCTTTGTAAGAATCGTTTAAAACAGAATTGACATTAATTTTAACACCTGGATTAGCGTCTTCAAATTCTTTGATTTTCTGATCATAGAAAGATTTCCGTGGTTCATTCGGCCATCTATGGAAGAAATCGATTTCCACGACATCTTTATCCGTTGAATTTTTTTCTTCGTTTCCTGCTGAGGAGGAACAAGCTGTTAATGCTAATAAAAGAACTGTCATGAAAATTGCTAAAAATCTTTTCATTTTTTCACTCCCTTTAAAATATTCAGATTATTATTTATAAAATAATGAAATGGAGTGAGTTCAATTAAGTGTCCTAGTCATCAACGTAGATTAGATTAACCTTCAACTGAACCTTGTCCACTTGCAAATCGTGTCCCATAAGTATATTAGAAAATCATTCTTATAATCTATCATGTTGAACCCGAGTTGTTAAGTGACTAATGTTGGTAGATTAATATTCCATTTTCCACATATAGCGTCTTACTGAAAGCGGGTGACCTGTATGCTCTGCCAAACCATCTGCATATTGACGTAATACAACACCTGCAAGAGCTGGACCAAAGTATTCTTTAAGATCTTCATCAATACCTGTGTAATCCAATTCCGCTACATCGACAACCTCAACTTTTTTACTGAATTTTTGTGCAAAGTTAATCGCTCTTTCATCTAATGGACGAGTAGCGCCTTCTCCTTTGATAATTAGGAACGGAACATCAAAGTCAGTTGCCTCAAATGGTCCGTGGAAGTATTCTCCAGTATGAATCGCATTAGAGTGGATCCATAACATTTCCATTAACAAACAGCTTGTAAACGAATATGCCTGATGGTAATAAGCACCGCTGCCCATTGTATAAATCAGTTTATCGCGCTTGTATTCGCTTCCAAATTGGAATGCACGATCATAAGTCAATTTTCTGTTTGATTCGAAAAGAGTTTCCAAATTATTTAATTGATTTGATACTCTTTCGTATTTTTCATTTGGTGAAACCGCATTCAAAAGACCGAAAATTAAGCTGTAGTATATACCCGTTTCTCCATCAATCGCGTCTGAGCCATCCTTATAGTTGTAATGAACGGTATACTCAGCTTCTTGACAAAGTGGAGAATCAACTTCCATGGAAATTGCAATCGTAACTGCTCCTTTTTCTCTTGCAAACTTAGCAGCAGCAACTGTTTCTGGTGTAGTTCCTGAATGTGAACGAAGGATAACAACGCTTCCTTCACCAAGTCCTGGCGGGTTCACATGAACAAATTCATTAGAAGTATAAACTCTGCTTGGAATCTCAATTTCTCTGTTTAAGAAATAATCCCCAGTAGCAAGGGATGCCATCGAACCTCCACAAGCTACAAAATAAACATTCTTCACTTTTGTTGCTTTAACTGCATTGATTGCAGCCGCAATTTGGTTAACATGTTCAGTTTTCATTTACTTTTACCCCCTAATGTTATATGACATCATATGATGTCTTATTGAAAGTATAAGCTGATTTATCCCACAAGTCAAATACTTTTAAAGATTCTGTTAATTATTTTCTTCCGACAAAGTCCGACAAAACCACAAAAAACCCTTATTTCAAATAAGGGGCTACTCCAATACCTCTATAATCTTCGATAATTTTATATGCCTTTTCCTTCATTTCCTCCTAGGACCAATCAAATCAGGTAGAATCTTTGCCGCAGACGCTACCTTCAAGTCATTCAATAAGTCCTCTAAAACTAAAGCAGACTCCAGCAACACAAACAAATACTAGAAAAAGTAAAAACCCCCGCCAGTCCGTCGACTGAGCAGGGGTTTGAAACATATCTATTATTGTTTTCCTGTAACCGTTAGTCGGTTGATGGCACGCTGCAGGGCTAGTTCAGCACGACGGAAGTCGATGTCTTCCGCTTTCTGCTCTCTCATACGCTGCTCGGCACGTTCTTTTGCTTTTTGTGCACGTTCAACGTCGATATCCTCTGCTTTTTCAGCTGCTTGGGCTAGAATCGTTACTTGTTCGGGACGGACTTCAAGAATACCGCCACTGACAGCAACAAGATCCTCTTGTTTACTTCCAGCATGCTTAAGGCGCACAGCGCCAACAGCAAGAGGAGCAACCATTGGAATATGTCCAGGTAAAATACCTAATTCACCACTTTGAGCCTTCGTAATAACCATTTCCACATCGGACTCATACACCGGGCCATTGGGAGTAACAATACTGACTTTAATCGTCTTCATTTTTTACCCTCCTGACAGGCTTTAGGCCTCTACACCCATGCGTTTTGCATTTTCCACTACGTCTTCAATACGTCCAACTAAGCGGAATGCGTCTTCTGGAAGGTGGTCATACTTACCTTCAAGGACTTCTTTGAAACCACGAACTGTTTCTTTTACAGGTACATAAGATCCTGGCTGTCCAGTAAACTGTTCAGCAACGTGGAAGTTCTGTGATAAGAAGTTTTGGATACGACGTGCACGAAGTACCACTAACTTATCATCATCAGAAAGCTCATCCATACCTAGGATTGCAATGATATCCTGTAATTCACGGTAACGTTGTAATGTTGATTGAACTTGACGAGCTACATTGTAATGCTCTTCGCCAACGATTTCAGGTGACAATGCACGAGAAGTCGAAGCAAGTGGATCCACCGCAGGGTAGATACCCATTTCAGAAAGCTTACGCTCAAGGTTTGTTGTTGCATCTAAGTGAGCGAATGTTGTAGCAGGAGCCGGATCCGTATAGTCATCGGCTGGTACGTAAATCGCTTGGATTGATGTAACAGAACCTTTATTCGTAGAAGTAATACGTTCTTGTAATTTACCCATCTCAGTAGCAAGAGTCGGCTGGTAACCAACGGCAGAAGGCATACGGCCTAATAACGCCGATACTTCAGAACCTGCTTGCGTGAAACGGAAGATGTTATCCATGAAGAAAAGAACGTCTTGTCCTTGCTCATCACGGAAATATTCAGCCATTGTCAAACCAGTCAGTGCAACACGCATACGTGCTCCTGGCGGCTCGTTCATTTGTCCGAATACCATCGCAGTTTGCTTAATAACGCCTGAATCCGTCATTTCATGGAAAAGGTCATTACCTTCACGTGTACGCTCACCAACACCAGCGAATACCGAAATACCGCTGTGTTCTTGCGCGATGTTATTGATCAATTCCTGGATTAATACGGTTTTACCTACACCCGCACCACCGAATAGACCAATCTTACCACCCTTAATATAAGGAGCAAGTAAGTCTACAACTTTAATACCTGTTTCAAGAATTTCTACTTCAGTAGAAAGGTTTTCAAACGTTGGAGCTTCGCGGTGAATCGAATCACGGCGCTCACTCGCTGGAATTTCCTCGTTAAGGTCGATAACTTCACCTAATACGTTAAATACACGACCAAGAGTTACATTCCCAACCGGTACAGAAATAGCAGCACCTGTATCAACAACATCCATTCCACGCATTACACCATCAGTAGAAGCCATTGCAATTGTACGAACAGTATCATCACCTAAATGAAGGGCTACTTCAAGGGTTAAGTTGATATCAACTTCTGACTGATTTTGTGCTTTGTATTCAATACGCAAAGCGTTATAAATCTCAGGAAGTTGACCGTTTTCAAACTTAACGTCAATAACCGGACCCAGAATCTGAAGAACGCGTCCTTTATTCATTATTTTCCCTCCTATCTTACTTTTTCACAAAACCCCTTTTTGAAAAAGGAACCTAGTGAATCACACTTTACTAGTTATAGTCCTTCTATGTAGTTGGGAACGTTGAACACATTCCCACATATAGGACTTATCAATACCCCTAAATGGGGCTCATATTAAAAAATTAGATTCTATGTCTAGCTACAGCGCCTAGTGGCTCTCAGGTCTAAGCCAATCCGTCAATAAGGTTAAAGAACAACCTTCTTGCCGGCTTGTCTTATGCCTGACGCCCCTGGGAAAAATTGAACTGCATTTTTCCTTGGGCAAGGCGCTTCCGCTTTTCAACCTACTCTAATGCAGCCGCTCCGCCGACGATTTCAGCAATCTCTTGTGTAATCGCTGCTTGACGGGCACGATTGTAGATAAGTGAGTAATTTTTGATCATTTCTTTCGCATTATCAGTAGCATTTCTCATCGCAGTCATTCGAGCAGCATGCTCACTTGCTTTACTGTCTAAAAGAGCACCGTAAATTAAGCTCTCAGCATATTGAGGCAGGAGAACTTCTAAAATTTCTTCTGCAGATGGCTCAAATTCATAAGATGTAAGCTTTGAAGAAGTTGAAATATCCGATAGCGGAAGAAGCTTCTTCACCGTTACCTCTTGAGTAATGGCACTTTTATAATGAGTGTAATATACGTAAAGTTCATCGAAGGTTCCATCGGAGAACATACCTACAGTACTACTGGTAATATCTTTAACACTTTCAAAGCTCGGTTGATCGGATACTCCAACAATTTCAAGATCGACATTTATGCCGCGTTTAACGAAAAAGTCACGGGCTACACGACCGATTGCAATGATCGCATATTCATCTTTCGATTTATGGCGTTGCTCGATTGTTTGGTATACACGACGGATAACGTTACTATTAAAAGCACCTGCAAGACCACGGTCGGATGTCATAACAATATAACCCGTTTTCTTAACAGGACGAGATTGTAGCATTGGATGATTAATCCCTTTGCTGCCCATTGCGACTGCTGCCGTAACTTCCTGGATTTTTTCCATATAAGGAACAAATGCTTTTGCATTCATGACCCCACGATTCCATTTAGCTGCAGAAGTCATCTCCATTGCTTTTGTAATCTGACTCATTTTTTTCGTAGAATTAATACTATTTTTTATATCACGTAATGATGCCATAGGTTCTCACCACCCTCATTCAAAGAATGTTTGGGGATTAAACAGTGGTGACAGGCACGGTTTTGGGTGCCTGTTTCCACTGTTTAATCACCCGTTACTAAATGTCAGACCCTACTTATTCGGAAACTGCAAACGTCTTTTTGAAGGCGTTAAGTGCAGCAGCCATATCATCATCAGAAGGAAGATCCTTCGTATTTTTAATATGGTCTAACAAGTCTTTGCGATTGTGGTCTAACCAATTAAGGAATTCTGATTCAAAACGACGAACATCCACTAACGGAATATCATCAAGGAAACCGCGTGTTAATGCATAAAGAATAGCTACTTGCTTTTCAACAGAAAGCGGTCTGTGAAGATCTTGTTTAAGAACTTCAACCGTACGCGCACCGCGGTTAAGTTTCGCTTGTGTAGCTTTATCAAGGTCAGAACCGAACTGTGCAAATGCTTCTAGCTCACGGTATGATGCAAGGTCAAGACGCAGTGTACCTGCTACCTTCTTCATCGCCTTGATTTGCGCGGATCCTCCTACACGAGAAACGGAAAGACCTGCGTTGATTGCTGGACGTACACCGGAGAAGAATAGATCTGATTGTAAGAAAATTTGTCCATCTGTGATGGAGATAACGTTTGTTGGGATATAAGCAGAAACGTCACCTGCTTGTGTTTCGATAAATGGCAATGCAGTGATTGAACCAGCACCTAGTGTGTCGTTCAATTTCGCTGCACGCTCAAGAAGTCTTGAGTGCAAGTAGAATACATCCCCTGGATATGCTTCACGACCTGGAGGACGACGAAGTAATAGGGAAAGCTCACGATATGCAGCCGCTTGTTTTGATAAATCATCATATACGATCAAAACGTGCTTGCCGTTATACATGAATTCTTCAGCCATTGCAACCCCAGCATAAGGAGCTAAGAATAACAATGGAGCAGGTTGTGATGCAGATGCTGTTACAACGATTGAGTATTCTAACGCGCCATGCTTACGAAGAGTTTCAACCGCACCACGTACAGTTGATTCCTTTTGACCAATAGCAACGTAGATACAAATCATGTCTTGACCTTTTTGGTTCAAGATTGTATCAATTGCAACAGATGTTTTACCTGTTTGACGGTCTCCGATGATTAACTCACGCTGACCGCGGCCGATTGGCACAAGTGCGTCAATCGCTTTAATACCTGTTTGTAATGGCTCATGAACGGATTTACGAGCCATAACGCCTGAAGCTACTGCTTCAACAGGGCGAGTTTTTGTAGTATTGATTGGACCCATACCATCAACTGGTTGTCCTAAAGAGTTAACAACACGACCAATTAGTTCCTCACCTACTGGAACCTCCATGATGCGTCCTGTACGACGAACCTCGTCACCTTCTTTAATTTCAGTGAAAGGTCCAAGAATGATAATACCAACGTTATTGGCTTCAAGGTTTTGAGCCATACCCATAACGCCATTTGAAAATTCAACAAGTTCTCCAGCCATGACATTGTCGAGGCCATGAACACGTGCGATACCGTCACCTACGGAGATAACTGTACCGACATCACTCACTTGAATTTCAGCCTGATAGTTTTCAATTTGCTTTTTTATCAGGGCACTAATTTCTTCAGCTTTGATGCTCATGAGTTTCACCCCTATTCTTACGAATCTTAGCTTAACAATTTACGTTCTAAACGGTCTAGCTTTCCGCGCAAAGACCCGTCGTATATACGGTTTCCGATTCGGAGCTTAACGCCGCCAAGCAATTCGGAATCCACGATATTTTCAATTCTAAGTGATTTCTTACCAACCTTCGCTGCAAATGTTGCAGAGATTGCGTCGCGTTCTGCTTCAGTTAGTTCACGCGTGCTGTAAACGTCAGCCTCCGCAATTCCCGCTTCCTCATTTGCAAGGTCAAAGAATTGGTTGGCTACTTCAATAATCTCGTCTTCGCGATGGCGATCGATCAAGATCAATAGTGTATTCAGTACATATGGATTAACCGTTGAAAAAGCTCCTCTTAAAATCTCTTTTTTCTTATCTAATGTAAGTTTTGAAGACTTTAATACCGCTTTTAAATCAGTGTTGTATACCATAACTTCCTTTACTACACGAAGTTCTTCTTCTATTACTCCAAGAAGCTGCTGTTCTTTTGCGATTTGAAAAAGAGCCAACGCGTAGCGTTTTGCTACCATGGAGTTGCTCATCGCTTTTCTCCTGCCTCTTGAATATATTCGTTAATCAGTTTATCTTGGTCTGCTGCATTTAATTCTTTTTCAATTACTTTTGAAGCAATTAATACAGACAAGGACGCAACTTGTTCACGAATAGCGGCAACCGCTTTTTCTTTCTGCTGCTCAATTTCAAGCTTCGCAGATTCTTTCATGCGTTCTGCTTCAGTACGAGCCACAGCAATGATTTCATCACGCTGAATGTCGCCTTGCTTTTTCGCATTTTCAATTAAAACTTGTGCTTCTGAACGAGCTTCTTTTAAAAGAGAACGCTGCTCTTCTACTAGTTTTTTTGCTTCAGTGCGACTTTGCTCTGCTGCTGAAATTTCACCAGCAACATGCTCTTCACGCTGTTTCATGATGCCCATTAACGGGCCCCAAGCGAATTTTTTCAGCAATACCATTAAGATGATAAACATAACAAGTTGGAAGATAATATCTCCCCAGTTCACACCTGAATGGGCTGCTGCTGCTCCTAATACAAAACTATTTGTTAACACCAGCGGGTTCACTCCTTTCAAGGTCTTTCCCTTAAAACAACCTATATATCAGTCGAAATAATTGTCGAAATCAATCGTTTATGCTAATAACTGAACATAAACGAATGGCGAAGGTTCTCACGAATGATCTTCGCCATGTACATAAAACGCGGGATATCAGCGTTGATTATTGACCTTGAACCATGAACGCGATAACAACTGCGATGATAGGAATCGCCTCAACTAACGCAACCCCGATGAACATTGTAGTTTGAAGCATACCGCGAGCTTCTGGCTGACGAGCGATACCTTCTACTGTTTTTGAAACGATAAGACCGTTACCGATACCTGCACCTAGTGCTGCTAAACCAATTGCGATTGCTGCTGCTAAAAGACCCATTTGAAAATTTCCTCCTTTAATGTATGAAAAAATGAATTCTTATTTTTTTGTTCTTTTTAAAAGAACGGTTTATCTTAATGGTCGCTGCTCACTTTATGAGCTAAGTAGACCATTGTTAACATACAGAAAATAAATGATTGGATGGCGCCGACAAAGAGTGAGAAGCCTTGCCATACCAACATCGGTAGTGCAGCGGCGATTGTTCCGCCCACACCGGTTGCTAAACCAGCTGCGAGTAAGCTTAATAAAATTTCCCCCGCATAAATGTTTCCGTAAAGTCGGAGACCGAGAGTCAGAGTATTTGCAAACTCTTCAATAATTTTAATCGGGAACATGAACCAAAATGGTTTAAAGAATTCCCTTCCATATGCTCCGGCACCTTTCATCTTGACGCCGTAGAAGTGAGATAATCCCACTATCAATGTGGCTAACGTCAACGTTACAGCCGGATCCGCTGTTGGTGATTTCCACCAAAGAACTCCGTCGACAACGATTGAGAATGGCAGCCCCAGCATATTCGAAACAAAAATATACATGATGATGGTGATTCCGAGAATATGAAATCGTCCGCCATCTTTCCAATCCATCGTACTGTTTATGATGTTTTTAACAAAATCCATGACCCATTCCATAAAATTCTGCATTCCAGATGGTTTCATGGCCAGTTTACGAGTAGATAGGACAGCTAACAAAAAGACAATCGCACTTGCTATGGTGATCATCAAAATGTTTGCCAGGTTGAATTGGAGTCCAAGAAACGTAACTATTGGAGCTTCGTGATGCAACAGTATTCACCTCGCTTCCCCCGCTATTTATCTGAATAGAAATTGTGCGTAAAAAAATCTATCATAATGACAATGTAGGATGTCATTAATCCTATAACCACACTAATGAGATGGAATTGCTCAGGATACCTCATTGTGATGACAATCGCCAAAGCACCGGTTGCCATTCGTGAAAAAGAACCAAGCGAACGAACCTGTCTTCCTTCTGCTGCAGCTTGACCAAATTTGTCGATTTTTCGAGCCATCAACCACAAATTAAAGAGGCTCAAACTTGTCCCAAGAATCAATCCAAGAAAGATTGATTGTTGCGAAGTGAACCCCCAGCCAAGTACATAAAAAGACAATAAAAAAAACATCCACTTTCGCTGTCGGGCAAACATTGTTTGAAATTCTGGCATGGTTGATTTAATCTCCTGAATAGAACTTGCGAATGGTAACAAGCATTGAGTAAATACCTGCTGCTAAACCAATAAACAATCCAATTATTAAGAAAATTGGCTCTGTGCCCCACTGCTTATCCAGCCATCTTCCTGAAAAAAGTCCAATAAGAATGGAGCCCACCAGGGACGCTAAAATGGCAGACATAAGAGCATAAGCTTTAAAGGGATTACGGTTTTCATTACGCATACTATCGCATCCTCGCCTTTAGAGAATACAATCAAAAATCGAGGTTATGTACAAAAAGGAAGACTGTCGAAAATACTGAGGATTCTGTCGATTTTCGTGAAAACCCTCTCATTTCACACCCTTTGTTAGCATACAATAGCGATTCTTCAATGTCAATGAATTTACGTGAATTAATCCACAAACTATTCTGCGCAATTTCTTCCATTTGGAAGTTTTAGTTAACACTATCATTGTAGTGTAATACAGTGTATTTTTTATACTGTAATTGTGACTATTTTGTGAACAAATATGACACGAGTGGTGCATATTACCAGCACCACCCACCCTGCCCTAACGGACTCCCTCGCCAATCACGAGCATCGTTTCAATAAAATCTTCTTTCCCTGCCTTTTTTGCAAACACTTTAGCAAGATAGGTACCAGCAGGAGGAAGGTTTTCTTCCGTGATCACCTTGTTGATTAATCCCTTTTTTACATTCTGATTACTGTCCAAAAATCCAACAAATCGAAAGTCATCCGGATTGAACAGTGCAATTCCAAATTCATCCGCACCACCCGGCAGGTAGACCTCATAACGATACGTTCCCTGCTTGTCGCCATCCTTAAAGTTAAATCCCATCACCCTTGGGTAGTTCGGCTCCTCAAGTACGTAAATATAGGGAATCTGTATCGGATTACTACCGGCATTTATCGTAAGGTATCCATCATGAATCTTTCCCTTTAATTCTACCGGATTCACTTCTAATTCCAGTTTAGCATCTCGTGATTCTCCAGGCTGTAAGGTAAACGCCAGCGGGAAGCGCCAATTCAGACCATCTGCTTGCTTAGGGATGTCAAAGGTATAGCGCACAGGTTTATCACTCATGTTCTCAACATGGAGAAAAGCTTTGTGAATATCGCCCTCACTCTCGTATTTACCAAATCGCAGTGAACTTGGGCTGACGAGCGAAGTTGCTTTTACTGCCTCTGTGACCTGAATTCTACCTGCCCCCTGCTCATAGGTCCGGTAGAGTTTCCCGTTTTTAACGAGCGGTTTGGCGGTATTCATCAATGCCGCCTTAATTTGATCCGGTGTCCATTCAGGATGCGCCTGTTTAATCAGTGCACACGCTCCTGCTACATGTGGTGCCGCCATACTCGTCCCCTGAAGAGATAGATATCCGCCAGGAATTGTCGAGTTAATCGCTACACCGGGCGCAACAATATCAGGTTTAACCTCCCACGTATCCGTTACCGGCCCCCTCGAACTGAAGTCTGCCAGCAAATCCTTTTCATGCGTTACTTGGATGTTTGCCAGCCGATTGACTTTACTTTTTAAAAGTTCTCCCTCTTTCTTTGTGATTGAAGCGACCGGAATCTCCAGCGGTGCTTCAAGATTGCCCATGAAACTTCCGCTCAAGTTATTGTAGATAATGACTGCCTTTGCTCCTGCGTCACGCGCGTTTTTCGCTTTTTCGGTAAACGTTAAGTTTCCCCTTTTCAAGAGGACTATTTTTCCCATAACATCTTTTAAGTCTGCTTTCGTACCGAGTCCGCCATCGACAATCGAAAGGGAACGATCAAGATTCCAATTTGCCGAGCCCGCCAGTGGTTGAATCCGTATTTTTTCCCGCATTCCTTCTATTAGAAGATACGGGACTTCTAACGTCGGGGTCGAAGCCCCAACCGAGATTGCCTTAGAAGCTGTTCCCGGTGAACCAACTGACCAAATATCCGGCCCCGAATTACCTGATGCGGCGATAGCAACGATTCCCCTCTCCACTGCCCTATTCAATGCTAGGGAAATTGGCAGGTCTGGACCATTGATATCATTTCCAAGCGAAAGATTCATAATATCGACTTTGTCTTTTATCGCCTGCTCAATTGCTGCAAGTACATTTTCGGTGGTTCCACCTCCGCCAGGTCCTAGCGCCCGATAAGCGAGGATTTTTGCCTCTGGTGCCACCCCTTTTATCTTTCCATTCGCAGCAATAATTCCAGCTACATGGGTGCCGTGAACCGTGGCCCTCCCCAACGTTTTCGTTTCCATCGGATCGGTGTCATTATCGACAAGATCACGTCCGCCCGCATAATTTCTTCTCAGGTCTGGATGGGTGTAATCCACACCAGTATCAATTACTCCAACGGTAATCCCTTTCCCTGTCAGCCGGCGGTTACTTTTGTCAAAAAGGCCTCGCACTTCTTCTCCGCCAATGATCTTAACGCCTTCCTCACCCTGCACCTTATATTGGTTCACAGGTGAAACGCTAATAATTTGTTTGCTGGCTTCCGCCAATTTCTCGATCGATTCCGGATTTCCTTCGACAGAAAAACCATAAATCGCTTCTTGAAAAACATGCCTTAGATGAATGTCCTTGTAGGGTTTAATCAATTGTTGAATATCCTGAGGGGATTGCGGATTCTCAAGAACCACAATCGCAATTCGTTCTTTTGGTATCGGAGGTGTCTCAAGCGAACGAGCCGAAGTCGCCGTTTGAAGGGAGAAAACCAGTACAAATAAAAGTGTCCATTTTTTCATATAAAAAATTCCCCTTTTTTCATACTATCTTCATCGTGAGGGGAAATTATGCAGTTTTTTGGGAGGAAGTATTTGGTGCCATTGAAGTGTCTGACTCTAGCTTGATCTTTTTTGAAATTTTTTTAGTATTGTTCCCTTTAACTCTGATTTTCTCGGGCTAAGGGCACGATTCTCTTCGTATCGTTCCCTCCAACCCTATTCTTCTCACACTAAGGGCACGATTTTCTCCGTATCGTTCCCTCCAGCCCTATTTTTCTCACACTAAGGGTACGATTCTCTCCGTATTGTTCCCTCTAACTCTGATTTTCTCGGGCTAAGGGAACGATTCTCTTCGTATCGTTCCCTACAACCCTATTTTTCTCACACTAAGGGCACGATTCTCTCCGTATCGTTCCCTCCAACCCTATTTTTCTCACACTAAGGGCACGATTCTCTCCGTATCGTTCCCTCCAACCCTATTTTTCTCACACTAAGGGCACGATTCTCTTCGTATCGTTCCCTCCAACCCTATTTTTCTCACACTAAGGGCACGATTCTCTCCGTATTGTTCCCTCTAACTCTGATTTTCTCGGGCTAAGGGCACGATACCTCCTGCAAACAAAAAAACTGAGCAGAAACTATATCTGCTCAGCCTAAAACAATGCTATTTCGTCCCAAACAACCGATCCCCAGCATCCCCTAATCCAGGAACGATGTATCCATGGTCATTCAACTTCTCATCTAACGCCGCAATATAAATATCAACGTCTGGATGCGCTGCTTTAACCGCCTCAACGCCTTCTGGTGCTGCAATCAAGCACATAAATTTAATATGTTTCGCGCCGCGCTTTTTCAAGCTATCAATCGCCACATTCGCTGATCCGCCTGTTGCGAGCATCGGATCTACCACGATGAATTCACGCTCTTCCACGTCACTTGGAAGCTTGATATAGTACTCCACCGGCATTAATGTTTCAGGGTCGCGGTATAAACCAACATGGCCAACCTTGGCAGCCGGGATTAATTTTAAAATCCCATCAACCATTCCAATTCCCGCTCGCAGAATCGGAACAACGCCCATTTTCTTTCCAGATAATACCTTAGATTTGGCTGGACAGACTGGCGTTTCAATTTCGATATCTTCAAGTGACATATCTCTGGTGATTTCAAATGCCATGAGTGTTGCGACTTCGTCTACCAATTCGCGGAACTCTTTCGTTCCTGTATTTTTATCACGTATGTATGTTAGCTTGTGCTGAATAAGTGGATGGTCGAAGACGTATACCTTTGCCACAATGATCGCCTCTTTTCTTAAATTTAACTCCGTCTCATTTTACAGAAAAACTATCTAATGAGCAAATTATATCTAAAAAAAATCGGCCCAAAGAATGAGCCGATTTCACAGTTGTTTAATATTCAGGATAAAGAGTGAATTTACCAGATAACGCATCAACACGAGCAGCCGCTTCCTTAAGCTTTGCTTCGTCTTCGTGATTTTTCAAAGTAAACGCAATAATTGATGCGATTTCATCCATGTCTTCTAAGCCAAAGCCACGGCTTGTAACCGCTGCAGTACCAATACGGATACCACTTGTTACAAACGGACTTTGCGGATCAAATGGAATCGTATTTTTGTTAACGGTAATCCCAACTTCGTCAAGTACCTTTTCTGCTACTTTACCTGTTAAGCCAAGTGTCTGCATATCTAAAAGCAGCAAGTGGTTGTCTGTACCACCAGAAACAAGCTTAACGCCCTCTTTTTGCAAACCTTCAGCTAAACGATTAGCATTGGCAATAATCTGACCAGCATATTCCTTAAAGCTGTCTTGTAGGACTTCCCCAAACGCTACCGCTTTTGCAGCAATAACATGCATTAATGGACCGCCTTGAATTCCAGGGAAAATCGATTTATCGATCTTTTTGCCCCATTCCTCTTTGCATAAAATCATTCCGCCACGAGGTCCACGAAGGGTTTTATGTGTAGTAGTTGTAACAAAATCAGCGTACGGAACTGGATTTTGGTGAAGTCCAGCTGCTACAAGTCCTGCAATATGAGCCATATCCACCATTAAATAAGCGCCCACTTCATCCGCGATTTCACGGAATTTCGCAAAATCGATTGCGCGTGGATACGCACTTGCACCTGCGACAATCATCTTCGGCTTATGTTCGCGCGCTTTTGCTAAAACATCATCATAATTAATGCGATGAGTGGTTTCATCTACACCATACTCAACAAAATTGTATTGAACACCGCTGAAGTTTACTGGGCTGCCGTGTGTTAAGTGACCGCCATGTGAAAGGTTCATACCAAGAACCGTATCGCCTTGTTCAAGCACCGTAAAGTAAACGGCCATGTTGGCTTGTGCTCCAGAATGCGGCTGCACGTTCACATACTCTGCACCAAAAATCTCCTTCGCGCGATTGCGAGCAAGATCTTCGACCACGTCAACATATTCACAACCGCCATAATAACGACGGCCAGGATAGCCTTCTGCATATTTGTTGGTTAACACAGATCCCTGTGCTTCCATAACCGCTTCACTTACAAAGTTTTCTGAGGCAATTAATTCAATTTTTCCGCGCTGACGTCCTAATTCTAGTTGAATCGCTTCAAATACCTGCTTGTCCTGATTAGACAAATGCTTCATGGTAATTCCCCCCTGTATGTATGAACCTGAAATAACTTTCCTGAAAATTCTCTCTATATAATAGCACGTTTCTCTCTAAAAGAGAAATGGAGATTCGTAAAATCCCCATTTTTTTTATTTTACCCTTTTAAAAGGATAAAGAAAATACCCTATATACGAACATTATAAAAATTTTAATCAAAATCGTTCGCCTTTATAATTAGCTACAGCTAGAATTCCCATCCGTTCTTTCATACACAGCTCGAACACCGCCAATTAATTTTGGCCGTGTTTTCGCCAACGTAACATGTGCATGTCCGACGTTTTTCTGCGTGACTCGTATCGGGACGGCAACATGTTTCAAATGCATACCAATAAAAGTGTGACCAATATCAATTCCAGCATCTGCTTTTAAAAATTCAACAACGACCGCGTCCTCCATTTTTTCAAATGCATAGGTAGCCATTGCCCCGCCAGCAGTCCGCACAGGTACTACAGAAACTTCATCCAATCCGCGTTTGTCAGCCTCTGCTCTCCCAATGACAAGTGCTCGGTTTAAGTGCTCGCAGCATTGGAACGCCAAACTAACTCCGACCCCGTGCGCAAACCGACTTAACTGCCGAAAAATCATTTCGGCCACATCAATCGTACCTGATGTACCAATTCTCTCACCGATAACCTCACTCGTGCTGCAGCCAACCACAACCAGCTGCCCAGGCTTTAAGGAGGCTTGACTTTGAAATTCCGTTAAGATCGCTTCAAGTTCTTTTTCCCATTCTTGAATCATTGTCCTCAACCTACTTCTGCTCGTATTCGCTGATTTTTCCAACACGAGTGGCATGACGGCCGCCTTCAAATTCTTCTGTCAGCCAAATTTGCGCAATATCGCGCGCAAGTCCTGGACCAATAACACGCTCACCCATCGTAAGGATATTGGTGTCATTGTGTGCGCGTGTTGCCTTTGCACTGAAAGTATCGTGAACAAGGGCACAGCGGATTCCCTTTACCTTGTTCGCAGCAATGCTCATGCCAATCCCTGTTCCACAAATTAAAATACCTCTGTCAAACTCACCGCTCGCTACCTTTTCAGCAACCGGCAGAGCATAATCCGGATAATCGACAGATCCTTCACATTCACAGCCGAAATCCTGGTATTCAATCCCTAACTCATCCATTAAATTGGCTATTTCCTTCCGAATATTAACCCCGCCATGATCAGACGCTAATGCTACTTTCATATGTATAACCTCCTGTTTTAATCCTTCCTTAATATTGACATACCGACCTAAAAATATAAAGCCCTCAACACTGAGAGCCTTACAATTTTTCAATCGCTTTCGTTATTAATTTTTCTAGTTCCTGATAGGTTTCTTGATAGATAGCCAAATTGCCGCCAAATGGATCCACCACATCCACATCATAGTTCTCACCTGTAAATTCCTTTAAGGTAAAAACTTTAGCTGCTGCATCAGGGTATTGTTGAAGAATCGCATTTTTATGTGAAATCGTCATCGTTAAAATTAAGTCCGCCCAGCGAACAGAATCTATGTTTAGCATATTGGAGGAATGATTATGGTCAATCTGATGGTCCTCCAGCACCTTCCTGGCGTGAGCAGATGCTTCACTCCCCGTTGCTGCATATATTCCCGCAGACTTCACTTCCAAACCGTCAATCTTCTTACTTTTTAAAATTGCTTCTGCCATTGGACTTCTGCACGTATTACCTGTACAAACAAACAAAATGCGCTGCATACTGCTGCCCCCTTTCAATTAAAAGATAATAGAATAAAATTTTTTCGACTTTGAGAATTGTCTAGCTACAGCGCCTAGGTGCTCTCAGGTCAAAGCCAATCCTTCAAGAAGGTAAAGACCGACCTTCTCGCCGGCTCGTCTTATGCCTGTCGCCCCTGGGCAAGGCGCCTCCGCTTTTCTATGTATTATTCTATCATTTCTCTATCTATATTAAAAAAACCTTTCGTTTAAAGTGAAAGGTTTTTATAAAAAGGGAAGTAGTAATTTAATTCCAAATGCCAGCAGGATACTTCCGCCGAGCGCTTCACTATAGGAGCCAATCCAGCCCTGCGCCTTCCTGCCAAGCAGCAATCCTGCCCATGTTAACAGTGTTGCCACAGCGCCAAAGCATATAATCACAAGTAATGTTTTTGCTCCATAAATCCCTAACGTCAGCCCGAGCGAGAAGCTGTCAAGGCTCACACTTGTAGCAAAAATGATCAATCCAAAACCAACCGGTGTCATCACCGATTCTTCGCTCTTCCTTATGCTTGCCCAAATCATTTGCACCCCTAGCACAATCAGCAACAATCCGCCGACAACCGATGCAAAAAAACCAAATTTGTCTGATAAATATTTCCCGGCTATCATGCCAACCAGCGGCATCCACACATGGAATAATCCAATCGTAATCCCAATTTTAAAAATCTGCCGTAGCCGTAACTTGAACATCCCCATCCCCAAGCCAACGGAAAAGGCATCCATCCCTAACGCAAACGCCATTAACAACAGCGTTACCACTTCCCCAATCATCCCATACACGAATCTCGACCCCCTCGGACTTGCCCTGATTTAACATATGCACGTCCAAATGCTTTTAGAAGTCAGAAGAAAGGACAGAAAAATATCCATGGATAAACCTCCCTATACCGAATAAAATTTCCAGCATGAAAGATAATATCTTTGGGACCTGCTATTTTCCTGCGATTATCGGGAGAGGCTTTTTACGTTATTTATTTAGGAGGAATTGTCTTGAAGATTTTTGTTCATTCAATTATTGCCATTTTACTTTTGCTCACAGTATCCGCCCCTATGGTATCCGCTGCTGTGCCACAGGAAGAAATTGACCAACTTCTAACTGAAATGAATTGGACAATCGAGGAATTACAAGATTACTTAGCTTACTATGAAACAACATTAGCAGATTTTGAGTCGCTTGAAGATTTAAAATCGATGCTCGGCACCCCAATCACCGATGAAAACCTCAATGATCTACTTCAAAAGTATGATTTAACAAAAGAAGGCCTCGAAAACTTATTAGGGGAATTCGGTGAAAGCCTCGAGGACTATCATTTTATTGAGGATTTGGATGTAACCGTCGACTTTTACATCAATCACGACCAGGAGATGCTAGAGTCGGAACAATTCCTTGCTCAAATTGGTTTATTGGAAGAAGAGGTAGATAGGCTCTTCACGCATTTTATGTCTCTTGACGAACTCGTATTAGAACAGGAAATGGAGCGTATAATGGCTGGGTTAGAACCTTTCATGGAGATTGAAGACCCATCTCTTCTTACAGAAGACCAGCAAAACCAATTACTCACTATTTGGGGAGAAATGTTGAATGCCTTCCACGTGAAAGCAAACTTTTTCCTTGTGGGTAAAACGAAAACAGCGATTAGTTTCGCAGAATTGATGAAATTAGAAACGTTAAATGGTCAAAGCCTTTTAGTTGAACTTTCCGATTTTCAAGGAAATTTACTAGCTGACCTTCAAGTTTCAGAAGAAATGCTTGGATCAGAATTCCTCCTGCAAACAGGCGAAAATTTAGTTGATGTTGGTGATATCGCCGGCGAATTGACCAAAGAATTACATGAACACAAATTACCGGATACAGCCTCACCTTTTGGATTAAATAGTATCCTCGGTATCCTGTTAATTTTTGCAGGACTTGCTTTCTACCGTTACTCTAGGAAAAACGAGAATGTATAATGTGGAGGAAGAAAATTTCTGTTGTCTTGATCTTTGTTGGTGTTCTGATTGCGGGCTATAATCTTTACTGGTTGAGTAAAGGTTATTCCGCTTCCACCAAACCAGAAATTCGTCCCAGTGACTTTAAAGAATCAATCGAAACAATCAAAACAGAGGCCAAAATTAAACCTGTGCTCGGTGAAAAAATCGGAGTCCTGACGATTCCTAAATTAAATCGTTCCCTGCCTATCTTTGAAGGAACGAATTCTGACATACTAAAACAGGGTGTTGGACACTTTACACACAGCGTCCTTCCTGGTGAAAACAACAATTGTGTACTATCCGGGCATCGGGATACCGTTTTTCGAGGACTTGGCGAGGTAGGAATCAACGATGAGTTAATTGTCACAACAGACGATGGTGAATACCTGTATAAAATAAGGAAAGTTAGAATTGTTGATCAAAGGGATCGGACAGTCCTTGTACCGAAACCCAAAAGTACCTTGACCGTGACCACCTGTTATCCATTTAGTTTCATTGGAAATGCTCCAAAACGGTATATTCTTGTGGCTGATTTAATCGCAGCGCAGCAAATAGAAAAGCACCAGGCCCAATAAGGGAACTGGTGCTTATTCATTGATTATTTTATTGCCAGCCGCTTTTTGCAGACGATTCATGATCGCATGGCCAACACCGGTATTCGGGAACATCTCGCTAAAAATGATATCCACTTTTTCTTGATTAAAGGCCCGTAATGTTTCATAAAGCGCGGTTGCAACCGTCTCCAGCTCAGCCCTTTTTCCACAGGCAATCGCCACATCACATTTGTATGACTCAACACTTTCCTCTGTCGCTAACACACCTACAGTTAGGCCTTCCTTCTGCTTTTCTTCTATTAAACTTTGCAAGAAGGACTGACTGCCGTTCACCAAATAAAGCGGTGCATTCGGAGCATAGTGCTGATACTTCATCCCCGGCGCTTTCGGCTTTGACGCTTCATCGAGCAATGCCGCATCAAGTTGAACCTCACCGACCACAGCCTCCAGCTGTTCCTTCGTAACCCCGCCTGGCCGTAAAATAATCGGAATTTCTTCCGTACAATCTAAGACCGTCGATTCAACCCCAACACCTGTCGAGCCTCCGTCAAGCACACCGGCAATTTTCCCGTTTAAATCCTCAATCACATGCTGTGCATTGGTAGGACTCGGCTTTCCAGAGCTATTGGCACTCGGAGCAGCAATCGGCAATTGACATACTTGCAACAATGCCAAAGCAACAGGATGATCCGGCATCCTTACAGCAACAGTGTTCAAACCCGCCGTTGCTTTTTCTGAAAGAACGCCTGGTTTCTTGTTAAAAATAATCGTCAACGGTCCTGGCCAGAACCTCTCCATTAAAATTTCTGCTTTGTCGGGGATGTTCGCAACAAATGCATTGAGTTGCTTTTTATCACCAATGTGGATAATCAGTGGATTATCGCTCGGTCTGCCTTTCGAAGCGAAGATTTTTTCCACAGCCTCATCACTTTCTGCATTTCCTCCAAGACCATAAACGGTCTCCGTTGGCAGTGCCACCACTTCATTTTCTTGTAAAAAATGAGCTGCATCCACAACCTGTGGATTATTTTCGAGGTTATCCACATATTTATCCACTTTCCAAATCTTTGTGTTCATACTTATCCACCTTTATAAGAAGCGCAAATGATATCGAAATTTGCCGAATTTAGGCTCTTTGTCTCATATTACTTTTGAAAGTATAAAAGAAGGTGGGGATAAACACAACCCCTTATCCACAATTTGTGCATAACTATCTTAAAAATGTGGGTAACTTTGTGGATTAATCCACAATTATAGTGAAAATTTTAAAAATAACGAGTTATCCACATTAAATACATGTCGAATGTGTTCTAACGAATAAAGTTCAGCAGGTAATAGGTCACGCTCCACCTTCTCAAAACCTAGCAATTCAAAAAACGGAAGTGCCACGCTTTTATTGGTTGCCAAAAACAAACTGCTCATCCCTTTTTCTTTCGCTAATGTCATCATTTGTGTTATCAACAGGAAAATATCCTTCTCAGCTTGCCCTGGTGAAACCACCAACGATCGCAGCAATCCACAATCCTTGAGGTTCTCCATTCCAAGTGTACCCTTAATCGACCCATCTTCATCCTCTAGCAAAAGAAAATACTCTACCGTTTCCTCTGTAAGTCCGTCACTTCCAAGGTTCGCCCGAGTAAGAAACTCTCTTAAAGTGCCCAAATCCTCTTTCTTCGCGCAACGTATAAGTGCCTGCATCCTTACCACCTCTTATATTTGATACTCTACTCTATGAAAAATTAAAAGAACTAGAACTAAATACATACGAAATCTAGTAAAATTTTTTCAAAAATAAATAACCAGCCCCATTTTGAGAGCTGGCTCTAATTGATACCTAAGATTTATATCAGCGATAACCTACTTTTTTTTATCTAAAAATACTCTCAAACATTTCAACAACAAAGAATTTTACCTTTACTGGCTTTTCGTCCTCAGAAGTGTAAACTGGTGCAGCTGTTTCCTTTTCTACTTCCTTCTCTACTTCTTTCTCTGACTCCTGCACAACTTCCGCTTGCTTCTTCTCGTCTACCTCAACTTCAACTTCAACTTCCTCTTCAACAGTAACTTCTTCTTCAACAGTAACTTCTTCTACTTTCTTTTTCTTACTTAAATTCGTAACTTCTTCTTCTACATTCTTTTTCTTACTAGAATTCGTAACTTCCTCTTCCACTACCTCTTGTTCCGTCGCCTCAACATCCGCAACTGCCTCTTCATTCTCTGCCGCATATGCGGTATCTTCAAAACCTTCACTTTGAACAGCTACTCCATTTGAAAAATCAAGGAAACATAATGGCGGATAAAGTACGCACCACCAATTAGCACCCGTTCCTTCACCTAAGGTAATCAAGATTGCCTGATATTCACCTGCTGGATATAAAAACTCTCCATACAATTTCGTTGGAAACTGAACCTTACCAAATTCCACATTCACACTTTGAGTCGAACCTTGCTCCGCTACAACCTTTTCAGCTATAGTTTGAACTTCTGGCAGCTTTGAAGTAATCACCGACTTTGCTTTTTCCAAAGACGTCAAATCCTGAACCCATAACGTGATGTGTTTATTAACCTCATCACGCACCATCCGTTTAATCTCCTGATCTTGCGGGCTGTCACTATTGGCAAGAATCCGAAGTCGAATCGCCTCAGCTGGAATCACTATCGAATCCTTCGCCACCGCTTCCGTTTTTGGTATATATAAATTTAATATCGTTCCCAACGATAAAATGATTAAATAAGACCACACTAATACTTTACTGTTCATAATTTCTCGCACCATCCCTTCACTATCATCATTGTGGACAAATGCAAAGAATCTTAAACTAGTAAAATTAAAAAAACTAGTAGTAGAATTTTTTCTTCAAAAAAAAGCAAACTAACATTGCGGAGGTGAAAAACATGTCTAAACAGAAGAACAAGAAATTAAAAAATAATCCTGCCATGCCGAAAACAGACGTAGAATTTGCACACGATGGACTCGAAAAGGTAGCATTAAAAGCCCAAGAACGTAAAGGAAAGTTATAAATAAAAAAAGCAGAGTGATTTATGAGATCACTCTGCTACAATTTTATTTCAGCAAACACCATCCGGTCCTTGCCATTAATATCATTAAGTATTTCCACCTTTACATTCACAAACGCCTTTTTAAAAAGGTCGGCAACCGCCTCCCCCTGACCGGCCCCAATCTCAAAGCCAACCAGCACGACCGGCGCTATCACTTCCGGCAGCTCCGCCATAAAGCGGCGATAAAAATCCAGTCCATCCTCGCCTGCAAACAGAGCCCGATGCGGCTCATGCTCCGTTACCACTACAGACATCGTTTCAATATCACTTAGAGGTATATAAGGCGGATTCGAGATGACTACATCAAACTTCTGCCCACGAAACGGCTGCAGCAAATCCCCTTGGACAAATTCAACCTCAGCGCCCAGCTGACTCGCATTTTCCCTAGCAACCTTTAACGATTCTTCAGCAATATCAGAAGCATATATCTGTAATGAAGGCTGCTCAAGCTTTAGACTAATCGCAATTGCCCCGCTGCCGGTACCAATATCGACCACTTTTAGCTCCCGCTTATTGATTCGCTTCAGGGTTTCGTAGACAAGTTCCTCTGTTTCCGGCCTCGGAATCAGCACCTCTTCATTGACGATAAAGGTTCGGCCATAAAACTCCTCAGAACCGATAATATATTGAACCGGCGTTCCCTTAACATGTTGGGTGACAGCTTCTTCAAACACGTCCCACTGCGCCACCGGAAGGTCATCACGAACATTAGCAAAGAGTTGTGCACGTGACATTCCCGTGATATGGCGAAGCAGCAATTCACCAGCATTTTCATCCCGATTTGCTTTTTTTAAAAAAGAAGAAGCCCATTGCAGAGCTTCATACACTTTTTTACTCATCTGAACCACTTTCAAGCTTGCTTGTCTGATCCTCTAGCGTTAATGCATCGATGATTTCGTCAAGCTTACCTTCAATGATTTGATCCAACTTCTGAAGGGTCAAGCCGATACGGTGGTCGGTGACACGGTTTTGCGGGAAGTTGTAAGTACGAATACGTTCAGAACGGTCGCCCGTACCAACCGCAGATTTACGCACCTGGTCATATTCAGCCTGTGCTTCCTGCTGGAACTTGTCATAAACACGCGCACGTAATACCTTCATCGCCTTGTCCTTGTTCTTGTGCTGCGATTTTTCATCCTGAATCGATACGACGATTCCAGTTGGAATATGCGTTAAACGAACAGCTGACATTGTCGTGTTAACGGACTGTCCGCCGGCGCCGCTGGAAGCAAACGCATCAAAACGGATATCTTTATCATGAATTTCAACTTCTAGTTCTTCCGCTTCTGGCAAGCAAACAACAGTCGCAGTCGAAGTATGGATACGTCCGCCAGATTCAGTTTCCGGCACACGCTGCACACGATGAGCACCATTCTCAAATTTCAATTTGGAATAGGCACCTTGACCATTAATCATAAAGCTGATTTCTTTGTAGCCGCCAAGACCTGTTGCGTTGGCATCAAGTAGTTCCGTTTTCCAGCCCTGTGCTTCTGCATATCGGCTGTACATACGGTAAAGCGTACCCGCAAAAAGAGCCGCTTCCTCACCACCGGCAGCACCGCGGATTTCAAAGATAACGTTCTTGTCATCATTCGGATCCTTCGGAATCATCAGGAACTTCATTTTTGCTTCTAGTTCCTCAATTTGCTTTTCGAGCTCATTTACTTCTTCTTTGACCATTTCGCGCATATCGTTGTCGAGCTTTTCCTCAAGCATTGCCTTAGCATCCTGAAGCTGTTCGCGGACGTCTTTATATTCACGATACGTTTGCACGGTCTCTTGTATATCAGATTGTTCTTTTGAATATTCACGTAGTTTTTTTGAATCATTAATAATGGTCGGATCGCTCAAAAGTTCATTTAGCCTTTCGTAACGATCTTCAACGGATTGAAGACGATCAAACACAGTTATTCACCTCTAGTTTTTGTCCATAACATTCTAATTATAGTATAGGTGAAAATCCACGTCAAAACCAAATTCATGGATAAAAAATTTTATCGGTATTTTAGATGCAGCAATTTGGCAGGTAAATCCTGAAAATCAGCACAAATCTCATAGCATCGAAAAAAACATGCCCTGAAGCCAGAGCATGTTAACGTTGTCTTATTTCAAAAGAATAGCGGGGTAAAGCCTGCTGCAGTTTTGTGCGGAGGCGGGAGATAGCCTTATCATCAACTTTTCCATTTGTATCAACCGTAACCGTCATCCCATCCTGAGCATTGTTGATCCAAATAGATTCTGATCTAAAACCATCGGTTCTGTTTACAATATCTCTGGCAATATCGATATCCCTGCCGGTATTGTTTCGATTTGATGCATCATTCAATCTCGTTCCACGTAAATTAAGGAAATTTGGGTTTTGGTCCGACATCGGCCCCACATCTTGATTTACATTATTGGACATATAATTTGGATTCATTGTGTCTTTCTTTAAATCGTAGGCGGTATTTTCTGTGTCATTCCCTTTCATACATGCCGTTAGCATGAGAATGGATAATAACGTTAAAAATAAAAACTTTTTCATCGCTTGCACCTCCTACAACTATCTTTCCCAGGCTGCTGGAGAATCGCTCTAGTTAGATTCTTCCAAAGAAAAAGCCGTACGAGATTCGAGCCTCGTACGACTTTTTTATTTCACCGCTGGTTCTTGCACACGGTAGGATGCTGTTTTAGGTACCTCATGATGGTGACGGCAACGTGGTTCGTAGGCTTCCGAGGCACCAACTAAGATGACGGGATCATGATAAGATGCCGGTCTGCCATCGATTAAGCGTTGTGTCCGGCTTGATGGCGATCCACATACGCTGCAGACTGCTTGGAGCTTTGTAACAGTTTCCGCAACAGCCATCAATGCTGGCATTTGTCCGAAAGGCTCACCGCGGAAATCCATATCTAGTCCTGCGACTACCACGCGATGACCGCTGTCAGCAAGCTGTTGCACAACCCTTACAATCCCTTCATCAAAAAACTGTACTTCATCAATGGCAATGATATCGATATCCGCCTCTACATGATGTAAAATCTCAATCGAATGGGAAATGGGCTTCGCATGAAAAGAGTTGCCATTATGAGAAACGACAGATTGTTCGCTATAGCGATTGTCTATTTTCGGTTTGAAAACAGCTATTTTTTGTTTAGCAAATTGAGCACGTCGCACGCGACGAATCAATTCCTCTGATTTTCCTGAAAACATACTGCCGCAGATAACCTCAACCCATCCGAGTTGCTTCATTAGATACATATATCGGCGTCTCCTTCCTATGTACGAAACCTATTAAGTCTATATTTTTAAAATTCAACAAGTTTTATTCAATTAAAAAACAGGCAAGTAAGTTTCTGCTTGCCTGTTTTGTGTGATTATTGTTGTGCGTGAAGATCTTTAAGGCCGTATTTCTTATTGAAACGGTCTACACGTCCACCAGCTTCAGCGAATTTTTGACGACCAGTATAGAACGGATGACATTCTGAACAAGTTTCAACGCGAATTTCTTTTTTAACTGAACCAGTTTCAAAAGTGTTTCCGCATGCACAAGTCACCTGTACCATTTTATAATTTGGATGAATTCCTGCTTTCATTCTTTTCATCTCCTTCCGCCCTGAATCATTCGAAACAGAGTTATATAAATGCCTGTCTTAAAGACGAGCACCAAATACTAAAAACACACTGTTCACATTATAACAAGGTGAACCTATTTTGGCAAGTTGGGTTTTTATGGTTATAATTTTCTGCAGATTTCCGCTCCAGGTGCTTCGCTTTCCGCGGGCGTGCCGGGGAGCCTCCTCGGCGCTTAAGCGCCTGCGGGGTCTCCCCCTGCCCCGTACTCCCGCAGGAGTCTCGCACCTTCCGCTCCAATCATAAAATTATGACCGTCTTCCCTTTAGTTCTTCCCCAATTTGTGCGAAGAACTCTTCGTTGGATTTTGTTTGTTTTAATTTTTTCAGGAAGCGCTCGGCGAAGTCTGGTGAGTCGGACATCGATTTTCGGATGGCCCATAGCTTGTCCAGATGGTCTTTTGGAAGAAGGAGTTCTTCTTTCCGTGTACCAGAGCGGCGAATGTCAAGCGCAGGGAAGATACGGCGTTCTGCAAGTTGACGATCCAGATGCAATTCCATATTTCCTGTCCCTTTAAATTCTTCATAAATAACGTCATCCATCCGTGAACCTGTATCGACTAATGCCGTCGCAAGGATGGTTAAGCTTCCGCCTTCTTCAATGTTTCGGGCTGCCCCAAAGAAACGCTTCGGACGGTGGAAGGCTGCTGGATCAATACCACCAGAAAGTGTACGCCCGCTTGGCGGAATGACCAAGTTATAGGCACGAGCCAAACGAGTGATACTGTCCATCAAAATGACCACATCGCGTTTATGCTCAACTAGGCGCATTGCCCGGTCAAGCACCAACTCTGCCACTTTAATATGGTTTTCTGGCACCTCATCAAACGTGGAGCTGACAACATCGCCGGCAACAGAACGCTCGATATCGGTAACTTCCTCCGGACGCTCATCGATTAAAAGCACAATTAATTCCACTTCTGGATGATTAGTGGTAATGCTGTTGGCGATTTCCTTTAACAGCATCGTTTTCCCTGCCTTTGGAGGCGCTACTATTAAGCCCCTTTGTCCAAAACCAACTGGAGCAACTACATCCATAATTCTTGTTGAAATATATTTTGGAGTTGTTTCGAGTTTCATATGTCTATTTGGATAGAGAGGAGTTAGTGCTGGGAAGTGAACACGTTCCTTTGCTGATTCTGGGTCTTCGCCGTTAACTGCTTCTACATGTAACAGTCCGTAATAACGTTCATTTTCCTTTGGAGGTCGAACCTTACCAGATACTTTATCCCCATTTCGAAGATCGAAACGACGGATTTGCGACGCTGAAATATAAATATCTTCTGAACTTGGCGAGTAGTTAATCGGTCGTAAAAAGCCAAATCCTTCCGACTGGATAATTTCAAGAACACCTTCCATAAAAAAGTATCCCTGTTGTTCTGCACGTGATTTTAGAATGGCAAAAATAAGTTCCTTTTTCGATAACTTGCTATAATAGGTCACTTTAAATTCGCGCGCAAGCTCATAAAGCTCTTTTAGCTTCATGTTTTCTAAACTTGATATTGTTAATTCCATAGTACACCACACTTTAAAATTTTTACTCTATTTTCGTTTTTGCGAGAACCAATCGTATAATAGAGGGTTTTTTTAATTACTTAAAAAAAGAGAGGAAATATTAGAAATGAATAGAATAGCAGAATCTTTTTGTTTTTAAAAACACTATCTATTGTACCCTTGTTGTAAAAAAATAATCAACTGGAATTTTCAATTAGAAGGAGATAATAGATTTTTATGGAGATAAGAGACTAGAATTAAAATCTAGTCTCTTAGTAAGTGTTTACTATAAAAATTTATCTAATCACTAAATTCGGTTTCTTTTTCAAACTGTGACGACCTTCGACAAATCGGACAGTGCCTGATTTAGCACGCATAACGATTGAATGAGTAGAGCCGTACGCACCCTTAAATTGAACACCGCGCAGTAATTCCCCGTCTGTTACACCCGTTGCAGCGAAAATAGCGTCGTCTCCTTTAACAAGGTCTTCCATGCGAAGAACCTTATTGACATCTAGTCCCATTTTCACACAACGCTCTAACTCGGCATCGCTCTGCGGCAGTAATTTCCCGATGATTTCACCGCCAAGACATTTTAAGGCTACGGCGGAGATTACGCCTTCCGGTGCACCACCAGAGCCAAATAAAATATCAACGCCTGTGTTATCAAAAGCGGTATTGATAGCACCTGCTACATCGCCATCATTAATCAATTTAATTCGTGCGCCAGCCTCACGGAGTTGAGCAATAATATGTTCGTGGCGCGGGCGGTTTAAAACCGTTGCCACAACGTCTTCAATATCCTTGTTTTTTGCCTTCGCTACTGCTTTCAGGTTATCAAGGACTGAAGCATTGATATCGATTAACCCTACAGCTTCAGGACCGACAGCAATTTTCTCCATATACATATCTGGTGCGTGAAGCAGGTTGCCATTGTCAGCGATCGCTAGAACAGCCAAGGCATTCCAACCGCCTGCGGCTAAAATGTTTGTACCTTCAAGTGGATCAACGGCTACATCGACACGCGGTCCGTATCCAGTACCAAGCTTTTCACCAATATACAGCATTGGGGCCTCGTCCATTTCGCCTTCGCCAATCACAACGGTTCCCTTCATCGGAATCGTGTCAAACACATCACGCATCGCAGAAGTTGCTGCTCCATCCGCCTCATCCTTTTTCCCGCGTCCCATCCAACGTGCTGAAGCAAGTGCAGCCGCTTCAGTAACGCGAACAAGCTCCATAGATAAACTTCTCTCCATGTTCTCAATCCCCCAATTTTTCTGTTTATACTTTTTTAATAATATTAGTATAACAGATTCGAGGAATTAGTATAGCTTATTTACGTATTCTTTAGTTGTTCTACTTCTTCTTTTGATAGAGCTTCACGCCATACGGTAGCACCAAGGCCATTTAATTTTTCAACTAGATGGCTATAACCACGGTCAATATGCTCAAGACCTGTTACTTCGGTAATTCCTTCAGCTAGAAGTCCGGCTATTACCAGCGCTGCTCCTGCTCTAAGATCACTTGCCTTTACTTTCGCCCCCTGAAGCTTCACCGGTCCGCTAATAATCGCTGAGCGGCCTTCTACTTTAATGTTCGCATTCATTCTTCTTAATTCATCAATATGTTTGAAACGGGCACCATAAATAGTATCGGTTACGACACTAGAACCCGAAGCTCTTGTTAAAAGTGTGGTAAACGGCTGTTGCAGGTCGGTTGGAAAACCAGGATAAACGAGTGTTTTAATATCAACAGACTTCAGCTTATCTGAACTGCTGACAAACACCTGGTCGTCGCCAGTTTCAATTTTCACGCCCATTTCACGCAACTTGGCAATTAAGGACTCTAAGTGCTGTGGAATCACATTATCGATTAAAACGCCTTCACCAACCGCAGCTCCTAAAATCATATAGGTTCCTGCTTCAATTCGGTCAGGAATAATCGTATGACGACATCCATGAAGACTATCGACTCCATCAATCCGTATGACATCGGTTCCTGCGCCCTTGATTTTCGCTCCCATATTTGTTAGTAGAGTAGCGACATCAATGATTTCTGGTTCTTTCGCAGCATTCTCAATAATTGTCCGGCCCTTCGCTCTTACCGCCGCTAACATGATATTAATCGTTGCCCCAACGCTGACAACATCCAAATAAATACGTGCACCTCGGAGTTCGTCCGCACGCAAATAAATAGCCCCCTGCTCATTTGTCACCTGAGCACCAAGTGCTTCAAATCCCTTAATATGCTGATCAATTGGCCGCGGCCCAAGATGACAGCCACCCGGTAAACCGATGACAGCCTTTTTAAAACGGCCGAGCATCGCCCCCATGAGATAGTAAGAGGCACGAAGCTTCTTTACTTTTCCGTTTGGCAATGGCATCGAAATCATCGACGATGGGTCAACCGTCATATCAAAATCATCCGAAAGTTCTACCTTCCCGCCAATTTCCTCGAGCAAGTCCTTCAATATTTCTACATCGGAAATATCCGGCAGCCCTTCTATTGTCACTGGTGATTCTGCTAAAATGGTTGCTGGTATCAACGCTACTGCACTGTTTTTTGCACCACTTATTCTTACGGTTCCCTTAAGCGGATATCCGCCCGCAATTTTAAGTTTTTCCATGTTCGACTCCCTTCTACGCCATTGGGATGGACTGTTAATCCTTTATTAATCAACTAAATGATAATTATTCGTCTTTAGGTAATTATTACCAACAGCAAATTACATAATCCGACAGCTTGTCTATCATCTAGTGTACACCAATATATTATTTTCATGTATGAATATGAAAAAAAGTTTTAAAAATTGGTAAATTTTTGCGTTAATGTCATTTTAATCTCTAAAATGTCAACTTCGACAAATTTCGCCAATTTTCAAATTATTTATTACAGTTTGAAACCGCCCACTGAATAAGGGGCGGTTTCAATTTATTATCCATATTACCAAACATTGGATAGTATTTTCAAGAGGACAAGTCCTCTAATTATAAAAGTACGTTATTAAGCTCTGCCTGAAGAACCAAATTCGCGCATTTTGCCAATTACAGTTGCTTTGATCGCATCGCGAGCTGGTCCTAAGTATTTACGTGGATCATACTCTTCTGGCTTCGCAGCTAATGTTTCACGAACCGCTTTTGCAGAAGCAATTTGGTTTTCAGTGTTCACATTAATTTTAGCTGTTCCAAGAGAAATTGATTTTTGGATATCATGCGTTGGGATACCAGTTCCACCATGTAATACTAGCGGTAAACCAGTAGCTTTTCCGATTGCTTCCATTTCAGGGTAACCAAGCTTTGGCTCACCTTTGTATGGTCCATGTACTGAACCTAATGCAGGAGCAAGACAGTCAATACCAGTACGCTTAACAAGCTCTTCACACTCTTTTGGATCTGCGTAAATAACGCCTTCAGCCACAACATCGTCTTCTTGTCCGCCAACTGTACCTAATTCAGCTTCAACAGAAACACCTTTTGAATGAGCGTATTCTACTACTTGCGAAGTAGTTGCTACGTTTTCTTCAAATGGATGATGAGAAGCATCGATCATAACAGAAGTGAAACCAGCATCAATTGCTTCTTTACATTTTTCAAAGCTTGAACCGTGATCCAAGTGAATCGCAACAGGAACGGTAATTTTGTAATCTTCTAATAAACCTTCAACCATTTTAACAACTGTTTTAAAGCCGCCCATGTAACGAGCTGCCCCTTCAGAAACACCAAGAATAACAGGTGATTTTTCAGCTTCAGCTGCTTGTAAAATAGCTTGGGTAAACTCTAGGTTATTTAAGTTAAATTGCCCAACAGCGTAGCCTTCTGCTTTCGCTTTGATGAGCATTTCTTTCATTGAAACTAAAGGCATTTTATTTCCTCCTTGGTATAGGTACTTATCTCCTCGAATTAGGACTTCCCTCTTAAGGATTTCCTACCGTTTTACTGAATATGTATACTCGAGAAAGATAAATGGACAAGTAAAAGTTCATATGTATCATACCAAACAAAAATCTAAAATGCTATTAAAGAAACCATAATATTATAAACGTTCACAATGAAAGCGGCAACACTTTTCGACATTTATCAAAAAATGATTAATTCGCTTTTTGAGGAATATGTTTTCTTACTGCCGCACGAATATCGTCTATATCGAATGGCTTTGCAAAATGAGTGATCGCACCAAGATTCTTGGCCTCTTGAATCATATCCAATTCACCATAAGCAGTCATAATGATAACGCGAATGTCAGGGTCAATAACCTTCATTCTTTTTAAAATTTCAATACCATCCATACCAGGTATTTTCATATCCAATAGGACGAGATCTGGGTCATGCTTCGTAACAATATCAAGTGCCTGTATTCCATTTGCTGCCTGAAAGGTTTGATACCCTTCCTTTGAGAACACCTCATTTAATAAAATGCGGATCCCAAATTGATCGTCAACAATTAAAATTTTCTCTTTCATAACTCCACCTCTTCCACCCTTTTTATTTATAAATGATTCCTTATTCTTCCACTAGATAATCTTCGACATTTCTCTTTAAATTCCTCTTTTTATTATGCGGTATATTATGGTAATTGTCTTTTGTTTTTTTAAAGATATAATATTTTTGTGAAGGAGTGGTTTAAATTGATGAAAATGTTTACGACCCAATTGACCGGTTTATTTAAGAGAATTGAAGACAAAGGAGAGTTTTCCTTTGAGGACGGTGCCCGCCTTCTCGCTCAAGGTCAGAGTATTTATCTAGTTGGATTTCGAGAAATGAAGGCTGTTGAATTTGAGGCGTTAGAAGGTGCAGAACCGTTAAAAGGTGCTTTAACTAATGTGGAGGCTGCAACCAGTGCCGACAGAGTGCTATTGTTCACACGGAACTCGGATGATCCAGAAGCAGTTGAATTGGCAGGTACGCTGAAGGAAAAAGATATTCCCTTTGTAGCAGTTTCAACATCGGTACCAGATGGTAAACTTGCTGAGTTAGCTGATGTCCATATCGATTTACAGCTAACTAAGGGTCTATTGCCGGATGATTTCGGAAATCGGTACGGATATCCGTCCTCGATGGCGGCTTTATATGTTTATTATGGGTTAAAATTCACGATAGATGAGATATTAGCGGAATATGAGTGATTTATTACGGCCTTGATGGAGGCCGTTTTTTGTTTTGTACATTTTTGGGGTGGTTTTGTACAATTTTTCCGGGATTTTGTACATTTATTATAAGGTTTTGTACACTTTCTTTATTGTTTTGTACACTTTTCAAAGGATTTTGTACAATTAGACAATATATGGAAACAAAAACCATATAAAAAGGCCAGTCCTCACCAAAGAGAACTGGACTAAAAATCTTATTTTTGCAAAGTTGCTTTAATAAAGTCACGGAAAAGCGGCTGTGGACGGTTTGGTCTTGAAACGAATTCCGGATGGAATTGTGACGCCACAAACCATGGATGATCACTAAGCTCAATAATCTCTACGAGACGGCCATCTGGGCTAGTCCCAGAGAATATAAACCCTGCCTCTTCCATTTCTTGACGGTAATGATTGTTAAACTCGTAACGATGACGATGACGCTCATATACCACTTCATCCTCATAAGCAGCAAACGCTTTTGTTCCTTCAACTACCCGGCATGGATAAAGTCCAAGTCTTAATGTTCCGCCTAAATCCTCGACATCTTTTTGCTCTGGCAATAAATCAATGATTGGATGCTTCGTTTCAGGTACAAACTCCGCAGAGTGTGCATCCTGATATCCAAGAACGTGTCTTGCGTATTCAATCGTTGCCAACTGCATACCTAGGCAAATGCCAAGGAAAGGCTTCTTCGTTTCACGCGCATAACGAGTTGCTTGGATCTTCCCTTCAATTCCACGGTCACCAAAGCCGCCAGGAACAAGGACTCCATCTACATCTTCCAATAGTTCTGATACGTTTTCTGCATTAACCTCTTCTGCATTGATCCACTTAATTTCCACATCAGCGTCAAACGCATATCCTGCATGTTTCATCGCTTCAACAACAGAAATATAGGCATCCTGAAGTTCAACATATTTACCGACAAGACCAATACGCGTTTTGCCGGAAAGATTCATAACCTTTTCAACCAATGCTTTCCATTCAGTCATTTCCGGTTCTGGTGTGGTTAATTTCAAGTGATCGCAAACAATTTGGTCCATGTGCTGCTCTTGAAGTGCAAGTGGGATCGAATAAAGTGTATCAGCATCCTGACACTCAATAACCGCTTTCGCATCAATATCACAGAACAAAGCGATTTTATCCTTCATATCTTGGGAAACCGGCATTTCGGTACGAACGACAATGATATTTGGCTGAATACCAAGACTGCGAAGCTCTTTTACACTGTGCTGCGTTGGTTTGGTCTTCATTTCGCCCGCTGCCTTAATGTAAGGAATCAAGGTACAGTGAATATACATCACATTGCTGCTGCCAATATCACTCTTAATTTGACGAATGGCTTCCAAGAAAGGCAGTGACTCGATATCACCCACGGTTCCACCGATTTCGGTGATTACAACATCTGCATTTGTTTCATTGCCAGCACGGAAAACACGCTCTTTAATTTCATTGGTAATGTGCGGGATAACCTGAACCGTTCCACCTAAATAATCACCACGGCGTTCCTTGCGTAAGACAGTAGAATAGATTTTCCCAGTCGTTACGTTGCTGTACTTATTTAAGTTAATATCGATAAAGCGTTCATAATGTCCTAAATCCAAATCCGTTTCCGCGCCATCACCGGTCACGAACACTTCACCATGCTGATACGGGCTCATGGTTCCAGGGTCCACGTTAATATATGGGTCAAACTTTTGAATCGTAACGTTCAATCCGCGATTTTTCAACAAACGGCCTAAAGAGGCTGCCGTAATTCCTTTTCCTAACGATGAAACCACACCGCCAGTTACAAAAATATACTTCGTCATAAAATAATCCTCCTCTAATTCAGTTTGTGCAATCTTCTTGATGTTTAAGGCTTCTTTTATAAAAAATTTTTATCTTAAAGAAGTTTCGGCTCTGCCGAAAGAGCTATGTATCATTGACTGACAAAATAAAAAAGCACTCCGCTTACGCAATGTAAGGGAGCGCTTTATAAGCTAATTATGATCCGTTCCTTTTAAAAGGAGCCCAAAAAAGATTCTACAAGTGCAGGATTAAAAAGTCAAGCCTATAATAGGTCGTCGTCTTCGCTCTCTACTTCATCCAAATCTTCTTCATCATCAAGATCCTCATCCAAGTCTTCTTCATCATCAAGCTCTAAAACATCATCGTCTTCTAAAACATCATCGTCGTCATCTAAATCATCGACATCGTCGAGGTCATCAAGAAGATCATCCTCATCGTCATCATCAAGGAGATCATCTTCATCGACAAAGTCATCAAGCTCATCGTAATCCTCATCCACTTCATCAAAGTCTTCAAGCTCGTCTTCATCGACAACCTTTTTCGCCTTTTTCTTCTTCGGTTTAATAACGGTAACGACTTCTTCTTCCTGTGTATCAATTGGATACCAAACGCGAAGTCCCCAGCGGTTATCACCTAATGAAAGAAAACGACCATCGATATTTATGTCCGTATAGAATTGTGCAATTCTTGATTTGATATTTGCCTCTGTAATTTCTGTAGCTGCAGCAATCTCTTTAATTAAATCATGGAAGGAAATTGGCTGTTTGCTGCCTTTTAGAAATTCATACGCCATCTCAATGAGGGATAACTCTTTTAATTGCTCTTTTGAGTAACCTTGTAAACTCAATATCGGCACTTCCTTTCTCTATTTAACACTCTATGTAATGAGTGATAACGGGCAAAAATTTTAGCACCTAAGTGCTAGTATTTTGACATATTCTTCATTATAAACAATATTCTCCCGTTTATGCTAGTTCTATCTATTGTTTTGCTTGATTTTTTCTGGGTTTTGACTGGGTATCATTTGATTTCGTTTCTTTTTTTAGCATTTTCAACTCTTTCATTGCCTTGATTAGAAAGAAAATAGCCAGTACAAGAAAGGAAATCGCCCCTAGTTGATGTTGATAGAGATAGTATAAGGGCCAGGCTGAAATTATTAAAAATAAATACATATAGTTTATTTTCATCAATCGCACCAGCCCTCAGGATCCATTGTTGTTTGCCCATCTATTATATAAGAAAAATAGCCAATATTAGTACTATGTAAAAAAATAATTTTTTAGTTTAGGCTTTGTTATACAGGTGCTGTTGATTTGCACTCCACTAAGGGAAGCTTCTTTGAATAATCATCGCAGTGACAGGCGTTTTCTGCCTGTCACGAGGCACTTCGCTTTCCACAGGCGTTGCGGTGAGCCTCCTCGGCGCATGCGCCTGTGGGGTCTCTCCTGCTCCGTACTCCTGCAGGACATTGAATTACTTCCTCGAACCTGCCCCCGCTCGAAGAAAATGCGATAGCATTTTCGAGGAGTCTCGCGCCTTCCGCACAAATCAACAGCGTGCCAAAATTAATTCTTCTTTTAACAAAGCCCTTTTATAAAAAACAATGGCTTAAATTTTTAAGCCATTGCTAAAATAACTACATGTTTCTTCTATACTGCCCGCCTACTTCGTATAGGGCTTTTGTGATTTGGCCTAGGCTTGCTACTTTTACGGTTTCCATTAGTTCTGCAAATATGTTTTCGTTGTTGACGGCTGCTGCTTTTAATTTTTCTAATGCTTTTTTTGTTTCGGCTTCGTGTTCTTGTTGGAAAGCGCGTAAATTATGAATTTGTAATTCCTTTTCCTCTTTTGATGCTCTCGCCAGTTCCATGCTGTTAATGTCTTCCTCAGATGGTGGGTTCGGATTTAAATACGTATTCACACCAATAATTGGCAGTTCGCCTGTATGCTTCTTCATTTCATAGTACATTGACTCATCTTGGATTTTTCCGCGTTGGTATTGGGTTTCCATGGAACCAAGCACACCGCCGCGATCATTTAAGCGTTCAAATTCCTGAAGAACCGCTTCCTCGACAAGGTCCGTTAATTCTTCTACAATGAATGAACCTTGAAGTGGGTTTTCATTTTTCGTTAAACCATGCTCTTTGGTAATAATCATTTGAATCGCCATCGCACGACGTACCGATTCTTCGGTCGGAGTAGTAATCGCCTCATCATAGGCATTGGTATGAAGCGAATTACAGTTATCCTGCAGTGCCATCAACGCCTGGAGTGTAGTGCGAATATCATTAAAGTCGATCTCTTGCGCGTGCAGCGAACGGCCAGATGTTTGAACATGGTACTTCAGTTTTTGACTGCGCTCAGCTGCACCATATTTATCACGCATCACCGTTGCCCAAATTCGGCGTGCAACCCGGCCAATAACCGTATATTCTGGATCCAAGCCATTGGAGAAGAAGAACGATAGATTGGCTGCAAAATCATCAATCTTCATTCCGCGGCTTAAATAATACTCCACATAGGTAAAGCCGTTCGAAAGTGTAAACGCCAACTGCGAAATCGGATTCGCGCCCGCTTCGGCAATATGATACCCAGAGATAGAAACGGAATAATAGTTTCGCACCTGTTTGTCAATAAAATACTGCTGAATATCGCCCATCATCCGCAGTGCAAACTCAGTTGAAAAAATACAGGTATTTTGACCCTGATCTTCTTTTAAAATATCCGCTTGAACGGTTCCGCGAACAGTTTTTAACGTAAACGCCTTCACTTCTGCAAATTCTTCAACACTTAACACACGACCAAGCTCAGCTTCTTTTTTCTTCACCTGCTGATCAATCGCGGTGTTCATGAACATCGCTAAAATGATAGGTGCCGGACCATTAATCGTCATCGATACAGATGTAGATGGATGGCAAAGGTCAAAGCCGTCATAAAGCTTTTTCATATCATCAAGCGTACAAACGCTAACGCCGCTTTCGCCAACCTTACCATAGATATCAGGACGGTAATCTGGATCCTCACCATACAGCGTAACGGAGTCAAAAGCAGTACTCAGTCGTTTTGCACTATCATCCTTTGATAAATAGTGGAAGCGTCGATTGGTTCTTTCCGGCGTCCCTTCTCCAGCAAACTGACGTTTTGGATCTTCCCCTTCACGCTTGAACGGGAATACTCCTGCTGTAAATGGAAATGAACCAGGTACATTTTCACGATAGACCCAGCGTAAAATTTCGCCGTAATCTTTATATCCTGGTAAAGCCACCTTCGGAATGTCCAGCCCAGAAAGACTCTTTGTTTTTAATACGGTGATAATTTCTTTATCTCGAATTCTCGTTACAAATTTATCTGCTTTGTAGGCAGCCTTTGTTTTCTCCCAGCCATCGAGAATCTTTTTCGATTCTGGTGTTAATTTCTCTTCGGTTGCTTGTTTAATGGCTTCTAAGGAAATAATAACTTCCTCGTTTGCCTCTGTCTCTTTAACCGCTGCGATTGCGCCTTCAAGCTGGAATAATTTCCGGGAAATATTCGCCTGCTCTTCAGCTTTTTGATGATAGCGGCGAACGGTCTCCGATATTTCCCGTAAGTAATAACGGCGGTCAGTCGGAATAATCACGTTTTGCTTTTCTACTAACGCCTGTTTAGTAAAAGAAGTAACCCAATCCGTGCCCATTTTTTGATTAATTTTTTCAATTAACGCCGCAAATAGGGCATTGGTACCTTTGTCATTAAACTGACTGGCAATCGTTCCGTAAACCGGCATTTCACTTGTATCTTTTTCAAACAGCATATGACTGCGCTGATATTGCTTTTGCACCTGACGGAGTGCATCCTCGGAACCCTTGCGCTCAAATTTATTAATGACAATTAAGTCAGCAAAGTCGATCATATCAATTTTTTCAAGTTGTGAAGGTGCCCCGAATTCGCTGGTCATCACGTAAAGCGAAACATCACAAATTTCAGTAATCTCGGCATCACCCTGACCGATTCCACTCGTTTCAACGATTACTAGGTCAAATCCTGCCGCTTTCACAACAGAAACAGCGTCCTTAATGGCTAACGAAAGCTCGCTTTTTGAAGACCTTGTGGCAAGACTGCGCATAAATACATTAGGGTTGAAGATGGCATTCATGCGAATCCGATCTCCTAAAAGTGCGCCGCCTGTCTTTTGTTTCGTCGGATCCACCGAAAGAATCGCCACTTTTTTATCAGGCAATTCATTGATAAACCGGCGAATCAATTCGTCTGTCAGCGAGCTTTTTCCAGCACCGCCCGTCCCCGTGATCCCAATAACAGGAACTTCCTTCGTTAATGTTTTTACCTTTTCCAATAGGCTTTCAGCCGCTGCTGCTGCTTCACGATTATTATCGACATGCAACTCAGCAAGTGTAATCAATTTAGAAATCGCATTGACATCACCCGTTGGCAGGTTTTCAATATGCTGTGCATGATCCGCCGAAACCGTAAGGAAATCACACTCCTCGAGCATCCGGTTAATCATTCCCTGCAGCCCCATCGTCCGGCCGTCCTCAGGTGAGAAAATCCAGGCAATTCCATAATCATGCAATTCCTTAATTTCACGCGGGATAATAACACCACCACCGCCGCCGTAAATGCGGATGTTCGGCACACCCTTCTCCTTCAGTAAATCATACATATATTTAAAGTATTCCACATGTCCGCCTTGATAAGAAGAAATTGCAATCCCCTGCGCGTCCTCTTGAATCGCCGCATTAACCACTTCTTCCACTGAACGGTTATGCCCAAGATGAATGACCTCTGCCCCGCTCGCTTGAAGAATTCTCCTCATAATATTAATTGAAGCATCATGGCCATCAAACAAACTCGATGCCGTCACAAAACGAATATGGTGCTTCGGCTGATAAACTAAAGTCGTAGTCATCTGTCTCCCCCTTTGCCCTAGAAAAATCTATTTCATTATCGTCCCTTTTTTCTGCGCTTGACTCATTCCATTAATCCCCGAAAACAACAGTTCTGTTTGCAATTCGATATATTCATCTAAGGTATATAGCTTCTGTAAGGTCCAGCGGCGGAAACTCCACATTTGTCCTTCAACAATAATGGTATGAGAAAGGTTTTTGATCTGTTTTTGCGTTAAGCTCAACTCGCCATTTTCCACACATAATGTAATGAGTTTTTCGAACATCGCTGCCATTTCGTTTTCCTTTTTCAACACATATGGCAGGGCATCCTTCGTAAGCGATTTGGCCTCTTGATACATGACCAAGACTTCCGCCTGCATTTCATCAATAACCCGAAAATAATTGGCAACGCCATGCTTCAAGCTTTCAAGTGTGCCCTGCTTTTCTTCAAGATCCTGCTGAAGCCGCTCGCTCACATGGTCATAAATGCTATCACAAACTAAGTAAAGAACGTCTTCCTTCGTTCGTATATACTCGTATAACGTCCCAATACTAAATCCTGCCGCCTTGGCAATTTCCCTGGTGGTCGTCCGGTGAAATCCCTTTTCTTTAAAAAGTGAAACGGCCCCTTTGATCATCTGATCTCGTCTTCTTTGTACAAGGCGTTCGTCCTTAACTGAAGCCTGCACTTCACGCTTTTTCATCCCTTTTACCGCCTTTATTCATAAAGTGGTTATTTTGTTATCATCCGTGAGATAACGAGGCGCTGGATTTCTTGTGTTCCTTCATAGATTTGCGTAATCTTCGCGTCGCGCATGTATCTCTCCACTGGATAATCCTTTGTATAACCGTACCCGCCAAATACTTGTACCGCTTCAGTTGTAACTTTCATCGCTGTGTCACCAGCGAATAATTTTGACATCGCTGATTCCTTGCCATATGGCAGCCCTTCAGACTCTAGCCATGCAGCTTGATAGGTTAATAATCTAGCTGCTTCAATGTTTGTCGCCATATCTGCAAGCTTGAAGCCAATTCCTTGGTTCGCTGCAATAGGCTTTCCAAATTGTTGACGTTCTTTTGCATAATCGACCGCTGCATCAAGCGCACCTTGTGCAATTCCAACTGCCTGGGCAGCAATTCCATTACGGCCGCCATCCAACGTCATCATCGCAATTTTGAAGCCCTCGCCTTCTTCACCAAGTCTGTTGGTGACAGGCACCTTGCAATCTTCAAAAATAATTTCCGTTGTTGGTGAAGAACGAATGCCGAGTTTCTTTTCCTTTTTACCAACAGAGAATCCTGGTGTGTCGCTTTCGACGATGAATGCGGTCGTTCCTTTTTGTTTGCTGGATGGATCGGTTAAGGCGAAAACGACATAGATATCGGCTACACCGCCATTGGTAATGAAAATTTTTGAACCATTAAGGACATAGTGGTCACCTTCCAGTCTTGCTGTCGTTCTCATACCGCCTGCATCCGATCCGCTGCCTGGCTCTGTTAAGCCGTAAGCACCGATTTTTTTACCTTCTGCCATTGGACGAAGATATTGCTGCTTTTGCTCCTCGGAACCGAATTTGTAAATCGGCCAGCCTGCAAGTGAAGTGTGCGCGGATAACGTAACACCTGTTGAAGCGCAAACTCTTGATAATTCTTCAACCGCTATACAATAAGCGAGATAATCGCTGCCGATTCCGCCATACTCCTCCGGCCACGGAATTCCTGTTAATCCAAGATCCGCCATCTTATCAAAAATTTCACGGTCAAAACGCTCTTCCTCGTCACGCTCAGCAGCTGTTGGAGCAACCTCATTTCTAGCAAAATCACGAACCATTTTACGAATCATTTCATGTTCTTCAGACAAGCGAAAGTTCATTTTATACGTCCTCCTTAAGGTAACTTCTCTCCTAACCGTACAGTTTTTACGAAAAACCATACAGTTCTTACAAAAAAGCGTACAGGTTCTACAAAAAACCATACAGTTCATACAAATAACCATACAGGTTCTACAATTAGCTTCGTTTTCCACCTATCCCTGACTGTTCCCTACACGAGTGGTCAGGATATCTACTCATTCCAGAAAAAATATCTACGCAAATTGCTCAGATAACAATACGTTATCTACAAATCAAAGATACTTACTAATCACAATCCGCTGTATCTCACTTGTTCCTTCATATATCTCAGTCACTTTCGCATCGCGGAAGTAGCGCTCAACTGGATAGTCCTCCGTATAGCCATAGCCGCCAAACACCTGAATCGCTTCAATCGCCGTCTCCACAGCCGTTTTTGAAGTAAATAATTTAGCAATCGAGGCTTCCATCCCGCACTTCATTCCTTGCGCACGCAAATCCGCTGCCCGATAGAGTAATAGTCTTGCAGCTTCCACATTGGTCGCCATATCCGCCAATTTAAAGCCAATTCCTTGTTGTGCAGCGATTGGCTTGCCAAACTGCTGTCGCTCTTTCGCATAATGGACAGCTGCCTCTAATGCTGCTTCCGCGATCCCTAGAGCTTGAGCTGCAATTCCGATTCGACCAACATCCAGGTTTGCCATCGCAATTTTAAAACCTTCTCCCTCTTTACCTAAAAGGTTTTCAACCGGCACGTGCATATCTTCAAACGTTAGCTGGACCGTACGCGAGCCATGAAGACCCATTTTATGCTCATCCTTGCCTATCACAAGTCCAGGAGAGTTTTTCTCAACGATAAAAGCAGATATTCCGTTGCTGCCTAATTCAGGGTTGGTTGAAGCAAATACAATATAGACATCCGCTTCCCCGCCGTTCGTGATAAACATCTTCGAGCCATTAATGACATAATGATCGCCTTTTTTTACAGCACGTGATTTCATGCTTTTTGCATCTGATCCTGAGCCTGCCTCCGTTAAACAAAACGCCGCCAGATACTCACCTGATGCTAGTTTCGGTAAAAACCGTTGCTTCTGTTCATCTGACCCAAAATACAAAATTGGATTGGTTCCGACTGATGTATGAACAGACAGGATAACGCCAACCGTCGCGCTTACGCGAGAAATCTCGTTAATCGCTATGATGTACGAGACAAAATCCATCTCCGCTCCGCCGTACTTTTCTGGAACGGGAATCCCCATCAAACCAAGCTCACCCATTTTGCGGAGAATCTCCCGCGGAAATTCACCCTTTTCCATCCGCTCGACAAATGGGGCAATTTCCTTTTCTGCAAAGTCACGAACCATTTTTCGCATCATTTCCTGCTCTTCTGAAAATCGTAGATTCATAGTTTCATCTCCAAACTATTCGTATGTGTAGAAGCCTCGACCTGATTTCTTGCCAAGCCAGCCAGCTTTCACGTACTTACGCAGCAGCGGGCATGGACGGTATTTTGTATCTCCAAAACCTTCATGTAAGGTTTCCATAATATAAAGACAGGTATCAAGTCCGATAAAATCAGCCAACGTCAACGGTCCCATCGGGTGATTCATTCCAAGTTTCATCACTTCATCAATCGCTTCTTTCGTTGCCACACCTTCATACAGTGTATAAATTGCCTCATTGATCATCGGCATTAGAATGCGATTCGAAACAAATCCAGGAAAGTCATTTACTTCAACCGGTACCTTACTCAATGTCTTTGTCATATCTTCAATCACTTGGTAAACCTCATCTGCCGTAGCCAAGCCTCGAATGATTTCCACTAACTTCATCACAGGCACCGGATTCATAAAATGCATCCCAATAACTTGTTCCGGACGTTTCGTGGCAGCCGCGATTTCCGTAATTGGCAGTGACGATGTATTGCTCGCCAAAATCGCATGTGGCGGCGCAATTTCATCTAACTGCGCGAAGATTTTTGTTTTGATTTCCATATTTTCAACCGCTGCTTCGATAACGAGGTCAACCTCGCGGGCATCATTCAGGTCAGTCGAAGCTGTTACCCGAGTAAGGACTTCTTGTTTTTGCTCTTCTGTCATTCTGCCTTTATCCACATGACGAGATAGATTTTTGCCGATTACCCCCAAGCCGCGCTCCACAAATTCGGGTTTTATGTCATTAAGATACACTGTGTAACCTGCCTGCGCACAAACCTGAGCAATCCCAGAACCCATTTGACCCGCACCAATTACCATTACCTTTTCAACCTTCATTACATCCCCTCCAATCGGGACTTGAATCAGTTCAAGCCCCTTTTTTTAAAAATAAGCTTTTGACGTTTTTGAGTTTTGGACTTTTTTTAGCGTGTTTTGGACTCTTTTCACGGTGTTTTGGACTCTTTTCACGGTGTTTTGGACTCTTTTTCTATCGTTTTGTACAATTAGACATTATCTGGAAAGAAACCAATTAACCCCTAGGAACTTCAATCATAACCGCATCGCCCTGACCACCGCCGCTGCAGATGGCCGCAATCCCAATCCCGCCGCCACGACGTTTCAACTCATGCATTAACGTGATAATGATTCTAGCGCCGCTTGCTCCAATCGGATGGCCCAATGCGACCGCACCGCCATTGACATTCACCTTTTCTGGATCAAGGTTTGCAATTTTTCCACTTGCTAGCGCAACCGCTGCAAAGGCCTCATTAATTTCAAATAAATCAATATCTTCTACGGTTTTACCGGTCTTTTTCAATAAACTGTTGATGACGAGTCCTGGTGTTTGTGGAAAATCCTTTGCTTCCACAGCTACGGCTGCATGACCTAAGATAACCGCTTCTGGCTTCAGCCCTTCACGTAATGCTCGTTCTTCGCTCATTAAGACGAGGGCTGCCGCACCATCATTGATTCCAGGGGCATTTCCTGCTGTGATTGTTCCGTCTGCATTAAATACAGGTGCTAATTTTGCAAGTCTTTCTAGTGAGGTGTCTTTTCGTGGTGATTCATCATGCTCTACGACAACCGGAGCCCCTTTACGCTGTGGGACGGTGACAGGCACGATTTCTTCTGCAAAAATTCCACTTTCGATTGCTGCAATGGCCCGCTCATGACTTCTGAGTGCCCACTCATCTTGAGCTTCCCGGCTGATTTCCATTTCTTTTGCGGTTGAATTCCCGTATGTTCCCATATGAACGCCTGTGAAGCTGCAGCTTAATCCGTCATGAATCATTAAATCCTTCACGGATGAGTCGCCCATTTTTAAGCCCCAGCGCGCTTTTGGTAAAATGTATGGTGCATTGCTCATCGATTCCATGCCGCCTGCAACAATTAGTTCTTCATCGCCAGTACGGATGATTTGATCGCCTAACGTGACACTGCGCATTCCGGATGCACAAACTTTGTTAATCGTTTCCGTTTTCACTTCCCATGAAAGGCCAGCCTCTCTTGCTGCTTGGCGTGAAGGAATTTGACCCTGACCTCCTTGTAAAACGGTACCTAAAATCACTTCCTGTACATCTTCAGGATTAACTCCAGCGCGCGCAATTGCTTCTTTCACCGCGATACCCCCGAGCTGTGAAGCAGTCAGGCTGCTAAGTGCCCCGCCAAACTTACCAAATGGAGTTCGTACCCCGCTTAAAATTACACTTCTCCCCATTAAAAACACTCTCCCCTTTTATCACTTTAAATCATTACCGACTGAACGCTCGCTCAATATTGCAGCAAAAAAAACTCCCTGTACATGAAAGCGTTTTCCTATCCACTATCTATTTTACATAAAAAAAGACAAAAGTTGAAATGTTTTACACAAAATTCCTAAAATTTTATGAATTCAGGTATCTCACAACAACTTCTGCCTCAAACATCAATTCTAGCCTAGCTCTGACTCTAACTCTTTTCTATGCTACTTCGCCGCAAACAGCCTTTTCTAGCAATTCTGCTACATCATAGGTTGAAATCTTTTCTTCTACTTCTTTCGCCTTTGTTCCGTCTGATAGCATCGTTAAGCAGTACGGACAGCCAGAAGAGATCACAGATGGATTAACAGCAAGTGCCTGCTCGGTTCTTGAAACGTTAATGCGGTGTCCCGTTTCTTCTTCCATCCACATCAAACCGCCGCCAGCGCCACAGCACATTCCGGTTTCTCTGTTTCTTTCCATTTCCACGAGCTGTACACCTGGGATTGATTTCAAAATCTCACGCGGCGGATCGTAGACGTCGTTGTAACGTCCTAAGTAACAAGAATCATGGAAAGTAATCTTTTCGTTAACGGCATGCTTTGGTACAAGCTTTCCATCACGAACAAGTTCATATAGAACTTCTGTATGATGGTAAACCTCTGCCTCTAAACCAAAATCAGGGTATTCATTTTTGAAAATATTATAGGCATGCGGATCAATCGTAACAATCTTCTTAACCTCTGCCTTTTCAAATTCCTCAATATTCTTCGTCGCAAGTTCCTGAAACAAGAACTCATTGCCGAGACGGCGCGGTGTATCGCCTGAGTTTTTCTCTTTGTTACCTAGGATCGCAAACTTAACGCCTGCTTCATTTAGAAGCTTTGCAAAGGAAAGAGCGATTTTCTGGCTGCGGTTATCGTAGGAGCCCATTGAACCAACCCAGAATAAGTACTCGAACTCTTCGCCTTTTTTGTTCATTTCTTTTACAGTCGGGATTTCAACATCCTCGCGAACTTCACGCCAGCTTTCGCGCTCTTTTCTGTTTAAGCCCCACGGATTACCCTGACGCTCGATATTGGTCATCGCGCGCTGTGCATCAGCATCTAATTTCCCTTCTGTTAAAACTAAATAACGACGAAGGTCAATAATCTTATCCACATGCTCGTTCATTACCGGACATTGGTCTTCACAGTTCCGGCAAGTCGTACATGCCCAAATTTCTTCTTCGGTAATAACGTCACCGATTAAGCTTGGATTATAAGCAAGTGTGGCCGCTGTTTCTTGTGCACCTTGGCCGCTTGCAGCCAGTGCAATTTGGTTACCTGTTGTGTTGCCAAAAGCAAAGGTCGGGACCCATGGCTGCTTGGAAGTTACAGCCGCACCATGATTCGTTAGGTGATCACGCATTTTCACTATTAAGTCCATTGGTGACAGCATTTTACCGGTACCTGTTGCTGGACACATATTCGTACAGCGACCGCATTCCACGCATGCATAAAAATCGATCATTTGGTGCTGCGTAAAGTCTTCAATTTTTCCAACGCCGAAGGATTCTTGAGACTCGTCCTCAAAATCAACCTTTTTCAACTTACCTGGTTTTTCTAAACGATTAAAATATACGTTTGCCGGTCCGGCAATTAAATGTGCGTGTTTTGATTGTGGAACATACACTAAGAAGGTTAGTAAGAATAATAAGTGCACCCACCATGCCACATAAAAAATGACAATTGAAGCGGTTTCACCAATTCCTGAAAAAATAAGCGCAATTAACGATGCAATTGGCTCCGTCCAAGTGGCTTCGTGACCGTGCCAGATGATGCCCATACCATTTCCAACTAGAACGGACAACATTAGACCACCGATAAAAATTAACACAAGACCCGATTTAAAATTGCGTTTTAAACGAACAAGTTTTTCAACATAGCGTCGGTAAAATGCCCAAATGACAGCAACGAGAATCATCAGTGTAACGATTTCTTGGAAGAAGGTAAATCCAGCATAAAGCGGTCCCAGCGGTAAATGTGAACCAGGTGCCAATCCCTTCCAAATAAAATCAATTGCACCAAATTGAACAAGGATAAAGCCATAAAAGAACATGACGTGCATGATTCCACTTTTTTTGTCCTTTAATAGCTTCTTTTGCCCAAAAACATTGACCCAGATCTTTTGCATTCGTTCTTTGACATTGTTGTCAAACTCGACTTTTTTCCCCAGCTTAATGAATTCAATCCTCGTTTTCACTACGTAAACGAATAGACTGATTGCGTAAGCGGTTACAGAAAGGAATGCAATGAGATTCACCCATAAAAGCCCATTCATTCAATACGCCCCCTTTGTTTTCTCTTTCTTTCGAATTGTTCGCCTTAACTAGAAAATTTAAAAACAATAAAATTTTCTGAATACTATTAACACTATTATATAATGAATGAGCATTCAGTCAAATGTTTTTCTCAAATTTCATTTGCCTTTTATTCAAATTCATACTCTAGGCCCAGTTTGGCAAACCTAAAATAAATGATTGGAGGAACGATACTCAAATGAATTTACCATCCATAGTCATCGCTCTTATACTTCTTATCATTGTATGGTTTTACCTCGATATTACCTTTGGCAGAAAAAAGCATCTTTCTTTTTTTCAGAAACGGGAAACCCCGATTTTGTATGGAAACTTTGATATTTTTCCACATGGAAAAGAACTGTTTGCAGATTACTTCCATGAATTAAAAAATGCTGCAAGCCATATTCATATCCTTTTTTATATCGTAAGGGATGACCAATTTAGCCAGCAGTTTTTCGATATTTTAAAGGCTAAAGCAAAGGAAGGAATTGAAGTCCGACTTTTGGTCGACCGGATTGGCAGTCATAAAGTGAAACAGCCTGCCATTAACGAATTGCGTGCAGCTGGTGTGCAATTCGCCTTTAGTAACCGTATACGGCTTCCCTTTCTCTTTTATTCCTCTCAGGTGCGCAATCACCGCAAGATTTCGATCATTGATGGAAAAATTGGCTATCTTGGCGGCTTTAATGTCGGTAAGGAATATATTGATCAAGACCCTAAGTTAAGTCCGTGGAGGGACTACCATTTAAAAATCACTGGAGAAAGCGTCCCATACCTGCAGCGTGAGTTTTTTATCGATTGGAATGAATATTCTTCTGAAACAGTGAATGTAGAGGATTTTACCCCCGAACAGCCAAAAGGGAAGGTTCCTCATCAATTTGTTCCAACGGAGGCTGGGTTCCTAGAAGATAAATATCTCCATTTAATCCGAAGTGCAAAAAAGTCAATCGTTATTGGCTCACCCTATTTTATTCCAAGCAAAAAACTCATCAATGAACTCATTCGGACTGCAAAGCGCGGCGTTAAGATTACAATCGTAGTACCTTATATCACAGATCATATGCTTGTCCAAGAAGCTTCATACCGGTATTTACGTTTGATGCTGAAAGAAGGAGCCCAGGTTTTTCAGTATAAAAATGGTTTTTACCATGCAAAATCAATCATACTTGACGACACACTATGTGATATCGGTTCCGCTAATTTTGATAAGCGGAGTTTATTTTTAAACAAAGAAATCAATTGTTATTTTTTTGATACTGCCTTTGTTGACCGGTTTAAGGAGGTCATTCACAAAGACATATTAGACTCCAAACCTCTGAGGCTGGAGGACCTTAATAAGCCAAATTTGTTCAGAGCTGTGAAGGAAGGCATTGCCGGTGCTCTGTCATTCTTTTTATAGTAAGGAGTTTTGTGATGAAGATTCGTTTCGGCTATGTTTCGACGGCCATTACATTATGGGACGCCTCTCCGTCGAAGACACTTACGTTCACACGCTACCAGCAATTATCAGAAAAAGAGCGTAAACATAAATTACTTGAACTTACACGGCTCAATCTTGCCCATACGCTTCGAATGTTTTATTTCAATCTCGCGCATGAGATTGAATTGTACCGATTATCTAGTTCCATTGTTCCTTTAGCCACCCATCCTGAGGTATTTTGGGATTTTGTTACCCCCTTTAAAAAGCAGTGGAAGGAAATTGGCCAGTTAATTAAAAAGAACAACTTGCGGGTTAGTTTTCATCCAAATCAATATACGTTATTTACTTCTACACAAGATAAAATAACGAACAATGCTGTAATTGATATGGAATATCATTATCGAATGTTTGAAGCCATGGGTGTCGAGGATAGAGGCATGATGAACATTCATATTGGCGGTGCCTATGGGGATAAGGTTGACACCATTGTCCGGTTCCATGAAAACTTAAAGAGGCTTCCTAACCATATAAAAAAGGCAATGACCTTAGAGAATGATGACAAAACTTACAATACGGAGGAAACGTTGATTGCTTGTGAAAAAGAAACCATTCCACTTGTATTTGATTATCATCATCACATGGCCAACCTTTGCGAACCACCGCTGGAGAGCCTGATGCCGAGGATATTCCAGACATGGGACCATGTTGACTTCATTCCCAAAATTCACATTTCCTCGCCAAAGGGTGAAAAGGAATTCAGGTCTCATGCAGACTATGTGGACCTTGAATTTATCATGCCATTATTAACAATGTTGAAGGAAATTGGCCAGGATGTCGACTTCATGATTGAGGCTAAGGCCAAGGATCAAGCAACATTGAAATTAGTCGAGGATATTAGCAAGGTTCGAGGCTTTAAACGAATCAGCGGGGCAACCATTGAGGTGAAATAACTCCCAGCATTTTTTCAATGGGGAATGGTTAAAGTAACAACAGATTCACATGAGGAGGGATTTTAATGGAAAGCACTAGCGAATTCGTACAAAAACTAGCTGAAAACCAAAAAAAGCAAGAAAAAAATAAAAAGCGTGGCAATAACGACCCTGAAAGCAAATTACCAAACCATCAGCATTCACAAGGTGTATAAAAGAAAAGAGTCTCCGTAATGCGGAGACTCTTCCTATTCCTCAATAAGATTCAACACAGGCACTTCCCGTTCATTCTCCGGATCTGATTTCGAATAAATCCTCGCCATCTTCGTGTTATCATCCACATGCTGAATAATCACAGGCATTCCTTCATATGTAACATTAATCATATCCATCGACTCCACAATTTCCTTCGCTCTGCCCACATTCATCAGGGTCACTCCTCATCTAAAAAGTACCCTTATACTATTTACCAAAAAACGGATAAATATGCAGTGATGTATATTTGGTGCCTGTCACCGAAGTGAAAAAGGCTCCCACAAAGGGAGCCTTAACGATTTACATTTTCTCAGGAGCTGAGACACCGATTAATGCTAATGCATTGCGCAGTGTGATTTGGACTGTTTTGATGAGTGCGAGGCGCGCCTTAGTGCGTTCTGGCTGCTCGCTGTCGAGTACTTTTTCTGCATTGTAAAAGCTATGGAATGTTGATGCCAATTCCATGATGTAGTTCGTGACGCGGTGCGGCACACGCTTCACAGCTGCCTCGCCTACCGCCTGTGGGAACTCCCCAAGCTTCTTCAATAGTTCGATTTCTTTTTCTGCACCAATTAATGAGAAATCCGCATTCTTATCAACTGTAATCCCTTGCTCTTCGCCTGAGCGGAGGATGCTGCAAATCCTTGCATGCGCATATTGTGCATAATACACGGGATTTTCATTTGATTCTGATACGGCTAAATCCAAGTCAAAGTCCATATGTGTATCAGAACTTCTCATGGCAAAGAAGTAACGAGTGGCATCGAGGCCGACCTCATCGACCAAATCACGCATGGTCACGGCTTTACCGGTCCGCTTACTCATCTTCATCTTCTCACCGTTTTTATAAAGGTGTACAAGTTGGATGATTTCCACCTCGAGGGCATCCTCCGCATAACCCAATGATTGAATAGCCGCCTTCATTCGTGGGATATATCCGTGATGATCAGCGCCCCAGATATTGATGAGTTTTTCAAAGCCGCGGTCAAGCTTGTCTTTATGGTAAGCAATATCTGGCGTCAAATACGTATACGAACCATCCTGCTTAATCAGTACGCGGTTTTTATCATCGCCGAAATCCGTCGAACGCAACCATGTCGCGCCCTCTTCCTCATAAATATAGCCGCTCTCACGAAGCACTTTTAACGCCTCATCAATTTTCCCATTTTTATAGAGAGACGTTTCGGAGTACCAAACATCAAAAGAGACACGGAAATCTTCAAGGTCCTTTTGTAATTTCGCCATTTCGTATTTCAAGCCATACTCACGGAAAAATTCAAAACGCTCCTGCTCATCGACGTTTACATACTTGTCGCCAAACTCTTCTGCCAGCGACTTCCCAATCCCAATAATATCCGCACCATGGTATCCGTCCTCCGGCATGGCTTTATCCATGCCTAACGCCTGAAAATAGCGCGCTTCAACGGAAAGGGCTAAATTATTAATTTGATTACCCGCGTCATTAATATAATACTCACGAGAAACATCATAGCCTGCTTTCGCTAGTATATTGCATAGCGAATCGCCGACAGCTGCACCGCGCGCATGCCCAAGATGAAGGTCACCCGTTGGATTGGCTGAAACAAACTCCACTTGAACTTTTTGTTTGCCGCCAACTGTTGTTTCTCCGTACTGTTCCCCTGCATCAAGGACCGTCGGAATCAAATCAGTTAAGTAGGCATTGTTCATGTAAAAATTGATAAATCCTGGACCTGCCATCTCCATCTTTTCAATCGAGGCTTTGGAGCGGTCGAAATTCTCGATCAGTGCCTCCGCAATCACTCGTGGAGCTTTCTTTGCAACACGTGCCAGCTGCATGGCCATGTTCGTCGAGTAATCGCCATGTGCCTTTTCCTTTGGGATTTCTAGGATCACATCTGGAATCTGATCTTCGGTTGCTAGATTCGCTTTTACAACGGCAGCACGAATCTCTTCTTTTAACTTACTTTGAACTTGTTCAACTATGTTCATTTCTTCTCCTCCTGAAACGCTATTTCTAACTGATATGTACTTGCCTGAGCACCTTCCATTGAAAAATCATATAGTACATCAAAGCGGCCTTTACCATTTTCATAGGAATAATCTATTCTTCTTGCCTTTGTCATAGTTGCAAACTGACCAAACGGCATTTCATAACTTCCATTCAATTTCCGATTCAATTCAAATGGCAGTCGCATTTTGATGGCACCGCCGCGTAAAATCAAGGCGTTATCCTGAGCCATTTTTACAATCGTTCGGACACTTCCCTCTTCCACTGTTTCCTCATATCTGAGATAAGCAGCATTTCCTTTTTCCAAGTATGTACCAAATACCCTCAATTCAAAAGTCTCATCGTGATCAATTGTCGTTTTCACACTAATTTTCACAGGTAACCCAGGGTCTGACAAATGAAACGCACCCCTTTTTAAAAATGAACCTTTTAGGAGGTCCAATGAATTTTTCTATCTCTAGTTAACATGCTTTTTCTATTATAGCGATTGTCGGGCTACAATTCAAAAATTCAAAAGATGCCTGCCCCAAAACGGGACAGGCACCCACATCATTTATTTCACCCAGCCAAGAAGCATTTCACGAATCAACTTGCTGGCAGTGTTAGCTGTCTGCTCAGAAGGATCGTAAATAGGTGCAACCTCAACTAGATCACATCCGACAACGTTTACCCCAGAGTTGGCAATTTCATGAATAGAGGCAAGAAGTTCTCTAGAAGTAATTCCGCCACAATCAACAGTTCCAGTCCCCGGCGCATGCGCAGGATCCAAGACGTCGATATCAATCGTTACATAAACAGGACGGCCCTCAAGTTCAGGAAGTACCTCTTTTAACGGTTGATGCACTTCAAATTTAGAAATGTGCATTCCATTTTCTTTTGCCCATTGGAATTCTTCTTTCATACCTGAACGGATCCCAAAAGAATAGACATTCTTAGGGCCAATATGTTCAGCGATTTTGCGAATCGGCGTCGAATGGGACAATGGTTCGCCTTCATAACTCTCTCTTAGATCAGTATGAGCGTCCATATGAATAATTGCTAAATCAGGATACTTCTTATAAACGGCCTTCATTACCGGCCAAGACACTAGGTGCTCACCGCCCATGCCAAATGGAAACTTACCTGCAGCAAGTACTTGATCAACGAACTCCTCAATCAAATCCAAACTCTTTTGGGCATTTCCGAATGGAAGTGGAATATCACCAGCATCGAAATATTTAACGTCTTCTAGTTCTCGGTCGAGATAGGCACTGTACTCTTCCAGACCAATCGATACTTCACGAATTCGTGATGGGCCAAAACGTGAGCCCGGACGATAGCTGACCGTCCAATCCATCGGCATCCCATAAAGCACAACCTGACTCTCCTCAAAACTGTTATGACTCTTTATAAACACATTACCAGAATAAGCCTCATCAAAACGCATCCAACAAACCTCACTTCTATTTCATATTCTTTCTTTCCAACTGTCCGCCTGAGGTGGACAGTGTCCACGAGCGGTGACAGGCACCAAAAAAGGCACCGCTTATTTCAACAAATCCCCAACAAACTTAGGCAATACGAAGGCTGCTTTGTGCAGTTCTTTTGTGTAGTATTTGGTTTCGATTTCGTGGAAGCGGTCTTCGCTTACTTCTAATGGGTCGTATTCTTTGGATCCGATTGTGAATGCCCATAGTCCGCTTGGATATGTAGGGATGTTTGCTACATATAAGCGGGTGATTGGGAAGATTTCTCTAACGTCACGCTGCACATCGCGGATGAGGTCCGCTTTGAACCATGGATTGTCAGACTGCGCTACAAAGATACCATCTGCCTTTAACGCCTTAGAGATTCCTGCGTAGAATCCTTTTGTAAATAAGTTCACTGCTGGACCTACTGGCTCAGTGGAGTCAACCATAATCACGTCATATTCGTTTTCGCTTTTTGCGATATGCATGAAGCCGTCATCAACCTGAACATCCACGCGTGGATCATCAAGCATGCCAGCGATTTCTGGTAAAAACTTTTTAGAGTACTCAATTACTTTTCCATCAATATCAACAAGCGTTGCTTTTTTCACGCTAGGGTGCTTTAACACTTCACGAATAACACCGCCATCGCCGCCGCCGACAACTAACACGTTCTCTGGGTTTGGATGTGTAAACAAAGGAATGTGTGCAACCATTTCATGGTAAACGAACTCGTCTTTCACAGAGGTCATAACCATGTCATCTAATAGAAGCATATTGCCCCATTCTTCTGTTTCCACCATATCAAGCTTTTGAAATTCAGTTTGTTCCGTATGTAAAGTTTTATTTATCTTCATGGTGATACCGAAGTTTTCAGTTTGCTTTTCTGTAAACCAAATAGACATGTTTCATCTTCCTTCCAATTCCATATTTATTTATGCATTGATTATTATCAAATCATTCCATTTTTATAGTACCCAAACTATTGAATTACAAACATAAAGAAAAGTCTAGCATAATCTATCAAAATTTCTAGAAAAATTTTCTTTTTGCTAGTTTAAAAACGCAATTTTGTTTCAATACTGTTACTATGGCTTTTTGTAAAAAAATACAATTTGGCGAAGGAGGGTATTGCTGTGGAAGTAATGACGAATCATGGGTTTCGGAAAACGATAAAATATTTGCGGGCATTTATTATCATTAGTTTGATAGGCTTGGCTTGCATGCTGGTCGTTTTGCTCGGGATTCTCGGTTATGCCAAAATTCTTGGTGCGCCGCCGCTTGCTGTCCCGCAATCCACCTTATTCTTTGCCAATGACGGGACTTTAATTGGTGAGAGCAATAGCGGCCAAAAGCGATACTGGGTTCCCCTCGAAGAAATTTCACCAAATTTAATCAACGCAACGGTTTCCATTGAAGATAAAAACTTTTATGAACATAATGGCTTTGACTATAAACGAATTATGGGAGCCATTCTTGCTGATATCAAAGCAGGAGCAAAGGTCCAGGGTGCCAGCACGATTACCCAGCAATACGCACGGAATCTATTCCTCGAGCACGACAAAACATGGTCAAGGAAATTGCATGAGGCTTTTTATGCCATCCGGATTGAAATGAACTACTCGAAAGAAGAGATTTTGGAAGGCTACTTAAACACCATTTACTATGGCAGCGGAGCTTATGGGGTTAAAGCGGCCAGTCAATTTTATTTTGGAAAAAATGCTTCTGAATTATCATTGGCGGAAAGTTCCATGTTAGCAGGAGTTCCAAAAGGACCTAGTTACTATTCTCCACTGGAATCAATAGATAATGCAAAAAGGCGCCAAGGCATCATTTTAAACACAATGGTAGAAAACGGCTATATCAAGGAAGCAACAGCCCAAAAGGCAAAGGAAACTACCCTTACCTTTGTAGGTGAACATCCACATAAACGTGTGGAAGCAGCACCTTATTTTCAGGACGCTGTAAAAAATGCATTGAAAAACCAACTCAATCTTGATGAACGAACAATCGAGCTTGGGGGTTTAAAAGTTTATACAACACTTGATTTAAAGCAGCAACAAAATGCTGAAAAACAAATTGAGCAAACTATTGCAAACGGCTCAGAAATCCAAGTCGGTCTCGTCGCAATGGATCCGAAAAACGGACATGTCAAAGCGATGGTAGGCGGCCGCGATTATGAAATCAGTCCATTTAATCGGGCTGTTCAGGCGATTAGACAGCCTGGCTCCACGATTAAGCCGATACTTTATTATGCAGCACTGAGCCAAGGTTTTACCCCATCTTCAACAATGAGAAGTGAGAAAACCACCTTCAAATTCGATGATGGCCAAACCGAATATTCACCGCATAATTTTAACAACAAATATGCGGATGGAGAGATTACACTTGCGCAAGCGTTAGCGGTTTCGGATAACATTTACGCTGTTAAAACCCACCTTTTTATGGGTGCAGAGACACTAATTAATACTGTCAAAAAGTTTGGTATCTCCACGAAAATGGATAATGTCCCCTCACTAGCTTTAGGAACATCTGGTGTTCGGGTCATCGATATGGCGAATGCCTACAGTTTATTTGCAAATGGCGGGAAAAAGGTCAATCCGACACTGATTACAAAAGTAGAAGACTATAATGGAAATATTATTTTTGAAAGCAACCAAGAGCCAGAGAAAGTGCTAGATACAGCTAAAGCCTTTGTTATGACGCAAATGCTAACAGGGATGTTTGATAAAAAGCTGAATGGCTATGCAAAAGTAACCGGTAATTCCCTGATTGATGACATCACCCGTCCTTATGCTGGGAAATCCGGTTCAACAGAGACTGACAGTTGGATGATTGGTTTTACACCACAACTGGTCACTGCTGTTTGGGCCGGTCATGATGTGGGGAAACCGATTACCCTTACGGCCGAAAAAAGCTATGCGAAAAATATTTGGGCCAATTTTATGGAAGAATCGTTAAAAGGGAAGCCAGTCAAGGCATTTTCCCCGCCTAAAGAGGGTGTCATAGGCGTATACGTCAATCCGGAAAACGGCAAACTTGCCTCAAAGGATTGCCCTGTCCGCCGCTTTACTTACTTTGTTGCCGGAACAGAGCCAACAGAATATTGTACGGACCATTTAGAGCATAAAGAAGATAAACCGTCTAAAAAGAAAGAGGAAATTAAGGATCCTTGGTATAAGCGGATTTTTAAATGGGGTGCCTAAAATGAGAAAAGCTCCGGAGAAATGTCTCCGGAGCTTTCCTGCGTCCTAGTCTTACAGTGTTTTCACACTGCATATATTTTACAACTTTTTGCTAGAAATTGCTATTGTAAAAAATTTTTTATTCTACAGCTAATCCCTTTTTCAACTCTTCTTCTGAATTATTCCACATGTCTTGATTGTGATTTTGGAGAAAGTCGGATAATATTTTCTTCGATTTATCGTCCATATGATCGACGATGATATGACGCTTCAACGACTTATCCATTCTGTTGACGTGCTCTGGAAGTGATTTGTAGCCGCGGCGAATTTCTCGGTCAACGGTCATTTCACAGGCAGTCACTCCTGCATAATAGGGCCCCTCTTGTTTCCTGTCCACTGTCACCCACACAAGCCAGTATGGTTTAGCGTTGGGAACCTCTTCCTTCGTCTTAAGAAACTTAATTCCCTTCTCAACCACACTACGTGCATGCATCGCACCAACATCAATGACCGCGTCACCGGCATCCACATCAATAATAACAGGGGATACATTATCAAGGCTCAATGCGCCCTTGCCAAAGCCCTTGTGACCATCTGTCGGGTCAGGTTTTATTATATTAAAGCCAATTGGTTTTTTCTTATTTTCTTCCATTAAAACTCAAAACCTCCTATTTAGAAAAGCGTAAGCGCCTTGTCCAGGGGCGACAAGCATAAGACGAGCCGGCGAGAAGGTTGTTCTTTACCTTCTTGACGGATTGGCTTAGACCTGAGAGCCCCTAGGCGCTGCAGCTAGACAATATTAAAACATTTGAATAAAGTAATTATTTAATCCTTGCCATAGCCCACCGACAAAGTAATGAAAAAATGGCTGTATCGTGTATTGATCAAGAGGAGTAATGACCAAAATGAGAAACAGTAATACGCCATACTGTTCATATTGAGTCATTTTTGCTCTAATGTGGTTTGGTGCCAAATCCTCTATAATCCGGTAGCCATCCAAAGGCGGAAACGGCAGTAAATTAAAAACAAATAAAACAAGATTCAGCCAGTTAAAGACTCTCAGGAATTCATAAAGTCCCGAAAGATTCGGCCCAATTTCTGTTTGTGCTATTCCATATTGAATCGTAAAGCCAATTAACGCAAGAACTAGGTTACTAAGCGGTCCGGCTACAGAAACCAATACTCCTGCAAGGCGGGGCTTTTTAAAGAAAAATCGGTTAACCGGTACCGGGCGGGCCCAGCCAAAGCCAGCAATAAAAATTAAGATTGTACCGAATGGATCAAGGTGCTTCAATGGATTTAACGTCAAACGGCCTTGCTTTTGCGAAGTCATATCCCCGAACTTATACGCCACAAAGGCATGGGCAAATTCGTGGAACGTAAATGCAATCATTAACGTAATCGCAACGTAGGGAATTTCCCTTAGCGAATAGACAAAAAATCCTTCCAAATGGTTTCCCCTTCTCCTCTTTTTTCCTTTTAGTATACATGAAACTGGATATAAAATGAAAATGTTTGCTAAACTATCCATGTAGTTATCAAAGGGAGGAAAAAAACATGCCATACGTTACAGTTAAAATGCTTCCTGGTCGTACAGACGACCAAAAAAGAGCACTTGTCGAAAAAGTGACTGATGCTGTCAGTGAAACAACTGGGGCACCTAAAGAAGCGGTAGTTGTTTTTATTGAAGAAATGCAGAAAGAACATTACGGTGTTGCCGGCGTAAGAGCTAGCGACAAATAAAAGAAAAAGCTAAGCCCCATTTTAATGTCCAGCTTCAGCGCCTAGGGGCTCGGGGTCATAAGCCAATCCGTCAAGAAGGTTAAAAAACAACCTTCTCGCCAGCTCGACTTATGCCTGTCGCCCCTGTGCAAGGCGCTTCAGCTTTTCTTAATGGAGTTTAGCTTTTTCTTTTAAAGCCTCAATATAGGCATAAGCAAGGTCAATTTCTTCCTCTGTATACCGCTGGCTGCTTTTTAAAGTAAAGACTTTGTCCGCCACTTCCTCTTTCGATAGATTATCAAAATATAAAACAGTCGAAACAAGCTCAAGGAATCTAGCATTTTGGTCGTTCATGTCTTCTAGGCAATCTTGTAAAAACGGCATGTCCACTTCGTTTAAACTTAAAAACTCTTTTCCTGTGTCCGTCAGTGTATAGCGGTATTGAAAATAACCGCCCTTTTTCTCTTTGATTTCATTGAGGAAGCCCATATTGCAAAGTTCTTCAACACGCAATGTTAATTCCTCAGAATATGGACCATAAAAATGAAACTGAAACCGCTCGTGGAACGGAAAGCTCACCTTTTTTGCAATATATATCATCTTTTGCAGCTTTTTTCTCCCGATAATTTCTCCGGATACTAAAACAGCCTGCATCAGTTTGGCATGATCTTTTAACACTCTCGTCAGCTCCTACTCCAAGGTTATATCTCTAATAGGTCCCGAATTTGTTTTTTGAAAGTTGTTTCCGAGGATTCGTCCTCTAAGAAATCTGCTGGGTAATACAGCTTATGGTCCGTTCTCCGTTTCCCGGAAATCGCGTCCACAATCTCAGACTCTCTGGAAAGCTCCTTTAGTTCCCCATTTTTCATTAATAAATGAATCGGCAGACGTTCCTCTTCTTCACCAGGACGATAAAAGTCATAAGGCAAATCCGATGATGAATCGACAACTAAATAGTATTCCGGGTCAATCCCTGCTTTTTCAAAAAGACGCGTCAGTTCCGCCAGCTTTTTATATTCCTTCGCAGGATCAAATTCGGCATATTTAAATAAATTCCGATTCACAAACCGCTGGCAAAGGTCGCTTATAATCGAATCGTCTTCGTCTTGCCAGATTTGAAAATAATACATAATAATCGATTCATCCAACTTTAAATAGTCTGCTAATGTGACCTTATCGGTAAAGAAAGAATAGAAGTGAACCGGTTCATTTTTAAAAGAATAATTGTCTTCAAAAAGTTGCTTGGCGCGATGGAGGATTTTTGTCAAAATCACCTCAGCACTACGGGAGACAGGATGAAAATAGACCTGCCAGTACATTTGATAACGACTCATAATATAATCTTCAACCGCATGCATACCGCTTTTCTTAATGACCACCTGGTCTTCCTTCGGTCGCATGACGCGGAGAATTCGCTCCATATCAAATTGACCGTAGCTCACTCCGGTAAAATAAGCATCCCTTTGTAAATAATCCATCCGATCAGCGTCAATCTGGCTGGAAATTAAACTAACAACCAGCTTTTTAGCAGATGTTTTCGCAATAACTTCAGCTACTTGCTGCGGGAAATCAGGACTAACTTTTTTCAGAATAGAGTTGACCTCTGTATCTCCTAAAACGATTGATTGTGTAAAATCTTCATGGTCGAAGTCAAACACCTTTTCAAACGAGTGGGAAAATGGGCCATGGCCCAAATCATGGAGAAGGGCTGCACAAAGAGTTAGGAGACGATCCTCATCATTCCATTCTGGTCTTCCAGCAAACACATCATCGATGATGCGCCGGACAATTTCATATACTCCTAGAGAATGGTTAAAGCGGCTGTGCTCAGCGCCGTGGAAGGTTAAAAAGGTGGTACCAAGCTGTTTAATACGGCGTAGACGTTGAAACTCTTTCGTTCCGACCAAATCCCAGATCACACGGTCACGTACGTGAACATAGCGATGTACAGGATCTTTAAATACCTTTTCCTCACTCAGTTTTTCCGCCGAATATACCATTGCTTTCCCTCTTCCTCTATACTTTCTTCTATTATATCCCAATTTTCAGCAATTTTCCGCAGGATTTTTCGACAATGACATGAAAGAAAAATCACCTAAGTTCTCTGGACAAAGGTGATTATTTTAGCTTTTTATTTACTTTCTCCATTAATTCCTCTTCGGTTAGGGCAGCAACCGGACGGTTATTGACAAAGGCAAATGTTTTTTTCCGGCCAGGTCCACAATAAGATTGGCAGCCAATTTTTATTTCAGCTTGGGGATCCAATTCTTTCAAACGAGGGATTAATGTCTTTAGATTCACGGCCTGGCAATCATCACAAACTCGGAATTCATTTGACATTACTTCCACCCTTTCTTTAGCTATCTATCATTACTATTTTATCCAATATCATTACGGTTTAACTCCTTAGGTATTTTACAATTTCTTTCAAACCATTGCAAGTTGCTTTTCTTTTGAAATCCTTGTAACTCTTTCAGTTAAAAAAACTATTATCCTTGCAGACATTTTGGTATAAAGCTTGAAAAACTTGTCCATGATAAGACTAGAACTTTTAAAAACTCGTCAGGCGAGTACATGTAATTATAATTAGGGAGTTGAAAAGAATGAAAGTACGGCAAGATGCTTGGACAGATGAAGATGATCTATTGTTAGCTGAAACCGTCCTTCGCCATGTACGTGAAGGCAGTACGCAGCTAAACGCTTTTGAAGAGGTAGGCGACAAGCTAAATCGGACTTCTGCAGCTTGTGGATTCAGATGGAATGCGGTTGTACGCCATCGCTATGAAAAAGCATTGCAATTAGCAAAAAAACAGCGTAAACAAAGACAAAGAGTGTTAGGGAAAGACACAGGAGGAAAGAAAAAGTTATTATATAATCCTCCAGTACCAGCGACAGATGATTTTGAAACACTTTCAGCACCAATGGAAGTGCAAATGGAAGCTACTTACGAAATGCCAGATTTAACAACAGAGGCTGCAGTTGAATCATATGTAAAACCGCCGGTTGCACAGACTTATAGACCGAAGATGCCAACGGGAGCAGGACTATCACTTGATAGCGTCATTGATTACTTGCAAAACTTTAATCATTCCAATCTTCAAAATGAAGCATTAAAAAGTGAGAATGAAAGATTGAAGCGCGAAATTGCAGAATTACGCAGGCAAAATGAAGAAATGGCTGCAAAGATTGAAGGACTCGAGCAAAACACCGAAACGATCCAGGAAGATTACGAGACACTCATGAAGATTATGAACCGCGCTCGTAAGCTTGTATTATTTGAAGAAGAAGAAAGACCAGCTACTAAATTCAAAATGGACCGAAATGGGAACCTTGAAAAATTAGCTGAGTAGGTCAAAAAGCGAAAGGCGCCACGTCAAAGGGATAGGCACGAGCCCTTAGGCGCCGTTGCTAGACAAGAAGATTTTGGGAGAAGAACAATATCCTCTTAAAAAAGAGCCGTAAATCCAATAAGGGTTTACGGCTTTTTACATCGTATCTAATTTTTCATTTCGTTCTACGATTCTTTGGTAATAACCTGGGAGGAGTTGTAATTCAAGATCATTTAATTGTCCTGCATAGAGGTGGTCGCTGTGCTTTTTTAATTGATTTAATAGACGCAGCATAACATCCGAGATGGTGAAGCGTGTTTCCAATAGCTCTGATAGAGAAGCCATCACTTCAGGCACAATCTCCGGATAGGTGAACTTCGTCTGCTGCCCGTTTTTGGCAATTTCATAAAATTGTTTAATTAACTGGGCACGTTGGCTTCCGCTGCTATGCACACACAAATAAATTTGAACGGCGACACCTTTTTTGAGGCGGCGCTGCGATATACCGGCAAATTTTTTACCATCGATACTTAAATCATAGCTTCCCGGGCAATAGGATCCGACGATTTCCCGTGCTTCAATCCTTCTATTATACTCCGCAAACATATTTTGAACGAGCTGCCACATCGTATCGTATCCTCGGTTAATATCAATGCCCTTTTCACTCTCAGGTAAAATCAGCGAGATATTTAAGACCCCTTCATCTAGAACAACCGCTAAGCCGCCAGAATTGCGGACAATAGACTGATAGCCCTGAGCTTCGAGAAATTGCCTTCCTTCTTTTAAGAATGGCAGTTTGGTATCTTGTATCCCAAGTACGATGGTATTGTGATGAACCCACGTCCGAGCAGTTGCAGGGGCCTGTCCAGAGCCGACCGAGGCACATAATGTATCATCTGTACCAAATGACTGTAATGCATGAAAATGGCTGCCAATGGTGGACTGATCGATAATCCGCCATTCATGCTGCTGAAGTAAACCTTCCATATTGTAGTTCTCCTCAAAATAATAGTAAGCTTATTTTAGCAAAAAGAATCTTATTAAAACAGGTCCTTGGATTTCCCATAAAATGTATAAAAGTACAAAACACCTGAAAAAGTGTACAAAAGCACACTAAAAATGTCCAAAACCTATTTGAATTTGTACAAAACCTATTGAAAAGTGTACAAAACCCACGGAAAAATATCCAAAATCGAAAATACCTATTTTAAAAAGCCAGCCCAACCCTGGACTGGCTCCAAAAATCCTATTTTATCCCTTGCGCTGCAGTAATCAATGCCAACTTATAAACATCTTCTTCATTACAACCGCGTGATAGGTCATTTACAGGTTTATTTAACCCTTGAAGAATAGGTCCAACTGCCTCGAACCCGCCTAAACGCTGGGCAATTTTGTAGCCGATGTTTCCAGCTTCAAGGCTTGGGAAGATAAACACGTTTGCATCCCCTTGCAGCGGTGAATCTGGTGCTTTACTTTTTGCCACAGATGGAACAAATGCAGCATCAAATTGGAACTCACCATCGATTACTAATGATGAATCTCTACGCTTTGCTTCTTCAACTGCCCCTGAGACTCTTTCCGTTTCCGGAGACTTCGCAGAACCTTTCGTTGAAAAGCTAAGCATTGCAATCCGAGGCTCCATTCCAAACATATCAGCTGTCTTGGCACTTTCGATGGCAATTTCAGCTAAATCATTGCTGTCAGGTGCAATATTGATGGCACAATCAGCAAATACATATTTTTCGTCCTCGCGAACCATGATGAAGACGCCAGATGTTTTCTTCACGCCTTCTTTCGTTTTAATAATTTGCAGTGCAGGGCGTACCGTGTCAGCCGTAGAGTGCGCCGCACCGCTTACCAAGCCATCTGCTTTATTCAAGTACACCAGCATCGTGCCGAAGTAATTTTCATCTAATAAGATTTTTCGTGCGTCTTCTTCGGTAACTTTTCCTTTGCGACGTTCAACAAATGCTGCTACTAGTTCGTCCATAGCGGCATAGCTTGCTGGATCATAGATTTCAGCCGCCTCCAAGGAAACGCCTAGTTCTTGTGCCTTAGCCTGAACTTGTTCGATATTTCCAATCAGAATAGGCGTTAATCGCTTCTCTTCTGCAAGTCTGCCGGCAGCTCTGACAATTCGCTCATCCAATCCTTCTGGAAAAACGATTCTCATATCACGCCCTGATAATTTTTGTTTTAACCCTTCAAATAAATCAGCCACATTAAATCCTCCCTAAATAAAACTACTTATTTCAAGCATACTTTACCTGTTAAAAATTTCAACTAAGGTAGCGTTTTCATCTAAATGTTGTTTTTTTCAAAAAACTTCATACCTGTTTACTATTCACCTTTTTTCGAAAAATTATCCATGGTGGTTTATTCGAGCGTGTCTTGGTCAAACTATGATATAGTAAAGATTGTTAATAAGAAGAATGATTATTTAGGAGTGATTTTAATGAGTGAAGCAGCTCAAACGCTTGATGGCTGGTATTGTTTGCATGATTTCCGTACGGTTGATTGGACAACTTGGAAGATGCTCTCAAGTGATGAACGTCAATCGGCCATTCACGAGTTTTTAAGTCTAGTTGAAAAGTGGAATCACACGCAAGAACGTAACGAGGGCAGCCATGCTTTATATACAATTGTTGGACAAAAAGCTGATTTCATGATGATGATCTTACGCCCAACAATGGAAGAACTAAACGAAATCGAAACAGAATTTAATAAAACGAAATTAGCAGAATTCACAGTTCCAGCTCATTCTTATGTATCAGTGGTTGAACTAAGCAACTACTTGCCTGCTGGTGAGGATCCATATCAGAATCCACAAATTCTTGCTCGTTTATATCCTAAGTTACCAAGAACGAAGCATGTTTGCTTCTATCCAATGGACAAGCGCCGTCAAGGCAGCGACAACTGGTACATGCTTCCGATGGAAGAGCGCCGTAACATGATGCGCAGCCACGGAATGATTGGCCGTACATATGCAGGAAAAGTGAAACAGATTATTACAGGCTCTGTTGGCTTTGACGATTACGAATGGGGCGTCACGCTTTTTGCTGAAGATGTTCTTCAATTCAAAAAGTTAGTGTATGAAATGCGTTTTGATGAAGTAAGTGCACGCTTCGGTGAATTTGGTGCTTTCTTTGTTGGAAACCTATTAGAAGAAGAAAGTGTATCTCGCTTCTTACACGTTTAATCTTTGAAAGTTCTCAGCTTTTGCTGAGGACTTTTTTTGTAGACTTCCTAAGTCATATTTCCCCTTTCCTCCTCATACTAATAAAACAGCGAGTCTTAAGTTTTAGCTCCAAATCATCTCACAACCGTGGGTTCACCGATTGTCACCATTTAGGGCTTAAAGGAGTATGTATAGACTGTTGGGCCATTTACTTAGTCATTTTTTAGGAGGGGAAAAGATGAATCAATATTATAATCAACAAGGGTATCAGCCCTATCAAGTGAGACAAGGAGCAGCAACTCCATTTCAGCAGGGGCAAGGATTTTTTCCTGGCGGGCAGCAACAAGGCTTTCCACAGTTTCCACAACAAGGAATACCATCAGCGCCTCCTGTATCAGCACAACAGCAGCCAATGCTGCCAATTGAGCAATCGTACATCGAAAATATTTTACGATTAAACAAAGGAAAGTTAGCCACCGTTTATGCAACCTTTGAGGGCAACAATCAATGGAATGCTAAGAAATTTGTTGGTATTATTGAAGCGGCAGGAAGGGACCATGTTATTTTAAGTGATCCGCAGGTTGGAACACGTTTCCTCATCCCGATGGTGCCGATCGACTACATTACGTTTGATGAAGAAATTGAATATGAATATCCGTTTGCAGCCGGAGCGCCAGCTTTAGGTACTTATCCGCCAAGATAATAATAAAAGGCATTGGAACCCAATTCCAATGCCTTTTTGCTATTTTATAAATCTTTCACAGTCCCAATAATCATTAATACCCATCCTGCTAAGAAGCAAACGCCCCCAAGCGGTGTTATCGCACCCAAAACTCCAATTTTCGTTAAAGTTAAAACATAGAGACTGCCGCTGAAAAGAATGATTCCGACAAGAAACAACCATCCAGACCAAGTAAAGAATGAACTAACCTCAACTTTACCTAGCAGCAACCCAAGAACTAGCAATCCAGTTGCGTGAAACATTTGATAGGTGACACCTGTTTTCCAAATGTCTAGATAATAGGGATCCACCTTATCCTTTAGTCCATGTGCTCCGAAAGCTCCAAGTGCAACAGCTAAAAAAGCGTTTATAGCGCCAATGATAATAAAAGTTTTCATAAATTTCCCCCTCTTTCATGTTTAGCTCCAGCGCCATGGCGCTTCCGCATATCATTTAGAAGTCAAACAGCGAATCGCCGTTTGCTTCGTCTTCCATTTCTAGTTTTTTAGGCTGATTTAGTGATACCGGCTGTTGAAAGGTTGGCTGGATTGGTACAGGCTGGTAGACTGTACCAGGTACAGTAGTTGGTGCCTCCTGTTGCCCCTGTTTGTCATCTAGTATCAACTCGCATAATATTTTAATAGAGTAAACTTTTTCTCGCAAGTTTTCTTTCTTTGTGCTGCTTTTCGCTAATTTTAATTCCTCTTCCATTTTTGAAAGTAAATTATCCACTGAAATATTCACCTTTAATTAACTCCTCTATGTCAATCTCTCTCTCATCATACCAAATTCCTCCTCCAATTAAAAATTCGACACCCTTCATTGTTTCACGTGAAACATGTAAGTTTTTGTCATAATAGAAAAAACCCGCACCATTAAGGTACGGGTTTTGTCTAGCTACAGTGCCTAGCCCCTCGAGGTCACTTCCATGCGGATGAAGTCAAAGTGCAGACTTCACCCACATGCCCTCCAGTGCTTGTCGGGGCTGAACAAGGCACTTCCGCTTTTCTTTTTATCCTAAAATTCTTTGATAAATGGATTTGGCATGAGTTAAATCCTTTGTTCCATGAATAAGCGCACGACCATCGTTAAAAATAACCATCCGCTCGCTGCCCATTTCTACAGAAAGAAGATACGGATTTCCTTTTACAGCATATCCAAGTGTACTAAGTTGTCCCGCTAACTTCTCTAGCGATATCCCGCCTTGCGTTGAGGGACGAATTTGCACCGTATCCCGGCCGCATAAAACAGTGGTTTTTGTCATATTTTCCTGTTCTAAGTATGGATAGGTCCTTTCCTCGCCACAGGATAAACAGCCGGCAAATTTGGCTTTGCCCATTTTCAAACTCGTATATTGGTTGCGCCATAAGTCAAAGCTGACAAACGATGTTCGAACGGCAGCCCAATCCTCGACGAGCATTTTAAGCGCTTCTGCACTTTGATGGGCAATAACCATTTGGACCGCAGGCGAGATTATTCCGCCAGTATCACAGGTTAAGCCCTGCATCGGGATGGTTCGTAACAAACAATTTAAGCACGGTGTCTTTCCAGGAATAATCGAAAAACTCATTCCATAACTGCCGACACATGCTCCATATATCCAAGGTATATTATACTTTTGTGAAACATCATTTATCGCCATCCGCGTTTCAAAGTTATCGGTGGCATCGATAATGATGTCGACATCCTTCACTAAATCCTCGAGCATAGGCGGAGTGGCATCACCAATGATCGCTCTAATCTCAACATCTGCGTTAATTGCCTTTAGCCGTTTCCCAGCAGCAGCAGCCTTTGGAAGCTTTTCCGTCACATCCTCTTCGGTGTAGAGCTGCTGGCGCTGCAGATTGCTTTCCTCGACATAATCTCGATCAACAATCGTCAGTCGGCCTACCCCGGCCCGAGTGAGAATCTCTGCATTCCCTGAACCAAGGGCCCCGGCCCCAATCATTAACACATGCTTCGAGCGAATTTTCTCCTGTCCATCTTTTCCGATTCCTGGAAAGAGGACCTGTCGTGAATATCGTTCGTTCATCCTGTATTCCCCTTCCAAAATCGCTTTATAACTTGAGGTTTGCTCGGGGGGTGCTTACCATCCGAGAGTAAACTTCGCTTATCCGAGAGTAATCCTCGCCATCCGAGAGTAATCCCTGCTATCCGAGAGTAATCCCTGCTATCCGAGAGTAAATCCTCGCTATCCGAGAGTAAATCCCTCTTATCCGAGAGTAAATCCTCGCTATCCGAGAGTAAATCCCGCTTATCCGAGAGTAAATCCTCGCTATCCGAGAGTAACCCCCCTAATCGCAGACTTTACCTCTGCTCATCCCCCGCTGACCGGCGGGATAAAGGCTATTTCATCACCTTCTTGAATCACTTCGTCGTCTTGAGCGAACTCTTCGTTGATAGCAGTCATAACGGTATCTAATTTTGGCAGGTCGTAATTGGCAGCCAATTCTGCTTTCAAATCTCCAACAGTCTTGCCTGCAGCGTCTACCCGAAGAAACTCTTCCCCTACTGCATCACGCAAATGAGCAAAAAATAATACTTTATTCATCTAAATCGCCCTCCTCTGGCTTTCCGCTAGGATAGGCAACTGTTTCGAGCTGGTTGCCCATCCACTCTTCGCCATCTTCCCAATGTTCTTTTTTCCAAATAGGGACGATTTCTTTAATCCGCTCAATCGCATAACGATTGGCATCGTAAGAATCGGCACGGTGAGCTGTAGAAACAGCAATCACAACCGCAATATCGGTGATATCCAATCGGCCAACTCGATGAGTAATCGCAACCTGAGAGCCTGCCCAGCGCTCTTCAATTTCCCGGCCGATTTGTTCGAGCTTTTTCACAGCCATCGCTTCATAGGCATCGTAAATTAAGAATAGCGTCTTTTTCCCTTTTGTTAATTCACGAACGGTTCCAATAAAGGTAGTAATCGCCCCGGCATTTCGCTGAACGACCTTATCTATTACAGATTGTATATCAATCGGTTCTTTTGAAATTTGAAAATTCATCTTAAGCACCTCTTTAGACCAAATTCTTCGGTTCTGCATTTTCCACTACTTCATATCCGCCAATCTTTTCAACCTGCATTTTAAAATTAGCCGATTGTATAATTTCGATTAACAACCTGCCGCTCGCACTTTCATAAAAGCTCCTCGTCATCAATAAATCATACTCTTCATCTGCTACAGGAACAAAGTCTAAGTCCATCGCTTTTGCCGCTGGATAAATCCCGAGTCCTGCACCATGAATATCACCATTTACTTCAGCTGCTACAGCTAGATGGGAAAACATCTCACGGTCGTAGCCGATAATTTCTTCTGAAGAAATCCCGATTTCCTCTAGGAGCATATCAAACAGAATCCTTGTACCGGCACCTTTTTGACGGTTAACAAAGTTTGCTTTTTTCTCAATGATGTCTAGTACATTTTCTATCTCAAGTGGATTTCCTTTTGGTAAGATCCAGCCTTGCTTTCTTTTTAAAAATGGATAAAGGATAACATCCACACCGGCTAATATTTTCTTTACATAAGAGATATTATATTGCTTTGTCTTTGGGTCAAGCAAATGAATGCCCGCTACGTGGGCCTCTCCTTTTCGAATTGCCATGATACCAGCCATGCTGCCTACATGTGCAGAAACGATTTTCATATCTGCACGAACTCTTTTTACCTGTGAGGATAAAAGATCAATGGTCAGATCGTGGCTGCCACAAAACATAATCGCATTTTTGATTTCCTCCAGCGGCCTTAATAGCTCTACTTCAGCAAAATCACCTTGTTCATAGCCAATTACGTTGGCTGGTACAACAAGAAGGCCATCTGCTCTGACATAGGACATCGTTACGCCCGCTGCTCGTGTCAGCGGATTGGCAACAAACTGTCCATTCACATAGCCGATATTCATTCGGATAAAGTCCTCAGCACCCATAGCTGAAACAATACGGCGGCCAAGCTTGACGGTAAGTGTTTGACGCTTTGGCTCTGGTATTTGCAAATACTTGCAAATCAGCGGCCGAACAAACCATTCTAATGCTAAATAGGCGGAAACAGGATATCCTGGTACACCTACAACAATTTTCTCATTTATTTTTCCTAAAATAACAGGCTTGCCAGGTCTTGCGGCAACACCATGGGTAAAAACAGTACCGATTTCGCCAATAATATGAACAGTGTAATCCTTCGATCCTGCTGATGAGCCAGCATTAATAACGATAATATCAGATTCTTCCGCTGCTTTTAGCAAAACAGACTTAATCATTTCAGGATCGTCTTTGACAATCCGATGCAGTCTTGGTTCGCCGCCCCAATCCTTCACAAAGTTTGCAAATACTGTTCCATTAAATTCAATGATGTTTCCTGAGGCAAGCGTTGTATGTGCCTCTACAAGTTCGTTTCCAGTTGGAATAATCGTGACGATTGGCTTTTTGATAACCGGAATTTGCAGCTGCTGTCCTGCTAACAGAACTCCCAAGTCAGCAGGTCTCAGAATATGTCCCTGTGGAAATAGCATTTCCTCTTGGACAATATCCTCTCCAATAGGGCGGATATGCTGCCAAGGTGTTGCTGGCTCGATAATTTCAATCGTTTCTTCATCAATCATATCTACATGTTCAATCATAATGACAGCATTATAAGGTGTAGGAATGGCATTTCCCGTATCTACGATCGAAAAATCTCTTCCCAATTTAAGCTGCAAAGGATTTTGCTCATGAGCTTGGTAGGTTTTTTCCGCGATAACAGCAATCCCATCCATGGCGGATGCATGGTAATGAGGCATAGACACATTTGCAAAAATCGGTTCAGCGGTTACACGGCCAAGAGCATCAGTGGTTGGAATTATTTCTTTTTCAAGGGGCAAAGAAAACGCATCGAGAATTTCTCGCTTTGCTTCCGATCGGGGTTTGTCTTCTAAATATATTTTTCGTTTATACGTTTTGCAGTCCATCTATATATCCCCCTCATCGTGTTGCAATCACAGGTACATAGTCTCCCTGTGAAATACCCTCTTTTTCTGAAGTAATTTCAACAATTCCATCACTTTTTACTAATGTCGTAATGAGTCCTGATTTTCCGATAATTGGCTCTGCCCACCATTCTCCTTCTTTTTCGAACAGACGGACGCGTATATAATCAGACCTGCCCATAGCAGAAGGAATATTTTTCGTAATGCGAGCAAAAATTCGGTCTGGTTTCTTATCTATTTTTTCACCTTTTAACTTTTGAAGTATTTTTTCGCCAAAAAGCATGAATATAATCATCGCTGAGGCTGGATGTCCTGGCAAACCAATGACAGGTTTTCCATTTGCCATCGCAAGAATAGTAGGTTTTCCCGGTTTAATAGAAATACCATGGACAAACACACCTGGCTCCCCTAGGGAAGAGATGACATCTGTTGTGTAGTCCTTCGCACCAACCGAGCTTCCTCCTGAGAGAATTAAGCAATCCACTTCATTATATAATGCCTGTGCTTTTTGCTGAAACTCTTGAAAGTCATCCTTAACAATTCCGCCATAAACAACCTCTACATTCCATTCTTTTGCGAGGCCTGCGATCGTCAAGTAATTAATATCACGGATTTGGCCAACTGAAAGTTTTTCTGTTTGATAGGGAACAATTTCATCACCAGATGATAAATACCCGACCTTTAGTTTTCGATAGACTGTAACTTGATTAATTCCAAGGGAAGCAATCGCACCTATCTCTTGCGGTCTAAGCAGCGTTCCTTCTGAAAGGAGAATTTCTCCTTCACGAATGTCCTCACCTGCACGGATAATATTTTCACCAGGCGCCACTGGCTTATAGGTGTTCAATAGGCCATCATGGTCTTCACAATGTTCAATCATGATAACGCTGTCACTTCCTGGGGGAATCATCCCGCCTGTTGGGACATAGACTGCATCTCCTTGACCGACAGGAATAGACGCCGATTCACCCATTTTCACCTCTCCAACCACCGTTAAAAATCCCGGCATGGATTCGGATGAACCGTAAGTGTCCTTTGCTTTAACAGCATAGCCATCAACGGTTGAGCGGTCAAAGCCTGGGACATTTTCCTTTGCGGTGACAGGCACCGCTAGGATTAAATGAAGAGCCTCTTCAAGTGGCACTTCTTCTGTATGTTTGATTGCAGTGACTTTTTCCTGTATCATTGCAAAGGTTTCTTCCACTGTTTTTACTTTGAAAAATTGCACTGTGCTTACATCCTTCCTATCTACCGGTTTCCAACCACTTTTTTGCATCCTCATAATCATGCGGGTGATTCATATTGAAAAAGACACGCTCCATATCAACGCTGCTGTAGGCTTCTAGTTCTTTTTCCGTTACATAAAGGACATTTAAATGATCAAGCAGATGTTTTATTGGAAGACGTCCATTTTCAATACATTCTTCAATTCTATTTACACTCTTCTTATGAAAAACCGCACATAGAGTCTGCATTTTTCCATTAATGACTGGAACTAAGGCATCATGATGGTCAATCATACCTACAAGGGTCGAAGCAAGTTCCCCGGACATAAACGGCATATCACACGCTGTAATGAAATTCACATCACAATCCGAAGCACGTAAGCCGGCATGAAAGCCTGCAAGCGGTCCCTTTCCAGGATAGTGATCGGACACCATTTTTACTCCTAAAAACTGATACGTTTCCAAATCATTGGTAACGAGAATGATATCATCAAAATAGATTTTAAGACTATCAACCATTCTTTCGATTGTCGTTTTCTCATTTAGTTTTAAGAGAGCCTTGTTCGTGCCCATTCTGCTCGATTTTCCACCTGATAAAATAATAGCCGCGGCTTTCATGAATGATGCACCTACTTAATTTGTTTGTTTTATCTGTCTAGCTACAGCGCCTAGGGGCTCGGGGTCATAAGCCAATCCGCCAAGAAGGTAAAAATCAACCTTCTCGTCGGCTCGTCTTATGCCTGACGCCCCTGGGCAAGGCGCTTCCGCTTTTCGGTTTCTCCTACTGCTTGGTATCCTTGTTCCTGGGCTATGAAGTCTAGGTGAATCGTATTTAAGTCCAGCATGGCAGCGGACGGCTTGCTAAGATATTGTCTTGTATCTATCACTTTAATATAACCCGTACACTTTTCGCAAACCTGAATTTGTGAGGAAGGGTCTCCTTCAATCGTTATAAACTGTATAGTGTTATGGTCATCATTGCCACAGTGCGCACATTCAATTCGTTTTGCATTCCAATGTGCAAGACAGCGAGGACATGTCATCACCTTTTTGCCTTCATCTTCTAGTACTGCAAGCCGAGCTGGTTCGCCACAAACAGGGCAGCCTGCTCCTGGGATAGCGTGAGTAATTTCATGCTGGATTTTTTCTGCTGTTAACTGCAGGTATGGCCGTAATGCTGTTTCAGCAAGGAATTGCGGAATCCACTCTTCGATCCCATTTTCCTGTGCAAAACTAGCAAAGTAAACACTGTTAAATGAGAAGGCTTCATCAATCCAACGAATGACTGTTTCTTCGTTTAATAGTGTTCTTACACCAGCAAGCTTTGTTTCAAGTTCATGGTTACTTTTCGATAACAGTACATTAATCTCCTCTATCCACTGTAGGAATAGTGAAATTTCAAAATTAATAGACGTTAATGCCGCTGCAGGTACTCCTGCAGACATTGCTGCCTTATCAAGGTTTGGGATAATTGCTTCTGGATTAATGCTCTTTTTCCAATTCTCTTGAAGGGTTAAAATATCCTTCTGCAAATTCTGATATTCTTTTGAAACAACGGATTTTTTCATCATTGTGCACCTCGTTTAATTTTTTTCTGTGTAAATGCCTGTTGATTTGCGGTCCGGGGAGCCTCCTCGGCGCCTTAGCGCCTGCGGGGTCTCCCTTGCCCCGTCCTCCCGCAGGAGTCGAGCGCCCTCCGCGCAAATCAACAAATCAGTTTCTTTAAATAAAGGCTGTCCTGCGAGAGACAGCCTTTATTTGTATAAAATTTTTTAGTGATGTCTAGCTACAGCGCCTAGCCCCTCGAGGTCACTTCGGTCCTGCAGATGAAGTCAAAGAGCGACTTCACCTGCAGGACCTCCAGCGCTTGTCGGGGCTGACCAAGGCGCTTCCGCTTTTCGTTATTAAGCGCCTTTTTTCTTATTCTTGTTAGGACTAGTAGGTTTATGAGGGCCGTCTAATTTAGGGAAGTTGCCTTTAGCGACTTCTTCATCATACCAATCCGGATAATGTTCTTGCGCCCACCAAGCAGGTACTTCACCTGTGATAACACCGGTATATCCTGGTTTAGAGTTTTTGTGAATAACAGATAGATAGATATGTCCTACGACTACCGCTATAGCAAGACCGAAGCCAACATTGTGCAGTAAATATCCCCACTGTACCACTGCTCTTGGAAAAACTTGCGGGAACCACATTGGGAATCCTGAACCAATGATTAAGATAGCTGTGAAAATTTGAATGATGGAGTTAATCTTTTCACCAGCATTAAAGAATGTTTGTCTAACGTGCTTGAAATTGAAACCGAAAAGCTCCTTAACAAACTCTGTAAAGAACTCTAAATCGCGTTTCTTCCAGGTAACAAGTTCTTTCATCCATAGCTTAAAGCCTTTAAAGTCAAAAATGACCCAGATAAACGTCGGTGTAATAAACGCAACCGCGAATATTCGGTGAAGGAGACGAGCTCCTTCTGGTCCGCCAAGAACTGGATACAACCAGTCAAAAAACTCCGTATACATAGGTAGCGCAGTGATATAGAGTGCTAAGAACGAAATGGCGTTAATACCATGCGCCCAAACAAATGCCTTCGAAAAACGTCTTACTTTTACTGTCGACTTTTGAGGTTTACTCATGGTGTTCACCTCCGTCTTCATTTTTACCATTCTTTTTCTTACTAATAATTGTGTTCGTAATAAATGCTCCTACAACTGCCATTGTGGTTGCACCGATCATCATTTTACCAATTGGCTGTGCATAGTCTTTCCAAACAACTGCGGATGTCGGAACCTTAGGGTTTTCAGGTAAACCGTAAACAGATGGTTTCTCTGCAAGTACATAAACCGTATGCGTTCCGCCAACACCTTGTGGATTGTAGACCATTGCGTTAGGGTAGCGGTCTTTAATTTGTTTAACACGTGCTTCTGCTTTTTGAATCATCGCAGCTTTGTCGCCGAATTCCATGGCTCCTGTATGACAAGTTGTTACACAGGCAGGCTGTAAGCCTTCTTCAAGCCGATCGGTACACATTGTACATTTATTTGCTTTTTTGTATTTGTCACCATTTTTATCAACATATTCTTTAAGAGAAATAACTTCAAATGGACAGTTATTGACGCAATATCCACAGCCAACACATTTCTTATGGTCAATGACCACCGTACCAAAATCCGTGTAGCTGATCGCATTTTCTGGACAAACCTTTTCACAAGCTGCATCCGTACAATGGAAGCATGCTGAGTGACGGAAAAGATAGTCAAGATTACCTTTAGAATCTTCGTGCTCAATATATTGCAAGACATTCCAAGTATCAGCAGTTGTTTTTGCATGGGACTGAGCGCTTCCTAAGAAGTCCTGCGGTTCTGCCGGAAGGTCATTCCAGTTTTTACAGGCAACCATACAGGCACGGCAGCCATCGCACTTGGTCACGTCAACAAATTTTACATATTCAGTGGCCATTAGTCAGCCCTCCTTACGTCACAGAGGAATGCCTTATATTCAGGAATGGTTGTATTGGCATCCCCAATATGAGGCGTCAGGCGATTCGCTGTCTCCCCAGTTGCGATTCCTTTATAACCAAAATGCCATGGCATTCCGATTTGATGAATATCTTTACCATTGATTTTGTGAGGCTTAAAGCGTTTCGTCACCATCGCATAGGCTTTTACCTCACCACGTGCAGAGCTGACAATTACTTCGTCTTTATTTTTAATACCCTTTTCTTTTGCTAACTCTTCGCTCATTTCAATATACATATGTGGTACAAGCTCTGATAACCATTCTTGGTTACGTGTCATTGTTCCAGACTGCCAGTGCTCACTTACTCGGTAAGTGGTTGCTACGATTGGGTAATCTGCCTTGAAGCCACGCTCATTAAATTTGCCCTCGAATAGTTGAATAGCAGGGTTAATTTCCTGACTTGAGAATGGATTCTTAACCGGGCTTTCAAAAGGCTCATAGTGTTCTGGGAATGGACCATCGTTTAATGTTGGTGCAAACACGCCGCCAACACCGTCATTCATCATGATAAATGGATCCTCAAAACCAGCGTCGCCAGGCTTCCTCGCTGCAACAAAGTCCGGAACGTCTACTCCTGTCCATTTACCTTGTACTGCGTCATACCATACAACCGCTTTTTCCTTATTGTACGGAACACCACTTGGATCACATGATGCGCGGTTGTAAAGAATACGGCGGTTCATTGGCCATGCATACGACCAATTTAGATATAAGCTCATTCCGGTATCTTTTTTATCACGGTTTTTCGCACGGTTCTTGCCTTCTTCAGGATAGAATCCGCAATAAATCCAGTTACCTGAACAAGTAGATCCGTCATCTTTTAAATTTCCAAAGCCAGCAATCAGCTTGCCAGTATTGACGTCGTAACCATTAATTTCTTTACAAACAAGGTCAATATCTGGATGGTGGCCTTCACCGTAATTCCAGTAAAGTGCATTGATTGGAGCAGCAGTTGGGCCTGCTTCATTTTTATATAAACCTTTAATTCTAGTTGCAAGTTCATGGATAATTTCTAAGTCTGCCTTTGATTCACCAAGCGGCTTAATTGACTGCCAGCGGTATTGCATCCAGCGAGCACTATTTGATACGCTTCCTTCTTTTTCATAGGAAGAACATGCTGGAAGAAGGAATACCTCTGTGTTGATCTTAGATGGGTCACTTCCAGCTTCTGTTTGCCAGAAAGCCGAAGTTTCCGTTTCCCAAAGGTCAACAGCTACTAACCATTTTAAATTAGATAGTGCTTCTTTTTCTTTCCCTGCATTTGGTCCGCCGACTACTGGGTTTGTTCCAAATAGGAACGCACCTTCTAGCGTGCCATCATACATCGCCTTAAATAAGTTAATGTGTGAGTAGTTTTTGTTGCCTTTTGGCAGGTATTGATAGCCAAATTCATTTGCTGCTGTAGCATTCGGTCCATACCAAGCTTTTAATAAGCTGACGATGAACTTCGGCTTGTTGCTCCAATACCCTGTTTTTGGTGTTTCTTTTTCCAAGTGGCCAGCAAGGGTCGCATTCTCAGGAATCTTAGATGTTGGGGCATTTAGGTAGCCAGTTAGGTTTCCATAAAGTAAACCAAAGTCAGTTGAACCTTGTACGTTTGACTCGCCGCGCATTGCGTTAACTCCGCCGCCTGGTAAGCCAACATTACCTAAAAGAAGTTGGATGATTGCAAATGCACGAACGTTCTGTGTACCAACTGTATGCTGAGTGGTACCCATTGCATAAAGAATTGTTCCCGCTTTACCTACTTGACCCGTTGCACAGAATGCATCATAAACCTTTAATAAATCTTCTTTTGGTGTTCCAGTTATTTTCACAACTGAGTCAACATCATAGCGGGAATAGTGTTTTTTCATTAATTGGAAAACAGACCTTGGATGTTCTAAAGTGAAATCTTTCACTAATTTCCCTTCAGCATCCTTCTCAAATGCCCACTGTGTTTTATCATAAGCACGCTTCGTATCGTCATAACCTGAGAATAAGCCGTCTTCAAATTTAAAGCTATCTTTCACAATAAAACTTGCGTTTGTATATTTAGCAACATACTCTTTGTGGTAAAGATTATTATCGAGCGTGTGTTTAATCATCCCGCCAATAAACGGAATATCTGTTCCAGAGCGTAGTGGTGCATAGATATCAGACATTGACGATGTTCTTGTGTAACGAGGGTCAACGCTTACAATTTTTCCACCATTATCCTTCGCTTTTTGCAGCCATCTAAAACTGATTGGATGGTTTTCCGCTGGATTTGCGCCCATAATCAACGCACAATCGGTATACTGCAAATCATTCCAACTGTTTGTCATTGCTCCACGACCAAATGAAGGTGCCAGACCGGCAACCGTAGAACTATGTCATATTCGTGCCTGGTGCTCTAAGTAGGTGACACCAAGCCCTCTCATCATTTTAGAAAGCAGGTACGTCTCTTCATTATCAAGAGCTGCTCCGCCAAGGCTGGCAATCGCCTCGGTCTTGTTCACTGTCATGCCATCTTCACTTACAACAAATGTTTTATCACGTGTTTCTTTCGTACGCTTGGAAATGGTTTCATACATCCATTCCCAGTCTTTTTCTTCCCACTTATTACTGCCTGGTGCGCGATAAAGCGGTTTCTTAATCCGTTTTTCTGAGGTGTACAATTGTCTAATTGTTGTACCCTTGCTGCATAGCTTACCTTCGTTAATTGGGTTATCCGGATCCCCTTCCGTATAAACCACTGTGTTGTCCTTGGTATGGACTAAAATTCCACAGCCAACGCCGCAAAAGCAGCAAATGGTTGGTGTTACAGTTGATTTGGCAATTTTAAATTCTTTTGTGCTGGCATGAGCTTTTTTCTCATTAAAGCCTAGCTCAACGACTGCTAACGTTACGGCAGTTGCACCAGACAACTTCAAAAATTGCCGGCGGTTTAAGTTGATTTCAACCATTTTTCTATCTCCTTCCCATAATTGAATAAAACATCCCTTTTTTCTGTTTCTAATCCCCGGTATTTACGTTGATTCCCCCCTTCAATGCGTCTCTACAGCGGGTACTTCCACTAAATCATTTTGTACTCGGCCTGTTGAGGTGTAGATATTAGCCATTTTCCCTCGTAAATAACCAATTACCTCTATGTTTAAGTATTTAGCCAATTGAACAGCCTGCTTAGTTGCTGCTGTTCGTGAACCAATAACAGGAAAGCCAAATTTCGCTGCTTTGGAGAGCATTTCATATGAAACCCTTCCGGTTGTTAATAAGACCAACCTTTCGGGATCTAACCCTTGTCGTAGCGTGTGGCCAATGATTTTATCGACTGCATTGTGCCGCCCAATGTCTTCACGGACAGTAATATTGCCTGATTCTTCTACAATACAGGCTCCATGCATACCGCCAGTTTCTAAGTAAAACGGTGAATTTTGAGCAAATTCACTTCGCTTTTTTAATAAATAGCTCAATTTGTAACTGTGTTCAGAAGACACTTTTTGAAAGTTCTTCACGTCGGTCATCGAGAAAAATGTAACTCCACGACCACATCCTGCTGTGTAGTGCTTCTTTTTTGTAAATAACTCTTCTTCATTAAAGCCATTCAGAAGTGAAACATTGATGCTCCCCATTTCTTCATTAATGGTAATTGATTCAACCTCACTCGCTTCCTGAATAAATCCTTCAGAAAACAAATAACCATAGGCCCAATCCTCTAAATCGTGTTTCGTTAGTTGAAATACAGCAATCTCATACCCGTTTAAAATTAAGGTAATGGGATATTCATCAGGACATCCTTTGCGGTACATTGTTTTCCCTCCTTTTTCAGGAAATAGTTCTTAGCGTATCCATTTTAATGATGTTACTTAGCCTTCTCAGCGACATTTATCACAACTAAATGCATATTAAGTGCTAATAAGCTATGTCTTTTAAATTTATAATAGATATCGGTGCCCTACTCATGGGACTTTGACGAATCTTGGTCGTTTCTGTGGCGAATTAATGAATTTTATTAAAATTCATTGCATTTTCACTACACAAACGTTGTTATATCACCAATTGTAAGCGATTCCATCTAAAGTTTTATATCTTTAGTACTATCGTACGATGGGTCCTTTTTCTCGGAAGTAAGAATTATCACAGTTAACTATTTATTTAGTGTAAAAACGGTCATTTGTCATTTTTCTGACAAAATCAAGGCATTTCAAAATTTCTACTATATTTCCACATTTGATTTATAATAGGAATAGTGATTTTCCACAATTAGCTTTTAGGAGGCATACATATGACAATCAAAAAGGTAATGACAATCGCAGGTTCAGATACAAGCGGTGGTGCAGGGATCCAAGCGGATATCAAAACATTCCAAGAACTAGGTGTTTATGGTATGACAGCATTGACTACCATCGTTACGATGGACCCTAAGGATTGGCACCACAGTGTATTTCCCATTTCCGTTGAGACACTCAAACCACAAATTGATACTGTCCTATCTGTAGGAATAAACGCAATGAAAACGGGTATGCTTGGTACGGTTGAAATTATTGAGTTAGTAGCAAAGGTGATTGATGAACACAAATTAGAAACCGTCGTCATTGACCCAGTTATGGTTTGTAAGGGTGAGGATGAAGTATTAAATCCAGAAACAACAGATGCGATGCGCGAACTATTATTACCTCGTGCATTGGTTGTGACTCCGAACCTTTTTGAAGCAGGTCAACTTGCTCAAACGGGTCCCGTTAAAACATTAGAGCAAATGAAAGAAGCGGCTGTGAAAATCCATGACTTAGGCGCTAAGTATGTGGTGATTAAAGGCGGCAGCAAGCTTTTAACCGAAGAAAAGTCGATTGATCTTTTATATGATGGGAAAGATTTTACCATTTTTGAATCGGAGAAGATTGAGACGAACTTTACACATGGTGCCGGCTGTACCTTCTCTTCTGCCATTACAGCAGAACTGGCAAAAGGCAGCACTGTTATAGAGGCTGTTGAGGTTGCAAAAGACTTCATTTCAGCCGCTATCAGCAAAGGCTTCCGCCTAAATGAATTTGTAGGACCTACCTGGCATGGTGCCTACCGCGGTTCAAGTAAACCAACTGAATACTGCGTAGATTGTGAGTAAAGAGGTTTTAGAGCCATCCCAATGAGGATGGCTCTTTTTTTATAAGGCATAGATTTCGCATTTTTTAAGTGATTTTAGTATGATAGTTACATTATTAACTACACTAGATTATAGATTACATATCTTGCATAGGGAAAGGAGAATAGAATAATGGAACCGATTAAGGATTATAGCCAAGTTCAAGAAGCGATAAACGCTTACGCGAATCAGGATGTTTATATTCACCTTGAAACAACGAATGGTGCCTATGCCTCTCACCATGATCAAACCTTCTTTTCAGCAGGTGCCTATATCCGCAACGCATTAGTACGCTACGAAATCGGAAAAATCACCGGAAATGACCCCTATCGTGTTGGCTTAAAAATAAATCTTGGCTGGATTTACGCAGAAGGTCTCACTCATTTTGAAATTGATGAGCAGAACCGCTTGCTTCTTGCGGGTCATGATAACAAAGGGAAACTTGCCGTTGCCCTAGAAATCAGCACAACACCGTTTGAATAAAAGAAAGAAAGAAAGGAGGATCCTTTTTATGGAAAAAGAACGTCATGTATTAGTCATCTTTCCACATCCGGATGACGAAGCTTTTGGGGTATCTGGGACAATTGCTACTCATGTACAAAATGGTACTCCTGTCACTTACGCGTGTTTAACATTAGGTGAAATGGGCCGTAACATGGGAAACCCCCCTTTTACCAACAGAGAGAATCTCCCAAAAATCAGAAAAGAAGAGCTTAAGGCAGCAGCACAGGCATTAGGAATTCAAGATTTAAGAATGCTGGGCTATCGTGATAAAACGGTTGAGTTTGAAGATGATGAAAAACTAGCAAATGCCATGTTGTCGTTAATTACTGAGGTAAATCCATCACTCATTATTACTTTTTATCCGGGTTATTCCGTTCATCCCGACCATGATGCCACCGGTGCGGCGGTTGTAAGGGCAATGGAAATGATGCCGTCTGCCGCAAGGCCTAAACTGCACTGTGTTGCTTTTTCAAACAATTGCGTGGAGGAACTTGGTGAAGCAGACATAGTCCTCAATATTAGTGCCGTTGCAGATAAAAAGCTCGCAGCTATTCAAGCTCATCGGTCACAGACGGAGCAAATGTTTGGAGACGTGACAGAAAAACTAAAAAACCAAGATCCGCAAATGATGGTATGGATCAACAACGAAAGATTCTGGACCTATAATTTCAAAAACTAACCCTTCGCCATTGACGAAGGGTTTTTTTAATATGCTGGTTTTATCAAGGTGCAAAGTTTGCACATATCAAGGATAATGATTTTCCTTGATTTCATATCAATGATTCCTTCTTTTTTTAGCTTCGAAAATACACGACTAACACTTTCTCGTGAAGTACCCACTACCGTCGCAAATTCTTGAATCGTCAAAGGGATTTCAATATTCCATCTCGTCGTTGAAGTATTAAATTTGTTCCCCAACCGTTCTAACGTCCTAACTGTCTTCGCATAAACATCTAGCAATGCTACATCTCTTAAGGTGGAAGTCATTTCACGAAGAGCATCGCTCATGTATTCGATCATTTGAACAGCAAGATCGGGATATTCATGAAGCCCCTTCTCTAAATCTATTTTATCTAAAAAGAAAAGCTGACCATCTTGGAGCATAGTGGCCGTCGCCGGATAAAGTCCAGATGTTTTTGAGAATAGACAAGCCTCCGCAAACACATCACCTTTTTGCTTCATACAAACAATGATTTCGTTTCCGTTTTCATCTTGTTTGGTTAGCTTTACCGCTCCGGAATGAATAAAGAATATCCCTTTGGCCACTTCATCTTCACAAATAATCTGTGCTCCTTTTTTAAAGGGTAATGTTTGAATCCGATTTGCGATAAGCTGAATGGATTTTGCAGATAAATCCTTAAAAATGACAATTTTACGAAGGAATTCCTCGATTTTCAACTCTCTGACTCTACCTATTGGATGGTCCACTAAAGCATGAATAGGATTCATTCTGCCACTCCTCCCTTCTATTTTTAACCCTGTGATTCCACATATGTACTTTTATTGTAGTTAAAATTTTCACATCACGTAGTGATAATCTTCACAAAACGTTCAATTTTTCAAAGCCTTATCATTTCAACCCACTTCACAAAACGTTCAAACATGGTTAAAAAAATGTGCGGAACATCACATTTTCAACCTGGAAATCTTATTACTATGAAGTTGTTCAATAGACACAGAAGGAGGGGGAAGTATGAATAAGGCAATGATCAACTTTGCCATTAGCTTAATAATTGGTTTTGGTCTTGGGTACTTGGTATTTGGTGTCATAATGGGAGATTCCGATAAACAGCCTCAAGTCGCTCAAACGCAAGTAACAGAAGAAGCAAGTGAAACAGATGACCAAAAAGAGGAAGCAAAAGAAGAAACAGTTTCGGTAGATGCTGATAACATCCTTAACAGTAAAGGTTGTCTTGGCTGTCACGCAGTTGATTCTCTTGGTTTAGACGGCGGGGCAACAGGTCCAGACCTTTCAAAGGCCTTTACAGATGTTGAAGGTAAGCATGGAAAATCAATTGATGAATTCCTAAAAGAACCAACTTCCGCGGTTATGTCGAGCGTTATTGGCGGCAGCCCGTTAACAGATGAAGAACGCACGCAAGTGTTAGATATGTTAAAGCAAGCTTCTGAAAAATAATAAGGTGGTGTGATAGATGAAGAAATGGATTCCAATCGCCTCTGGTTTACTAGCAGGTTTTGTAGCAGCAACGATAACATTCGCTGATTTTTCAACTAGTACGAACAATCAAGCTGCTTCTAGTACTGCCAAAAGCGATGCTGAAAAAGTGTATGTACCATTCGGAGAAAAAGATGATTACTATCTATTTGCATCTGGCGGCCACTCCGGTCAAATGTTTATCTATGGTGTTCCATCGATGCGTCATATTCGGACCGTTCCAGTATTCTCGCCAGACTCTGCAACAGGATATGGATTTGACGAGCATTCAAAAAAATTATTAGGTGACTATACTTGGGGAGATCTTCACCACCCAGCTTTCTCAGAAACAAATGGTGACTATGACGGAAAATATATGTTTGCTACTGATGTCGGCAACAGCCGTGCAGCCGCAATGAATCTAGAAACGTTTACTGTAAAAGACATTATTAATGTTCCAAATACAAGCGGCCCGCACTGCGCGGCGTTCGTTACGGAAAATACAGAGTATATGTTCCTGCCAACACGTTTCGCCGTACCAATTGGCTCTGAATACAAATCATTAGATGATTACAGCCAGGAGTACCGCGGCGTAATGTCAGCTGTAACGTTTGATCAAAACAAAGAAAAACTCAATATTGCTTACCAAGTTGCCCTTCCGCCATGGTCTTATGATTTATCTGACGCTGGTAAAAAAAGTTCAGCAGACTGGGCAGTAATGACAACGTATAACACAGAAGAAGCAACAACGAATCTTGAAATTAACGCTTCACAAGCTGACCGTGACTTCATTGTTCTTTTTAACTGGAAAGAGCTTGAGAAAATGGTTGCAGATGGACAGTATGATGAAGTAACCGGTCAAAAAATGATTTTCCCTGAAAAGCATAAAGGTGGTATTTACCTTGTTCCTGTTGCTAAATCACCACATGGTGTTGACGTAACGCCAGATGGAAAACACTTTATTGCTTCTGGAAAACTTGCGCCAGCAATGACCGTATTCTCTTTTGAAAAAGCCTTTGAAGCGATTGAAAAACAAGACTTCGCTGGCGAGCGTAACGGTATTCCAATTATCAACTACGACTCTATTATGGAGAGAGAAGTTAACCCTGAAAACGCACTTGGACCGCTTCATACTCAGTTTGATGATAAAGGCATGGCCTACACAACCATGTTTATCTCTTCTGAAATTGTGAAATGGGATCCAAAAACAGGCGAAACATTAGACCGTGTACCTGTTCAATACTCACCAGGACACTCTGTAGCTGCAGAAGGTGATACAGTGGCACCTGATGGAAAATGGCTGATTGCTCTAAACAAAATTGCAAAAGACAGCTATTTATCCGTTGGACCTTCACACCCTGAGTCGATGCAATTGATTGATATCAGCGGGAAAATGAAAGTTATTCAATCTTCACCGGTTAACCCTGAGCCACACTATGCGCAAATTATTAAAGCAGATAAGATTAAGACCATTGAAGTTTATGAGAAGGATGAAAGCAATAAGCTTGCGACCTATAAACAAGATCAGGCGAGGATTGAACGTAACGGAAATGAAGTCCATGTCTACGGTATCGCGATGCGTTCGAAATTTATCTTTGACGCGAAAGCAAAACGACCTGATGTGATTGAAGTCAACCAAGGAGATAAGGTGTTTATCCACTTAACAAATACTGATTTTGATGAGGATATTACCCATGGATTTGCCATCAACAGCTATAACTTAAACATTGAGGTCCAGCCTGGCCAAACGAATACAATCGAATTTACTGCTGACAAAGCAGGTACATTCCCGCTTTACTGTACTAACTTCTGTTCAGCACTACACCAAGAAATGACCGGCTACTTCCTTGTAAAGCCTAAGAACTAAAAGGGTTGATGGGTATCAATTGATTCAATTGGTACCCTTCTCCGTTTAGAAAGGACTTGTTTTACATGAAGGCAAGAAAACTATCACTGGTTTCATCATTACTCATCGCACTTGCGGCAGGTTTAGTTGTTCTATCTTTGTTTTTTCCTTGGTGGCAAATGATCTTCTTTGCCCCGCAGTATCCAGAAGGATTAAATATTATCGTGTATCCGAATAAACTTGAAGGTGAAATTGATATTGTTAACGGCCTAAATCACTATATTGGCATGGAGAATTTCAGTGAAGAAAACTTCCCGGAATTAGCGTACCTATCTTACTTAGTCATTGGTTTAGCAGCTATTACTCTTTTGACAGCCATCCTGCGAAAGAAACCATTGCTTTATGGATTGATAGGACTGTTTATCATTGGGGGCGGGCTCGGTGTTTGGGATCTTACACGTGCGCTTCGCAAATTCGGCACCAATTTAAGCCCAACAGCACCGATAAAAATTGACCCATTTGTTCCGCCCCTTTTAGGGCATAATACAGTTGCAAACTTTGTCACCGAAAGTATTCTCGGATACGGTGCGTATTTCCTCATTGCAGCCTTTATTTTATTATTAATTCCGTTATGGAAGGATCGAACAAGATGAATAAATTACTGCTCATTCTTTTCGTTTTCTCTCTAACCTTTATAGTACACCCAGAGAAAAATAGCGCTGCCGAAAACTTGCAAGCCATGATCGACAGCTTGGAAGAAGGAGCAGTTTTAAAGCTTGAAGAAAAAACCTACGAAGGCAATATTGTCATCGACAAGAGATTGACGATAATCGGCTCAGAGAAAACAGTCATCAAAGGTGACGGGACTGGGAACGTCATCTCCATTAAGGCACCGAACGTGACGATTAAAAAGCTGACTGTTACAAACAGCAGTATGAACCGTAACTCCTCAGAGGAGTACGCAGGTATTAAAATTCACAGTAACGGAAATGTGGTAGATCACATTAAGATTACTGATTCTTTTCATGGAATCTACTTAAGTCAAGCACACGACAATAAAATCACCAACGTTACGATAAAAGGAATGGGTAAAGGAGAAATTGCTGCACAGGGAAATGGGATCCATGTCTATTACGCAAATAATAATCTCCTAACCCATAACACCATCGAAGGCACCCGTGATGGAATGTTCTTCGATTATGCAAACAAGAATGAAAGCTATCAAAATAAGATTAGTAACACGCGGTACGGCCTGCATTACATGTATTCAGATGAGAACATTTTTAAAAATAATACCTTCACGATGAATACGGGCGGCGCTGCGGTCATGAATTCCAATCGCCTATTGCTAGAGGATAATCACTTTATTGTAAACTATGGAAATCAATCATTTGGATTATTGCTGCTGCAAGCGAACGATAACCAGATAAAAAACAATACCTTTTATATGAATCAAAGAGGTATCTACATTGATCAAGCGACAAGAAATAGTATTCAAGGTAATAAAATCTCTCAAAATCAAATTGGGATTGAACTTTGGGCTAGTTCCAATGAACAAATTTTCACCGGAAACCTGATAACCGAAAACACTATTCCCGCCGTGACAATAGGAGGAAGTGGCGAAAACAATTTCTGGAGTCATGAAGGCAATGGAAATGACTGGGGAAACTCCTTCCCGCTCACCGATTTAAACCAGAACGGCATTGGGGACTTTCCTATAACTTATCAATCTTCGCTTTATCAATTACTTGAAGATCAGGAACTATCTTATTTATTTTTAAAAAGTCCTGCACTCGGCATTTATGAAAAAATGAATGCAGTCCTGGGTGATGAGAAAGTTATGTTTAATGACCCGCACCCTCTTGCAGCTGCAAAAGGTACGAGCAACCTCATCCTTGTTGCGGTGATAGGGCTCGCCGCAGTGCTGATCTTACTAAAAGGGAGACATTTACTATGCATTACATTTGGAAGGAATGGAAGGAAAACATAAGAGGAAAAGGATTATGGCTCGCATTAAGCATCATTGTTCTGATTTCAGTCAGTATCTTGTTTCGTTCCACAGCCCTTTCATTTGATAAAGGCTTTTATGTTCTCTTAATTAATTTATTTGATACGATTATTTATTTTATCCCGATACTTTGCTTGTTTATAGGTGCCTTTTCTATTTTTCAAGAAAAGGAACAAAAAACGTTAATCATGCTGCTGACCAAAAAGGATAATTACGCAAGTTTTTTACTACGTAAGAGTCTAGGCCTCTATACCGTCGTCCTAGTCCCGGTCCTAGTTTGGTTTTCTATCTACCTGCTCTTACTTAAGTTTAACTTCGAGCTTGATATAAAGGCTTATTTCATCTTTATATTGGCAATTGTAGTGATGTCACTGCTGTTCTTACAAATGGGTGCCGCTATCGGAAGTTTTAGTACTTCCAGAATGCAGATTATTGGTTATACGATTTTTGTTTGGTTTTACTTTTTCTTCTTACACGACTTTATCTTGCTCTCGTTTTTGCCAGCCGTTACCCATGAAAATGTAAAGTTGTTCTCAGTAGGCTATTTTTTAAATCCATTGCAGTCAGTTCGAATGTTCTTAGAAACAGGCATGGGCGTTTATTCCATGGGTCACATGTCACGTCTTCTCCAAGCCTTCATGTGGACGAAGCCAGCATTCTTTCTGTTAGGAAATCTATTGTTCTGGCTTATTACTTCTATCTCAGCAGGTATTGTTTTTCACCGTAAGGAGGGCTTCGAATGATCACGGTAACAAATCTAAACCAATCCTTCGGGAAAAAATTGATCCTGGAGTCTATCAATATTGAAATCAATAAACATGAAATTTGTGCCCTAGTCGGGCGCAACGGTGCAGGAAAGTCCACGTTTATCAACAGTCTTCTAGGACTACTTCCTGTCAAACAGGGCTCGATTATCATTAACGGCGTTCAAGTTACGAAGAAAAATCATGATTGGAAAAAAGCGATTGCCTATCTGCCAGAAAAATTTCAACTTTATCCGATGCTGACGGGTCATGAAAATATAAGCTTTTTTGCTGAGGCAGTTGGAAAGACAGTGGATCAAGAGCGGATAGAGAGTGTCCTTAGGTCGGTAAGTCTATGGGATGACCGTGAAGTGCAAGTGAAGAAATATTCCAAAGGCATGCTGCAGCGCCTAGGACTAGCCATCACTCTCTATCAAGATTCAAGTATTCTGATTCTTGATGAACCTACTAGCGGGATTGACCCGATGGGGCGAAAGGAAATACTAGAAGTGTTAAAATCGCTTCATGATAAAACCATCCTGCTCTCCTCTCATCATCTCGATGAAATTAGATCGGTTTGTACACATGTGGCCTATTTAAATAATGGAAAAATGGAAAAATACACGGTGGATGAATTCTTACTTACACATAATCTTGGAGGGATTGAATCATGAAAAAAGCGATGAGGCTGACCGCACTGCTGCTGCTTACTGTACTTGCAGGCTGCAGCGGCGACCCTGAGTATAGCATTAAAGTCACAAAACCAATCTATCATCAACCTGATAAGGAAATGCCCTTTGAAGTTAGAGTAAGTGAAAAGGATGAGGCAGCAGAAGGTCTTACTGTTTCAGCGGAATTTTCAATGACCAATATGGACCACGGTACAACGGAAGTGGAGCTCACAGAGGAGGAAGATGGGCTATATTCAGGTACCGTCCAACTGCCGATGACAGGGAAATATGAAATATTCTTTATCCTTGAGAAGGATGGGAAAAAGACTGAACAGACTATCAATTATGAGGTGAAACAACCGGAAGGCGTTGCTTCGATTAACGGTGAATGGATTACCTATGAAGATTTAGACTTCTACAAGTTTATCAATTACCTTCAGCTTGCTATCAATCGTGAGACAGACCAAAAGCGTTATATAGGCGACGAATTGAAGGAAGCCTTAACTTACTGGGAATCACAAGAAAAGTTGATTGAAGACCAAAATCAACTGTTAACGCAAATCATCCGCCTGCGGGCAATGGCCATGCTCGCTGAAGAAAAGGGGCACTCCGCCACTGAATCCGAAGTGGAAACAGAAATCAATAAGGTCCGCGACCAATACAACCAGTTCGAATCCGCGAAGGCAATGATTAACGAATATGGTGAAGAGAAATTTTGGGAAACCGAAAAGCAGCAATATCAAATGATTGTCCTCTCCCAAAAAGTACAAAAAGACATGATAGAGAAGGTAAAAAAAGAAAACCCAGAAATGAGCCAGCAAGAAATCAACTTCCAAGCCCAAAAACAATACGAAGAACTCCTAGTATCGCAAGTAAACTCATTAAAAATCGTTATCCTTTAAATGGAGAAGTAATACGGTGACAGCAACCTTTTATGCAAAAAAATCTGCATAAATGCACCTTTTTGTATATTTGGTGCCTGTCACCGTATGTTTTTACTCTTCTGGTGTGTTGATGATTTTTAGGGTTTTGAAGCCGAGGTTGATTTTGTAGTTTAGGTTCCAGTTTGCGCCTTGGATTTCGATTTCGTTTTCTTGGAGGGTAAATCTGAGCATGACGTCATTGTCTTCGTCGATGATGACGTATGAGTTTCTGTTTGTAAAGATTTGATAGGTTGGATGGGCTATCAGCGTCCATCCATATAGTAATTTATTACTTTTTGTCGTCATAATCACACCAGCCTTTATCCAGTTACTTCAGATTGGTTAGCAAAACTCTGTACAATTTGTCATCCTTTTGATCAGGATTTCCCCTGCCGTCTGTGTTGTTGCTGACAAAATAAAAGTATTCATCATCAACAAATACATCTCGTATCCTTCCTAATCCCGTCAAAACCGGACTTGTTAGTTTCCTGTCTAAGTCAAATTCACGGACTGCGCTTCCCCTTAATGTTGCAGCGTACAGTTTCCCATTATGTGCAGCCATTCCTGAAGGAGCCCACGTTTCTTCACCAGACTGAAACAAAGGTGTCACCATTCCAGTTTTACTTTGATTTCCTTCAATTAGCGGCCATCCATAATTTGCTCCAGGTTTAATCAAATTGATTTCATCATGTGCGGATTGCCCATGTTCACTCGCATATAGTGTATTTCCTATCCAAACAAGTCCCTGAGGATTTCGATGGCCGTAGCTATAGACGTAGGAATTCTCAAAAGGATTATCCTCCGGAATACTGCCTTCTAAATTCATCCTTAAAATCTTCCCGTTTAAGGACTTTATATCCTGTGAAAGTTCTGGGGTAGTGGCATCACCAGTGGTAATATACAACTTCCCATCCGGACCAATCTTCAGACGACCGCCATGATGATAGGCTGCACTTGGAATCTGATCAAGCAGAACCCTTTCCTCACTCCACTTATTCCCTTCATGGCGCAAGACGACCACACGATTAAACTGCCCCTGATCGTTCCAATACGTATAATAAGCAAACGCCTTTTGATTATCAGAAAATCCCGGATCGAGTACAAAGCCAAGTAATCCAGCTTCCGCAGCTTTCGCAAGCGGTTTTTCCAATTCAACCTGTTGTCTGTCCATTTCACCGTTATCAATTTTTACGATACTTCCTGTTCGTTCACTCACATAAAAAACCTGATTCACCTTACTGATTGACCAGGGAACCCTCAACTCTTCAGCCACCACTTCAATCTCTGGCTGCAGGACAATCGCCTCATCCTCAAGAGAATCTTTGGACGTGAGATTTTCTTTTTCAAAAAGAGAACAACCTGATATCAAAAGTATCACGGATAATAAAATGGAACACAATTTGAGCATTTATCTCTTCCTTCCTATAACACTTCCACTATTGCCTTGCCTACTCCATGTTCATCATTGGTTGCCGTAATCACATCACAAAGAGATTTAATTTCATAGGCAGCATTCCCCATTGCAACGGCTCTGCCGACTCTTTCTAGCATCGAAACGTCATTAAAACTATCGCCGACCGCCATTGTCTCTGCCAATTCAATTCCTCTTGCTTTTACAAATGCTTCAAGTGCTATTCCCTTTTGTGCGTTCTTATTCGTAATTTCGAGATTCTCATGCCCCGAGCTGGAAATACTGAGGTCACCTAAGTCATGAAGAACGGTAGATACAGCCTCCAGCCTCTCGGAATCAAAGGAGAATGCTAAAAATTTATATAATTGAACTTCCTCATTCGCAAAGAGAAGGTCATAGCTTTCAATAGGATGAACTAAGCCATCTCTAACTCTAGCTCCTGCAGCGTGAATCACTTCTTCTTGATTGACATCTGGATTGGCGCTGACCACAATATCAACAAGAATTGAAACTGCCTTTTCTAGATCTACACTGTATGTACCTTTGTTTGTGTAAGCTTCAAAATAGACATCGCTCTCCGTCAGTTTCTCTGCAGCTTTTCTCGCGATTTTTTTATCAATTGGAACAGTCGCTAGCACTTCACCATCTTTTGCCCGAACCTCAGCACCATTGACACCGATAACGGGACATTGTAATCCGACAGCATCCAAGACATAGCGTGCTTCCTGATAAGACCTGCCAGTAGCCACGACCACTTCAATTCCCTGTGCTTGTGCTTTTAAAATAGCCTCTTTGTTTTCCTGACTTATTTGTTGAACGGAGTTTAATAATGTTCCATCCATATCTGTTGCAATACACTTAATCATGTTGTCCACCTATTTTCCTTTTAAGTTATTGCCATTCTAACATGATACCACTAGACATTTTCACCATTTTGCTCATGAAAGATACTTACTTCCTTCTCTTATACTTAACGGAGCAAGCTGGTTGTCCCTAATAAACTCTTTAACAGACACCGGGTTTGTTTTCGAGTACTCCCTTAAAGCCCAGCCGATGGCTTTTTGAATGAAAAATTCCTTGCTATCAGCATTCTTCACGATGTAATCATACAGTAACGCTTCATTGGTTTGATCCTTATATTTTAATTGAAAAAGAATCGAAGTTCTCTTTAGCCAGAAGTTATCATCAACAGACCACTGATTAATATTCTCATTGATTAGTTCAGGATACTTCTTAGCCAGTTCCCCTGCTAAAGGCGCAATTGAATCGACACTATCCCACCAGGATTTTGTCGTGATTAATCCTCCCAAAAATTGAATAACATCCTTTGGCAATTTCTTGATGAATTTTCCCGTATATGTAATCGCTGTATATTGATATTCTCTTTCATCCTTTTCCCATAGACTAATCACAAAATCCTGGTTAAAAGGTCTTTTCAAAATCTCTGTCTCTTTAAAAAATTGCTTTTCAAGTTCCTTTCGAAGTGGCGACTTAATCCCTAAGAAGGGAAAATGGTCTTTCATATACTTTTTCATAGGACCAGAATTTTCTTCATTTCGGTTTCCTTCAAACAATGTTGTTACTACCTCTATTTCATGACTCATCCCTTTCCGCTCCTCTCCATTTGGAATATTATAACATTCTCCTCATACTTAACTGTCATAAATTAGACCCTTTTTCTTCATATCATCTATATATTTTCTCTCTATATTTACTCTATCACGAATCATTGGAGGAAAAAATAATGGTAAAACGAAAGACATTAGTCTCAGCTGGAATGGCAACCGCTATTCTCTCTGCACTTTTAATTAGCGGATGTGCTCAAAAAGAAGCAGCTGCTACAAAAGAAAAAACTGCGGCCCCGAAAACAGAGGAGCTTAGTTTTGATGAAAAACTTGCCGGCGGAAAACTAGGCAGTGAAAGTCTAGCATATGTAGGCGGCGGCTCTAGCAATAAAATCTGGGTGATTGATGCAAAATATCATAAAATGCTAACAGCCATTGATATCGAAGGGCCGAAGAACGAAAGAACACAACAATTGTATCCTAACCTTCATGATACCCATGCTGTTACTTTTACAAAAGACTTTAAAACAATGTTTACCGTCGATTGGTTTGAATACGATGACACTTCCTATGCCATCGCACTTGACCCTATTACGTTTAAAGAATTATGGAGAGTTCCAGTTGGAAAAGGAGGACACCACTCGGCACTCTCACCTGATGATAAGTATCTTTATGTAGCAAATCAATACGGCGGTACCGTTTCAGTTGTGGATGTCCATTCGCATAAAAAAATAGCCGACATTCCTACTGGCGAGGGAACAGATTATATCTCTCCATCTATGTACTGGGATGGAAAAGCCATTGACTCACCGTATCTCTTTATTAGTATTGATAAAGAAGATAAGGTAGCCGTTCTAGATTGGAAAAGCAATAAAATTGTAAAAGACATTCCTGTTGGTGGCAGCCTCCACGGTGTAAACCTTACACCTGACGGAAAGTCAGTATGGACAGCAGTTGGCGGTACAAAAGAAGTTGTCATCATTGATGTTGCCACACTTGAAATCACAAAGCGGATTTCTTTTGAAGGCGGTCCTATTCACATATCCCTTAGTCCAGATGGAAAGTTTGCTTATGTAACGACTGGTGGTAACAAAATATTCAAACTTAATACAAAAACCTATGAAAAACTTTGGGAGTCAACCGGTACGACGATTCCTGCCCACACTGGCATAAGCCCAGATGGCAAGGAGCTTTGGACATTAAATCATGGAATGGATAAGCGTTATCCATATAAACTTGGCGGTGAGGCAGTTTCAGGTGTTCAAATTTGGGACACAGAGACTGGGGAATTAATTACCGAAATCCCTGCAGAGGGTGTACCGCATGAAATTCAATTTGTCCCTTATTCCGCTTTAATCGACGAAGTATCTTTAAGCAGCGAAGAAGTTCACTCGCAAGGAACCCATTCCGTTGCAGAAGCAGGAGAAGTTGTCTATAAAGAGAACTGTGCCTCTTGTCATGGTGAAAAGCTTGAAGGGAATGCCGGTCCTAGTTTAACAACAATCGGAAGTCAGCTATCCAAAAAGGAAATCCTTACACGAATTCAAGATGGTAAAGGCATGATGCCAGGCGGACTTGTTGATGAAACGAACGCAAAAATCTTGGCTACATGGTTATCGGAAAAGAAATAATCCATTACAAAGCATTCTTCTTAAAACTGAAGGATGCTTTTTGATTTACTAGATTGCTAGATTCCATTATTACAATTCGCTACATCTCTTTGAACCCCTCTATTAAAATGTATAAAGAATTTCATAAATGCCAAACTAAACTGTACTAAAAGATGAAAGGAGAAGATGATATGACGAAAAAGGTTAATAAGGGCAGTCAAAATCAAAATTCGCCGCAAGCCGATCGTGCTGAGTCAAAATATGCTGAAGCGGAATTCGCAACTGAGTTTGTCAGCGGTGATAATAGCAAGGGAAATAAGCACAATAAAAGTCAGAAAAGCAAGACGAACCCGAAATAAGCGAAAAGCCGGCTTTCCAATTAGGGAAGCCGACTTTATTTCAATCTATTGAGGAGTGGAAATTGCTGCAGGAGAAGTACGTATGTCTTTTTGTTCTTCACTATTGAACTGCTCCTGTAATTCTAGGTTTGCTTTTTCTGCTTCAGATTGCGCTTGAACAGGAGCATGGACCTTTCCATCTTCCAATTGTTTATTGATTTCATTATTGGCTTCTACAGTGTCATTTGATGCAAATGGGTAATTTTGCATGATAAATAGCTCCTTCTTTAGATATATTTTAGAACACTACCGTTATCTTCCCCACTCACAACATAAGTATCACATAAAAAACTGTCCCTAATCGGGACAGCTGATATATCTATTACTATTGCGTGCTAACAATTGTATCAAATTCTAATTGTCTGATTTCCTCGGCTATTCTTTCTTGGATATGCTCGACAATAGAAAAGTCCATTGCAGAAACATAAATACTTTCAAGCTTATCATGAAGTTCTTTGGCTCTCGCTAAATAAGAGATAGCTTCCGTCATTTTAGTTTTGTAGCTTGCTGCAATTGGTTTAATCTTATCTTCATAGATCTCATCTGTACCCGGTGTAATCAGAAGTTCATACATATCAATGATTTCATCACCGGCGCGGCTCGGAAAATACTCGTGTGGAGCGGTACTATCAAAGATAGCAATGCCTAGCTCTCTAAAAATAACCATATCGAGGCTGTTAGGGTCAAATCCGCAGTGATAAACCTCTGTATCAATCCCTCTTGCTTCTGCAGCAGCTGCGATCTTCTTTAACATTGTTGATTTTCCAGAACCAGGGCGTCCCTTAATAAAATAACGTTTTTCAATATCTTCCGTTAAATTTGGGACAAAATCAACGGCTCCCTTTGGTGTCGCTGCCCCTAAGAATCGGTGGCGGATATCGGATTGCTTATTTATTTTAAGCTTGCCAAAAAAAGATTGAATTAATTTATTGGTCAGTTGGTCAGCTTTTTCAAAATCCATGTTTTCAATATAAATTTTCTCCCAATCATCATGAACATCCAACGCCTGTTTAAAGGTAGAGTAGGCTAAATTATAGGATGCACTAATTTGTTTTGTTAACCGTTCAATGTTCTTTTTCTCAACAGCAAGGGCTTTTGCGTCCCACGCCTCACCCAAATTAATATATTGTTCTACCGCTCCTGGAGCATTGGGTTCGATTACATGTGGAGCCGTTCCATCAACGATTCCTACCTTTAAACCGCGAATGATCACTCCATCGATTGAATGGTTATCTGAAGAACAATGTAGGAATTCGATATCATATCCTTTTTCGACCCATTCATTGCCTATTTTTTTCATCAGCGATGATTTCCCTGTTCCAGGACCACCTTTAAGAATATAAACACATTCCAGCCCTTGGAGATTCGACTCATACAAGTTATGGAATCCTTTAGCAGTATTACCGCCTGCATAATAATTTTTTATCTTTCCTGCCACTTGCGAACACTCTCCTTTACGTGACATAGCAAAGTACATTTCACCATATACTATGCAATGCCGTTTTATAGGTGAATGCCTACTACATTATTTTCTAACATCAGGTGTTTGGGCCTTTGTCAGATTAACTAACACTTTCGGGTCAATCACGATTTGAACGCCAATTTTGCCAGCACTGACAACCATACTCTCAACCTCTAAACAGCTTTCATCAATAAATGTTTTATATTCCTTTTTCATCCCTATCGGTGAGCAGCCTCCGCGGATATATCCCGTCCATTTCAAAATATCCTTTACCGGAATCATCTCTACATTCTTTTCACCAGCTGCCTTGGCTGCCTTTTTCAGATCTAGTTCTGCCTCAACCGGTATTACATAGACATAAATGCTCTTACTCGCTCCCTTGGGCGACCAGCGTCTTGTATACCTCACGGGCCTCTCTGCCAATCTTGGCGGCGACAGAAACACCATCAATTTTTCCATCTTGGTTATCGTATGTAAGTACCTCGTAAGGTATCTTTTTACTATCTAGTATCCGAATTGCATTCGTTTTGACCTTCGCCATTTTCTTCATCCTTTTTACCATTATTATAGCAACTTTCTCCGTTCAACATAAAAAATAAGGGAAGGAATGATAGGTTCCTTACCCTTTGTTTTGTATCTATGAACATCTAAAGGATCGTATTCTTCTTAGATCGGTTCCGTAATATACCCAGCGGAATCCTCTCCAACGATATCCAGCAATTGAATCTCGTCCAACATATGTTGGATAAAACCAGAAACTGCTGCCATTGTTTAGCCAAATATAGGTATAGCGGTAAAGGCAGCCTCTAATGGCTCCAGGGTCAACTGCGTATAAAGAGGGTGATTCTTGTGGCGTATAAGATGGTGGCGGTGACTGTGGTGCCCCACCTTGTTGTGGTCCTCCCCCAAAAGGAGGGAATCCTTGCTGCCCTCCACCAAAAGGCGGGGGTTGAAATCCTGGCGGTTGTCCTCCCCCGAATCGAGACAACTCACTTGGTTCTAAATTTGGTGACAATCCGTAATAATTAGGATAACCATTATAATACATGACATTTCCTCCTTATATGTGTATTCCTTTTAAACTATGCACATAAGACTATATAGGTTAAAGAAAGCTTCCACGGAATCTCCACATTGTTGTCACCCGTTTGTCACTCTATTAATCCTTCATTATATTAAAATAAAGGTAGTTAGAAAATAATTACAGAAAGCAAAGTGGGATGAACTTATTAGGTTAATCACTTTGCCACGATTAATTCAAAGTGAATATGTGAAATTATTCACAATTAAAAATATAACTATTAATAAACCGAAAAGGGTGGCTTATATGAAATATGATTTGGTCCTTTTACACGCACCAAGTGTTTATGACTTTCGAAAAAACTCCCTGCTTGCAGGTCCGATTAGCGATGTTGTACCATCATCACCCGTATTTGAAATGTATCCAATTGGGTTAACAAGTATTGCTGATTATTTAGAACGGTACGGACTTCGTGTTAAAATTATCAACATTGCCAACCGCATGCTGATGAGTGAGAAATTTGATGTAGAAAAAAAGCTAAAAAAAATCAAAACCCGTGCTTTCGGGATTGACCTTCATTGGTTGCCGCATGCACACGGCAGTATTGAACTAGCTAAAATTGTAAAAAGGCTTCATCCTGATACACCGATGATCTTCGGAGGTTTATCAGCAACCTATTATCATAAAGAGTTAATTGACTATCCATTTATTGATTTCGTTATGCGCGGTGACTCAACGGAAAAGCTTATGCTTCTGTTGATGAATAAATTGGAACTTGGAAATACTCACTATGCAGACATTCCAAACTTAACATGGAAGAAAGGCAGCGAAGTTGGCTATAACCCGATCACCTATGTACCAACGGATTTAGATGATCTTGACGTACCGGGCTATCGCTATACAGTCCGTTCTGTGTTTAAATACCGTAACTTTCTAGACCCGCTGCCATACAAAGGCTGGCTTGAATATCCTAACACCGCTTTACTAACAGCAAGAGGCTGTTCGCAAAACTGTCTGATTTGCGGCGGTTCCAAGGATGCCTATGACCAAAACTGTGGAAGGAGTTCTCTCGCATTACGTTCACCGGAAAAACTTATCGACGACATTCAGTTTATTTCTCGCTTCAGCCGGGCACCGATCTTTATCCTTCATGACTTGCGCCAAGGCGGTCGTGAGTATGTAAAAGAGTTCTTCAGCCGTCTTAAAAAGCTTAATCTTAAAAATGAAATTGTCTTTGAATTGTTTCAATATGCAGGCGAAGAATTTTTCCAAATGATGAATGATAGCTGTGCAAAATATAGCATTGAGATTACCCTTGAAACACATGATGAAAAAATTAGACGCTATAACGGCAAGTTTAACTGTACAAATCCAAAAGTAATTGAAACGCTTAATTTTGCCTTAAAACATGGCGCTAAGAAAATTGATTTATTCTTTATGACTGGAATACCAAGTCAAACCTATCAAAGTGCCATTGAAAACATTGATTTTTGTGAAGAAATCCACCTGGCATGTAATAAAGACCCAAGACTTTTCTACTTTGTAGCGCCGCTTGCACCGTTCCTTGACCCAGCAAGCCCAGCATTTGAAAATCCTGAACTGCACGGTTTTAAGAAATTCTGTCATACCCTTGAGGACCACCGCAAGGCGATCACGCAGCCTTCATGGAAGCATATGCTCAGCTATGAAACGACACAAATGACACGGGATGACATCGTAAGATCAACCTATGATTCGGCTCAAAAGCTTAATGCGTTTAAAATAAAATACGATCTGATTGACCAGGCTGGCTACGATGAAATCAAAGGAAAGATTGAAAAGTCACAAGCCTATATTGAAAAGATTGATTATGTTCTTTCACTAGCTGAAGAAGAGCAGAAAGCTGAATTAGATTTAATACAAAAGGAAATTGAAGAGTTAAATAAATATAGTATCTGTGGGAAGAACGAGTTAAAGTGGGAAGTTCAAAAAAATTATGCAAACTTCTTCTCCCTAGCATTAGTCGGTTTAGAACAGCTTTATGAAGAGCATGTAGGAAAAATTAAACATGCCTTAAAGCCGAAACTCCGCCACCAATTTAAACTTGAAGCCGAACAGCAAAAGGTTAAAATGTAATCAGCCAAGCAAAAAGACGTGTGATTGATCACACGTCTTTTTAATGTCCGCCTAGATAGGCCATTCTTATTTGATCGCTTTGATTTAGTTCGTCAGAAGATCCTGAGAGGACGATTTTTCCTGTCTCAATAACATAGGCACGGTCAGCAATCGATAACGCCATGTTCGCATTTTGCTCTACTAACAAAATGGTAGTGCCTGATTTGTTGATTTCTTCAATAATCCGAAAAATAGTCTTAACCAATAAGGGAGCAAGTCCCATCGAAGGCTCATCTAATAGCAAGAGTTTTGGACGTGCCATCAAGGCTCTGCCCATTGCCAGCATTTGCTGCTCACCGCCTGATAACGTCCCAGACAGTTGCTTCCGCCGCTCAAGTAAACGCGGAAACAAGCTATAAACCTTTTCAAAGTCTTCCTTAATGCCTTGCTTATCCTTCCGTAAATAAGCCCCTAACTCTAAGTTCTCTTCTACAGACATATTTGAAAAAACTCGACGGCCTTCAGGGACATGTGAAAGTCCTTGTTTTACAATCGACTGTGCTACCTTGCCTGAGATTGATTGTCCTTCAAATAAGATATTCCCGTTTTTTGGTTTAAGTAGTCCGGAAATTGTTTTTAACAGCGTACTTTTCCCCGCTCCATTTGCCCCGATTAAGGTTACAATTTCCCCTTCGTTAATCTCGAGCGAAACACCCTTTAATGCATGGATAATTCCATAGTACACATTGATATCTTCAATTTTCAGCATTACGAAACCTCCTCCCCTAGATACGCTTCGATGACTTTTGGGTTATTTCTGATTTGCTCAGGGGTGCCATTTGCAATAAGTTGACCATGGTCGAGTACATAGATTCGCTCACATACACCCATTACAAGAAGCATGTCATGTTCAATAAGCAAAATGGTTAAATCAAATTTTTTACGAATTAAGGCGATTAAATTCATTAATTCTTCTGTTTCCTGTGGATTCATACCCGCTGCAGGTTCATCCAGAAGCAATAGTTTTGGATTAGCCGCCAGTGCTCTAGCAATTTCTAGCCGGCGCTGCTGTCCGTAGGGGAGATTCTTCGCCGTTTCATGCATGACATTATCTAAGTTAAATATTTTTAAAAACTCAATTGCCTTTTCCTCCATATACTTTTCTTCTGAAAAGTGCTTAGGGAGGCGGAAAATTGAACTCATAATCGAATGTTTCGCAAGTGAATGATAGGCTACCTTAACATTATCAAGGACCGACAATTCACTAAACAAACGAATGTTTTGAAAGGTTCTGCTTATACCCTTTTTGGTAATCTTATAGGGTGCTAAACCATTTAATTTATCTCCATCTAACTCAATACTGCCTTCAGTTGGTACATATACGCCCGTTAACAAGTTGAAGAAAGTTGTTTTGCCTGCACCATTCGGTCCAATTAACCCCACTAATTCACCTTGTTTCAATTCAAGGTTCACCTCAGAAACAGCCTTTAATCCTCCGAAACGAATGCCTGCATTATTTACTTTAAGCAACGGTTTGTTTGTCATGAGTTGACCCTCCTTTTGAAGACTTTCCAAACTTAAAGAATGAGGTCAGTTCTCTTGTTCCCATTAATCCCTGTGGACGATAAAGCATCATCAATACCAATACTAAGCTATAAATAATCATCCTTAATTCAGGAAAGCTTTGTAGGAAGGTAGAAACAATTGTGAGCAAGATCGCAGCAAGTACTGCGCCAGACATACTGCCTAACCCGCCAAGAACCACAAAGATTAAGATATCAAAAGATTTTAAGAAGCCGAAGTTTGTCGGCTGGATAATGAAAAAGTTGTGCGCATATAAGGCGCCCGCCAAGCCGGCAAAAAAGGAACCGATGACAAACGCAATGACCTTATAATAAGTAGTGTTAATCCCCATGGCGTCAGCTGCAATTTCATTTTCTCTGACAGAAATACAAGCTCGTCCATGTGTTGAATTTGTAAAGTTTCTAATAACGATTAGCGTGAGCAGGATACTTCCAAATAGCCATGGCCAAGTGGTGAGTTGAGAAACGGTCATCCCGCTTGCCCCGCCAACATATTCAATATTTAAAAAGACAATCCGGACAATTTCACCAAATCCAAGTGTGGCAATTGCTAGATAATCTCCTTTTAGCCGAAGAGTAGGGATCCCAATAATTAAGCCTGCAATCGCAGCTGCAACTCCTCCTGCCAATAAGCCAAGGGAGAAGGGAAGCTCTAATTTCATCGTAATAATAGCCGAGGCATAAGCACCTACAGCAAGGAAACCTGCATGTCCAATCGAAAACTGTCCAGTAATTCCAATAATCAGATGTAAGCTTGCAGCAAGAATAATGTTAATACCAATAAAGTAAAGTGTGTTTACATAAAAGAAATTAATTATTTCTCCGGTAATTAAAAATTGCATCACAACACCAAATACAACGGCTAAAACGATTGATAACCAAAAACCTTTTGCTGACTTAAGAATACTCATCGCAATAGCCCCCTTATACTTTTTCCCGTACATTTTTACCGAATAAACCGGCTGGACGGAAAATCAAAATTAAGATCAGTACGACAAACGCTACGCCATCTCTCCATAAAGAGAAACCGGCAGCACTTACAAGCGACTCAATGACACCTAATAACAAACCGCCAACCATTGCACCTGGAATGATTCCGATTCCGCCAAGTACGGCCGCAACGAAGGCTTTAAGGCCTGGAATGATTCCCATTAACGGTTCAATTTTTGTATAGTACATCCCAAAAATAACACCTGCTGCGCCTGCTAAAGCAGAACCAATTGCAAAGGTAGCAGAAATGGTATTGTTAACGTTAATTCCCATCAATCTAGCTGCATCCATATCATGAGAAACCGCACGCATAGCTTTACCAATTTTGGTTTTATGAACAATAAATTGAAGTAAGATCATTAGTGCAACGGAAGTTCCCAAAATCAACAGTGATTGGCTGCTAATTTGAACACCGAAAAGGTCAATGCTTTTTGACGTTACAATGTCACCAGGGTAGGCTTCCGGCTGGGCACCACGTACATATATCACTCCATATTCAATTAACAGCGAAACCCCTATTGCGGTAATAAGCGCCGCAATCCTAGTGGCGTTACGCAATGGTTTATAGGCAATTCTTTCAATCAGAACTCCTAGAATAGCACAAGTTACCATCGAAATAAGCAAAGAAGGAAAAAATCCTAAATCTAAAATAGTAATAGAATAAAAGCCAATAAATGCACCTACCATGAAGACATCTCCATGGGCAAAGTTAATTAATTTTACAATCCCATAAACCATTGTATAGCCAAGGGCAATCAACGCATAGATACTGCCTAGTGACACCCCGTTAACAAGCTGCTGTAAAAACTCCATGTCTTGACCTCCTAAAATTAGGAAAATATTATTTAAAATAGGAATAGGGAGATATCCACTCTCCCTATTCTTTTATTTCTATAAAAATGTCTAGCTACAGCGCCCCTGTGCAAGGCGCTTTCGCTTTTCTAATTACGGATTTACTTTTGTATTAAATTCTTGTTTACCATCTTTGTATTCAAGGATTACAGCTGCTTTAACTTGGTCATGGTTTTTGTCAACTTTCAAAGTACCTGATACAACTGCAAGACCATCTGTTTCTTCAAGTGCTTTGCGGATTTTCTCAGGATCACTGCTGCCAGCACGTTTAATAGCATCAGCAATGAAATAAGCAGTATCATATCCTAATGCACCAAAGGCATCTGGTGATTTACCATCATATTTCCCTTGGAACGCTTTTACGAAATCTTGAACTTTTGCATCAGAGTCTCCAGATGAATAGTGGTTTGTGATGAATGTATTATTTAACGCATCAGCACCAGCAATATCTACTAGAGTAGGAGAATCCCAGCCGTCGCCGCCCATAACTGGAACATCAATTCCAAGTGCACGAGCCTGCTTGATAATTAAACCAACTTCCTCATAAAATCCTGGAAGGAAAATGAAATCTGGGTTTTTCGCTTTAATATTTGTTAGGATCGCATTGAAATCAGTATCCTTTGCTACATATGCTTCCTCAGCAACAATCTTTCCGCCGCTGCCTTCAAATGATTTTTGGAAAGAAGCTGCCAATCCCTTTGAATAGTCGCTGGAACTATCAATAATGATAGCTGCATTTTTCACTTTAAGATCTTTTGAAGCAAAGTTAGCGGCTACAGTTCCTTGGAATGGGTCAATGAAACAAGTACGGAATACAAAATCATTTAAAACCCCTTCCTTGAAAGTAATCGTTGAGTTTGTTCCTGTTGGTGTAATCAGTGGAGTTTTATTTTTCTGTGCAATTTCCACCTGTGCCAATGTATTTGTACTTGTTGCTGCACCAATGATTGCTGAAACTTTATCTTGGCTGATTAATTTAATGGCCCCATTTGTTGCTTCAGCCGCATCTGATTTATTATCGAAGGTTACAAGTTCAATCTTCTTGCCATCAATACCTTCTTTGTTGATTTCTTCAATAGCCAATTTCAGACCTTCTTCAATGGACTGACCGTAGGATGCTACTCCGCCGGAAAGCTCAAGGTTGGCTCCAATTTTAATTGTTTCGCTGTCTTTGTCACCGCTTGTACTGGATGCACCACCACAGCCAGCCAACACACCTGCCGCCATCATGAACGACATAAAAATACCCGCAAGTTTTTTCTTTCGCATTGTCTATACCCCCTATTTTTGAATAGTCCCCTTAACCCGTTGTATATCCCCGAGATGTTTAAAAAAAGATAATATTCTGAAAACATTGTACAAGATAAATTTCTATTCGTCTAGTACTTATATGCGTTATTTTAATATAATTCTGAAAAATCAAATACATAGTGATTTCCCACTATATTCGTAGGAAAAAAGGGGTCCATACACTGCTAGTCTTTAAAGTGATACTGTGTTAAAAAATAAGAGAGAGATTCCGTATGGGAATTCTCTCTCAACTAAACATTATTCTAATACTACATTTTTTGTTTCTTTTCCTAAAAAGATGACAGCAAACGCGGCCACGAAAACGGATATACAAAAGATTGTAAATATAGTAGAAATTGGGGTTTGTTGTGCAACAAGATAACCGACTAATAGCGGTCCAAGCACTCCCCCTAAACGGCCAAATGAAGCTGCCGACCCTGAACCCGTTCCACGAATAATCGTAGGATACTGTTCTGGTGTATAGGCATATAATCCGCCCCACGCTCCCAAATTAAAGAAGGATAATAATATTCCCGAAGTGATTAATAGTGCAGTGGACTCGGCATTCCCAAAAAGAAAGGCGCTAATGGCTGTTCCAATTAAATAGACAGCTAAGACAAACTTTCGTCCGAATTTCTCAATCGCCCATGCTGCCGTAAAATAACCTGGCAATTGCGCCAGAGTCATAATCAAAACATAGCCAAAACTTTTAATAAGACTGAAACCTTTCAACACCATCACACTTGGAAGCCATAGGAACATTCCATAATAGGAAAAAACAACACAGAACCAAACGATCCAAAGCATGGTTGTTCGGCGGCGATACTCATTTGTCCATAGATTGGCGATACTTTGAAATGCTGATATCTTTTCTTTATCTTTTATGGCTTCAAATCTTGGTGAATCTGGCAGACCCACCCGTAAATATAGAGCGTACAATGCCGGTGTTGCGCTAATTAACAAGGCAGTCGACCAGCCAAACCTCGGAATAATAAAATAAGAAATAACTGCAGCGATCAGCCAGCCAGCAGCCCAAAAACTCTCCAGTAAAACAACAATTCGGCCCCGTTTTTCAGCTGGCACACTTTCAGACACAAGTGTCGATGCAACTGGAAGTTCACCGCCAAGACCCATCCCAATAAAAAACCTTAATATAAGAAAGATGGTAATGGATGTGGCAAATGCGGAAATTCCGCTGCCAATCGAAAATAATAATAATGTAATGATAAAAACATTTTTCCGTCCAATACGGTCGGCCATTAATCCAAAAATAAGTGCTCCTACAGCCATTCCGATGGATTGAATGCTTCCAATCCAGCCCATTTGCTGTGCGGATAGATCCCATTCTACTTTTAAAGCCGCAATAATGAAGGAAAGCATTCCTACATCCATTGCATCAAACATCCAACCCGTACCAGAAACCCAGAGTAATTTCCGATTAGAAATTTCTTTTTTCATAACCAGCCTCCTTTCCTTTCATTATTCCCTAAAGAATTCTCTTTATTTAATCAACACCAGCCTCGATATTTTTAAATTGATTGAAGAACATATGGTAATAACTTCCTTGCTGGTTCATAAGTTGACTGTGATTTCCTCTTTCTACAATCCTGCCATTTTCAATTACCATAATCGTATCTGCGTCACGGATCGTATTCAAACGATGAGCGATAATAAAACTGGTTCTTCCCTCCATTAAGGATAGCAGCGCCTCTTGGATATGCAGTTCCGTACGGGTATCAATACTGCTAGTGGCTTCATCTAAAATTAGTACCGATGGCTTTGCGAGAATCACTCTGGCAATCGCAATTAACTGGCGCTGTCCTTGACTTAAATTTCCTCCGTTTTCTGATAGGACTGTTTCGTAACCTTTAGGCAGACGATTAATAAACGAATCCGCATTCGCCATTTTCGCAGCATGCACAACTTCTTCTTCACTTGCTGAGGGCTTTGCGTACTTGATATTATCCTTTATGGTTCCTGAAAACAGGTAGGTATCCTGCAGCACAAAGCCAAAACTGCTTCTTAAGCTGTCACGGGTATAGTCCCTAATATCTCGTCCATCTAATAAGATTCGGCCCTCTGTTACATCATAGAATCTTGTCAATAAATTAACGATTGTTGTTTTCCCGGCTCCAGTTGGCCCTACCAACGCCGTGCTGCTGCCAATTTCAGCCTCAAAACTCACATTTTTTAATATCGGTACATCACCGCGATAACCGAAACTCACATTTTCAAAAACAACATGCCCTTTCGGTTTATCTAACCTGACCGCGTTCGGCCTATCATCCGGCTCTTCTTGCTCATCGAGAATCTCAAATACTCGTTCCGCTCCCGCTACACCTGACTGCAGCATATTAAAAATTTGCGCGAGGTCGTTAAGCGGTCTGACAAACTGCCTTGAGTAGGTAATAAAACTTGCAATCGCACCTACGGTTATCATGCCCTTGACAGCAAGAAAACCCCCGGTTACAGCAACTATCGCAAAACCTAAATTGTTGATCACATTCATGATCGGCATCAGAAATCCAGACCATATTTGCGCCTTAAGACCAACCTCACGCAGTTTCAGATTAACTTCTTCAAACTCAGAGATTACCTTTTCTTCATGATTAAACGCTTTTACTACTTCAATCCCCGAAATGGTCTCTTCTATTTGACCATTTAATTTCCCTAGCTGAATTTGCTGATCTTTAAACAGGGCACTTGTCCTTTTTGCAATCGTTTTGGTTAACAAAAACACTAGAGGCACCGTCAGCAAACTTGCCACTGTTAAAATGGGACTCAAAATTAACATCATAATGAATGAGCCACTTATAACGATGACTCCTGACATCAATTGTGTCGTAGATTGGGAAATCGTACTGCTGACATTATCGATATCATTTGTGAGCCTGCTCATTAATTCTCCATGTGTCCGCTTGTCAAAAAAGGAGACTGGCAGCTTTTGCAGCTTTTTAAACAGCGCATCCCGCAGTCTTTTAACAATTCGCTGTGAGACGCCTGCCATTAACCAGCCTTGCATAAATGACAGCACAGCCTCTAAAACAAAAGACGTTATTAAAATAATCACCATTACTTCTAGAAAATTAAAATCCACTGTTTTACCCAGGCTTATGGCATCAACACCTTTACCAATTAAAAATGGGGTGAGCAGCGAGAGTGCCGAACTGAAAATAATAAATAAAAACACAAGACTCAGCATTTTTCTTTCATTGCCAAAATAATGCCACAGCCTTCGCATGGTCTCTTTAAAGTTCTTCGGTTTTACAATCGGCGCCCCCCGGCGATGACCTCCAGGAAAGCCGCCAGGTCTTCCCGGTATCGATAGAGGAGGGGGATTATTAGTTGATTGGTCTGCTGCTTTCGACATTTAGAGCGCCACCTCCTGACCGACCTGTGATTGATAGATTTCCTGATACACCCTGCAGTCTCGCACCAATTCCTCATGTTTTCCAATTCCGACGATTTCACCGTGATCCATGACAACGATTTTGTCGGCATCGAGAATGGAGGTAATTCTTTGTGCAATGAGGAGACAGGTTAGTCCTTTTGCATACTTTTTTAATCCCGCTTTAATTCTTTCCTCCGTGGTAACGTCAACCGCACTGGTACTATCATCTAAGATTAGAATTTGAGGATTCTTAATTAATGCCCTAGCGATCGAAATCCTTTGCTTTTGGCCGCCTGAAAAGTTCACTCCGCCCTGACCAATTCTAGTTTGATACCCTTCAGGTGAGGATGCAATAAAGTCATGCGCACCGGCAATCACTGCTGCTCTTACCATTTCTTCGACTGAGGCATCTTCTTTTCCCCATTTTATGTTTTCCTCGACAGTTCCGGTAAAAAGGATTGTTTTTTGTGGAACGAAAGCAATTTTTTCTCTCAATCTTTTAGGATCAACGAGGTGGATATCCTCTCCGTCCACTTTAATATTTCCGGCACTTACATCATAAAAGCGAGGAATCAAGTCAACCAGTGTACTTTTACCCGAGCCTGTTGAGCCAATAATCCCGACCGTTTCTCCTGGTAAAATGGTTAAGTTTATATTCTTCAGCACAGGCTCACCACTTGTTCCTTCATACGAAAAGAAAACATTGTTAAATTCAATTCTTCCTTTTTCAACTGGGATAGAGCGGGTTTCATCCTCCCATGTTAAATCGTCAGTCTGTTCAAAAACCTCACTAATCCGCACGGCAGAAGTTTTTGCACGGACAAACATATTAAATACCATCGAAATCATCATCAATGAAAAAAGTATTTGCGTCATGTAGTTGATAAAGGCAATAATATGACCCACCTGGACATCGCCATTTGTCACACCAAAGCCGCCAATCCAAAGCACAGCTACAATTCCAAGATTAACCGTTAGCATAATCGCCGGGCTGAACACGGCCATTAACCTTGTTGCTGAAATGGATTGTTTTTTGAAGTGTTCATTGGTTTTATCAAATTTATTGACTTCAACATCAAAACGGTTGAATGCCTTGACGACGCGAACTCCAGATAAATACTCACGCATCACTCCATTGACAGAGTCAAGCGCCTTTTGTACTTTAGAGAACATCGGGAACCCTAGTCGCAGATTTAGAATAATAAAAAGAGCCACAATTGGAACAACGACAATTAATACGACCGATAGATGGAGATTTAACCGAGTCGCCATGATCAATCCGCCGATTGCCAGCAGCGGCGATTTAACAAAGATTCGCATTAAGCCATTCGCAAAAATTTGCACCTGTGTTACATCATTGGTCAGCCTTGTGATTAACGATGCACGCTCAAAACGATCAATATTCTTGAATGATAGCGCTTGAATTTTTTGATATAAATCCGACCTTAACTCTGCTCCAAAGTTTTGCGAGACAATGCTGGCGAGGACACTTCTTGTTGAAGCCGAAATCGCTCCAAAAAGGGTAATCAGCAGCATTAATCCTCCCATTTTTAAAACATAGTCTAGATCTCTGCCTGCCACACCAACATCGATGATTTTTGCCATAATCGTTGGCATTAACAAATCACTGATGGCTTCGAAGGTTAAAAATAAAACTGCTAAGCTAAAATACTTCCAATATTTCCTAATGTATTTTGTTAAAAATCCCATGAAATCTCACCTCAGGAAATCTTTTCATAATTATGTTAAAGCTATTATAGCAAAAAAAAGTATGAGTCCTAGGAAAAGAACTCATACCTTACTTTATTCTTGTACTGGGCTAAACTCATGAACCCAAACGCGCATTTGTGGAAGCCAAGGCATACCTGGGTGATAGGCAAGAATCGATTGCTTATACTCTTCAACCGTAGGGTAGCCCTCGCGGCGAGCATCCTCATCCGTTAATTCACCTAAACTTTGCGAATACACGCGCTCGATTACAAATTGCTTCCCTTCGAGAGTCATGATTTCACCTGGATCAGCATATCTGCCATTCCTGCGGGTAGCTGTTTTTTCCCCAGCAAGCACCATTTTAATATCCGATTCCATCGTAATTAATCGATCGATCGAGCATGTTTTTGGCGGTAATGTAGTGTTTTCATTTTGTTGCATCGTAGTATCCTCCTTTTTCCAATTCAACTTTACTATTTTAACACTATTACCACCTTATTTACACATTCAAGTCGCGTTTTTGATAAGAGATATAGGTTATAACACCTAGAACTCCAATGATGGTAATAGACAATAGAACATAGACGATGTCTAATCCGCCGCCAAACATTACATTTTTTGCTTCGAAATATTTAAAAGGGGTGAGGTATTTTAACCAAACTATATTTTCATTCAAGTCAACGGCAACCGAAATAATATACGTAATTAAGAGAACTCCAGCAGCTAAGGAAGCCGCTGTTTTGGATTTTCTTTTAACCGCAGCAAGGGAACTGCCAATCACCATAAATAGAAGTTGCAAAATAAACATACCAGCCATCGTAATTGCAATATCACCCGTTGCGACCTCACCATCGCTGTATTTACCGACTAAAACAAGGGACGAGACGAAGGTAACCAGATTTAGGATAAAAATATTTAAGAGTGCAGCTAGCAATTTTGCGGTAATAATTTGATTTCTTGATACGGGCTTAACGAATAAAAACTCAGAGGTTTTGTCCCGCTCTTCTTTTGCAATAATCGTTGCCCCCAGCATCGCTGCATGAATGGTTGCCATTAATAACAAATAGATAAAAAGTAAACCGTAATACCCGGTTGCGGTTGATATATCAAATTCACCTATTCCTAAAACAGCCAACATTGATTTTGGCATTCCCGAGAGCATTTCATTCATTGACTGACCCGAAGAAGATAGACTCTCATATTTAACCATCCCCGAGGCAACCATAAGAATAACGCCAATACTCCAAAAAATAAGCGATTTTCTATGTGACTTCATTTCTTTTAAAAATATATTCATTCTATCATCACCCCTCCTTGGACATGTTTAAACTGAGTGTATATCCTTTTTAGGATAGATATAGTAGCTTGCTCCAATGGCTGTAATAATGACGATTGCTCCGGCAATCAAAAATGAAGTCTCATAACTGGATTGTTCTATGATATAAGCCGTGTCAAAATATTTAAACGGTGAAAGATACCGTTTCGCTTCATCAGCACTAAACATCCCTAAGAAATAGAAGGCAAAAACGGTTGCCAACGACAAAGTTAACACTGATTTTATCTTTTGAGCCATGACAGAAATAATGATTCCTAATGCTAGAAAAATTAGTTGGACAAATAGTAAAGTTAATGAAAGGAGGATGAAGATACGAACATTAAATTCTTCTGTTGCTACTTGGTATGCTAATAGAGTTGCAGCCGTTAAATAAAAAATATTCGTTAATAGGATTGAAATCAGCGCAGCCAATAATTTATTCGTCAATACTTCCGTACGTGTAACTGGTTTTGTCAGGAGGAAGTCAGCTGTTTTTTCCCTGACCTCTTTGCTGACAATGCTCGTTCCAAGATTCATCGCCTGGACCGCTCCGCAAAGAGTAACAAACGAAAGACCATAGCAATAGAATCCGAGGATTGAAAAGAAGTTATCCAGATTAATCCCGAATGCTTCTCTTAGTGCAGCGGGATAACCCTCAAGCAGCTTACTGAACTCCTCTGTATCCTTGGTAAAAGAAGGGTAAAATGACATAAACAGTGCTACTATGGCTATTAACGATACCGTCCAAATAATGGTGGACTTCCGATATGCCCTCAATTCATGCAACAGTATATTCATCTTTTAGGCCTCCTTTTCGTAATAGTGCATAAAAATCTCCTCAAGGTCTGGCTCTTCAATCCATAGATTCGTGATTTCTATGTCAGCAATTTTCCGCATGACGTCATTAATATTTCCTTTAAAAAGAAAGCTTGTAAAGTTTCCTTTTACCTCTAATTTATTTACTCCCATTGAGTTGAAGTAATTGGCATCAAGGCTTTCTTTTGTTTCGACTTTGAACTTTTTATACGTATTTTCTTTTAATGTACTAATCTTTTCAACCGTAACAATCTTGCCCTCTTTAATAATCGCGACCCGATTACATAGGCGTTGTACCTCTGTTAAAATATGAGAGGAAAATAAAATCGTCGCGCCTTTTCGGTTCTCTTCCTCAAGCAATTCAAAGAATTTCTGCTGCATAAGAGGGTCTAAACCACTCGTCGGTTCATCAAGAATAATTAGTTTTGGCTCATGAAGCAGGCCTTGAACAATCCCGACCTTCTTTTTATTTCCTAGTGAAAGGTCATCAATTTTTTTATTGAGATCTAAATCCATTATCTCAGCCAATTCTTTTATTCTCTTACTGCAGTCCTTTTTATAAAAACTAGCTGAATAGTTTAATAGGTCTTTCACCTTCATATTGTCGTAATAAAATACTTCAGACGGCAAATAGCCAATTTCCTTTTTGATTTCAGGAGCATATTGGACGGTATCTTTCCCAAATATAGTTGCACTGCCGCTGGTAGGGTAAATGAGTGAAAGGAGTGTCCGAATGGTGGTCGATTTCCCAGCACCATTTGGACCGATAAAGCCAAAAATCTCGCCTTCCTCAACGTTAAAGCTGATGTCACTAATTCCTCTTGCTTTGCCGTAAGTCTTTGTTAGATTCTTAATCTCAATCACATTCATCGTCACAGCCCCCTTATTTATAAAAGCATTTAATGAATATCTCAAAATACTCTTCCGCTTCTAGAAAGACTTTTTCATAATCAATCTTGTGACCAGGGACCATTTTCGCTTTGAGGAGCTCCTCATCACTCATTTTTTCAAAGGTCCATGTGATGACCTTTAATATTTTTTGAACATCTACGTCTTCCCTAAATTTTGAAAGATCAATTCCATCATAAATAATTCTAATATTCACAGCGTTTAGTTCCTGTTTCTTTTTATCAAACTCGTCTTTTATTTCGGGTGAATCCTGCATAAATGCCTCTTGGATAAACGTTAAGATTTCTGGATATTTTGTCTGCAAGTCCATTTTGATGTGGACAGATTGACGGATTCTTTTAAAAAAGTCTCTTTCTGTTAAATCGACCTTTTTATAAAATTCATCAGCAACGAGGTTGTAGCAATAGTCAAACAGAAAGAAAAACAGCTGTTTCTTGCTTTGAAAATAGTGAAATAGCAACCCTTTAGAGATACCCGCTTCCTTGACGATTTCATTCGTTGAGGCGCTATCATATCCTTTCTGGGCAAATTCTTTTATTGCAGCATTAATAATTCGATTCTGCTTTTCGGAATCCAGGCTCATAAATTTTGAAAACATACTAGCAGCCTTCTTTCTATTTTGTTGATTTCATGTTGTTTATTTCATATTGTTGACCACATCAGTCAATATTAGTTTACCCCTGTTGACTCCCTTGGTCAATAGGCGGTCAGGCTTAATTTTTTACAAAATTATGAAGTTTCTACACTTAAGAGTGGGGATGTGCTAGGATACATTTGGAGGTGAAAAATGAAAGAACGTTCTGATTCACTTACGTTAAAAGGTTTGATTTACGCACAGAGCAGGCTAGCAGCCAATCACCCTATTGTTCCCGTTTTACAGGCAAAGCAGTCTGCCATTGAAGCAGGGATTGGAGGCGAACAGAGGGTAACTGAAGCCCTTCAAAAGTACCGATTTCCATTCAAAAACAACATTTTCCACGATTTATCCCTTTCTTCAGATACCAACTTTCAAATGGACCATCTTATTAAAACACCCCATTTTGGTGTTATTTTGGAAACAAAAAATATGAGCGGCAGCTTAGAATTCAGAGAAAATCCCCCTCAACTCGTTCAAAAAAAGGATGATGGGCAAATAAATTATTATGAAAGTCCAGTGGTTCAATTAGAACGAAATATTGAGCTTTTGACAGCCTGGTTATCACAGCGAAATATCGATTTACCTCTTTATGGAGCCATTGTGTTAGCTTATCCGAAGCAACATGTGGAGATTCCCCCAGCCAATACTAAGCTGCTTTTCCCAAACTTGATTCCACCGTTTATTAAAGACCTTTCACAGCAAGGAACGAAACTGGATACTTCCACTTTTAACAGGCTTTCTAGTGATCTACTTAAAAGTCATCGAACCTTCATTCCAAAGCCGATTTGTGAATCTTATCAAATTGGGTTAAACCATATCCAACCAGGGGTAAGGTGTGGAACATGCGGTAAGATTAGGATGGATAAATTACCAAGGACCTGGCACTGTCCAATTTGTAAAGTGAACGACCACTTGGCTCATCGTGGGAGTTTGGCGGAGTGGTTTTTGGTGGTGAAAAGGACTATTACTAATCGGGAGTGTCGGGAGTTTTTGGGGGTTGATATACATACTGCCACAAGAATTTTAAGCAGTATGCAACTGAAATACAAAGGTACATTTCGCAACAGAATCTACTACATAAATTTCCATGAAGACCCATTTAAATAATCCATTTGAGAGTATTTTCTGCCATCCGAGAGTATTTTCTGCCATCCGAGAGTAAACATCCCTTATCCGAGAGTATTTTCCGCCATCCGAGAGTAAACATCCCTTATCCGAGAGTATTTTCCGCCATCCGAGAGTAAACATCCCTTATCCGAGAGTATTTTCCGCCATCCGAGAGTAAACATCTCTTATCCGAGAGTATTTACCGCCATCCGAGAGTAAACATCCCTTATCCGAGAGTATTTTCCTCCATCCGAGAGTAAACATCCCTTATCCGAGAGTACTTTCCGCCATCCGAGAGTAAACATCTCCTATCCGAGAGTATTTTCCGCCATCCGAGAGTAAACATCCCTTATCCGAGAGTATTTTCTGCTATCCGAGAGTATACCTCTCGTCGCCATAGTCGCAAGTATCCACCCCAACAAAATACCCATTCCATCAACACCAACCATCCAATTTCCGCACACCCCACCTAACATGCTATTATTATCTTGTAACTATTGAAAGGGGAGTGCTGCACAGTGAAGAATGAGATGATTGAAAGGTTTACTTCCTATGTAAAGGTGGATACGCAGTCGGATGAGAGCAATGAAAGTTGTCCTTCTACTCCAGGTCAACTCACGTTAGCCAATATGCTTGTTGAAGAGTTAACGTCAATTGGAATGCAAGACGTAACCATCGACGAAAATGGGTATGTGATGGCAACCCTGCCGTCCAATACGGATAAAGATGTGCCAACCATTGGCTTCTTAGCACACGTCGATACAGCGACTGATTTCACGGGCAAAAACGTGAATCCACAAATCATTGAAAACTATGATGGGAAAGATATCACTCTTAACCCAAATGTCACGATGTCAACGAAGGATTTCCCAAGCCTTCCTAGCTACAAAGGGCACACACTGATCACAACAGATGGCACGACACTTTTAGGTGCCGATAACAAAGCTGGAATCGCAGAAATTATGACCGCAATGTCCTACCTGATTCAACATCCAGAAATCAAACATGGTAAGGTCCGCGTTGCGTTCACACCGGATGAGGAAATTGGCAGAGGTCCACATAAGTTCGATGTAGCCGCTTTTAACGCTAAATATGCTTATACCGTGGATGGCGGCCCGCTCGGAGAGTTAGAATATGAAAGTTTTAATGCCGCAGCTGCTAAAATCACGATCAACGGAACCAATATTCATCCAGGTTCCGCCAAAGATAAAATGGTGAATTCAATGAAAATTGCCATGGAATTACATAGCCAACTGCCGCCATTAGAGGCACCTGAACATACAGAAGGATATGAAGGATTCTATCATCTGATTTCCTTCCATGGTGACGTTGAGCAAACAAAACTCAACTACATTATCCGGGATCATGACAAAGAAATCTTCGCAGCTCGAAAAAATAGAATTACCTCTATTGTTGATCTGCTAAATGAGCGATACGGGAAGGGTACCGTCCTTTTAGAATTGAAGGACCAATATTACAATATGGGTGAAAAAATCAAACCGGTGATGGAGATTGTAGACATTGCTCAACAGGCAATGGAAAGTCTAGGCATTAAACCCCTGATCAAACCAATCCGCGGCGGTACAGATGGCTCACAGCTTTCTTATATGGGACTTCCAACCCCAAATATTTTTACTGGCGGGGAAAACTTCCATGGGAAGTATGAGTTTATATCTGTCGATAATATGATCAAAGCAACAAACACCGTCATTGAAATTGTGAAACTTTTCGAACAAAAAGCATAGTATAAAGCCCAACTGAAAATAGTTGGGCTTTTTACATCTGGTATCGATCCAATCTGAAATAGAAATCTTTTAACAAGTCGTACCGTAGGGAGCATCTTGCGTTCCCTCGAGATAATAACTCCGACCGTACGGGTAACTGCAGGCTCAATAATCGGTATTTTAACGGTTGACCGAGGAAACCCGTCCACCAAAGTAATTTCAGGAATTAAGGTGATTCCAAGGCCTGCTGAAACCAATCCTTTTATCGAATCAATATCTTCCCCCTCGAAGGACACTTTCGGCTGGAAACCAAGTTGTCCACATGCATCTACGATGATATCCCTTAAAATAAATCCTTTGGGCCACAAGACGAAGGAATCATCACGCAGTTGACCTAACTTTATTGATGATTGATTAGCTAATGGATGCGTTGTGGGCAATAGGGCCACAATATTATCTGTAAATAGTGTTGTCCCCAACACTTTCATCTCCTGTTTTGGAACAGGGCCAATCAAGGCCATATCAAAATCACCATTAATAACCCCTTCAATCAACTTATTATAGGAACCTTGCTTGAGTTGAAATTTCACCTGAGGGTAATGTTCGCGAAAAGCAGAAATGGTGGTTGGAAGTGTGTATGACGCCAGGCTGCTCGGAAATCCTATTCGAATTGTGCCTTTCATTGGGTCTAAATATTCTTCAATTTCCCGCTGCGCCTATTCAATCACCATCATGGCTTGTTCCATATGTTCTAAAAACATTTGTCCAATCATGGTTAATTTCACATTTCGTCCCTCGCGAATAAATAAACTGACACCGAGTTCTTTTTCCAGATTAAAGACTTGGCGGCTTACCGCTGATTGTGCTACATGCAGTGCCATTGCAGCTTCGGTCACATGTTCACGTTTTGCCACTTCCATAAAGTATTGAATTTGTCTTAATTCCAAAGGGTTCGCCTCCATTCATCTCATATTGAGATGAATCTTATCTATTTTTAGTATTGTTTAGATTATTATTTAATTATAAAATATTTCATATTAATATTCTAATAATTATAAAAATACATTCCCGATAAAGAGGTGGGTAATTTGAAAACAATTGAACAGTTAAAGCATGATAGTCAAAGCGCGGCACTTCATTACGTGAATGAAGTGTTTAATACGGTGGTGTACCGTAATACTTACGAATCTGAGTTTCAACAAGCAGTCAAAGAAATCTTTGATTCCCTGATTCCAGTTTTTTCGAAACATCCAAAATACATCGAACACAGCATTCTTGAAAGAATCGTAGAGCCTGAAAGAACCATTTCCTTCCGCGTTCCTTGGGTTGATGATCAAGGGAAAGTTCAAGTTAACCGCGGCTTCCGTGTCCAGTTTAACAGTGCAATTGGGCCTTATAAAGGTGGTTTGCGTTTCCATCCATCGGTAAATGCGAGTATTATTAAATTCTTAGGTTTTGAACAAATCTTCAAAAACTCTCTAACTGGCCAGCCGATTGGCGGAGGAAAAGGTGGTTCTGATTTCGACCCGAAAGGCAAATCAGATGGAGAAATCATGCGCTTTACACAAAGCTTTATGACGGAGCTTTATCGCCATATTGGACCTGATGTCGATGTACCGGCTGGAGATATCGGAGTAGGCGCTAGAGAAATCGGCTACATGTTCGGACAGTACAAGAAAATTCGCGGAGCATATGAAGCAGGTGTGTTAACTGGTAAAGGGCTCGGTTACGGCGGTAGTTTGGGACGCACAGAAGCCACTGGTTATGGAACTGTTTACTTTGTAGAAGAAATGCTTGCAGACAAAAAACTTGGCTTTGAAGGAAGCACAGTTGTTGTTTCTGGTTCAGGTAATGTTTCTATTTATGCCATTGAAAAAGCAACTCAATTAGGAGCGAAGGTTGTAGCCTGCAGTGATTCAAATGGATATGTTTATGATCCATCAGGCATCAAGCTCGAAACCGTGAAACGAATCAAAGAAGTAGAACGAAAGAGAATCAGTGAATACGTTCTTGAGCACCCAGAAGCTCAGTACTTTGAAGGCTGCTCAGGTATTTGGTCGATTCCATGTGATATTGCTTTACCGTGTGCAACTCAAAATGAAATTGATGCGCGTGCTGCAAAAACTCTTGTTTCCAATGGTGTAAAAGCTGTTGGTGAAGGTGCGAATATGCCATCAACTCTGGAAGCCATTGAGGTATTCTTAGAAAATGATATTTTATTTGCTCCTGGTAAGGCGGCAAATGCTGGCGGAGTAGCAGTATCTGCTCTAGAAATGGCGCAAAACAGCCAAAGACTTTCTTGGACATTTGAAGAAGTTGATGCGAAATTGCACCAAATTATGATTAATATCTATCGTAACAGTATGAATGCTGCAGAAGAATATGGCTATCCAGGCAACCTTGTTGTCGGTGCCAATATCGCTGGCTTCTTAAAAGTAGCGGACGCAATGATTGCTCAGGGCGTTATCTAAAATATAAGGGTGCTCCGAGATGGAGCACCCTTATTTTATGCAATTTTCTTAAGCCAATTCTTTCCTTCGACCATTCTTGAGACCATCATCCCCGCAACATTATCGCCGCTGGCATTCAGCATGGTTGCAGGCGGGTCGATTAACGTAGAGATAGCCGCAATGATAGGTAAAGCCTCAGGCGGGAACCCAAATAAACTTAGGATCAACATTTCCCCAATCATACCGCCGCTAGGAATCGCTCCCATTACTGCACCAACTAAAAGAGAAACACTAATAATTAAGAAAAACGTGCCAATTCCCGTGTTATTCATATCAAAAATTCCAAACAGAAATACAATTTTTAACACGCCGCCGAGAACAGAACCGTCTTTATGTAACGCTGCTCCTAATGGAATCGTTGTATCACGAATATCTTCCTTAATTCCCATTCGCTTTGAAGCCTCTAGATTTACTGGTATGGAAGCAGCACTTGAACACGTAGCCAGCGCCGTAATCGATGGTGCTAACATATTACTCCAAAATACTCTGATTCCTTTGCCCTTGCCCGCCATAAAGGCATAAATCGTAAAGGCTATAAAGAAATAGACAATGGAAGCAACATAATAGGTTATCCCAGCCTTGATATAGGAACCTAACAAAATGGGTCCATACTGGCCGACTAACGTGGCAAAATAGGCACCAAGACCAATCGGTGCTAAGTACATAATCAAAGAAACTACCTTCATCATCACTTCAGAACCTGAACTTAAAAAGCTCGTAAACGGCTTCCCACGTTCTCCAATTGATTGCGCAGCAAACCCCACCAAAATAGAAATTACAATCAGCGCCAACATATTACTTCGTGAGAACAACTCAACAAAGTCAGGCACTGTAAAGGTTTTAACAATTTGCGCAACTGGATTTAATTCCTCTGCTGCATCTGGTTTAACTAACTTTAAATTAACGCCCTCACCAGGATTAACGAATTTCACAACAAAATACATATAAATAGCAGAAACAAGCCCTGTAAATAAGAACGTCCCAAACATCCAGCCAATAATTTTTCCTAATCTTTTGGCACCATTCATATTTGCAATAGAAGACGAAATGGTAAAGAAAATAAGAGGAACAATAATCGTGAATAAAAGATTTAAAAAGACATCGCCAATCGGTTGAAATACCACTGCGTCTTCCTTCATCGCTAACCCTACTATTGCACCAACCAAAATGGATAGCAACAATATGATAGGAAAACGATAATTCTTCCATTTTTCCATATGTTTATCTCCTTTATCATGCAAGTCAACGTAAGTATTTGTTCAATACATCACTTTCTATTATATGATTATAATTTTTATCCTATTTAATAGAAAGTGAAATTTTAATAAAATAAAGTGTTCGTGTTCAAATTGTTCAAACCTTACAAAATTTGTTCTATGCTATAATTAACAAGTAATTTTACTCAATTATTAAATGTATAGGAGGAGAATGGATGGAAATCGGTTTACTTTCCATACTCGGTTTAGGATTTGCCCTTGGTATCAAACACGCAATCGAACCGGATCATATCATTGCAGTATCAACTATCGCTAGCCAAAGTAAAAAGCTAGTGCGTTCATCTTTAGCAGGTGTGTTTTGGGGGATAGGACATACAGCAACATTATTTATTATTGGAATTATTCTCATTCTCATGAAAGGGGAAATTCCTGAAAAATACGCTATGTCATTAGAATTTTTAGTAGGAATAATGCTAGTTTATCTAGGGATTACCACGATTCTTTCTTTTAAAAATATCCATTTGCATAAGCATATCCATGATGGAGAGGTACATAAACATGTCCATTCCCATGACCATAGCAGCTTTCATGAGCACCAACATCAGCACAAAAAGGTTTCTTATCTAAAATCTATGTTCATTGGCCTTGTTCACGGTCTTGCTGGCAGTGGAGCAATGGTTGTTCTAACTATGAGTACGGTAAATAGTGCCTGGGAAGGTGCAATTTATATCCTTATATTTGGTGTTGGTACCGTAATAGGAATGCTCTTCTTTACTACCTTGATTGGCATTCCGTTTGTTTTGAGTGCAAAAAAATTCAGCTTGAATAAAACTCTTACCCAACTTACAGGTGTGATAAGTACTGTTTTTGGTATCTACTACATGTACAACTTAGGAGTAACGGAAGGATTATTCAAACTTTGGATTCAATAATGAATAGAAAATGGACCCGAAAAAGGGGTCCATTTTCCTATTTATTCATACTCGCAAGAAATCCACCCAGCAGATCATCTAAGTCCGGCTCTTCCTCAACCTTTTCATCTTCTACCAAAGGTTTCGCATTATCCCAATCAAACTCATTTAAATCATCATAATCCATATCAGATAAATCAACTGAAGTTGCGATTTCTTCTGCAGCAACTGTATCTTGAAAAGGATGTATTTCAGGTACTATTTCCTCTTGGAGATACAAAGCTTCGTCGATATCGATGGAACTGCTATTTAAACTAGCGAGCAGGGATGTAGAGCGTACCGGGTCGGTGATTAATTGATAGAGAATACTGCCTAATAATGCCTCAGAATGCTCGTGTTTCAACCAGTCACGTTGTGCCTTCGTTAGCTTTTTCGGCAGCGGAACGGTGATCATCTCGCGTTCTCTAGCATTAACGCTACTGACACCCTCCATTACGAATTCGGCAATCCTGCTGGAAAAATTCCGTCGTTCTGTTTCCTTTAGCTTTTGCAGCTGCTTAACTAAATGGTCAGGTGTGTCAGAAGGGATGCGGAAGGAAATTGCTTGTCCCCGCTGAATTTCATTTGATCCAGCTTTCTTCATGTCGTCACCTTATTAATTCGTAACAGGTTTTTTAGTTTGTTCAGGCTTTTGTTTCTCTGCTTTTCTAGCGTAATCCATGATGAGCTTGTAATACGCATTTGCCATCATCCATATGCTTTCTTTTTCATCTTCAAAGAAATCAATATTAAAACCATCAAGATTATTATTTAATGTTTTAAGATAATCCTTTAGTACGGTTGCGCCACCGCCAACAAAGTAACAAATTTCTGTTTGGGAATTCTTAGACCAAACATTCCGTAATAGACGATATTGTTTCTTTGCTAAATCTAGTAAAATACGGTCGGTAATATCATGAACACTCGTTCTGCTACCTTTTACCATGATATGATTGCGGTCATTTTTCTTGGTGATGATCTCAACCACGTCACGGCGGCTGTCTAGTTCAACACCATGCTTCGTTCTAATTTCTTCACGGATTGCTTCCAATGATTCTGACACCCCAAGATTAAATCCTTGTGCTTTATCATCATCCACATTTCGATTCTTAATTACAGCGATATCCGTTGATAATCCGCCAATATCTTGAATCAAGATACGTTTATCGATTAAGTCTTTATTAATAATTTTCGAGTTATTGTCCATAACCAGGTTAATATAAGCAGCAAAGCCTTCAGGATATACTTTTATTTCATCAAACTTAATGTTTACTTTTAAACCTTGGTATTTAGGTGTAACAAGAAACTCTACTTGGTGAACAGAACCGATTAACTTCGAACGGTAGCCTGCATCCTTACCTTCCTTAACTTCACGAAGAGGGAGGCCTGTTCCAAGTGTATAATTCGCATCAATGACGTTTTTCGTTTGACGGAAATTATTCTTATTTCCTTCCTTCACCGCGTCCAATGCTAAAGTAGTAAAAAGAAGAACTAAAGTTTGGTCTTCCTCAGATTTACTGCTGCCAGGATCTAATTCTGTTCCATTAGGACTTTTTGTTGCGAGATTACCAACACGATAAATAGCATTGTTATCCTTCAAAGCAGGGGAGTGAACTTTAATATGAATACCATCAAGGGGATTTTTGTCGTCTAATTCTTCGATTCCAATTACAGGGCGGTCTTCAGTATCCCTAGCAATAATATTAGGGATATTAAGTTCATATTCCATTTCTCCAAAAATGGCTTTAATGGAATCATTTCCTACATCAACGGCGGCAATTCTAGTATTATTCAAAATTGTCATCCTTTCATTCTATTATTTTATTATTTTAAATGTTAATGAAGATATGTATCTATCTTAAGATTATAGGAGATTGATAGATTCTTCAATGTCCAATTTAAAAAGAAATAAAAGTGTAAAATTGTAAACAATATGTAATCGTTGTATACACTTTTTGTTTACAACGATTACAAACCTGTACACACAGCTTTAAATCAACATGTATACGCGTTTGTAAACAAGTAAACATTTTTGTAAACACGATGTATACACAATTGTAAACATGTGTACATACTCCGTAAACACGTATACACATTTTGTATACAAAAAAATAGACCCCCAATAGGTTAGGGATCTACTCTTTCTTCGTCCGTTTGATTCCTTCATCCGTTACAGCAAAGTCTCGAACCATTTTCTTAATTTTTTCAGGTTTACGGTACCTTAATGCAGACCAATCATCATCAATAGCAATTTGGCGAACTGGTTCATAGCCTTCTTCAGATAGCATACCCGTAACCGTATCACGGCTACAATCTGACCCTTTATATATCTTGGATGATTTCTTAGGGTAGCAAAGCCAAAACAATCCATCTTCACTTACATAAGATACTGCGTTTTTTGCATGTGATTGAAGTTCTTGATTACTTGTTCCAAACACTTGCACAAAATCATACTTCTCAAGCTCAGCCTGTTGATGGACCTCCCCTTCAAATGCCGCCTTAATATTATCATAAGACTTTGGTGCATTGATTACTAAAACCGGTTGTCCTAGTTCCTTAAAATTCAACTTTTTTAATAAAGGTGCTGCTTCTATCATTAATAAAACTTCCTCTCATTCTATATGCTCTTTATCTTAGCATAGAAGTATTTTCAGAACATTATAATAGTATCTACAAGTTCTCATAGTTTAAGTCTATTAATCAAAACTAAAATCACAAAAAATTGCTAGCAATTAGGTATTTCGCCTCCCTAAATATATAAAAAATTAGGTATTTGGTTCCTACGGTATATCTGATAATTCTGATATATTATAATTCTCAAATAACTCTAGGAGTGACGCTCATGTTAAAAGTACTATCAAAAACCGGTCTAACTCTAGCTTTAACTGGAAGTATTGTGGCAGCAGGTTTTCAACCTACTGAGGCCCCATCCACCACAAAAAGTACATACACTCTAAGTCCAGCTGATTTCGTTGGAGCTGCTCCAGAACTAGCTGAAAAAGCAAAGGAGCTAGGAGTCGATTTATCTAAGGTTGACCCTGCAGAGAAGGCTAATATAGGAACTAAATTCCAAGAGCCTGGCGATAACCATGTCGACTATAAAGAAGCAACAGGTGATGTACCGGTTCTTGTTATTCTAGCAAAATATAAGAAAGGCGATGAACCAGTCGGCGACTTACCTGGACAAGTTCCAGCTAAATATTATGAGGACTTAATCTTTGGTACAAAATATAACCCTTATGAATTAGACGCATTCAAACAATATGCAACCTATAATGGTGTGGCTGCTCCAACAGATCGTACTATGCAAAATGCTTATAAAGAGTCTAGTAATGGAGCTATTAATTTAGTTCGCAATGAAAATACTGAGTTTGTTTGGGTAGAACTTCCTCAAGGCGCTTCATACTATTTAGATCAAAAGGGAACGTATGCTGAGAATGGTAAATATGTACTTGGTAATGTAAACGGAGATGCTCATACTGGTGAATTCGTACGTGACCTTTTAAAAGCTGCTGATGACCAGGTAGATTTCTCAAAATATGCTGAAAACGGCGAAGTTCCAAACGTATTCGTGGTTCACGAAGGAACAGGAGCAGAGTGGAGCCAAGACCCTGCTCAATTTTGGTCTCATAAATGGAGTTTATTGAGTGCCTTATACTATGGTAAATACTATGAAACTGGTAAACCAGCAGATGTTCATTCTGGAATGAGCCAAAGCGCTTGGATCGATAAGACTATTGCTGCCGATATGACGTATGATGGAGTTGTCGTAAACAACTACAATATCCAGCCTGCTATTGGTGGTAACGTAGCCGGATTCAATTTAACAACTAACAGCTATGATGAAGCTTCTAAAACAGGTCCATATCCAGCCCAAGCTGGGGTATATGCTCATGAATTTGGACATGCTTTAGGGCTGCCAGATTTCTATGACACTGTATATACGTCTGAAGGTGTTGGAAACTACTCAATGATGGCTGGTGGTTCATGGATGCGTTATCCAGACAATAACGCCTATTCTGGTAACTCCCCTACTCATTTTGATCCATTCTCAAAGGTTTTCCTTGGATGGGCTGAACCTATTAATGTAACACCAGCTGACGGCGTTAAAGAGATTACTCTGCCAGCTATTAATAAAGCCAATGCTACAAACGGAATCGTCAAAATGGAAGTTCCTGGCTCCCATGGAACAGAGTACTTCCTATTTGAAAACGTTCAGCAGGATGGCTTTAATAAAGGATTGGTTCGTCAAGGAGAGGATTCTCACGGATTATTAGCATGGCATGTCGATGAAAACATTATCAACTTATATCAAACTGCCGGTTTCCGTCCAAATAATGTAGAAAATTGGATGAATAAACGCTTCCAGTTTAATCAATCAGAAACAGCTGGCAACGGTACCGTTGTTACACACTATGGCTTATCACTTCTACAAGCTGACGGAAAATATGAGCTAGAAAAGAACTTAAACCGCGGTGATGCAGGAGACTTCTTCAAGACAGGCGCGGAGATCACTCCAACCTCTTCTATTGTTCATACTGGTTCCTACTACTTCTGGAAGGGCTATAGCGCTGCTCCAGCTGACTCTGGAATTCATGTAACTGATATAAAAGAGAATGCTGATGGTTCCATTACTGCAAAATTCTACTATAGTTCCAACGAAGGTAAGAAATAATCATCGGAACGGAAAAAACCTGAGTCCAAATGATCTCAGGTTTTTCCTTATAAATATCCAAAAATCAATCCCGAAAAGTAATATCTCTTTTCGGGATTGATTCGTTTTATTAATTCTTTTTTGGTGCTTTCGTTTTCAGGTTAACTTCATACGTGAAGGTAATAGGATCCTTACTTTCAGCAGGTGCTGCATAAGATGTAATCATATAGTTCTTTCCATCCTTGAACAACTGTCTTAGAGTTAAAGCATCTTCTTCCGTAACATTGAATGGATCTACTGTGATTACCTTGTAATTAGTTTTTGCACCCTTCTTATTTCCTACTTCTTTCTCATTGATAAAAGTTACGGTATAGTTCACATACTGACCAGCTAATTCTTGGAAAGATTTAAATGCATCTGTTGAACTACCATCATTGGTATAACCAATTTCAGGAATTTCAATATTATCCACAAACCATCCGCTCTCTGTTGTACCCCAGTCGGTTAAATAACGAAAGGAAAGCAATACTTTTTGACCTGCATATGCACTTAAATCAAAGGTTTCTTTCTGCCAATCTTCATACGTACCAGTAAAACCTGGTACATTTTCTTTAATTTTTGGATAGCCTTCTTCAACTACATCACTGCGTGTATTTTCATTTTCTAAGCTAGTCCATGACTCGCCGCCATCCGTTGAAACTTGGACCATGCCGAAATCCCACTGCTCTTCAATATCAATGTAGTTATCGAACTTTAAGGTCGCCGTATTGACACTAGAAAGGTCCGCTTCAAAAATCAAGCCATTGTCCGCTTCGTCTCCCGCATTGCCCCAAAGCACTTTATTATCAGAACCTAGTGGATCATTTACAGACTGCCAAGGGATAGGTAGGAAATCTACACCGTCAAAGGAAATACTTCTAACTTTATCTTGGAATGCTAACTCTTTAAAATCGCCGCCCCAAGCAGGAACGCCTTCCTTTTCAAAGGTATTTGCTTTCTCAAAATCAACCGTTTTGCCTCTAGTTTCACCAGTAGTCTGATTCACAACAACATCACGAAGATCAATGCTGTCAAAATTATATACTCCATTTCCAACTCTGTCAGTATCAAGTGTTAAGGCAGTCATAAAGTTTTGATAGAGTTGCGTGAAATCAAGGCTTGAACCATGTGCCTTTAATACCTCATTAACACTATTTAGACCTTGTGTTTCGTTTAAAGCTAAATCACGGATAAACTCACGGCCAAACTTATCATTCATATATAATGTAAATAGATATACTTGTCCATAATCTGCAATTGTTTCAGGGCCAGTTGTTGCCGTTCTATGTTCATCCCAATTTACTAAAGAGTTTTCAGGATGATCTAAGTAGAAGTTGATAGAACTATCATCATGGCCATATCCGCCAAGATATTCTGAAAAAGTTGACATACCTTCATTTAACCACGTTTCTTCCGCGCCATCATTGTCCGCGTGAATTAAGTGCTGTAGTTCATGAATGGTTGTCCCAAAGAAGGTAGACTCTAAACGGGTTTCCCAGTTGTTTGTATCGATTGTAATGATATTTCTATCCATATAGTTCTCTAGTGTTTGCCAGAAGAAACCAGCAACAAAGAATGGATAATTCGGGTTAGTATAGTTATCGTCTTGAATATTATCTACTAACATGATAACTTTGTCGCTTCCCTCATAATAACCAGCAGGAACATTTTTTCCAGCTAGTGGAGACTTTGATCCATCATGAATATCAGGTGTTCCAAAGAACGCAGTCGCTTTTGGGTATATATTATTATCAAATTCATCACGTAATTTATCTACTTGTTCTTGAGTTACCACATGTGCTGGGCGCGTGTCTCCTGCTGGAAATGCAAGGTCATTTGCTACCCAAATTTCTACATTTTCACCCACACTACGTAATGTAAATGGTTTGAATTTTAAACCTCTATTTAAGAATTGTTTGGTTCCCCCATCAAATGTAAAACTGCTGCTGGCTGATGTACTTTTTGAAGACTGATCCTCATTAAAATTAATCTGTGCTGCTTGCTCAGCAATTTTCGCCTCTGCCTGCTTTAAGAATGAAGAATCATTAGCTAGTAGATTTAGTTGACCATCAATATCTACTCGATCTCCATAGCGCTCTACGTCCCATTTTGGCGCTGTTGCTTCTGCTGCCGCTACTTTTGAATCATTAGCTGATATCGGAGCAAAAAGTGATAGAGCTAATGCACCAGTTGATAGAATCGATAATAGTTTTTTCTTTTTCAACTTCTGGTTCCTCCCTTTTATCCCTATTTGTTTTCAAAATAGTAGTAACATAATGAATTTTTTGAATATATAGATAATATGTCACAAGCGTCTACTCCTAAAGTTCCGAATTTACTAGCCATTTTCGTGATTCTTTTTTACTCAAAAAAAGGGAATACTCTTTTCTTTTTATCCGACAAAAGTACCGAACCTCATATACAAGAATAATTTCACGGAAATAAAACATAGTTTACTTTTGCAGGTGCATCCTAAGAAAAAAGAGTGTTAACAGGAGGAATGCGTGTGAATGTAGATGATAGTATCATTGCACGAGAGAAAATGAAGGGAATCGTTCATACTACGCCATTGGACTACTCTAAAACCTTTAGTCAACTTTCCCATAATGAAGTATACCTAAAGCTAGAAAACCTTCAAAAAACTGGATCATTTAAGGTTAGAGGATCTTATAATAAGTTAATTTCGCTATCAAAGGAAGAGTTACAAAAAGGGGTTATAGCAGCATCTGCAGGCAACCATGCTCAGGGTGTTGCTTATTCTAGTCAAATGCTTGGTATAGACTGCACGATTGTAATGCCGAAAGGTGCACCTCTAAGTAAGGTACTTGCTACAAAGCAATATGGGGCCGAGGTCCTCCTGGAAGGAACAACATTTGATGACGCTCTAGCATTTGCTTTAGAACTAAAAGAACAAAGGGATGCTACCTTTATTCATGCTTTTGACGATGAGGCGATAATTGCAGGACAAGGGACGGTAGGTTTGGAAATACTTGATCAACTTCCGGATGTAGAGGCTATTATTTGCCCTATAGGAGGCGGCGGCCTGATTGCAGGGGTTGCACTAGCCGTAAAGGAAAGAAATCCCCATATCGCTGTATATGGCGTCCAGGCGCTTGCCTGCCCAAGCATGAAACAATCTTTATTAGAAAAGAAGCCGGTGATGGTAGAATCTACGCCAACAATGGCAGACGGGATTGCTGTTAAAAAACCAGGGCAGCGACCCTTTGAAATCATTCAAAAGTATGTCGATGATATCTATTGTGTCGATGAGATGGAAATTGCTAGGACTATGCTGATGATTTTAGAGAGAAATAAGTTGCTAGTAGAAGGATCCGGTGCCTGTTCTCTTTCAGCATTACTATATGAAAAAGTAAAACTGAAAGAAAAGAAGGTTGTATCCGTATTAAGTGGTGGAAATGTCGATATGAACTTTATATCGCGGATTATTGAACGCGGCTTAGTCGAATCAGGCAGATATGCCACTTTTAGCATAACCTTAAAAGACAAACCTGGTGAACTCCAGAAAGTTTTAAGTTCATTAACAGATCTAGATGCAAACATTCAATCAGTTAATCTAAATCGAATGGGCAAAAATATTTACCCTGGATATGCAGGGCTCGATATTTCAGTCGAAACTAAAAACAACGAACATATTGAGATGCTGTATAAAGTCCTAAAAGAAAAAAACTACAGTCTCGAAATGAGATCGTTCTAAACGAATATGCTAAAAAATCCTTACTTTTTTAAAGTAAGGATTTTTTAGTAAGAGTATTCTCATGTTGAATCTACTACTTTTGCTCATTTTTATATCTAATTAATTCTTTTTCTGTACAACGTACAAAATGTCCTGGTTTAACTTCTCTAAGGGCAAATTCACCATCTGTATCATGTACAGTAGGATCATAACTAATACGTTTACGAGTGCGCTCATATCTTGGGTCTGGAAGAGGAATAGCTGATAATAATGATTTTGTATAAGGATGAATAGGATTATTGTATAATTCATCACTTTCAGCAAGTTCTACCAAGTTACCCATATACATAACGCCAATACGGTCGGAAATATATTTAACCATTGAAAGGTCATGTGCAATAAACAAGTATGTTAATCCGCGTTCTTTTTGCAATTTCTTAAGTAGATTAACAACCTGTGCCTGAATCGACACGTCCAATGCAGAGATTGGCTCATCGCAAATAATAAACTCAGGATCAACAGCAAGTGCTCGCGCAATCCCAATCCGTTGTCTTTGACCACCACTAAATTCATGCGGAAAACGAGTAGCATGCTCTCGGTTAAGACCTACGGATTCTAGCAGTTCTTCAACCTTTTGCTTTCGCTCGGCCTCGTTTTTCACCAACTTATGAACATCAAGTCCCTCGGCAATAATATCCAATACTGTCATACGAGGATTCAAGGATGAAGATGGATCCTGGAAAATCATTTGCATTTTACGGTTAAATTTAAGCAGTTCTGCTTTATTTTTCTTCCCGTGAACATCTTCACCATTAAATTTTACTTCGCCGCCAGTTGCGTCATAAAGGCGGATGATCGTTCTACCCGTTGTAGACTTTCCACATCCAGATTCACCAACTAATCCAAACGTTTCACCTTTATAAACATCAAAGCTAACTCCATCTACAGCCTTAATAGTATTTTTTTTACCGACTGCAAAATGTTTTTGCAAATCTTTTACTTCAAGTAATTTTTCTCTTGTCACTTTTTGTCACCGCCCTTAGCACCTGTTTGAGCAAAACCTTGCATCCTGTGCTTAACAGCAGCAGGCGGTTCAATTTTAGGTGCATCTTCATGTAACAGCCATGTTGCCGCATAATGTGTATCTGATACTTTAAACATCGGCGGTTCCATTTCTGTATCGATAGCTAATGCGAATTGATTTCTTGGAGCAAACGCATCCCCTTTAGGAGGGTTAAGCATATCTGGCGGGCTGCCAGGAATAGCAAATAATTCTTCGTCTGTGCTATCCAATGTAGGCATCGAGCCAATCAATCCCCACGTATACGGATGCTTAGGGTTGTAGAAGATATCATCTACTGTCCCAATTTCGACAATTTTCCCCGCATACATTACCGCTACACGGTCTGCCACGTTCGCAACAACACCAAGATCATGTGTAATAAAAATAATCGCGCTATCTGTTTTCTGCTGAATGCTCTTCATTAATTCCAAAATTTGAGCCTGAATGGTTACGTCAAGAGCTGTCGTCGGTTCATCCGCAATTAAGATCTTTGGATTACATGCCAATGCAATCGCTACCACAACACGCTGACGCATACCGCCTGAAAATTGGTGTGGATATTGATTAATACGGACATCCGGTCTTGGAATACCAACAAGTGATAAAAGTTCAAGAGCTGTTTTTCTAGCTTCTTGTCTGTTCATATTTTGATGCTTCATAAGACCTTCCATAATCTGATTACCAATTTTCATTGTCGGATTAAGAGACGACATTGGATCTTGGAAAACCATAGAAATGTCTTTTCCGCGTATTTTTTGCATTTCCTTGCTCGTTTTTTTAGCAAGATCTACTCCCTCAAGAAGGATTTGACCTTCTTTAATAAAGCCATGTGGTTCAGGAAGAAGTCTCATAATCGCATTAGAGGTTACTGACTTACCAGAACCAGATTCACCTACGATTGCCAATGTTTCACCTTTATTTAAGTCAAAGGTAACACCCCGTACGGCATGCACTTCACCATTGTAGGTGTTAAATGATACTTTTAAATCCTTGACTTCCAATAATTTACTCATTTATTAAACACCTACCCTCTTATTTATGCATCTTCGGATCAAATGCATCTCTTAAACCATCACCGACAATATTAAATGCAATCATAAGCACAGAGATTACAATTGCCGGGAACACAAGCATGTATGGATAAAGTCTGAGGTTATCAAACCCAAGGTCAATTAAAGAACCGAGTGAAGCATCTGGAGGAACAATACCTAATCCGATAAAGCTTAAGAATGCTTCAAAAAAGATTGCTCCTGGAACTGAAAACATCGTGTTAATAATGATAATACCACTGATATTTGGAACCAAGTGTTTTCTAATGATGGTGCCATTAGAAGTACCTAATGTTCTTGAAGCTAAAACAAACTCTTGGTTTTTAAGCTTTAACACTTCACCACGGACAATTCGGGACATACCAATCCAGCCTGTTATCGTTAACGCAATAACAATCGAGATAATTCCAGGCTTAAGGACAAGCATCATTAAGAGAATAATGACCAAGTTAGGAATACCAACTAAAATCTCAGCAATCCGCTGCATGATATTATCGACTTTTCCACCATAAAATGCTGAAATCCCACCATAAGAAACACCAATGACAAGGTCTAATAATGCGGCTACAAAAGCAATGATTAACGATACTCGTGTACCTTCCCATAGTCTTGTCCATTGGTCACGACCTAAGGCATCGCTTCCAAACCAAAAATAAGTGTCTTTCATATCTTTGGCTTCATAGATATGGTACGTTGCTTTAACTTCAGCAGAATTTCTGGTACCGTCGCCTTTATTAATTACTTCGATATCAATGAATTCTTTTTTATTATCAAATCTTGCATTGGCTTTGTTCGTAGCCTGCTGAACATTTGTTCCTTCAAAATTTGCTGTTAATGTACCATCAAAACCAAGCCATGAAACATTTTCTAATACGGGTATACGAGGAGGCATTTTTGCCCTCTTTAGATCCTGATCATCAGAACCGAAGTCGTTCATCCATGGACCAACGATACTCATAATAATAATCAATAGGATAAGGAACAAGCTGAATACAGCAGGTTTATTACCTAATAGTGTTCTTCTAGCATCCTGCATAAACGTTCTGCTTGGAGCTGATATTTTTTCACTCGTATCCTCTTTACGAACAAGAGGAACAAATAAATCTTTTGGTATTTTATTTAAGTTATTCTTATCCATTTATTTACTTCCTCCTGCTAGTCTTATTCTAGGATCGATCAATCCGTATAGGAGGTCAATGATTAAAATAATCAAGATAAAACCAAATGCAAACAATAATGTTGTACCCATAATTGTTGGATAATCATTTACCATAACAGACGTAACGAATTGTTCACCAATTCCTGGAATAGCAAAGATTTGTTCAATAACCATTGATCCAGTCATTAAACCAACTGCCATTGGGCCTAAAACGGTAATTAACGGAATGAGTGCATTACGCAAACCATGTTTTAAGATAATTCCAGACTCCGCTACACCTTTAGCACGAGCTGTAATGATGTAGTTGGAGTGTAACACTTCTACCATTTCTGTTCTTGTAAAACGTGCAGCAGTTGCCATTGGGTGAATAGCCAAAGCTATCGTTGGCAGGATCGTATGTTCGAATTCTCCCCAAAGTGCAACCGGGAACCAACCTAATTTTACGGCAAAAACATATTGCAATAAACCAGCAAATACAAATGATGGTATCGATGTACCTAAAACTGCAATAATCGTTGATGAAAAATCAATTGGACTATTACGGAAGATAGATGCCATTAATCCAAGGATTATCCCTATAACAGAACCCAATATTAAGGCTTGGAAACCCAATAGTGCAGATGGCCCGATTCTGTCTATTAAGATTGTAGTTACAGGAGTATTATCAAATTTAAATGATACCCCCAAGTCTCCTTGTACAAGTCCTCCAAGATACTTTGCATACTGAACCGGCACTGGATCATTCAATCCATACTTTTCTAAGATAATTTCTTTTTGTTCTTCACTCAGTTTATCTTCTGCGTTTAACGGGCTTCCCGGCAAAATTTTCATAAGAAAGAACGAAGCAGTAGCGATAATAAATAATGTTAAAAACATATACCATACGCGACGGAGTAAATATCGAGTCATTTTTGCACCTCCTAAATTTCTCTTTATTATATGTTATATCGTTGCGATTATAAATTTTTGTTATAATCGGAATATTCGGTTCCAAAGGCAAGAAAGAGAGTATATGCCTAATGCATACACTCCCTTCAATTTTTCATAATAGCATATTTTACACTATTAAATTACTAATAATTATTCTTCAGCACCAACGTTAGCCCATTTGTACTCGTAAGTTGCTCCGAATTGGTTTGTAAACACACCTTGAATTTTCGGAGAAACTAATAGAGCACCAGCTCTTTGATATACAGGAGCAATTGCTGCATCTTCAAAAAGAATCTTTTCAGCTTTTAAGAAGTTGTCAAAACGTGCTTCTTGATCTGTTGCTTTAGTTGTTGCAGTTTCGTTTATTAACTTATCATATTCTGGGTTAGAATAGCCCATTTGGTTGTTTCCACCATCAGTTAACCATAGGTTCATGAAGGTATATGGATCAAGGAAGTCAGGTCCCCATCCAGCAAATTGCATGTCATAATCCATAGCAGTATCTAATTCTAGACGTTGCTCAAATGGTACTTCTTTTAAAGTAACTTTTAAACCAGGAAGATTTGTTGACAATTGGTTTGCAAGATATTGGTTCATCATCTTAGATACTTCAGCGTCTCCACCAAGTAATTCGATAGTAACTTCTTTAGTTCCTAATTCAGCTAAACCTTTTTCCCAGAATTCTTTCGCTTTTTCAACATCATATTTCATTAGATCTCCGCTTACTTCACGGAAGTCTTTTCCATCTGGAGTTGGAACGAAATCTTTTGGTACTAAACCGTTAGCAACGATAGAACCGTTGTTTAAGATTTCATCTACTAATGCTTGCTTATCAAATGCTCTAGCAATTGCATTACGTACGTTTACGTTCTTAAGAGCTGGGTTTCTTGTTTGGTTCATCTTAATATAGAATACTGAATTATCAGGTTCTACTGTGTAATCATCATGAGTTGCGTATTGGTCAACTAAGTCAGAAGATAAACCTGCACGGTCAACTTCACCTTTTTCATACAAGTCAACCCCAACTTGTGGTTCTTTTACTACAACGTAAGTCATTTTTTCTAACTTAACAGTTTTTGCATCCCAGTAAGTTTCGTTCTTAACTAATTCCCACTTTTGAGCAGTAGAAGTCCAAGAAGAGAACTTGAATGGTCCGTTAGATAATAATGTATCAGCGCTAGTTGCATATGTGCCACCTTTTTCCGTTACAAACTTCTCATTTAATGGGAAGAAAGTTGGGAAGGTTGTTAAAGATTCAAAATAAGGAGTTGGATTTTCAAGTTCAACAACTAGTTTGTAATCACCATCAGCTTTAACACCTAATTGATCAACTGGAACTTCACCTTTATTTACAGCAGTTGCGTTTTTGATAACGCCGCCCATCATGTATGGACCATATTCAGATCCTTGATTTGGGTCTACTGCACGACGCCAAGAAAATACGAAGTCGTTAGCTGTTACAGGCTCACCATTTTCCCATTTTGCATCTTCACGTAAAGTGAATGTCCAAGTTTTACCGTCTTCACTTACTTCGTGCTTAGTAGCAATACCTTCAGTTGGTTTTCCGCTTTCATCAAGACGGTATAAACCTTCCATAATAGCAGCCGTGAATTGGATACCGTATTCATCTGTTACCATACCAGGGTCCATTGAAGGGATTGTATCCCCGTTAATAAAGTGTAATACTTGTTCAACTTCTGGTGCATCATCAGCTGGTTTTTTATCATCATCAGCTGTTTCTTTGTTGCCTGAGCAAGCAGCTAAAAACATGCTTAGCACTAGGCTTAGAGCTAAAAGCCATGCGTATTTCTTCTTCATAAAAAAATGACCTCCTATTGTTTTATTTTTCTGTAAATTCGCTCTTAAAAAAGAAGCTAAGGAAATCATACTATTTTTCTGCTACTCTTGTAAAGACTAAATATATAAAAGAGTCAAAAAATTATTATATCATTATAGATTACAACAACATTACAGTTGATATATCAATGCTTTTTCGATTATAAACTGGTAAAAATTTATTTCAATATAGGAATGCGCTTTCTTTTTTTAATAGAAAAAAACGGATAAAGTATACTTTCAAAGCGTATTAGGTTAAAATACCTTTATTCTTCTTTACATTCTTTACATGATTAAAATAATATTATGAAGATCAGGTGAAAGCAAATGTTTAAAAATAAATGGAAGCTTTTTTTACTCAATCTTTTATTAACTCTTTTGATCTTTTTTATTTTCTCATCGAACTATAATCTCCTGAACTTTATAAACTCATTATTCTATCTTTCCATTATTTATCTAATTACCGTATTACTTATGTACACGATTAAAGGTGGATTTTTTGACGGAGTTACCTTCGGGTTCAGAAGATTCAATAGCATCATGTTTAAAAGAGATGACCATCTTGAAGAGTGGCGTGATAAACCACTGCCTTCTGAAAAATTTAACGCTTTACACTATCAACGTTTTAAATTCCAAGCTATCTCCTTATTAGTGCTACTAATTATCCTACTTTTCCTTTACTATACAATTTAAGGGGGGATCTATTAATGGGAAAGAACCTAATTCAAAAGGTTGGTCAAATTGCCGTTCCAGTTAAAAATTTAGATCAGGCTGTACATTTTTATAAAGAAAAACTCGAACTTCCTCTTTTGTTTACTACAAACGTTTTAGCATTCTTTGAATGTAACGGTCTGCGTCTATTACTAAGCGTTCCTGAAAAAGAAGAATTTTCTCATCCTAGTTCGATTATTTATTTTCAAGTTAGAGATATTAACGAGGCATATGGGGATTTACTAAATAAAGATGTTACATTTATTGATGAACCACACCTTATTGCAAAAATGGGACAAACTGAAACATGGATGGCGTTTTTTAAAGACAGTGAAGATAATACCCTTGCATTAATGAGTGAATTCGAAGTGTAGAAGTATTCAAAGAGACCAAAAATTACATGTCGGTCTCTTTTGTTTTGCCACGAATATCTTACCCTACTATTAGTACCTACCTATAAAGTGAATATAGCGTTCCTTATTTTCCTGCATACTTTTTTCAACCATTTCTCTATGAATAGCTTCTTCAAGGGAGACATCCCGTTTTTTAATACTAATGGTGAAAAAGAGAATATTTACGTTCACTGGTTTTTCCTCCTTCTCAATTTCCTTTTTTATTTTTATCCTTTTCAACTAGATAACGTTTAACGGAAGTAAAGTGTTGAGGAAATTATTTAAATTTTTTCCACGAAGTTAAGCAAACTATAGATAAAAGTCTTGAAAGGAAATTAATCATGAGAAAAAACCTTATATTTGTTATTGGTGTCATTTTCAGCATCATATTCTTGTCAATAACCCCAGTCCATGCAACTGAAATTCAGGGACAACATATTCTTATGACGAAGGAGGAATTTAAAGATTGGTTATTTAACACTCAAGTTAATCGTGAAATACGGTTAATCCAACAACATCATACTTGGATCCCTTCATATACTCACTTTGATGGTTCTAACCATTTTCGATTGCTGACTGGTATGGAGAACCATCATAAAAAAACAATGGGCTGGAAGAATATTGCCCAAAATGTAACGACCTTTCCAGATGGAAAAGTAGCTGTATCTAGACCTTTTAACATTGCCCCTGAAGGTACCATTGGTCCTAAGGCTAATTCAGCCGGAATTGCCATCGAACATATTGGCAACTTCGATATCGGGCATGATGTAATGACAAAAGCACAAAAGGACACAATCATTTATATCAATGCTTTACTGTGTATAAAATTTGGGTTAACACCTTCGATAGACAGTATCACCTATCACCATTGGTGGCACTTAAAAACAAAAGAAAGAGTCTTGGATGCCACTGCCAGCTACAATGTTAAATCCTGTCCTGGTACCGGGTTTTTCGGAGGTAATTCTACATCTAGTGCTAAGAGTAACTTCTATCCCCTCATATCAGATAAGATAGAAGAACTATTAGAAACAGATCAATAGATCTAATAAAAACGATTCATTTCCTTGACCTATGTCAAGGATTTTTTTGTATTAATGCATTAAATTTAAATAGTAAAAACATAGAGGAGAAGGAGACTATATACATGAAGAAGTTCAGATTATTATTTTTAATGGGTGCAATCATAGTAGGTTTAGCTGCTTGCGGAGGAACAGATGAAGAAACCACTGCTAAACAAGATGAAAAGGAAGTTGAAACCACAACAACCGCATCCGATGTAGAGGAATTTACAATCACAGCTACTAACTGGGAGTTCTCTTCTGATAAAGAACTGGTTATCAAAAAAGGAACGAAGGTTAAACTTAATTTAGTGAACGAAGAAGGAATGCATACAATTAGTAGTGAAGAGCTAGAAATTGAACTAAAAGCTGATACACCATCTGAATTTACTGCAAAAAAGACTGGCGAATATGAATTATTTTGTTCTACTATTTGTGGAGCTACCGATGACCATGAAGCAATGAAAGTTTCATTAAAAATTATAGACTAATAGAAAAAAGTCCTGGTTTCAGGACTTTTTTTGTTTTACTACTAATCTAGGTTAAATAATTTACCCCCTAAATTATCCAACAATACTTTACAAGCAATCTAGTTGATGCGTATAATCAATCTTAGAGTCTTAATTTTCAGTAGATATATAATATTCAGAATTAAATTTCACTTAGGGGGTAAAAACGAATGAAGGTCAAACATTGGTTATTGCTTTTAACATTTGGATTGCTGCTAAGCCTACTTGCTGCCTGTTCTGGTGATGAGTCAAAGGAATCTGCAGGTACAAATGCAAAAGAAGAGGAAAAAGAAGAAAAGGTACTTAATTTTCTAAACCCAGAAGCGATTCCGTCAATGGATCCATCTTTAGCTACAGATGAGTCTTCTTTCATCTATTTAGCTGCAACAATGGAAGGTTTATATCGATTAGATGAAAAAACACAACCATCTCCTGGGATTGCTACCGAGCATAAAGTAAGTGACGATGGTCTTACATGGACCTTTACATTAAGAGAGGACGCAAAATGGTCAAATGGTGATCCGGTAACCGCTCATGACTTTGTCTATTCATGGCAGCGTGCCGTTGATCCAGCTACAGCATCTGAATATGGCCCATACATGATGAGTGGAGTAATTAAAAATGCTGCTGCTATAAACAAAGGTGAAGCAGCTGTTGATCAATTAGGAGTCAAAGCTGATGGCGATTATACTCTTGTAGTTGAATTAGAAAATCCGACACCATACTTTGAAACATTAACAACATTTGGAACCTTCTTGCCATTAAACAAGAAGTTTGTGGAGGAAAAGGGCGATAGTTTTGCCACAAGTTCTGAGAATTTATTAGCGAATGGTCCTTACACTATGAACAATTGGTCAAGTACAGGTGATACATGGGAACTAGTAAAGAATAAAGATTATTGGGATACAAAAACTGTGAAAATGGATAAACTGACTTTCAAGGTAGTAAAAGATCCACAAACTGCTCTTGATTTATATGAAGAAGGTACGGTTCACCGAATGGATCTAACATCCGATCTAGTTGACCAGTATTCTACAAGTGACGATTATGTGGTTTCCGCAGATACATTTGTTTATTTCTTAAAGTTTAATCAAACAAAATCAGAAGCATTAGCAAATAAAAATATTCGTGCTGCACTTAGCAGAGCTTTTGACAAGGAAGCGTTAGTAGGAGAGATTTTAAACAACGGATCCATCGCAGCAAACGGATTGGTTCCGAAAGACTTTACACCTATGCCTGAAACAGGTGAGGATTTCCGAAAAGTAAGTGGAGATCTTGTCACGTATGACCTTGAGAAAGCAAAAGAATTCTGGGCAAAGGGATTGGAAGAGTTAGGTACTGACTCCGTTGAACTCGAGTTCCTTGCAGATGATGACAAGACAACTAAAAACTTAGTTGAATACGTTGCAAACCAACTTTCAACGAATTTAGAAGGATTAAAGATCAATATTAAACAAATTCCAAAAAAGCAACGTCTTGAATTAGATTCAAATATGGATTATCAACTTCAGCTTACGAGATGGGGCCCAGACTTCCTTGATCCATTTACTTACATGAACTTGTGGATTACAGATGGCGGGAACAATATGACTGGATATTCAAGTACGGAATATGACAGATTGGTTAGTGAAACAGCTACAAAATTTGCTACAGATAATGTAGCTCGTTACAACAACTTCTTAGAGGCCGAAAAAGTGCTATTTGAAGATGCTGTGATTGCCCCAGTTTACCAAGCTTCTAGAGCACAATTAATCTCTCCAAAAGTCCAAGGTGTATTCGTGAACCCATTTGGTGCAACATACGAATATAAATGGGCAGATGTAGGGGAAGAGTAAAATCTTTCATAGTAAAAAATCAAAGAGGGAGAAATGCCAATTGGTATTTCTCCCTCTTTTTATAAATGATTTAACTGACTATCATACATATTGAAATAAAATCCTCTTTTTTGTAATAGATCTTGGTGCGTACCTGACTCAATGATTTCCCCTTGATGGATGACTAAAATGCGATCGGCATTTTCGATGGTTTTCAGTCGGTGAGCAATGATAAAGCTCGTACGTCCTTTCGTTAACCTATTGATTCCCTTTTGAATTTCTATTTCGGTATTGGTATCGATACTTGAAGTCGCTTCATCCAGTATTAAAATTTCCGAATCAGCTAAAATCGCCCTAGCAATAGCTAGTAATTGGCGCTGTCCCTGACTTAAATTATAACCGCCAGACGTAATCCTTGTGTGATACCCTTCTGGCAAATGTTTAATGTAATGGTGTGCCGATGCCATTTTTGCTGCTGCTATGACTTCCTCATCGGTTGCCTCTAGCCGTCCGTAACGAATATTTTCCATTATACTTCCTGAGAACAAGAAAGTGTCTTGAAGTACAACCCCGACTCTTTTCCGCAGCCCGCTTAATTGATAATCACGAATATCTCGACCATCCAGTTTTATTTCACCAGCGGTCACATCATAAAACCTCATCAATAAATTGATGATCGTAGTCTTTCCTGATCCAGTTGGACCCACAAGAGCAATTTTCTCACCTGATTTGACATGGAAATGAATATTTTTCAAAATAGGATTGCCTTCTTGATAACCAAAGTGGACATGAGAAAATTCCACATCGCCTTTAAATGAATCTACGACTATGGCATTCTCCTTATCTAGCAAATCCGGCGTCTCGTCCATGATTTCAAATACACGCTCTGCACCAGCTATTGCTGATTGAAACATATTAAAGAGATTCGAAAGTTGTGCAATCGGCCGAAAGAATTGACGGGAGTATGTTACAAAGGCAGCAATAATTCCAACAGTAGCTAATTCCTGTACCGTCATCACTGCTCCAATTGCAATAATCAAGCAAAGTCCTAGATTGTTAATAAAGTTATTAACCGGACCGAGATATCCAGACACAATATCCGCATCCAAGGCTGATTGACGCAGACGTTCATTGACTTCTGAAAATTGCTGATTCATTGTTCCTTCTTTTCCAAAAAGCGTTATGACTTCAGCCCCCGAAATGGACTCTTCGATAAATCCGTTTAATTCACCTAAATCTCGCTGCCTTTTTATAAAATGACTACTGCTATAAGTGATTAACTTTTTTGTAGTAAAAATGATTAATGGAAGTACTACTAGTGACACAATAGCAAGTATCCAATTAAGGGAAAACATTGCGATCGTCACACCTAAAAGCATCAGAATGGATGAGAAGATTTGTATGATACTTTGACTTAGAGCACTATTCAAACTATCAATATCATTTGTAACCCTGCTCATTAGGTCGCCATGTGTCCGTTTATCAAAAAATCGTAAAGATAATGTTTGAAACTTATTAAATAAATCCTGCCGCAAATTCCTTATTGTTTGTATGGATACCCGAACCATCATAAAAGATTGCATCCAAGTAAACAATGCAGTAGCAATATAGACAAGGGCGAGTAATATCAAAAATCTAAGCGTCCCAGCAATGTCTTTTGGAATGATGTAATCATCTATGATAATTCCAATCATAAATGGAGCCAACAGACTCAACAGAGTAGAAACAAAAACAAATATAATAGAAGCAATTAACGCTGCTTTTTGCTTCTCCATATACAGCCAAATCCGTTTTATCGTTCCCTTCCTATCTTTTGCCTTTACAACCGGTCCGCTTAACCCTCTCGGACCACGCACTGAATTCATTAAATTGGGATTGTGTTGTGAAGCAGATTTACTCATCCAAATTCAACCTCCAATCCGCTCTGTGAAGTATAGATATCACAATAAACTTTACTATTTTTCAGTAATTCATCATGTGTGCCGCTAGCCTCAATTTCCCCATCCTTCATCACAAGAATCTGATCTGCCTCACGGATAGAGGAAATTTTTGATGAAATAATAAACACAGTCGTATGGGAGTAAGCCTGTTTTAATGCCTGTTGTATCGCTGCTTCTGATATAGCATCAACGGCAGAAGTTGAATCATCGAGAATGACAATATCTGCACCGCGGATAAAGGCACGTGCCATTGCTAACCGCTGACGCTGTCCTCCTGATAAATTTGTAGCGCCTTGCATAAGTGTGTGTTCAAATTTATTATCAAACCTATTAATAAATTCACTCGCAGCAGCAGATTGTGCAGCTTGTTCAAAGTCATCCTTTGTTGCTTCTTCTTTTCCAAAACGTAAATTGTTCTCGATCGTACCTGAAAACAAGGTGGCTTTCTGTGGAACAAATCCAATTGCTGTACGAAGTTTTTCAAGGGGCAATTTCTTTACGTTAACCCCATCAATAAGTATAGTGCCTGAATCAGGGTCATAAAGGCGTGGAATCAGTTTAACAAGTGTTGATTTCCCGCTTCCGGTTGACCCGATAATACCTATTGTTTGTCCGGGCTTTGCTTTAAATGATATGTTTCTAAGCACATAATTTCCATTTTTACTATAGCTGAAATTTACATCCCTAAACTCTACGTCGCCTTGAAGTTCAGAACGAGTGACTGGCTGATACGGTTCAGTAATATCAATTTCCGTTTCAAGAACCTGGTTAACTCGCTCAGCGGAGGAAAAAGAACGTGCAATCTGCATTAATACATGGCTGCTGCTCATTAATCCATTCATCATGATGTTTAAGTAATTAATAAAAGCTAAAATGACCCCGACTTGTAGAGTACCTTCATTTATCTTAATAACACCCATCCAAAGTCCGGCAATGATTCCTAGATTAACAATAAACATCATAATAGGCATCAGGGTCAGGACAAGCTGTTCAGCGGTCAAATTTCGTTTCATTAATATGTCATTAACTATTTTAAAATGGTTCTTTTCATAATCTTGGCGATCAAATGCCTTGATCACTCGTATACCCGCTAACATTTCTTGAAGCTTTGTGTTTACTAGATCCATGGCCTTTTGCACATTCAAAAAAAGCTTTCCTGACTTTACTGAAAAGAAATAGATAAAAGCCATTAAGATAGGGATGGATACAAGCAACACAGGAAATAGTTCTCTCGCAGTTAACCAAACAATCACCACAGATCCTATGAATAGCAAAGGTCCACGTACAAACATACGTAGTGTCATGATGACGGCCTGTTTTAATGTTTCGATATCATTGGTTGCAATGGTGATTAATTTCCCTGTACCAAAAGAGTCTGTATTATGATTTGAAAATTGTCCCACCTTTTTAAACACATCACGACGAATATCCGTAGCAAAATGAACAGCCGCTTTTGCAGCGTAAACTGAGCATCCCGCCCCTCCAATTAATCCAATAACCGCACTTAGTAACATTATGAAACCTAGTTTGATAACATAACCATTATCTTGATTGGCAATGCCAGTATCAATCATCTTCTGCATGATGGTTGGCTGCAAAAGATCCATCATGACTTCAATACACATTAAAACGGGTGCTAAAATGGCAAAAATTCTGTATGGCCTAATATACGGTAGTAACTTTTTCATAGCACTCATGAAATTTCCCCTTATCTAGTACTTTTCTCTTTTAAACGATTAGTCATTTCATCGATAAAGGCGATTAATTCTACTACACTGTCTGGATTGCCTCGCGATTGTTTCATGGCTTTCCGAAATTCCGTTTCCCATCGTTCCATTGCAGCCCTTAATTGAATGGACTCCTCGGACTTCTTCCACATCATTCTTTCTTTCCATTCAACCCAAAAATCACCTTCCCTATGTATAGCAGTTTCCTCTAACCGAGTCCTGCCATTCTCATTAATCGTATAGACCTTTTTATCTGATGCAGTATCCAGTTGTATTAAATTTTGGTCGACTAGTTCTTGAAGTGCAGGATAAACGGTTCCAGCACTGGCGGAATAAGCACCATTTGACCGTTCTTCTAACTCCTTCATGATTTGGTAGCCGTGCATGGATTCTTCCTTCAACAAATGCAAAATTGCAAGTTGAACAAAACCTCTTCGTTTTTTCATTTTTATGCCTCCTCACTTATATCGATAATTTTAATCGATATATCGTTTAAACGCAATCGTAATATATCGAAGTATTATAAAAAAGGGATTTGCCCATTTGGACAAATCCCACAATACTTTTTAACTTTAAAAAACATTCCCTGTTTTAATGATGTTTACTTTTACGATCGGTTCAAATTGCACATTTTTATATTCCTTATTCCAGTTGATTTTCTTCCACAAATCAGGGTGAAAACTTGAAATTCGTCTTCCTATCCCCAACGCATCACTATTGGCATGTAATAAAATGTCGGTTATTTCCTTCGCTTGTTTGGTTAATTCATTAGAAATATCTTTATTTAGTTTTTTAATATTTAGTTCTTTTTTTAAATCGTGTGGATAGTTTAGTACGTCAATATTCATATTGACATTAATTTTGCATGTTATTTTATTATCCTTATCCACTAGAACCTCTAAGTTTCGTCTTAAATCAATGGTTACAAAAGAAATAGCTCTTCTTTTGTTTTCGGGACCCAGTTCTAAAGCGATTCTGTTCGTCTTACCTAATTGATCCACTAATAACATTAGTATACTGCTTTTTTCTCTTGATAATGTGGTACCTGTATATTTATCATCGTTAATTAGGGCCACTCCAGCTATTTCAATTTTATTATCCTCTACTCTTTCCACATAGGGTAAAATTATATCTTCACCCGGATCTAACATTTTTTTCCAAACTGTAAATGTTGTTTCTTTCGGTATGACTGAATCCACTTCCGCTCCATTTAGTAATTGTAAGATGGCAAATGCGATTGGGCTTTTTTCTTTTTCCACTGAAAGGATTTCTTTCGCTTTCCCTTTACTTATGATAATTTTGGAAGACATATAGGAGTTCATATTTCGATAAAAAACCTCAATGATTGGATGAATTCCTTTTTTCGCTAGTTCTTCACCTATTATTACTATGAACGCTTTACTTGCATCTAATTCACCCGCAATTTTACTATCTATATCTAATGCTAAACCAGGAGTAGTAGGTCTTTCCGCAGTTACTAGTTCATCGTATATTTCAAATTGCCCTCCACCTTTACTTTGCATGTTTAATGCTCTTACTGATCCAATAATATTTCCCTCTTTCGTAACATCAAAACTCAATCCGTTCACAAGCGTTCGATTCACAAGAAGTTGCTGGTCCCAACAGCCAGTCAACAGGATGGGGATGACACATAAGATTATTATTTTCCTCAAGTCGATTCACTACTTTCATGCTTTTTAAATAGGAACGAAAGAATTAATAGCAAACTTGGGATGATAAAAACAACCGCATAACTTAAATACGTCACATATTTGTTAATTAAAGTAGTGGTTGTGTCACTATGTGGAAACAATGTAATCAAAAAAATAATGAATCCATTCAGTAAGACTACCCTCGGGTAATTCTTCTTCTTTACATTCATACTCTTACTAGCAAGAAATAAATATGCAATAATCGAAGTGGACATCGGGACAATCCATATCGACAGAAAAATGAGATCCACCCGATCGATCATATTATAAGTTATTCCTCTAAGCAAATTTAAAATGGGTTCTCTCATTTGTGCTAATTGATCTGTACTAAAACTGATAAGAGAAAGGAAGATAAAGTAGGTGTAAAAGATGGCGATAAAAATGTTCGCCATTGATATCGTCTTTAATACTCCTTTTTTATTATCAATAATGAAGGGGAATATAAACAGTAACCCTTCAAATCCCAACATCGCAAGAAGAGAATTGTTAGTACCCAATATAATATTTTTAAATCCAGAACTTCCAATCGGAAGAATGTATTGAATCTCTTTAGGAGTAAACCAACTTAATAAAGAGGTAAACAATAATAATAGGATTAAGGAAGTTGCTAAGACAAAGAACCTTGCAATGATTCTTAAATCACTAACCGCTAAATAAATACAAGCGGTAAGGATCAGTATGGATATGATCCAATCAGGAGTTAAAGGCAATAACCATAAATTTATGATTTTAATAAATAATATGGTGACTAAGCCTCCGACAAGGATGAAATTCATATAGATGATAAGATTAATTAATTTTCCTAGAAAACGTCCAAGGATCTTTTGAGTGATTTCTGTATAAATATGGTTGGGAAATCGTTTTAGTAACTGCCAGTAGATGACGAGCATAACTTGAACAGCAATCCCTGCTAACAGGGGAGAAATCCAACCGTCTCCTTTAGCGGTCTTCTGCACGACATTCGGCAATGATAAAAGCCCAACGCCAATTTGACTTTGCAGCATGATAAAAAACAGCTGAAATTTTGTAATTGAAAGATTTTTATCTGTCATTTCTTCTTCCACGCCCTTGTTTGCCCCTGTTGTTTTGCGTAAGCTGGCTTTGCATCAGTTGGTCGAGTATTTAATTTCCATAATGGAAGTCTTATCAACGAATCCTTTAAATCTTCTTTCTTAAATGGGGCCATAGGTGAAAAATAAGGTGTTCCAAAAGAATCTAGTTTACTTAAATGCATAAATATCAACATTAACACGAATACAATCCCAAAAAATCCAAACAAGGAGGCAGCAATCATCGTTGGAAAACCTAATAATCTTGCACTCGTCCCCATTTCATTTATAGGTGCCACAAAGGAGGCAATGGCCGTAAATCCAATCACAACAATCATCATATTTGATACGATATGAGCGTCAACTACCGCCGTTCCAATGACTAATCCCCCGACAATCCCGATTGTTTGTGCGATAGGTGATGGCAATCGAATTGATGCTTCTTTTAATAATTCCAAAATGATTTGCATGGCTATCGCTTCCGCCAAGGGAGGAAAGGGAACATATTCTAACGAAACCCTGATAGAGTATAGAATTCCGATGGGAAGTACCTCTGAATGATACGAAACGATGGCTATGTAGGTGGCAGGCAAACTAATCGTGATAATAAAGCTAAAGACGCGAATTAATCGAAAGAATGAACCCACTAACCATCGGCTATTATAGTCATCTGGGGCTTGGTAAAACGCAAAAAACGTGATCGGAACGACTAACACACGTGGATTTCCATCCAAAATAATGGTGATTTTCCCTTCAGTTAAATAAGACACCGCTCTATCAGGTCTTTCTGTAGCCAAAATATGCGGAAATGGAGAAAAAGGATTATTTTCAATAAGTTCCTCTAATTCACCAGTTGAATAGAGCTGATCAATTTCGATTGAAGTTATTCTGCGCTCTACTTCATTAATAAGCTCTTTATTTGCAAGATTTTCTAGAAAAACCATACCAACTTTCGTATTCGAAAGGTTACCAATCGTAAAATATTTCACCTTTAACTTCGGGCTTTTAATTCTCTTTCTCAATAGGTGCAGGTTCGAACTAAAGTCTTCAACAAAACCATCATGAGCACTTTTAATACTCCGCTCACTATTTGGCTCTTGAATAGCCCTTCCTTCTATTCCTCCAACAGAAGCCAAATAGGCCAGAGGAACTTTTTCTAATAAAATTACACAGAATCCATCTAGTAACTGTTTTCCTGCTTCTAAAATCATCGATGTGGTTTTTATTTCTGCCGCATGGACTGTTTTTTCAATTTCAGCCGCTTGCAGTTCTAAAATAGGTTCTATAATAGATGTTTGTAGAAGTTCCTTCTTCACTAATGAATCAAGATAAAGAACGGCACACTTCTGGTTATGAAATAGCAGTTCTTTTTTCATTAAATCTTCTGTTTGGCAAAAATGCTCTTCTAACATTTTTATATTGTTCTCAATATCATCGCCAAGTTGCCCATCAGAACAAGGTATTGATGATTTCACTTTAAAGAAACTCATTTTGCGAAAACTCCTTAGAAGACTAGATGTAACTATTGTTTCCTTAATTTACCCTCATATTCTTGGGAGATATACTGCTTTCCTTCACCAACTAAAAAAGCACTTGCCCTTGGGCAAATGCTTTCATCATGATTTACTTACTGGAACATCCTACTATTAAACAAGAAAAGGAGCAGACTTATCTAGGTTTTAACTGGCACTGCTTATGGGCAGAATATGCTTAATCTCTTTTGTAAACCTTCGTAGACTTCTACCGGCATTTCCTTGACCTTGATATCTTCACCTAGGAAAAGTAGCCAATTTGTCATTTCAGTCAATTCTTCGGGATTTTTTACATTGATAAAAGTCTTTAGGACGGCTGTGGCTTGGTAAGGATTTGTATAGGAAATTGATAATTGTAAAGGATGGTACTTTTTAAACTGGGCAATCGCTTTAGGACCAAGTTCAAGATAAAGGTTAATTACATCATTCTGCATACTTAGTTTTTCTACTATCTTTTTCTTACTCATTCTTTTGTTCGTTGTGTAGGACTTGACATCGGTGAGATTGTCGACATGATAAATCTGCTTCTTTTCTTCCTTTAAGTCAAAGCCTTCAATCAGCCAAATGCTTTTTTCACGATAAAGGTGCAAGAGATAAATTGGATATGACTTGATAACTTTCTCTTCTTGAATAGTAATCAATAAATATCTATCCAATAGCAGGATTTGGATAAGTTTTTCCAACATGTGATGAGGGAGGTCTGACAGATCTAGCAGGTCAGGATTATTCGGATTGGTTCCTTCAAATAGCAAGATTTGATTTAAAAGAACGAGGTCATCTTGCTGGTTTTCTGATATGAGGCCAAGTAATTTTTCAGTTAAAGACTGACGACTCTTTAGATAAGGAAGTTGTTGGTTTCTTGTCGCCATAAAGGCAATAAAAAGAGCTTTGACTTCATTATCGGTAAAACGAACATCGGGCAGAACAGAGTTGTGCATAACAAAATAACCCCCATCCCTGCCAACCTCAGCCACTAGCGGCATCCCCATGGCTTCGATTTCTTTGATATCTCTAATAGCTGTGGAACGAGAGATAGTAAATTCTTGCATGATTTCAGAAATAGTAAAGTGGGAGCGGTTATTGATATACCGCATAATAATATTAATTCGTTCAACTTTTTTCATTGAGACTCCTAAACAGTATCATTTTTTGACATGATTTAAGGCTATTATAAACCTATCAAGTGTAGAGATAAATCATTTGATTAAATTTTATAAAAAGGAAGGTTTTGAATATGACAAATTATACTCTAGAAGAAAAAGATAGCTTTACTGTTCTAGGTTTTGGGACCGAACTTAAAAGCGATTACACAGACTATGTTGGCATAATGAAGGAAAAGTCAGACTTTTGGCAGGCAGTTAAACAAGATGGAACGCTTGACACCTTAAAAACCGTAGCCACAAATGACTACATTTTTACCGTGAACGAAGCGGTGAATAACAAGATGATGCACTATGCTGGCGTCATGACAGAAAAGACGCTACCGGAAGCAACAAGAGTAATTCAATTTCCAAAAGGGGAATACATCGTTGTGAAGGGTGAAGCGGAAACTTCTGAAGAGTTAAGCAATTTACTTACTGGCATTGCCTTCGGTCAAGTCCTGCCAGAAGCAAAGGATGTTGCCTATGTTGGTGGACCAAATGCAAGTGTTGAGATGGGGCAGCGAAATGGCTTAATTTTTGGTGAAATGTGGATTCCAGTAGTTAGGAAATAAAAAGATATAAGGAGGGTGGAAATGTCCTATATCGTTGATTTTAAAAATGTTTCTAAGGTTGGTCTAGAGTCTTCACCAGTAGTAGATGCTCTTGCTGGTTTACGCGCAAATGAAGCCCGTTACTTTATGAACAAATATAAGCATGAATTTACAGTTGTCCCAGCAAGCGAAAGCCAGGATACCCTTGATTATGTGAATCAAATTTTAAAAAAAGAACGTGATATTGAGTTTGCAGCTAAACCTTTAGAAACGTCGCGTTTTCAAGTGGAAAATATCAATTGGGCTTTCGTCTTTTATGAGGATGGTCTTGAAGTCAACGTCCTGTATACGGTTGATGGTCCTAAGCCGAAACGTGCTGTTGGTTTTAAGCTTTCTGAGGGGATGGAGGTACCAAAAGAGTTAGAAGGTAAGTTTAAGTTTGCTAGGCAGAAATCAAAACTAGCAGGAACCATTCGGGGTTCATTTTTTGTCATTAAAGGTGAATATTAAGTTAAGCAAACAGCACTCCGCCCTCAAATTAGAGTGAGTGCTGTTATTTTTTTAATCACCAAGGAGCGTCGAAAAAAAAGTCGTGCGATTTCCATATGATTATGATAATATAAAATAAATTAAAAAGACCATGTGTAACTGGCGAAACGCGGATAACCGCGAGGGAGCACATGGTGTCGCAGCCGTTCGCCTGGGCAGAGGTAAGGGAATTATATCCCTTACCTCTTTCTGTTTATTAAGGCAAAATAGTAGGAGGAAAATCATGAACACAATCACTCTAGAAAAAGTGAAATCTATCAAAACACTTAATAATATTGCAGAAACTGGGCTAAAAGTATTAAATAAAGGCAACTTTGAGATTGACAACGGCAGTGATAATCCCGATGCTATCCTTGTTCGCAGCTTTAATATGCACGCAGTAGAAATTGGCGATAATCTAAAGGCAATCGCAAGAGCTGGAGCAGGTGTGAATAATATTCCGATAGAAAAATGTACAGAGCAAGGGATCGTTGTATTTAATACTCCTGGGGCGAATGCCAATGCCGTAAAAGAAATAGTGTTAACTTCATTAATATCTTCTTCCCGCAATCTTTTTGACGGTATTGCTTGGGTTAAAGCATTGGATGGTGAAGGCGGCCAAATTCCAAAGCTAGTGGAAGCTGGAAAAAAACAGTTTGTAGGAAAAGAAATTAAAGGTAAAACTTTAGGTGTCATTGGTTTAGGAGCAATTGGTGCCCTTGTAGCGAATGACGCGCTTGATTTAGATATGGATGTGATCGGTTTTGACCCGTTTATCTCTGTCGACACGGCTTGGAATTTGTCACGCAATGTACAACGTGCAGTAACAATTGAACAGTTGTTCTCAGAATCTGATTATATTACTGTACACGTACCCTTTACTGAGAATACAAGAGAAATGTTTAACGCAGCCACATTCAGCATAATGAAGCCGGGTGTTCATATTTTAAACTTCTCACGTGGCGAGCTTGTGAATGAAAAAGACATGGCAGCAGCTCTCGAAAGCGGGGTAGTTGGGAAATACATTACAGACTTCCCGAATGAAAATGTGCTGAAAATGAAAAATACCATTCCGATTCCGCACTTAGGTGCCTCTTCACAAGAATCAGAGGAAAATTGTGCAATAATGGCGGCTCGTCAGGTAAAGGAATTTTTAGAAACAGGAAACATTAAAAACTCAGTGAATTTCCCAAATACTTACCTTCCTTATACAGGAAAGCAGCGAGTATTGGCATTTCACCACAATGTTCCAAACATGGTCGGACAGATTACATCCGCAATATCTAGTTATCATTTAAACATTGCCGACATGGTCAACAGAAGCCGTGGGGATTATGCATATACAATGATTGACATTGATAATAAAGTGAGTGATGATGTTATTCCGGCATTAGAGGAAAGAATCAAACAAATTCCTGGCATGGTTATCGCTCGTATTATTTAAACATCAAAGAGGAAATAAGTTAAGTTTCCATGAAAATGGAGCCAAGTTTCAATACTGGCTCCATTTTTTTGTCTCTATTTATGACACGGTTCACCCCACCTGTTTAACCAGCAGTTCTTACAAAATTTGAACAATCATAATTTTATTAATAGAGGCGATTTGATAAAATTAGGAAAAACGTTATTTTGAATTTTCGTAGGTGATGAGTATGAAAATTTCAATAGAAGAAATTATAAAGAACTGGAAGAGGAAATTCTCATTAGTTGTCATGAGGTTGATGACGAAATATGCGATGTCATAGACAAGCTGAAAACAGAAAACCTCATTACTCGGATATCAAAATGATAGAGTTCACCTTGACACCACTCAATTACCATGCATCATGTTTTCATATTAGTAGGAATATATATCTAATGTTTCAAGTCTTTTAATCTACCAGGGAATAGTAAGAGGGGGAAAGAGATGTTATATACAGACGAGTTTTTGGAGAAGTTACGGATGGAAGGCGATCCAGTACCGGACCGAATAATTGAAGAATTGTTCAAGAACAGTCAGATTAGCTCCATAAATAATTTGTTGAAGCAATTAATGTACAATGACCAAGAGTATCCGGAAGAGCTACCTGATACCATAGAATTTTGGCTAAAGGATACAGCTTATTGCCCAGAAGGCGTGGACTTGGCCAGAATAAGAAACGCAACTGATTTATTTCGGGAACATGGCATTGCCATCACCTTCTTATTATCAACATCCTCACTTGTGAATTGCTACGCAGCACGTAAAGGGGTTAAGGTCCTTACATTCAGTTATCGTTTAGGTCAAAATGCATACCGCAGGATAGCTGAAACAGGGCAATTTGTTCTTCATGTCATGGCGCCAGGTGGACTTGAATCTGGGGGACAAGGTATCAAAGCCATTCAAAAAGTCCGTTTAATGCATTCAGCCATTCGGCATTTGGTTCAAAAGACCGGCAGATGGGATGAAGAAGAAAATGGCATCCCCATCTGTCAGGAGGATCTGCTTGGTACCCTATTAACCTTTTCCATTGTCATCATAGGTGGGCTTCGCCATTTAGGTATGAAAGTAACAGAAAAACAGGCGGAAGATTACTTGTACTTTTGGAAAATCGTCGGAATCATGCTGGGAGTTCGGAAAGATATTATTCCAGAAACCATGGAAGAAGCAATTCAGTTGGAGAAAATGATTAAAAAAAGACATCATGGACCTTCTCCTGAAGGGATCCAAATGACTCGTGCTCTAATTGAGTTTCATGCAGGTCTCATTCCCGGTCAGGTGTTTGACAACATAATCCCTGCTCTAATTCGAGAAACCGTAGGGGACGAAATAGCAGACTGGATGGAAGTTCCGCACTCCAATTGGCAAAACCTTATGAAATATAAAGAGTTAATGGGTTTTTTCCTTGATTCAGACTATACGGGCTTTTTTGGGAGTATGGTCAATCGGCTTGGGTTAGCCTTAATTAAGCGCCAGTCACTTGCCATGACCGATTATGAATATACCCCATTTCTCATACCAACCGAACTTCGGAAGGTATGGGGGATTGAGGAAAAAATAGTGTAACAATAAAACAATACCGGGATTATGTTAAATTACATAATCCCCTATTCCCCAAGGATCATTAAGAAAGATCGTTATCCATATTAAAAGTCTTAAATGTTGCAAAAATTACCTGATTGGAATCGCAACCCCGAGCCCTCTATCCTCATTTTCTTGGTTTACTTTCCTTCCACCCACTTATACAATTCCATCCAGTACTACAGTCTAAAACTCTTAGTGTAACAAAAGCCAATGGGATCTAGTGCAACGCAACCAATAGGTCGTGTCTTCTACCTGCCGCCAGATGGTTCAGAATTACAACTTTTTCAAGAAGGGATTGCTTATCCAAATGGGATTGCGATTTCAGCGAACGGCCAACGTGTTTATATCTCTGAATTCGCTACAAACAGAATTATCTCTGTACCTTCAAAGAATGCTAAAGACGCGCGTGAAACGCCATTTGTCTTCGGTCAATTTGAAGGCGGAATCGGTCCAGATGGTTTAGCCGTCGATACGGAGGGTAATCTTTATGTAGCCCATTTCCAAGTTGGTGAAAATTGTCGTACTTGATGCAAGTGGATTTAAATAAGGTACCATTCGCCTGCCTAAGGATGAAGGGACTTTTACCACCAATCTACTTTTCATAATGGATACCTTTTTGTAACAGAGTCATTGAAAAATGAAGTCTGGCGCATTAAGGTCAAAAAGGAAGGTTTGCAGCCTTACGGGTTACAATAGAACTATCAATGATAGAGGTCTTTATGGAAAAATTATAGACAGAAAATAATAGTTTTTCCCTTCTATAAAAGACTCTCAGGTTTTCTGGGGCTATCACAAAACTTTTTTGTGATAGCCCCTTTTTTTGTTGTATCAAGAAAAAGGTTTGGTGATACCTCATTAATCTGTAAAACCGCTACTATTTATGGTATGGTTCACCTTGATGGATCTAAATGATGTTTTTGGCAACTAAGTTAGATATTTACTGCCTTTAACAGCAAACAAATATAAGAAAAGCTGATTCGAAAAAGCCATTATTCAATGACTTTTTCAAATCAGCTTCCGTCAAAATCCTCTAACAATTACTTCTTTTTTGGAGCTAGCTCAATCGCTTGTCTAATTGCCTCTAGAAGGCTTTTTTCGTCTGCGATTCCTTTACCTGAAATATCAAAGGCGGTTCCGTGGTCAACGCTTGTACGGATGATAGGTAAACCAACTGTAATGTTGACACCTGCATCAAGTCCTAATACTTTGACAGGTCCATGTCCTTGGTCGTGATACATGGCTACAACGATATCAAAATCGCCGCGAACCGTTCTGAAAAATAGTGTATCTGCAGGCAGAGGTCCTACTACATTGATTCCTTCACTAACCGCTTTTTCAACAGCAGGAATAACCTTTTCCTCTTCTTCCCCATAACCAAATAAACCATTTTCTCCTGCATGAGGATTAATTCCACAAACCGCAATTCTAGGTGTTGAATACCCTGCTTTTTTCAATGTTTCATCAGCTAATTGAATCACTTTATAGACACGGTCTGGATTAATCATTTTTACCGCATCAATAATCCCTACATGGGTAGTGACATGGATAACTTTCAATTTTGGTGCAGATAACATCATCGAGAAATCAGTTGTGTTTGTTAATTCTGCAAGAATCTCCGTATGCCCAGGGTACATATGACCACCTTTATGCAATGCTTCTTTATTCAAAGGTGCTGTACATATTGCATCAATCTTTCCTTCATTAGCAAGTTCGATTGCCTTCTTTAAAAATTCAAAGGCTGCGTGCCCAGCTTCTGCTGAAACTTGGCCTATTGGTAAATCTGCAGGAACTAAATTCATGTCAAGGCAATAAACCTTGCCTGGAGCAAAGGCTGCTTCTTCTACCTCATCAATCTTAACAATTTCTAAATTAGTATTAACAAATTGTTGAGCACGATCAAGGATTTTTGCATCCCCAATTACAAAAGGACGACATTGTTGATAGATTTCTTGATTATTTAAGCTTTTTAGGATAATTTCAGGTCCAACTCCAGCTGGGTCCCCCATTGTAATTCCTACTACCGGAAGCATATTCATTCTTTTTCTCCTTTCAGATTTAGAACCGCATTGACTAAGGATTGGTCATTACCAAAAGCACCTGCTTTTGTAATGGCAAATAATTCGTATTCTCCTGCTAACTTTCCAAGTGGTATACCCGGCTCAACTTCTTTTAAAAGTTCTAAGCCACTTGCACCAATTTGACGGCAAACATCCTTTGCCGTATCACCACCAGTTAGCACAAGACCTGAAACGAATATATATTTTTTCAAGAACTCACTTGCAATTTCACCTAAGCCCTGCGAAATTCTATTGCTTACCTCTGAAGAAGTAAGCCCGAGTCGTTTTCCAATTTCAGCCGTTTTATTTCGGTTTTCTGAAGAGGAGTCCACAAATAAAACCGCATTATTTCCTTCTTGATAGGTTGAGACTAGTTTATTAATATAGGATTGTTTGAATTTCTGCCACTGATAATCCTCTGTGAAAACAGTTAATGGGTCTACTTCAGTTGCAATCATTGTATTCATCTCTAGTAATCTCGATATTTGTACTCTCGTCACACTTGATAGGCTTCCGGAGACAACCAATATATTTTCATTATTTAATTTAACAGGTTGAACAGGAACTGAGTGGATAAGGTCAAGTTTTTCAGGTAAATATTCTGCAAGTCCAGCAGATCCTACCCAAACCACATTCTTCGTGATCTGTGAAATATTCGAAGCGATACTCTCAAGATGTTCGTCTGTTTCAACATCAAAAACCAACCATCTAACTCCTTTTTCCTGCCAATCGTTTAGCTCTGATCTCCATATTTCTAAATCTAAACCCAACTCTCCTGTTCTCACAAGACCTACTTTTTCGCTGGATTGAGATTCAAGTAATGCACAAAGAGAAGATTCTAAAACAGGACACTTTGGATCTTTGGCAATCTCTGTTTCAGAAAGAGGAATTCCATTTAAATAATGTACCCCATTCTTTGTCGTTCTTCCAATCCGAGGGAAGGCTGGTGCAATAATGCAGAAGTCGGGTTCAAAAACAGTAGTAACTGCTTCAATTTCAACACCAAGATTTCCCCGTAAAGTGGAATCAACCTTTTTATATATATGAGAAAAACCATTCTCTTTTAAAAACATAGATGCCTTTAGAACAGCCTCATATGCTTTGTTTTTACTTTTATCTCGACTATCTGTGTCAATGATAATGGTCCCAATATCACTTTGATCAGCAGGTAGTGGATGTAAATCAAAAATAACAGATGATCGTAATCCTTTTTTCACTAGCTGTACTCCACTATCATTTGCACCTGTTAAATCATCTGCAATCATTCCGATTTTATTCATATCTAGCTCCTCTCTCATCCATTTAGCAGGTAAAGCATACCTGGCTATTAAGATTCCGCCGCAGTATTGGCTTTAACACCAATTCGTTTTGCCCACCATGCGACTACAATAGGAGCTACAATAGCTGTTACAATAACACATGAAGCGACAAGAGCTGTTGCTGATGGGACTAAAGGTTCAAAAACAGCATTTGCAGAAGCTACTGCAGCTGGAACGCCTACTGCATTACCCGCAGTTGATGCCGCTGATAGACCTGCAATTCCGTTTCCCTTTCCGACTAAACGGTCAGCGAAGAACAATGTTAAACCTGTAACAGCAACGACTCCCAATCCAAGCAGTACCCCTAAGACACCGGCTTTCCAAACATTTTGTAAATCGAGTCCTGCACCAAGTGCGAAAGCAAAAAATGGAACCAATACAGGGACTGCTTTACTTAAATACGATCTCATATCTTTATCAAGGTTACCAAGTATCATCCCAACAATTAATGGAATCACTGCCCCAAGCAATGTTTGCCATGGAAATGCTGCAAGACCTGCTACCCCAAGTGAAATCATTGTAAAAAAAGGACCAGACTCTAAACTCATGATGGAATACGCTCCAACATCTTCTTTTTTACCAAACTGGCCCATTAAGGCCATATATAACCCACCATTTGTGTCATTCATCGCTGCTACAATCGCAAGTACAGATAGCCCTGCAAAAAAGCCGCTATCAATCATGCCGTTACCAAGAAATTGAGCTGCAATAAAACCTACTAGTGCAGCAGTTGCTATTTTTGTTCCTAATAATGCTCCACCTTTTTTAATAATATAAGGAGTAGCTTTGAAATCAATTGTTGATCCCATGCACACATAAAATACCGCGAGTATTGGAAGTGCGCCCGTCATCATTGCTCCAGTAAATGATCCAAAAGTTTCTGCTGTATTTGGGAAAAGTGTATTAATAATCGCTCCAATAATTAATGGAACAATCATCATTCCCCCCGGTATACGATCTAATGTTGCTTTAATTTTCATGTGAAAATCCCCCTTGTAAACTACTGTTTATTTTTGAAACACTCATTTCTGTGTAAAACGTTTACAAATGGATTATATGACATCGAAATATAAAAGACAACATTGTATCTGTTTAAATTTGAAACAATTATTGCATTTTCCTCCATAATGTTGCTCTACTAATTCCTAATCTCTTAGCTGCTCTCGATTGATTCATACCTTCTTCCTTCAATACTTCCTCTATTATTTGCTTTTCAATTTGGTCCCATGTTCTTTTCAAATCAATTATTGGAGATGAAGTACTTATCTCTTTCGTGAAACTGTATCTCTCCCATACTAGATTCCATTCCTCTTTACCAATATAATGCCCTTTTGCAAGAGCCAATAGTTCACCAATAATATTTTCAAGTTCTTTTAAATTTCCCGGCCATTGATATTCCACCAATTGAGATAGAACTTCTTCTCTTATCCCAACAACCTGCTTGCCATATATAGAATTGTGTTTGGCTATTAATACCCTTGCGATTTCTTCTATATCCTCTGTTCTTTCGCGAAGAGGGGGGATAACAAGTTGATATTCTCCAATTAAATGTAGAAGTTCTTGATGAAAAGTTGTGTCATTTAACAGGGTTTTAAATGGTACACTTGATGAACTAATGATTCTTAAATTGCTACCCTTGCGAAGTTCATTTGCTAAGCGTTCCTGAAACCAAACAGATAGTTTGTCAATTGCCTCAAGATATAAGGTATCGTTTGATGGGATTCGGAGCAACCCAAGCTTGGTTTCAGTTCCAAATAATTCCGTCGCTAATTTTCCCTCACTTATCGATTGACAAGCAACACGGAAAAACCTCCCTATATTTCGTGAACTAGCGGAATGAATGGCTTCTGCAAAGCTAGACTTCCCTGTTCCAACTTCACCTGATATCCACACCAGTTTATTTGTCTTGGCATATGCTTTTGCTCGTTTAATTGTTTTTGTAATTTTATCACTTGATCCCATAATTTGAGCGAAGGAAGAAATCTGTTCCGGCATTTGAACCATATCAAACTCTGACATATACGGACTTTTATTAGGTTCCAGATAGATTAAAACATTCTCACCATTTGGAACTGACTTTAAATGATAAGATATATTATTTATAAGGACATGTTCAAAATGGATACTATCTTTTTGTATACCATTTACTTTAAGTAAAAAATCTAAATCGGAGGGCAATACTTCTAGATTCCCTATCCATTGCTTTATAGAATCGTTCATGTATTGAATAGAACCTTTCTTATCGAAAACAAGTGTCCCTATTGGAAAGTTATTTACGATATATTGGAAGAATTGCGCCTTTTCATTCCCCCTAACATAAATATCGTGAATACGCTTGACCTCAGCAAACATTTCTTGAATTGATTCTATGCCCGAAGTAATTAATATGCCATGATGCCCCATTTCTTGGGCAGTATTGACTGTTACCACATCTCCAAGTACAATTTGAGCCCCTTCTTTTACAGCCTTTTTGAGTGTATCCCTAACTTCTGATTCATGGTCAATAGAATATATCGGGATTTCAAAATCCAACAAACTTGAAACTGTCACAGCACCTTGGCATATATTAGGAAATCCAATGATCGCTAGTCGGCTATTCGAGTCTTTTATTAATGTTAAAACTCGCAAAATGTCATAACCAGAAACAGGTATGTCCACAACAGGAATAGAGACATGTTTACGAATAAAGGAAGCTGTTCCTCCACGGCTTACAATCACATCATAGTTTTGTTCTTCTGCTTTCAAAACCAGTGGCAATGCTTTCTCCAAGTCTGCAATTTCCACATCTATACTAAATCTGCTATCCTCACCCGCTACTTTTAATAAAAGATCACGGAGTCCTTGGTAAGGAGCAATCCCTTTTACTTTAATTTTCATCATTTTTTCCTCCGAAGTGTTTCTTTTTGAAACAGTAATAAGGAGATTATACAACAGCTATTTAAAATAACAAAGATTGAGATAATTTTTTAAAACACAAGGGTTACTTACCATTTTTGATCCAACAAAAAAAGGGCCATGCGCCATGCCCCTCCTAAAAATGCATATTTTTTATATAGGAATTCGACTGATAAATTATTTATTGAAGTAAATAAAGGTGCTTTTTGATGGTAACGCATTCACTCTATTTAATATTAATAAGGAAACCTCATTACTTATGGTAAGATACACCGTAACGTGTATAAATGATATTTTATACCTTAGACTTATGACTAAAGTTTACTTTTTTCCTTTATTGGCATCCAAATTTCGCTATATACATTTTCATAAGTACCATCATGCTTTGTAAAAGAAATTCCAGGTAGGTCCGCTATTTCATAGCCTGAAGATGGCAGCCATTCCGAATAAATTTTTGCAGTCGTTTCTTGAAGGGTGGCAGGGAATGGTCCTTGATTAGGGAAAATTGCCCATAAACTTTTTTCAATAGAAAGTTGTTCTAAATCAGCAAATGGATTTTCTTTTGTCGTTGCAAAACCAATCGTATGAGTTAAGTAACCTTTTTCTTCTAAGTAACCATCATCAAAATCATAGGATACATTCAAGACTTGATGAGGATATAAGTCAGCTAATTGATGCATCTCATTTCTTTGTTGCTCGGTAATGGACTGGGCTAGTTCTATAATGGCATTATTGATACCCTCGAATTGTACCGGCACCCTTTTTGATACACCTATGATATTAAATTTCTCTTTCTCTTCAATTTTGAATTCCATGGAAGTTCCTCCCTTAATATCTATATAGAATGAAAATTTAGGAAATGATTTTTGAATTTTATTTTTCGTTACTTCAGAAGGTAAGAAGCCGCACCATTCACGAAATGCTCTTGAAAATCCTTCTACTGATTGATAGCCATATTTATAGGCAATTCCTGTCACCTTCGCACCGTTTATTAATTCAACATTAGCTTCGGATAATCTCCTGTTTTTGATATACTCATTCAATGACATTCCAGCCATATACGAAAACATTCTTTTGAAATGATAATCAGATAGCCCAACAATTTTTGAAATCTCTTTTCCCGAGATTTCTTCCGTCAAATGTTTTTCGATGTAATCCATTAAATGGTTAAACTCTTGTAACATTTCATTTCCCTCCTTTACAGTTACATCATAATGTAATCATTGATTTTTCACTCGATATTTTTTATACGGATTTTATCGGATTAAGGCCAAAAACAGCTTAGAAATCTTCTAAGCTGTTTTTGTGTTCATTTTAATCCTTTTTAAATAACCTTAAATTTAACTTCTCAGCCATGGATATAGTTAAATATAAAACCTCACTTACTTATGATAAGGTTCACCTCACCGTTAATTCCAGCGGTTTTATTATTATCACAGAAATATGATTCTATTCTAGTATTTTGTTATACAGTAACCTCACTATGTTCCTTTCTGTCGACCGTTCATCCGTGCACCACTGATTGATAGACCGAAAATCGGTATTATCAGTAACTTGATCAATTGCTCCAATGAGTCGTTTTTGGGACAACTTCCGAATTGCTGAATCTGTGATTCTTCTTGCAATTATCTCGGCAAACATTCCCCCTTGTATAACTTTGAACGGACGATCATAAAAATATGTAACCTGTTCCGTCATTTTTTCTGTAATCCCCAACTGATTATGTTTGATTGCTATAAACTCATACGCCTTACACAATGCTTCTTCACGCTCTCTCCATGTACTTGCAGATTGGACATTCATCAATATTGGTAACAATTCATTCGCGCAGTTCAATCCCTTAAATGCAGTTCCAAACCATTTAGCATATGGCGCATATTGTCGTTCCATTAAGAAACATAGACTCATGATATCCCTGATAATTCTTGACCCTATTATGGAAGAACCAAGTTCATCCCCCATGTATCCAGATCGAAGTACCAGATGCTCTTCTTGACCAATCCTGTTCCATGTAGACGCCATTTGAAATAACCATATGTCGTAAGGATAGTAATTTAACTGTTGGCGGACTTTGGTTAGTTGTCCAGTATCATCCCGGAAAACCTCACCACCCAAAATTTCTGCCAAAACTTGCGATGGAAATGTGAGCCAATCAACTAATTGAATATCCTTTTCTATATCTATAGCGAGGCTTTGTTTAAGAAACTGTTCTATCGAAGCAATCACTGTTTGTTCCAAATCTACAGGGTATCCATAGAATTGATTGGGTATATTTTTATGTAACACCTGATAAATATCATTTACAAGATTCATATCCATTTTCTGAAGAAATAGAAACAAACGCGGACCCCAATCGTGATCTGTCGACATTTCGGTATCAAAACCAAGTATCTCACTTCCGGGACCAATCAATGCTGATGTGTACTGCAAGTTAGGAAAGTTGCTTGATATAACTTGTTCTATAATTTCATGATAAAATTTCCTGCTTAATTCTATTCCTTTGATAAATACCAAATAATCAAACCCCATCTATAAAAATATTCAATAAGCGTTAAGGTTCACCTCACCAGCTTTACCGGCAGTTTCTTTACAAGTATTGACAAGAATTTACTACTTAAATATTTAATCTACTCTATACTTTTCTTTAACAAGGTTAGAACCGATACCTGCGCCAATCATTAATATTAATGAACCAAAGTTCCAAAAAAATGCTCCGCCAACTAAAGTAATATCTAACACAGTAAATCTATTTAAAAAAAGAATACCAAGTTTTAATAACAAAAGAACAACACCCAATAAAAATAAAACATCAAAAATAAATTTTAGTTTTGGATGCGCCAAGCTCTTACTATCTTTAATCACTTTCTCTGTCAACACCGCATCACTCCTTAACAATTCATCAATTGTTACACCAAAAAGATCAGATAACTTAATTATGATTTCAATGCTTGGATAATTCTGACTATTTTCCCACTTAGAAACTGACTGTCGGCTAACAAAAAGTTTTTCAGCTAAGTCCTCTTGTGACCATCTTCTAACCTTTCTCTCCTATTTTAACCTCTCAGCAAAATTCATATCCGCAATCACCTTTCTACCCTTTATAAATCCATTATTGTTAAAACTATCATAAAAAGTAAAGATAGCTTTGGTTGCAATCAACCGCAAGTATAGGTTGCGTTGTTTTAAGCGTTATATTTCAGTATTTGAAAACCTAAACAAGTTTTTATAATTGAAGTTCAAGAGTCAAATTCCCCAACAAAATAAATTAGGATGTTACTTTTTATTTTGCTTTAAAAACTGAAAGGCTGACCCAAAATCAAATTTTGGGTCAGCATTGTTCCTTTACAGTTTTACATATCTTTATGAAAACTGCCTCTATTTATGGTAAGGTTCACCGCACCTACTATACCGGCAATTTTTTTCAAAAAAATACCAACTACCTTAATTTGTGTTGGCAGCTAACACTATCAACCTCTTATTAAAGTTCCTCATGGCACATCCTTTTTTAAAAAGTGAATATCCTAATATTTAACTAACTTTTTTCCAAGCGCTTTTCTAGAATCTACTTTTCCCTATTAAAAGAATTTTATGTTTTAATTATCTCATCAACTTAATTTACTATTTAAAGGAGAAATTTTATGACTCGGTACGAAGCATGGTCAAAGGTGCCTCACTTCTTAAAAACTAGAGGGCAACCTTTGCCCCCGGTCAAGTAGATATTACGCCAGGAGGCGGAACAGATGCCGGGAAATTCCATTTGTATCATATCGGTGTTCCGACTATGGTCGTGAGTGTACCGGCACGCTATAGTCACAGCAATGTTTCTATTGTTCATCACGATGATTTGGATCATGTTATCAATCTTTTTTTCAAAACACGCTCTTTCTTTTTGTTTGTTTCTTTTAAGGTTATTAGTATCAATTTGATTAAACATTATTCTAAAGCTGTACGAATGATGGATTGGTTGATGAGGTCTGTTAAGGTTGCAATTCCTTTTGGCAACAAATGGACACCGTCTGTTGCCAAATATTCTGGATGGTCAATAGCTTCGGAATGCCAATCAACCAATGTAATATTCTTATACTCTTGAGATTTTTTATATAATGCTTGATTCACTTTGCCTTCCCATGAGCGCGGTACACGTGTATTGACTAAATAAATATGAGCCTGCGAGAAAGCGCTGAGTAATGTGTCCATTTGATCATTAGTAAAATAACCATTTGTCCCCAGTTGAATGATGACTGCTTTATCCGGATTATTAAAATCTTCATAACCAGGGGCTAATTTGATAGCTTGTGAAACTTGTCTTCCAATTTTTGCATCAATCGTTATGTCAGGAAATAATTCTTGCAAGCTTGGAGCAATATCTATCATAACAGAATCTCCAATGGCCAGTATTCCTGTATACGGTTTATTTAGAGGTATTTCATTTGTATCAATTTTCTCCTTATGGGGTTTTTCTTTGTTCTGTTCGGTTCCTAGTTTAAAATCTTCGCCATGATCTTGATCGGAAGGATTTTTCTCGGATGCAGTGCTTTCCTGATTCGTATCGGTATCTTTACTGCCGGAAGACGCTTCACCATTTATTTTTATATTAGCTGGAAATGACGCCATTGCATCCTTTTGTTCTTCACCTTTTACCACACCCGTGATCCCGGTAATAAACACCAGAAGGACTAAAGGGATGAGCCCCGTTAATATTTTTCTGCCAAAAGAAAAGCTTCTCCACTTTATCCTATTGATGACAAAGTACCTAAGAAATAATGATCGGAATCCATGTTTTCGAATCGGCATTTCAATAATACGATAAGACAGTTCCGCAATGATGAATGTAATGGCTAGTTGCAAACCGACACGCCAGTATGCAGGATTTCCTATTTCATAAACGGGAGTGCTTATCACGATCACTGGGTAATGCCAAAGGTAGATTCCGTAAGATCTTGTACCTATCCAGCGTAGAGGTTTCCAGGCGAGTAATTTCCCTAAAAAGCTTGCTGGATGACAAACACAAGCGATCAGGATCGCAGAATTCATACAAATCAGTAACATGCCTCCGCTGTACAAAAACACCTGATATTCATCTACAAACAATACGCAAAAAATGAAGATGACCAATGAAATGATACTTGTTATATTCAGTGTATTGTGAAGCTTGACAGAAAGCTTTTTGGACGAGAGTCTCTTCATTGGCCAAACAAGAGCCAACCAGCTGCCAATCAACAGTTCAAATGAACGGGTATCGGTCCCATAGTAAACACGACTGGGATCTGTCCCGGGTTCATAAAGCAGACCCATTAACATGGCAGAACAGATTGCACCGCTAAAGACATAAATCGCAAACTTGCTTTGCTTATTACATATGTATAGACCAATTGCCAACACAATCGGCCAAATGATATAAAATTGCTCCTCTATTGCTAATGACCATAAATTCTTCAATGGTGAAGGGGAGCCAAAACTATCAAAATATGAAACTTCATGAAAGATAAACCACCAATTGCTTGTATAAAAAAAAGAAGAGATTGCATCTCCTTTTAATGTATGAAGAAGTTCTCTGTTAAATAACGTCACCCAAACGATTGTAACCAAAATCATGACATAGGCTGCCGGAAGTAGACGCTGCATCCGTCCAATCCAAAAATCACGCAAATTAATTGTAAATCGCTGTCCTTGTGCCGGCAACATGATCGAAGTGATTAAGTATCCTGATAAAACAAAAAAGATATTTACTCCGAGGAACCCTCCTCTAGCCCAATTGAAGTTAAAATGGTAAGCAATAACAAATAGTACTGCTAAAGCTCTAAGTCCATCCAATCCATGGATATAACGGTGATTTTGTGTCTTGCCTGACATAATCTACTCCTCCAATAATCTGTACTGCTCCTCAAGTGTGTCATGATTTTTTAAATTAAGAGAGAGGAGCAAAAATCATTCCCTGAATAGACGTGACCACCCAATCATTTAGTTTCATAAAAAAGATAAAAAAAATAATAACATAGACTATTTTTTTGAAAGCAAACTTTATTATATTATTCAACATAGTTTGTTCGAAAATTTAATTTTTTAAGGTGCCCGAATTCTGGAATATGTGAATGAAACTTTTTAATGATGTTTCTTCGTCTAAACTTCGAACAGCTTATAAAAATAAAATGTATTTTTGTAAAAAGGGGCTCTTTGAACTAATGAAGAAAAAAGATGTGAATGAACTATTCGTCACCTGTATGAATGATCACAAAGAGGATTTTTATCGTTTGGCGTTCAGTTATGTAAAAAATCAAGAGGATGCATTGGATATTGTCCAGGAATCAATAAAAAAAGCACTTATCTCTATCAAAGCGATTCAAAAATCTGGATCGATCAAAAGTTGGTTTTATAAAATTGTCGTTCGTACGTCGATCGATTTTTTAAGAAAGCAAAAGAAAATCACCCTTGTAGATGATCAAACGATTGACTTTTTAAGTCATGGAAAAGAAGATGCATACAATGACATTGATCTTTACAATGCTTTGGATGAATTACCCATTCAGTACAAAACCGTAATTATTCTGCGTTTTTTTGAAGATTTAAAATTGGAGGAAATCGCGGAAATTATAGATGAAAATATTAATACAGTGAAAACACGGCTTTACAGGGGATTAAAATTATTACGCATCATCATCACTGAGGAGGAGTTAATATAATGGATAAGAAATTGGAAGCTTTAAGAATAGAATATAAGAATACTCCTATCCCCGATGATTTGGATTTCATCGTGAAAAAAGCCCTCCAGGAAAAAAAGAAAAGAAATGTGAACAAGATGAAGCGTCTTATTGGGATCGGAGTAGCGGCACTGATATTCATCACAGGAATAAATGCGAGTCCAAAACTTGCAAATGCCTTATCAGAAGTGCCTATTGTTGGCTCGCTCATCAAGGTGTTGACTTTTACAGAATTTAAAGTAGAAGAGGGAACGGCCAAAATGGAAATAAAAGTACCTGCCATTACGAACATGGAAAATAAAACCTTAGAATCCACCTTGAACAAAAAGTACCTGGCAGAAAGTAAAAAACTGTACAATGATTTCATGGCGGAAATAGAGGAAGTAAAGAAAAATGGCGGAGGTCATTTGGGTGTAGAAAGCGGTTATGATGTCAAAACCGACAATGATCAAATTCTTGCTGTGGGCAGGTATGTTGTAAGCACGGTGAATTCTTACTCAGAATATACGTATGATACGGTCGACAAGAAAAATGAACTTCTGATAACCTTACCGAGTTTATTTAAAGATGATAGCTATTTGAACCTAATAAACGAAAATATAAAGGAACAGATGAGGCGTCAAATGGATAGAGACCCCGACAAGTTTTATTGGTTGGATGATAAAATGGGCTTTAAAACCATTGCCAAAGACCAAAGTTTTTATATTAACGATAAAGGAAAACTTGTTATCGTGTTTAATAAATACGAAGTCGCGCCAGGGTATATGGGCGTTTGTGAATTTACCATTCCGACCGATGTGATTGCCAATGCATTAGCCAGTAAAGAATATATTAAATAGCGGAATTATAACGAAAAATCAGGGTTTGATTCCCTGATTTTTCATTAGTTAGGTTCCCCGCCAATCTTGACAACCTTGATAAAAAATGAAAAAACACCTCGATCTTGTTTCACAGCTCTTAGCATAACTTTTGAAGGGTTTGGAAGAAAACTGCCTCTATTTATGATAAGGTTCACCACGATTGATTCGATAGGCTCGATAAATTTGCTCAACCAGGATTAGTTTCATTAGTTGATGGGGGAAGGTCATTTTTGAAAAGGAAAGTTGTTCATTAGAGCGTTTTAGTACTTCATCACTCAAGCCTAATGATCCACCAATAATAAAAGCAATCTTGCTTTTCCCATAAGTAGCTAATTTATCTAACGTATTAGCAAGATCTTCAGAGGATTGCATTTTTCCGTTAATCGCTAGTGCAATTACATATGTATCGTGGCCAACTTTGGCCAATATTCTTTCACCCTCTTTTTGCTTTACCTGGATCATTTCAGACTCGCTCAATTCTTCAGGTGCCTTTTCATCTGCCACCTCAATGACTTCCACTTTTGCATATGAATTCAATCGCTTTAAGTATTCATCAATTCCCATTTTTAAATATTTTTCTTTTAATTTGCCAACACTGACAATAGAGATATTCACAATCCACAACCCTCTTTTTTGTATTACAAACAGTTTACAAACAAGATATCCACAGAAGTTATCCACATGTCCACAATTTTTATCCACATATTGTATGGAATCATTTGTTCGCCACAATATATACAGCAGTTTTTTAATGATATTCACACCTGTTGGTAAGTTATCCACAGAGAAGTTTGGTATCGAACAATTCAAACTTATTATTTGCTTTATAAACACCTTCATTCAGTTTACCATCATATCATAAAAAAGCAGAAAGGTGATAACACCTTTCTGCTTTTTGGTTATGACCTATCTTCAGCTAATGTTATCGTTGTGGTTTCCAGTTTTCCTTCTCGATAATATTTTATCTCCATCCGGTCACCGACTTTTGTCTCTTGGTATAAATGTTTTCGGAGGTCAATGACGTCATGTATCGTTTCGCCATCCATTTCCACGATTACATCCAACTCTTGTAATCCAGCCTGTGCTGCAGGTGAATTAGGTACAACTTGACGCAATGCTACCCCGTAGTTAATATCTCTCGGTAGTTTTAATGCTTCCTCTTGATAATAACCTGGTATTTCGGCTACAGACTTCAAGTCCACTCCCATATATGGCCGTTTAACCACGCCAAATTGCTCAAGGTCGTTAATAATTGGTTTTGCATAGTTAATCGGTATTGATAATCCGATTCCTTCTACAGCATTTTGGGCAATTTTCATTGAGTTAATGCCGATGAGTTGTCCAGCAATATTAATTAATGCTCCACCGCTGTTACCTGGGTTAATGGCTGCATCTGTTTGCAGTACCTCAGCATTCCAATCCATAATTCCATCTTGATTGATATCCACTGGAATGGTTCGATTGATCCCAGAAATAATTCCTTGGGTTACAGAACCAGAGAAAGTCGCTCCAAGTGGATTTCCAATCGCCATAACGGGTTCGCCCATTTTTAAAGCATCTGAATTACCAAATTCAGCGACTTTTTTAATTTTTTCTGCACTAATCTCAAGGACGGCTAAATCTGTCCATATATCCCCGCCTAGTAATTTGGCAGGAATCTTCGTGCCATCATTTAGTGTAACTTCTAACTGTGTCGCACCTTCGACTACATGTTGGTTGGTTACAACGTATGCTTTATTTCCTGCCTTTTTATAAATAACCCCTGACCCAGTTCCAGCTGGAGCCTGATCATCACCAGACTCATCGGACCAAAAATCTGAAGTTTGGATATTATTAATCCCAACTACCGCGTCTGCAGCCTTATCAATGGCTTTTGTTGTGTCTGTATTTACATCGTATGAAACCTGCTGTTGAATAAAATTTTCTTGATGATTGTCATTTGTCCCAGCAGGTTGATTTTGATTGGGTTGTACATTGTAGGGAAGGAACCCTTGATTAGATAATGCCGGAATCGATATGACAACTAGCATGGCGCCAAGTATTGCACCGACAATGCTTGCAAAGAAGTAACCACCTCTGTTTCCACTCTTCTTTTGGTAGCGCTCCTGTGAATGATCATCATAGTAACCCATTTTCACCACGTCTCCCTTTCATAAGCAACTAGTTTATATTTTGGCTTATAGTTACAATTATACTCTGTCCAATGCTATTTTATAAAAAAAAGAACAAAGATACCAACACGAGGTATCTTTGTTCTTTAAGTATTCTCTATTAAATGTGACTGTTGATTTCCGCTCCAATCAACAATGTGCTTTAACCTAGTATTACTTTTAAACCGCTGTTAAAATGGTTGGCACTTTAGGGTCCGTGTCATAGAGATCAAATCCCTCACCGACAATAAGTCCCTGGCTTTGCAGTGTCTGGGCTACTGACATTCTTGCTAAGTCTTTCATATTGTTATCAAGACTTAAATGGGCAAGGTATACTCTCTTTGTATTGTCTCCAATGACCTCACTCATCGCAATCGCTGCATCTTCATTCGATACATGTCCAAGATCACTGAGAATCCTTCGTTTAATATTCCAAGGATATCTCCCCATTCTTAACATCTGCACATCATGATTGGACTCAAAAATATAGGCATCCGCGTTTGAAATGATTCCTTTCATTCGGTCACTAACATAGCCTGTATCTGTGATTAGCACTAATTTTTTCCCTGAATGATGGAAAACATAAAACATCGGTTCTGCAGCGTCATGGGATACACCGAATGATTCAATATCTGTAGCGCCAAAGCTTTTTACACTTTCTGTGCTGAAAATCATTTTTTGCTCAGTTGAAATTTCTCCCACTGTCCGCTCCATTGCCCGCCACGTATTTTCATTTGCATATACCGGCAATTTATATTTACGGGCTAATATTCCAATCCCTTTAATATGATCACTGTGTTCATGGGTAACAAATATACCAGTTAATTTACTTATATCACGATTAATATGTTGAAAAAATGCCTCCATTTGCTTTCCACTAAATCCTGCATCTACTAAAAAGGAGTGCTCGTCTGATTCAACATAAAGCGAATTCCCCGTACTCCCGCTCGCTAAAATGCTATAACGTAATGACATATTTTTTCACTCCAAATCCCTATTTTCATCGTTGTTAAATTCTATAATCTGTCCTTCTAGCGCATTGACATAAAGACTTTCATTCTCATTCACCACAAAACGCCATGTTGGGGCTAAAGCTTGTGAAGCTGCAAGCTGAATTAAAGTTGAATAACCAAGTTCGACTTTTGTAATTTTGCTTTTTGACTTGAGGACGCCCTTTTGATGCAAGGTTTCGAGTGCCTTCAAAGGAGGAAGAATTTCTTCCTTGTCCGTCATTTTTGCAATATCCTCTAAGTAGGTTTGCTCATACGACACAATTTGATTTTTGTCATCAATTTGAAAAGTAATCATTCCACTTAGATTTTCATATAAGGTCATATTGTCATAATGTTGGAAGTAGACGATGGTGTTTTTCTTATCGCTTTTCTTCCAAAATTGATACTGGTCACCATACAAAACATTATCCCTTACAAAAGAAGTCAGTTCTGCAGCCTCAAATTTTGTGTTTAATGCTATAGGCTTATCAAGCTTCACTTGAAGTGTTGTGCTCGGTTCCTTTAACAGCGCAATTTGATCCTTAAGTTTTTCTGTATCTTCCTTGGTAAACATTTTAGGCTTTGCACTTAGATACTGATCCTTAATAGGTGCTTTTGGGAGCTCTTTATAGCTGATTTCATTTAGCTCTAGTGTTTCTTCAATGGAAGCCTCTGTGATAAATTCATATTTATTCGCATCTCTGATTTTCATAAACTGAAATAAGAGATACACATCTAATATCAGAAAGGTTAAGATAAAAATTGTTTTTATTTTACTCCAATCCATGTAACAATCCCCCTAGGTCTTCCTTCGTGATTTGTCCCCATGACTGGTTATAACGATAAAACCAAGCAGGCTCTAGGAGAATCAGTTTGTTTACACCCGTATCCCTCTTCATTTCATATCCTAAAACAAGTTGTTCTAATAATTCTGGTTTGAAATTCTTTCTGCTCTTGAGATATCCCATTACCTCAGATCCAGACGGAAGGGTTACATTTTCCATTTCTGTCGTTAACGGCAACTCTAAGGCTATATTTGGCCTAACATATTTCGTTATTTCATCTCTTCCCCATACTTCTTGAATCTCAGACATTCCACTTTCATTAAAAACGGGGTAACCATCTGTACTATATAACCGGAACTTAACCGATTTTCTCTTTACATCCTTTTCCACATAACGATAAGGATCTGTCCATCCTCCATGTCCATTAATAAAATCAATACTCCTCATTAAAAGATCATAGGCGTTATCAACATAATCAGTCTCTCTCGTAGGATTAACATATAGCAGCATATTGGTATCGTGATTCACTGTCATCTTACTAGAAACATCACTGTATTCTTCTATCCCAGAAACAGTCCCCCTTTGTACAAAACTCGGATCAAACAGTGCTTCTTTGAATGCCTCCGAATTTAGGACAACCGGCAAATACGTATACTTGACCATCTCCCACTGTCCATCAGGGATAAAAACAGTCCGTTGCTCAGTTGCTTCATATGCAAAATAGGGTTGATATTGCTCAGTGTTTTTAAAGAAGTTACGGTTGAAATCATTTAATAAACCAGGAGATATATGACTCACGAAAACCTGTTGATAATCTGCAGAAATGAAGTAAACTGTACCCTCTTCCTTTTCTGAATTCTCAACATTAATTATGATGCGATTAAAATTAAAAGCAGGAATTCTTTTCTCCTCAAATTTTAATACGCTTCGGTAAATTTCAATAGGAACCTCAGCGGGAAAAACAAGTTCTGCATTTCCATTTCCATGCACTAATTCCTTGACATCTTCCACTTCATCCGTATAATTCCTAACATCATAGAAAGACCATTTTCTTATTTCACCCATAATTTTATCAAGGTCCACTGCATGTGTTGTTCCATAATGATCCCCATTGCTATGAAATAGTGCTAGGTCCGGTCTAATAATCTTATGAAGTTCTTGTTTTTCTTTTAAAGTTACCTCAGCAACAACATTACCGTTTTCCATCATTTCAAAATTAGGCTGGTACGTCCAAAGATTCCAGGTTAAAACAATACTAACCAGAATTAGAATTGTTAAAATAACTGATTTACTATTTTCATACTTCATGACCATTCATCCTCTTCAGATTGCTCGTATGGCAGTGAAAAGGAAATCTCTGTTCCCTTACCCTCTTCACTTGCAGCCCAAATCATACCGCCATGAACATTGACCATTTCCTTTGCAATGGCCAACCCTAATCCAGTACCGCCTAATTTTCTAGTTCTTGCTTTATCTACACGATAAAAACGGTCAAAAATCTTACCGATATTCTCTTTAGGAATTCCTACACCTTCATCCGCTATACTGACGATAATTTTCTCCTCTTCTTCTTTTATAGAAAAGGTAATTTGTCCGCCTTCTGGAGAATATTTAAGTGCATTCGAAATAATATTGTAAAGGACCTGAGTCATTTTATCTTCATCAATTTCCACAAAGATTGGATGACTTGGCAACATCCTTTTAAAGCTTACATTTTGGTTTTTTGACATTTCAAAACGATCGATAATCCGGTGAAAGAAATCAACAAAGTTTACCCATTCTTTTGAAAGTCGATAATCGGTACTATCTAATTTAGAAAGTGAAAGGAGGTCATTGACCAACCGAATCATTCTTTCTGTTTCAGTTCTTGTTACCTCTAAAAAGTTAGGAGCAATTTCTTCGTCCTTCCATGCACCATCTGCCAATGCCTCTAAGTAACTTCTCATTGTAGTGAGCGGCGTCCGTAATTCATGCGATACATTTGCTACAAACTCTCTTCTTTCAGCGTCAATCTTTTCTTGATCGGTAATATCATGAAGAACTGCAATCAATCCATTCACAAAACCAGTCTCTTTTTGAATAACAGAAAAATTGGCACGGAGGATATAAGGTTCCTTTTTTGTACTATAATCAAGAATTAACGATTCGTTTTCCTCTAATAAATCCTCAAACGTATTTGTTTCATTTAAGCTTAATAAATCAACAATCGGCTGAGAGAGAACTGTTTCACGTGAAACATTTAGCATCTCTGCTGCTGGTTCATTTATTAGCATCACTCTGCCTTTGCGATCTGTCGCAATTACACCATCAGTCATATACGATAAAACGGAAGAAAGCTTTCTTCTTTCTCCTTCTGTCATGGCCTGAGCTTCTTGGAGTTTTTTCGTTAAATTGTTAAACGTGACGGCTAAAGTTCCAATTTCATCCTGACCATAAACTCTAACCTTACGAGAAAAGTTCCCTTTTGCCATTGCCAATGCTTGCTTTTTCATGTCTGCAATTGGCCTGGTAATGGTTTGGGCTAAAAGAATACCTAAAATAGCAGTAATGGCTAGGGCAATACCCGTCCCTGTTGCAAAAATACCGTTGATGGTTTTCATTTGAGTAAACACATTTTCGATTTTTGCCACTAGATAGATGGCACCGATTACCTTGCCCTCAGACTTAATGGGGGTAGAAAGCACCCATATTCGATGGAGGTTATGCGGTTCAATTCGAATATTACTTTGATCTTCCTCTAAATTAAGGGATTGCGTAATGAGAAGTTCCGTTGTCCTTTGTCCCACTACACTTTGATCAGGATCCGAAGTTCCAATGATTTTTCGATTCTTTCCCTCAATCACCCTTACTTCCGATATATCAGCCGATTCAAAGTCCCGGAGGATTTTTCGAATTTCTTCTTCAAGGGTAGGATCCTCAGGTGTTCTTTTCTTTTCCATTTCTTCAACTACATTATAGGCAAGTAAATTTATCCGTTCCTTTAAGGAGGTTTGAAAGTTTGTCCTTAGCGTTTCTTCAAGCTGTCTGACAAAATAAACGCCAATAATCTGCATCGCTACTAAAATTAGCAGGACGTAGATAATGACGAATTTCACATGTATAGACCGAAAAAAACTAACTTTTTTCATGTAGGGCATTACTCCTGATCTGGGTTACGCAAGTAGTAGCCCACTCCTCTACGAGTGACGATCCACGTAGGGTGGCTTGGGTTATCTTCAATCTTTTCGCGTAAGCGGCGAACCGTTACATCAACCGTTCGAACATCTCCGTAATAATCATAACCCCAAACAGTTTGCAGCAGGTGTTCCCTAGTCATTACCTGCCCGATGTGTTTTGCCAAATAGTAGAGCAGTTCAAATTCACGGTGCGTCAGTTCAATCGTCTCCCCGCGTTTTGAAACCACATATGCATTTGGGTGAATCGTAAGGGAACCAACTTCAATTTCATTAGTTTCAACATCCTCATCTGACTGAGAGATGACGACTTGATGTCTGCGCAGGTTAGCTTTCACTCTGGCAATTAATTCTCTTGTACTAAAGGGCTTGGTTACATAATCATCTGCTCCAAGCTCAAGACCAAGTACCTTATCTATTTCTGAATCTTTAGCCGTCAGCATAATAATCGGCATATCATATTTCTTGCGGACTTCACGACAAACTTCCATTCCATCTTTTAATGGAAGCATGATATCTAAGAGAATTAAATCTGGTTGTACTTCTTCCACCATCGCTAGTGCTTCATTGCCATCATAGGCACTGTAAACATCGTAACCTTCTTTTTTTAAGTTAAATTGCAAAATATCCGCAATCGGTTTTTCATCATCCACTACAAGAATTTTCTTTTCCATACCCATTGCTCCTTTGTTTATAAAATATATCTATTGAAAATAATAAACGGCATTTCTACTCTAGTTTACTTTAACATGTTATTTGCAGTAATTCATCTATTAGTAGTATTTAACACGCAAAGAGCCTCTAGTACAGACCAGAGACTCTTTTATTATAATAGATATTATTTTAAATAACTAAGCGGATTTTGAAGCGCTCCATTTTTGTAAACTTCAAAATGCAAGTGAACCCCAGTTGAGTTTCCAGTTGAACCCATAACACCAAGAGCAGAGCCTTGTGAAACGGTTTGGCCTACACTTACACTAATAGAGGCGAGGTGAGCATATACGGTACGTAGACCATTCTGATGATCAATCACAACTTTGTTACCGTAACCGCCATCCCAGCCTGCTGAAACAACTTTCCCATTATCAGCTGCTTTAATGGTTAGATTACTTGGTCTTGCGATATCAATTCCCTTATGGCTTTTACCCCATCTATAGCCTTGCTTACTAGAGATATATCCACCTGATGTTGGCCAAGCAAGGTTACCACTACCACGAGAAGGAATAACCTTTGTTCCTTTTACTACAATGTGATTAACTGGCTGTACAAGTATGGACTCACTTGTAACGATGCTGCTGACGGTTGTACCATTTTGTATTGAAATTCGGTAATTAACAGAACGTTCACCATTTTTACCTTCTTGCTTAACGGTTGTTTCACCTTTAGGCATAGCGGCATCATCAACCGTTTCATTTGCAAACGGAATCTCTTCTTTTTGATTTACTTCTTTGTCAACAATAATTTCAAGATATGGTTTTAATACTGTAACATTAACTTCTTGACCAATATTTACTACGGAGTCTTCCGTTAGTCCAGGATTTAATGCAAGAAAGTCGACTAATGTTAATCCGTGATTATTAGCAATAGTACCGAGTACATCGCCTTCTTGGGCTACATATTTCTTTTCTTCTAACGTACCTTTTTGTAAAAAGGTAACTGCTTCATCGGCAGACATAATTCTATCTGGTGTTACTTTTTCTAAATCAAATGAAACTTCTTTAGATGCTCTTACGTCTAATATACGAGTTTCATTTTCTTTCAATGGTGGTAACTCAGCTGTTGGTGCTGCTTTTCTAGCTTCTACTTCGTCTAGTTGTGCTTGAGTTACATAGTTAAGTTTAAGTCTATTAATAACATCTTCAGCGATTTCCTGGTTTTCGAGAAAGACAACCGGATTGCCATCAATGATAATGGAGGAAGCTTCTGCCTGAAGTTGAATTGCACCTTCTAGGTTTTGAATGGTTTCTTTATCATTCGCTGTTGAATTAAAAACCTGCTCTTTTATGTAGTCAATATCCGAGCCAAATTTTACGTTTAAATCCTTTGTCGATTCTTTAAACATTTCTTCTTTTTCTTCGACAATATTCTCGACAAGCTCTTTATCAGAAACAGTCCCTATATATTCTTGATTATGGTATACATGGTATACAGTTGTTAATTTATATGAACCCGCTGCACTCGCAGACACAGTGCTGAAAATCAGTGCAGAAGCAGCAAGCGCTGTCATAACTACAGTTTTCAAAGATTGTTTTTTCTCTAATTTACTTGATCTTCTTCCTTTATTAAAAAATAACATTGGAATCCTCCTAAATTGCGGAAACAACTCTCTTAATCTAGTACTTTATAATCACACAAAAGAAATTTCCCTCTTTTTACTACATTTTAACTTTAACATAAATTCCTAATAAATAACGATTAGTCTTGATAATGTAACAAAATTGTATAATAACTGACATTTTACTACAAACATAGGAGTTGGTAATGGCTCAGTTTTTATGTGCTATTTTTCCTATATTCATAGGTTAAAGTTATTAGATCAACGTTTTAGTAGAAATTATTATATGCCTACATTTTACAAATACAGACATGCTTCGCTAAAATGGTGTAAATATTTGGATGTTTTAATACAAGAACATTACGTTTGTTACAAATAAAAAAGAAGCTTACCAATGCAAGCTTCTTTTTTATTATGGCTCAGGACGGAATCGAACCGCCGACACAAGGATTTTCAGTCCTTTGCTCTACCGACTGAGCTACTGAGCCAACTAATGGCGGTCTGGACGGGACTCGAACCCGCGACCTCCTGCGTGACAGGCAGGCATTCTAACCAACTGAACTACCAGACCAATTTTTATGATATCGATCGTCAGCAAGTAAACCGGACTTGCCAGTCACTTGCCAACAATCAAATGCCAATGACCCCTACGGGATTCGAACCCGTGTTACCTCCGTGAAAGGGAGGTGTCTTAACCACTTGACCAAGGGGCCATATTAATAATCAACAATTATTTTCGTTAGAAAATAAATGGTGAGCCATGAAGGACTCGAACCTTCGACCCTCTGATTAAAAGTCAGATGCTCTACCAACTGAGCTAATGGCTCGTACTAGAATAATTTCCTAAACCTTTATAACCGTCGTCAGATGTCCCCGCCTCAGAAAGCCTATGCAAGTAGCAACTCGGCGTGTACAATTCGAAGCTCATTCATTGAAGCGTCGCTCATTGCTCCACCAACTGAGCTAATGGCTCCTACTTAAATGCTTGTCTCGTTCGTGACGACGCTTTTTATAATAGCATGGCTTGCATCTAATGTGCAACACTTTTTTTAAAAAAGTATTAAAAAAGAAAAAGCCCTCAGAAAATGAGGGCCATCTCTGTAATTAAATCTGTCTCCAAGGACTGCGAACAACATTTGTTTGATTACGATCTGGACCTACAGAGAAAGTTGTTAATGGAATTCCGGTAAGCTGGGTAACACGTTCTACATAGTGACGCGCATTAACAGGCAATTCATCTAATGATTTAACTCCTGTAATATCCTCATCCCAACCAGGAAGTTCTTCATAAACTGGTTCGCACTCCGCTAATACCTTAAGACTTGCAGGATATTCGGTAATCAGTTCACCTTTATAGCTGTAGGCTGTACAGATTTTTAGCGTCTTAAGACCAGATAATACATCAATGGAATTAAGTGATAAATCAGTTAAGCCGCTAACACGACGCGCATGACGGACAACCACACTGTCAAACCAGCCGATTCGACGTGGACGTCCTGTCGTTGTACCGTATTCACGTCCAACCTCACGAATCTGACTGCCGATTTCATCATGTAATTCAGTTGGGAATGGGCCATCACCCACACGAGAAGTATATGCCTTACATACACCAACAACATGGGTAATCTTTGATGGACCAACACCAGAGCCAATTGTTACGCCTCCAGCAACAGGATTTGAAGAAGTAACAAATGGGTACGTACCCTGGTCAATATCCAACATGACGCCCTGAGCACCTTCAAATAGCACCCGTTTACCTTCATCCAATGCATCATTCAACACAACGGAGGTATCACAAACATATTGTTTAATTTGCTGTCCATATTCATAATACTCATTTAAAATTTCCTCTTTTGTAAAACCAGAGGTCTCATAAATACGTTCAAATAAACGATTTTTTTCTGCCAAATTACGTTCAAGCTTTTCTTCAAACACATCACGCTCTAGCAGGTCAGCTATTCTAATCCCTACACGTGCTGCCTTATCCATGTAAGCAGGACCAATTCCCTTTTTCGTGGTTCCAATTTTATTGGCGCCCTTACTTTCTTCCTCCACAATATCAAGCTTTAAATGATAAGGAAGGATGACATGTGCACGATTACTAATACGAAGATTATCTGTTGTAATTCCTTTTTCGTGTAGATAAGCAAGTTCTGCAACAAGCGCTTTCGGGTCTACGACCATCCCATTTCCAATCACACAGATTTTCTCTTTATAAAAAATTCCAGATGGAATTAGGTGTAATTTATAAGTCTCTCCATTGAACTTGATCGTATGACCGGCGTTATTTCCACCTTGATAACGAGCAATTGCCTCTGCATTTTCAGAAAGAAAATCGGTAATTTTACCTTTTCCTTCGTCTCCCCATTGTGTACCAACTACCACTACTGACGTCATATAGGCACCTCCAAATTATATACACTTTTCTTTTTCCACAGACAAGTTTACCAATTTCTTTAGGTAAAAGTCAATAAAACACGAACGATTTATATAAACATATTAAAATATGTTCGTAAAATATTAATTAATGAATCTATCTTGTAATGAGAGTTGTTTTTCCATAAAATAGGTATTATAGTTTTTTGAAAATAATGATTGGATGTGTTATATGGTATTTAAACAGCGATCAGAACCGTTGGAATTAGTCCTTAATCGCTTTTTAAAAGCTAGAATGGATTTTTCAGAGGATGAACAGAAGCATTTTTGGACAATTACTAAAGGTTATGAAGGCGAGGTAAGAAGTGATATTTGGCTGCTAGGTCTTACCGATAATTGGCTAATTCTACATGACTTATTACTTGAATATAGCCAATCCATTTTCCAAATTGACACGTTAATCATTGCCTATGAGAAAGTTTATCTATTAGACATAAAAAACTTTGAAGGAGACTACGTTGTCAAAGAAAATAAATGGTATAACCCCGCAGGTGTCACACAAAAGAATCCTTTACACCAACTAGAACGCTGCGAGACCTTACTTGAAAAATTACTGCACCAACTAGGATTCAAGCTTACAATTGACTCTTATCTAATCTTCAACAACCCCGAGTTTCATCTATATATACCCTCAATTGAGCCCGCCATTATTTTTCCAACACAGCTTAATCGCTTTTTAAAAAAGTTAAATTCAAGACCTGCAAAACTAGATAAAAAATATCTTCAATTAGCCAAGCAATTAGAAGACCTGCATATAATTGAATCACCCTATCCGAAATTACCTCCATACACCTTTGAAAAGGTAAAAAAGGGTATGATTTGCTGCAACTGTAATACCTTTTTAACCGACGAAACCCTGATTTGTAAGAACTGTGGATGTGTGGAAGAGGTAGAAGCAGCAGTTTTAAGGAGCGTGAAAGAATTTATTTTATTATTTCCAGATATGATTATTACCGTTGATTCCATTTACAACTGGTGCGGCGGTCTTAAGTCAAAAAAGGTAATTCGAAGGATACTTTCTAGAAACTTTATTCTAATAGGTAAAGCTAGAGCTTCTCACTACGTTGAACAATAAGTATGGTTCCCTTAGTTACTTCTTTTAACAACTCAAGGGAACGATTCTCCTTGTATTGTTCCCTCGGTTATCCTTTTTAACAGTCCAAGGGCATGATTCTCCTTGTATCGTTCCCTCGGTTACCCCTTTTAACAGTTCAAGGGCATGATTCTCCTTGTATCGTTCCCTCGATTATCCTTTTTAATAGTCCAAGGGCACAATTTGTCCTCTATCCATATATAAAACAACGAAGCAGTCAGTCTACAAAAAAAGCCAGCCAAAAAATTGGCCAGCTGTCCCATAAGATGTTACGCGCTCGGATCATACCGTGTCTCGAGGTTTACGAACTTATTGTATTCTTTCACGAAGGCGAGTGAAACGGTGCCTGTTGGGCCGTTACGCTGCTTAGCGATGATGATTTCGATGATGTTCTTATTCTCGGATTCTTTATCATAGTAATCGTCACGGTATAAGAAGGCGACGATATCGGCATCTTGCTCGATTGATCCAGATTCACGGATATCGGACATCATTGGACGTTTGTCTTGACGCTGCTCAACACCACGGGAAAGCTGTGATAGAGCAATTACGGGAACCTGAAGCTCACGCGCTAACTGCTTAAGGGAACGAGAGATCTCCGATACTTCCTGCTGACGGTTTTCGCCGGCACGGCCGCTTCCTAAAATAAGCTGCAAGTAATCGATCAAAATCATTCCTAACCCGTGTTCTTGTTTTAAACGGCGGCACTTGGAACGAATATCACTTATTCTTACCCCTGGGGTATCATCAATAAAGATACCTGAGTTAGAAAGAGCACCCATCGCCATTGTCAGCTTGCCCCAGTCATCATCGGTAAGAGATCCGGTACGAAGACGCTGAGCGTCGATATTGCCTTCAGAACAAAGCATACGCATAACCAGCTGTTCTGCGCCCATCTCTAGACTGAAAATCGCGACATTTTCACCCGTCTTAATTGCAACGTTAGAGGCAATATTCAAGGCAAAAGCTGTCTTACCAACAGAAGGACGAGCTCCAACGATAATTAAATCATTGCGCTGGAAACCTGCAGTCATTCGATCAAGCTCAGCAAAGCCTGTAGAAATACCGGTGATTTCTCCAACACGGTTATGCATTTCTTCAATATTGTCATACGTACGAACGAGAACATCTTTAATATTGTGGAAGGCACCCGCATTTTTCCGCTGGGCAACAGCAAGGATATTTTTTTCGGCTTCGCTTAATAGGGCTTCCACTTCATCTTCACGAGAATAACCATCTGAAGCAATTTCAGTGGCTGTTCGGATTAATCTTCTTAACAAAGACTTTTCTTCTACGATTCTCGCATAATATTCAATATTGGCTGCTGTTGGAACAGAGCCAGCCAATTCGCTTAAGTAACTCACTCCGCCAGTATCCTCAATTAGCTTTGCTGCCGCTAATTCCTCCGTTACCGTGACAAGGTCAACTACCTTACCTTCGTCGTTCAGCTTCAGCATAGCATTGAATATCTTTTGGTGTGAAGCACGATAAAAATCTTCTGGTATTAAGATTTCTGAAGCTACTGTTAAAGAAGAGGGCTCTAAGAAAATTGCACCTAATACAGCCTGTTCAGCTTCAATATTTTGCGGTGGCAGACGATCTGCATATAAATCACTCATCTATCAAAAACCTCCTATATATGAAGAGGATAATTTATATATTAATAGTTTTTAAACGAATAATCTCCATAATGAAGAAAAGTGACCAGCCTCAACCGATCACATCACTAACTAAGAAAAAGTGTAGTTTCCTTTTTCTTTAACTTTTATTATTTTAACATGTTTATCTTAAATTTGAACTGGAAATTACTTTACCTCTTTTACATGAACGGTTAAATTTGCTAATACCTCATGATGAAGCTTAACCGGAACCTTTGTATGACCTAAAGTACGAATCGCATCGGATAATTCCATTTTTCGTTTATCGATTTTAATTCCGTGCTTCTTTTGAAGCTCTTCAGCAATTTGTTTTGTTGTAATCGAACCAAATAGTCTGCCGCCTTCACCTGCTTTAGCAGATAGCTCAACAGTGATTTTTTCTAACTGTTCTCCTAGCTTTTTCGCTTCAGCAAGTTCTTCAGCTGCTCGTTTATCTTCTTTCTTCTTTTGACCTTCTAGCGTGCTGATATTTGAATTATTTGCCTCAATCGCTAGCCCCTGCTTAATTAAGAAGTTATGAGCATAGCCATCGGCTACATTCTTAACCTCACCTTTTTTACCTTTACCTTTTACATCTTTTAGAAAAATTACTTTCATTCTTTTTTCCCACCTTCAAAATAATCTTCAATCGCAAGTTTTAATTGTCTTTCGGCTTCTGTTATCGAGATACCCGTTAGCTGCGTTGCAGCATTTGTTAGGTGCCCGCCACCTTGAAGTTTTTCCATAATAACTTGGACATTTACGTTACCTAGCGATCTAGCACTAATTCCAATCATTCCTTCATTTCGTCTTGCAATCACAAATGATGCTGCCACTCCATCCATTGTCAGGAGTGTATCTGCTGCCTGAGCAAGGAGCACTTGATCATGAAACTCATTTTCATCACCTTTAGCAATGGCAATTCCATCACGGTAAAAAAGGACAGACTCAATTAATTTCGATCTTTTGATATACGTATCTACACTTTCCTTTAAAAACTTTTGAACAAGGATGGTATCTGCACCTTGTCCTCTTAAGTAGGAGGCAGCATCAAAGGTTCTAGCACCCGTTCGTAAGGTAAAGCTTTTCGTATCCACTACGATACCCGCGAGCAGTGCCGTTGCCTCTATCATTTCTATTTTACCGCGTTTTGGCTGGTATTCAAGAAATTCAGTCACAAGCTCCGCCGTTGAAGAAGCGTAAGGCTCCATATAAACAAGAACTGGATTCTCAATAAATTCTTCACCACGGCGATGATGATCAATCACAACAACATTATAAATTTTATTAAGTAGTCGTTCTTCAATGACAAGTGCAGGCTTATGGGTATCAACAATTACCAAAAGTGTCTTTTCAGTTGAAATTTCCAGTGCCTCTTCGGGTCCAATAAATCGAGAAAATAATTGCTCTTGATGGCGAATTTCTTCCATGAGCCTTTGAACAGCACCGTCCATTTCCTGGAAGTTCAAAACTATGTAGGCATCCTTTTGATTCATTTGAGCAACCTTGTAAATACCAATAGAGGAACCAATCGAATCCATATCTGGATTTTTATGTCCCATAATAATAACCTTATCACTCGCCGTGATTAAATCCTTCAAGGCATGTGAAATGACACGTGCACGTACTCTTGTCCGTTTTTCTACTGGGTTTGTTTTGCCGCCAAAGAATTTCACCTTGCCATTAGGATGTTTGATGGCGACCTGGTCACCGCCTCTTCCAAGGGCTAAATCCAGACTTGATTGAGCTAATACGCCCAATTCAGGCAGTGAAGGAGTTCCAGCACCCACACCAATGCTTAAGGTAAAAGAAATATTCTGCTTAGACGTCATTTCTCTTATTTCATCAAGGACTGTAAACTTCTCTTTTTCCAAAAGTTGTAATATCGCTTCATTAAAGACAGCAATAAAACGTTCAGAGGAGATTCTTTTAAGGAAAATTCCGTTGTCCTGCGCCCATTTGTTTAGGGTTGAAGTCACCATATTGTTAATGCTTCCACGCATTTGGTCATCCATGCCTTGTGTGAGCTCATCATAATTATCTAAGAAGATAATCGCAATAACTGTACGTTCATCATGATACATTTTTTCAATTTCTTTTTGTTCTGTCACATCAAAAAAGTAGAGAAGTTTTTCTTCACTTTTAAGAATGACACGAAATTTCCGTCCATGCAGGGTAATAATTTCTGTTTCTACTTCCTGCTTAATTAACGGTATTAATGTGTCAGCAATTTCATAAAGCGACTTTCCGTTGAGGGTATCTTCATCAAAATAGGAGGATAGAAAAGGATTCGTCCACTCTATGGAATACTCATCATTGATAAGCATAATCCCAATAGGCATTTCCATCAGCGCTTCTTCGCCTACCCGTTTCACTCGGTATGATAGGGTTGCGATATAATCTTCCATTTCTTTTCTTTGGCTTGTTTCGATAACTAACATATAGTACAGCGGAGGGATGATAAGAAACAATCCCACCAAGCTTAGTATCCAATTATAGTAAGCCAGGACAATGAGCAGTACCACTGTAATGCCTATTAGCCCGTAAAAAGGGTAACGAATCGAGCGCTTTTCAATAAATGCAGGCAATTTGTTCAGCTCCTAAACAGTAGTCATCACTCTTTTTTAATTTTTTTCCTTAAATCAAAGCCTAAATCAATTATACCTAATATTCCTATCATATAAAGAAAAATTGGAATTAGTAAAGAGATAATTGCTATTGTAATGGAAATCGTTTTGGAAAAACCCTTTTGTTCAAGATAGAAAAAGAGAAACAAATATCCCTGGATCACCATTAGAAGAATGAGTATCCAAGTAAGGTTTATGATTGCAGAGTACCCAAAAGTCCCTTCTTCAGGTTTAAATACCATACCCAAAAGTAAAATTATCAGAAAGTAATGGATTGTACTTTTGGGAAGGGATAGGTTTTTAAAGCCTTTCCACTTTTCAACTTTAATTCCAAATCTCCTTATTAGTGGAAATGATACGGACTGGATGATAAAGACAACAGCGAATGGGGTAGCCACTAAAAGAGTTGGAATCAAGTTTTTGATAAAGTTCAAACTTTGTTCAGACTGTTTCATCATTCGTTCTAGTTTTTCCTGATCACCGAAATTCTTAAGAAGTTCTGCAGACATTTTTGATGATTTTTGCATCATTTCTATCATTTCTATAATGAAATTCATCTTAAAAAAGACAATACTTGCTCCATAAATGACAAGGATAGCGGCTAAAAAGGCAAGTGACCCCATTAAAAAGATGGACCATCTGCTTTTCTTTCTTTGAATGAAGTAGCCCATAACTCCACCCGTAACAGCGAATGGCAATGCAATCGCAAGGCCGATAAGTGACCCTAACAGTAACGATAGAAGAAGGGCTGCAATCACAAATACAAAAGTGCTTTTTCCATCATTCTTTGCTGCAAACAATATAAATGGTGTTACTAAAAATAAATTAACGATGATTGCAAGTAACGGAACAAAGATCGTTAGTAATAAAAGAATAGCAAAGACTGCCAAAAGAACAGCACCCTCTGTAAGATTTCGAACATTTTTCACTACTTCACCCCAATTATTTCAAAAAACCCTATTCCTTAATTTTAGCCAGATACGTTCTCCTATTCAACAATTCTGCAAGATAAAAGAAAAAAGCAGCAAGGGTTCCCCCCAGCTGCTTGAATTCGATTTATTCCCCTGCAACGAATGGTAATAATGCCATTTGACGTGCACGTTTGATTGCAACAGTTAGTTTACGCTGATATTTAGCGCTTGTACCAGTTACACGACGTGGTAAAATCTTTCCACGTTCAGAGATAAACTTTTTAAGTAAATCTACATCTTTATAATCGATGCGAGAGATACCATTTGCTGTAAAATAGCACACTTTACGGCGCTTCGCGCGACCGCCTTTACGTCCTCCACCTGCCATGAAAATTCCCTCCTTTATTATTGTTTATTTTAAAATCGCTCGTTAAAAGTTTACGTTAAAATGGTAAGTCATCATCGGAGATGTCAATCTGACCGTTACCTGCGAACGGATCATCATCCACTTTAGTAAAACCTTTGTTATTGTTGTTATTGCTTTGATATTGGCGTTGTTGATTCTGATTGCCTCCGCCATAAGGATTTCCTTGCGGTTCCCTTGGTGGTGCACCGAAATGATCATTGTCGCTTCTTCCGCCACCGCCGCCAGACGCATTTTTCGGTTCAAGAAATTGAACACTTTCCGCCTGAACTTCAGTAACGTAAACACGCTTACCATCTTGTCCTTCATAGTTGCGAGTTTGAATACGGCCATCTACACCTGCAAGACTGCCTTTTTTCAAGAAGTTTGCCACATTTTCAGCTGGTTTACGCCAAACAACACAATTAATAAAGTCTGCTTCACGCTCACCTGCCTGACTAGAAAACGGACGGTTAACAGCTAAAGTAAAGGTAGCAACAGGAACCCCATTTGGTGTATAACGCAAATCAGGATCTTTTGTTAAACGGCCGACAAGAACGACACGATTCATCATCAGAATCAACTCCTTTTCTTTTGATGAATGTTTCATGTGAAACATTCAGACCAAAATATATTTATATTAAGCTTCTTCTTTAATTACTAAATGGCGAATGATATCTTCGCTGATTTTCGCAAGACGAGAAAATTCTTGTACCGCGTCAGCTGAAGTTGTAGTTTTTACGATTTCGTAATATCCATCACGGAAATCGTTGATTTCGTAAGCTAAACGACGCTTACCCCAATCTTTTGTTTCAGCAGTTTCCGCACCGTTTTCAAGAAGAATTCCGTTGAAACGCTCTACAAGAGCCTTTTTCGCTTCGTCTTCAATGTTTGGGCGGATGATGTACATGATTTCGTACTTATTCATCACAGTCACCTCCTTTTGGTCTAAACGGCCCATTTGGGCAAGGAGCAATTATTCATTACTCACAAGTTAAGATTTTATCATAGTTACCTAAGAATAGCAAGGACATTCATTCTTTCTGCTTTTACTTAAAAGTCTTCCCATATAAAAAGCCTTGCAACCGCAAGGCTAATTGTTTTATACATTAAAACGGAAGTGAATAACATCTCCGTCTTTTACTAAATACTCTTTTCCTTCTAAACGGACCTTTCCTGCTTCCTTAGCCGCATTATAGCTTCCTGCTGCTAAAAGGTCATCATAAGAAACCGTTTCAGCACGAATAAATCCACGTTCAAAGTCAGAGTGAATTACGCCAGCACATTGTGGGGCTTTCATTCCATGTCTAAACGTCCAAGCACGAACTTCCTGCACACCTGCAGTAAAATAAGTAGCTAAACCAAGTAAGTTATACGCTGCACGAATTAATTGATCGAGTCCAGACTCTTCAATTCCAAGCTCTTCAAGGAACATTTGCTTTTCTTCGCCTTCAAGTTCAGATATTTCTTCCTCGATTTTCGCACAAACCACAATTACTTCAGCATTATCTGCGGCAGCAAACTCACGAACTTTTTGTACATATTCATTACCAGATGGGTCAGCAATATCATCCTCACCCACGTTTGCTACATAAAGGACAGGCTTTATTGTTAATAGATGAAGCATTTTTGCAATTTTCATTTGTTCTTCCGTAAATTCAACCGTTCTTGCTGGTTTTTCAGCTTCAAAAGCATCGCGAAGCATGGAAAGTACTTCAAACTCAGCCGCTGCATCTTTATCCTTTTGTTTCGCTAATTTCTCAACACGGCTAATCCGTTTTTCAACAGACTCCATGTCTGCAAGAATTAATTCCAAGTTTATTACTTCGATATCTGAAATTGGATCGACTTTACCCGATACGTGGGTAATGTTATCGTCCGCAAAGCAGCGGACAACCTGACAAATCGCGTCTACTTGACGGATGTGTGAAAGAAATTTGTTCCCTAGACCTTCACCTTTACTCGCACCTTTTACAATTCCCGCAATATCGGTGAATTCAAAAGCTGTTGGTACAGTCTTTTTCGGTTGTACTAACTCGGTCAATTTATTAAGACGGTGGTCTGGTACTTCAACAATTCCTACGTTTGGATCAATTGTACAGAACGGGTAATTAGCTGATTCAGCCCCAGCCTGTGTGATTGCATTAAATAATGTAGACTTACCAACATTCGGCAAACCTACAATTCCTGCTGTTAATGCCATTTACTTTCACTCCTCAAAAAATATATCTATTTTATAAAAAATTACGTACAAAATTATTAAAAAGCCTCTCACAATTATAGGCATTAGATGCTAAAAAGACAAGAACAACAAAAACTGGTGCACGAGGCACCAGTTAGGTTATTTTTTCAATATTCACCAAGCAATCATACAAAGTACTGCCAAGACCATTATCAGATTCTCCGCTTGAAGTCAGGTTATTAACGGAACCGCCAAACTGTTTCCAAATTCCTTCATCGATATTAATCGTATTAGGATGTGCCTTTGGCAAAATGGAAAGAATGCCCTTTACTTCACCGCGATTATTCCACACTCTCACTAAATCTCCATTCTGTAGATTCTTATCACCAGCAATGTTCGCCGCAACTTCCACTTTTAACTCAGGTGTTTTAGGAAGGAGATTATAGTTTTGAGAATGGTTAGACCTTAAAGGATGTATGGTTAATAAGTTATATGGGAATTCTTTAGCCAGTTTCGGATTATTCCACTTTGATTCTTCTGGAACCGCCAATTTCAGCTGACCTTCGTCACCTTTATTTATGGATTTGAACTCATATTTTCCAGATTCAGTTTTGAACTGATAATCCGTCCACGGAACTGATTTCACAGGCAGTTCGAGCGTATGCCGTTCCTTAAGGTTATCTAGGGTCATTCCCTTTTTGGCTAACGACTGAAGAGACTTCTCTAGCAGTTGTTTTCTCGTAAACTGAAAATCCTCACTAAATCCTAGTCTTTGTGCAAGCTGTGTCCAAATCCATAAATCCGACTTTGCTTCTCCAGCTGCTGAAACAAGTTTCGGACCGTAATTGACATAATGATGGTACATAGAAGAATAATATAGATCTTCTTCCTCAAATGAGGTTGTAGTTGGCAAGATATAATCCGCCAAGCGCGCTGTATCTGTCATAAACTGTTCGATCACCACAAGTGTAGATACAGAGGTAAATGCCTTTTCTACAATAGATGAATCTGGGACCTGTGTTAATGGATTACCACAGGTAACGATGATCATTTTTATTTCTGGGTTAATGGCAGCAAGGACTTCCTCTGCTTGCTTCATAATCGAAAACTGTCTATGACTGGTTTTTCGTTCATTCATTGTTAAATTTGCAACATCAAAACTTTGACCAACTTGCAGATTTGCATAATTAGCACCTCCGCCTGGGATCCCTATATTGCCGCTTACGGCTACAAGGGCATCAATTAATCGGATGGTATTTCCGCCATTTTTGTATCGTTGGAGGCCAAGTCCCATAAAAGTTGATGTAGGCCGATCTGTAAATACCTTGGCTAATAGATGAATCTGTTCAATTGGCACCTCTGTCATTTCACTTATTTGTTCGAGTGAAACACTATTAACCAATTTTTCAAGATCCTCAAATCCATAAGAGTAGCCGGTAATAAAGTGACGATCTTCCAATCCTAATCGGAGAATCTCCTTTATCACCCCAACTGCTAATAAACCATCCATTCCAGGTTTAACGGATATATATTCATCTGCTATTTTTGCAGTAGCGTTAAATAGTGGGTCAATAACAAAGATATTAGCTCCTTTTTTCTTTACTTCTAAGAGCTTTTCATAAAAATGCATATTCGTCCGTGCTACATTTCTTCCCCAGATAACAATGTTTTTACTATTTAAAACATCCTCTGGTTCATGACCATAGGCATCGCCGAAATCCCATTTCTGTGCCTCAATTCCTGCACCCCAACAGAGTGAACCATAAAGTTCCGTTGCACCGCCATAAGCATTAAAAAATCGTTGATCCAGATTTTTTAGGATCCCGTTGTTTGCATAATCATGACTATGGAGGACAGCTGTGGAACCATATTTATTTTTAATCTTCGCCAACTTAGAGGCGATTTCATCAAGTGCCTGTTCCCATGATATTTGTTTAAATTCACCATTCACCTTTTTTAAGGGATAGAGAATCCGCTCACTAGAATTGGTTCTAGTCTCGAGCATTCTGCCTCTGCCGCAAATTTTCCCCTTGGTTATGGGGTGGGTAGGGTCACCTTCAACTTTGATTACTTTATCATTTTCTATTGTTACATGAAAACCACAGCTGTCCCAGCAATTCAATGGACATGCTGACTTAACAATACTCGCCACGACTCCGCCCCCAATACCTACTTTTTAACTAGGATAATATAGTTAACAAAAAAAAAGAAGCATAAACTATTGCTCATGCTTCACCAATATTTTCTTCATTTTCCTTGAAAATTCGCGCCTTGGTATCATTACACTATGATCGCAGCCTTCACATTTAATTCGAATATCCATTCCCATACGAATAATTTTCCAACGGTTCGTCCCGCATGGGTGCTGTTTTTTCATTTCAACGACATCATTTAACCCAAATTCCTTTTCTTCCATTGAAACCCTCTCCTTTTAAACACTAGGTTCATTGATATTACCAGAATTCTTTGAGTACATGACCATACGTGGATATGGAATTTCAATTCCATGCTCATCTAAACATTGTTTTATATCTCTTTTTATATCCCTAGAAACCGCCGCATGTTTCATTGGCAATGTTTCCGCCACGATCCGCAACACAACCTCTGATGGTCCTAGTGTTTGAACGCCTAAAAGCTCAGGTGTTTTTGTTAATTCTTCATATTTCCCTGGCATACTTTCAAGTAACTCCCGTATGATATTTTGTGTCTTATCAATATCCTCTTCGTACGCAATCGCTATGTCAATAATAGCAAGACTATTATTTAATGAGAAATTAGTAACTTGAATGATACTTCCATTAGGGAGGATGTGTACTTCTCCAGTCCAGCTTTTTAATTTTGTTGTCCTTAGCCCAATAGCTTGGACGGTTCCTTCAAATTGATCGATTCGAACATGGTCTCCCACTGAAAATTGATCCTCGAAGATGATAAAGAAGCCGCTTATTACATCTTTAACAAGACTTTGAGCTCCAAATCCAACAGCGAGCCCGACGACTCCAGCCCCAGCAATTAACGCTTTTACATCGATAGTTAAGACAGAGAGAATCATCATAAAAGAAATAAAATAAACAACATAGGTTAGAACATTATCGAGTAGTTTTGATAGGGTTTCTTCCCTTCTTTCTGAAGTCTTTAAGGGAGAACGAGTTCTAATTTTAAATATATTATCAATTGCTACGCTTCCTAACTTTATGAGGATTTTTGCAACAATCATAATGGCAATAATTTTTAACAGACCTTCCCCGATCGCCAGCCATGTATCTTCATTTTGGAATTTATCAACAAATCTTTGAACGATTGGATGCATTTAACACCATTCCCCCTCTAACCTTTTGAATCATACTTATTTTAACAAGTTTCTTTTGTAGTTAATAGTATTGTGATTTATTCCTTTTTTCAACTTTGGAATATCTTTCATTCAATATGTATAGATTTTCTTAATATTCCGTATACTATTAAAAAGAAAAGCAGAACCGAGGAGTGTACTTATGAATCTGAAACCTAGTTTCTTTGATAGGAGGGCCAATGCGCAGCGAATACTCCATGATGATTTTCAGGCAGTTGAAAATCTTTCAATGGAATTAATAAAGTTCCTGCCAAGGACATCAGGGCGTCCTATTGTATTTGTTTGTATTGGAACTGACCGCTCAACAGGAGATTCATTAGGACCACTTGTTGGATCATTTTTAGAGGAAAAGAACATTCCTTCCTTTCATGTTTATGGGACGTTAGATGAACCGATTCATGCTGTAAATCTAGATGAACGTTTGAAGCAAATAACGATAAAACATCATAATCCTTATATTATCGGTATTGATGCCTGTTTAGGCAGGATGAAAAACATTGGAGTCATTCAAGTTGGCGATGGACCTGTTAAACCTGGTGCTGGTGTGAACAAGGAACTTCCCGCAGTCGGTGATATTCATATAACGGGTATCGTTAACGTCAGCGGCTTCATGGAGTTTTTTGTCTTACAAAATACCCGGCTTAATCTCGTAATGAAAATGGCAAAAACCATTGCGAATGCAATTTATCAAGCGAGTATTCTCCATTCAAAGGGAAGACTGCAGGAACTAATACAGGAAGAGCAGAAAAAAACCAATTAAAGAGCAGTCGGGATTAGCCCAATTGCTCTTTTTGTTTTAACAAATATTGTGAAATTCTATAAATATAGTTTATATAAGTAGAGAACGGTAACAATAAACCCAGTCACAATAATAGCAGGAAGGAGGTTTGCAACCTTTATCTTCACTAATCCAGTTAGATTTAACCCGATAGCAAAAATCATGACACCGCCTGTAGCTGTCATTTCAACTATAAACTGATCCATCAGTACCTGGGGAATAAAGGTGTTAATTTGAGTCGCGAATAACGCAATCAACCCTTGATAGAGCATAACTGGAATTGCAGAAAAAATAACGCCTACTCCAAGAGTAGAAGTTAATATAATTGAAGTGAAACCATCAATTAGCCCTTTTGTATACAAGACATCATGATCACCTCGGATCCCGCTGTCAAGTGCACCAATAATTGCCATAGCCCCGATTACAAAAATTAAAGTTGCCGTAACAAAACCTTCTGCAATACTACCTTTTCCCGTTGACCCTTTCCCAGTAGAACCTATTTTCTTTTCCATCCAAAGCCCAAGTTGATTCAGCTTTTCTTCCAATTGCATGAGTTCTCCAAAAACCGCTCCCATGACTAAACTAATAATTACAATTAGGAAGTTCTCACTTTTCAAGCCCATTTGAAGTCCTAGCACAATCACTGACAATCCGATAGCATACATTACTGTTGTTTTCATACTTTCAGGAATTCGGTGCAGTAACTTTCCAATTAACACTCCCACTATAATCAGTAACCCGTTTACAAGCGTTCCTAATAAAAACATCCACTATTCACCTATTCTTCGTATCTCGAAATTTATAATAGTATTAAACTATCATTTTTTATGGCAGTTGAAAAGTAATTTATTTATGAAAAAAAATAAACCATCGATCGATGGTTTACAATGATTCTTCCTGACCCAGCATTTCAAGAATCCGTTCTAAATCCTCTTTTGAAAAAAATTCAATTTCAATTTTACCTTTATTTTTAGACTGCTTAATATTTACAGTTGTACCAAACCGTTCACGGAGGGAGTGTTCACGCTCTTGAAGAAACACATCCTTTTTCTTTTCAGGCTTTTTTGTTTCACGTGGAACATTTTCATTTAACTGTTGAATGAGTTTTTCCAATTGGCGGACATTCAATGACTCTTGAACAATTTTATCTACTAAAGCCGGTAACTTTGCTTTCTGACGTAGTCCTAATAAAGCCCGGCCATGGCCCATTGAGATTTTCTCTGTTGAAATTAACTCCTGGATTTTTGGAGGAAGAGAAAGAAGGCGAATATGATTGGCCACATGCGGGCGGCTCTTCCCTAATCGCTTTGCGACCTCTTCTTGAGTGAATTTTAACTTTTCCATTAATGTTTGGTATGCTTGTCCCTCTTCAATCGGGTTCAAGTCTTCTCGTTGTAGATTTTCTAACACAGCTAATTCCATCATTTGCTGTTCTGTTAACTCCCTGACAACTGCAGGGATGGTAGCCAGTTTTGCTTCCTTAGCTGCGCGAAAACGCCTTTCACCAACAACAATTTCATAACCTTTAATGCTTTTTCTGACCACAAGGGGCTGGAGAATTCCATGCTCTAAAATGGATGCTTTTAACTCATCTATAGCCTCTTGTTGGAAGGTTTTACGTGGCTGATAAGGATTCGGACGCAATTCTTTTAAATTAATTTCCTGGACAGTCTCTTCCTTATCGGCTTCGATATTTGTGAAAAATGCATTAATGCCTTTTTTTCCGAGACCTTTAGCCATTTGAGACCACTTCCTTTGCTAGATCTAAATAAACTTCTGCCCCACGAGATTTTGAATCATACGTAATAATTGGTTCGCCATGGCTCGGTGCCTCACTTAGACGTACATTTCTTGGAATTATGGTTTTATAAACTTTATCTTGAAAGTACTTCTTAACTTCTTCTATTACCTGAATGCCTAAATTGGTTCGGGCATCGAGCATCGTTAATAATACGCCTTCTATTTTCAAGTCTTGGTTTAAGTGTTTTTGCACTAGACGTACAGTATTTAATAATTGACTTAAACCTTCTAAAGCATAATATTCACATTGCACAGGGATTAACACAGAGTCAGAAGCGGTTAAGGAGTTGAGCGTCAATAATCCTAAAGATGGTGGACAATCGATAATGATATAATCAAATTGGTCTTTTACCTCTTCTAAAGCTCGTTTTAATCGAACCTCTCTCGAGATAGTAGGGACCAGTTCAATTTCTGCTCCTGCTAGCTGTATGGTAGCTGGAATTGCGTATAAATTTTCGACGGAAGTTGGTTTAATAACATCCTTTGCTTCCACATCGTCTACTAAAACATCATATATACACTGTTCTACATCCGCTTTATCAATACCAATACCGCTCGTTGCATTCCCTTGTGGATCAATGTCTACCAATAAAACCTTTTTCCCAATGTATGCTAAGCAGGCGCCTAGATTGACAGAAGTCGTTGTCTTTCCGACTCCGCCTTTTTGATTCGCGATTGCAATGGTTTTGCCCACGATGTCACCTACCTTGTTTCAAATAATATCTGTAATTCTAGTAAAATTAACTAGTAAAACTAGTAATATAAAATTTCCATGCTATTTATTTTATCATGAAACTGATTTATTGTTATTTTTTTTCATAAAATATTAGCGAAGTTTAAAAGTAAATACTTCCATCTTTTTACAAACATGGAGTGAAGTATACATTTTAGAATACAAAAATAAAAACCAAACTACTGAAAAGTCTGGTTCCATTTTGTGATTATTTTATTTTTTCTTTGGTATTTTTATTGTAAATTGATAGTACTCTTCAAATTCCTCTTCATGTGAGTCAAGATTTATTCCGTTATCTGACACCATGGTTAATGATTGCCGAATGGTGTTTACAGCAATTCTCATATCTTTGCTGAAAGCTTTCCTTTTCGGCTTTGGTTTTTGATTTTTTTCTTCTAATATCCGAGCAACTCTATCTTCCGTTTGCTTTACATTAAGATTTTTTTCGATAATATCTTGTAAAAGCAAAACCTGTTTCTCTGGATCCTTTAATGGAATCAGTGCTCGGGCATGCCGTTCTGTTATTTCTTTATTTAACAAAGATTCTTGAATAGTCTGAGGCAGCTTTAAAAGCCTTAGCTTATTAGCAACTGTTGACTGACCTTTTCCAAGACGCTGTGCAAGCGCTTCTTGCGTTAAGTTGTGCAGTTCCAGCAGCTTTCCATAGGCGATAGCCTCTTCAATTGGAGATAACTCTTCCCGTTGCAGGTTTTCAATTAAGGCAACAGATGCAGTTTCAGTGTCTGAATAATTTTTTATGATTGCTGGTGCTTCATTCCAGCCGAGCTTCTTCATTGCCCGCCAACGGCGCTCCCCGGCAATGATTTCATAATTCCCATCAAACTGTCGGACCACAATGGGCTGAATGATTCCGTGTGTATGAATTGTTCGTGATAATTCCTCTATTTTTTCATCATCGAATACGGTTCGAGGCTGAAAACGATTTGGAACAATACTATCAATCGGAATCTTTTTAATTTCTTCATTTTTTACAATATCTAGTTCTTCTTCAAGCTCATTTTCAAGCTCATTTTCTAACTCAACCTTTTGATCTCCCTTTTCGCCGAGGCCAAAAAAGCGTGAAAACGAATTCTTCATCCCCAACACCACCTTTACGAAACTCCCTATTACTTATTCGCTATATTACAGTTTTCTTCCTGCCTAACCTGTTGTTTTATTTAACTATTTAACTGGAAATTATTCGATTGGCATTTTCCCCGGTGTTCCAGGTTTTCGCGGGTATTTTTTCGGCGTTTGCTTTTCTTTTTTTATCACCAGGATATTCCTTTCACTTTCTTCCATGGGTAAAGTGAAGGTAAACTTCTGTTCTAGTTTTCCACCAAGCGTTGTAATTGCCTTTTGTCCTGCTGTTAGTTCATCATTCGCATGAGCTGCTTTCATTGCAATAAAGTGACCTCCTACTTTTACAAGTGGCAGGCAAAGTTCACTAAGAACGGACATTCTGGCAACCGCTCTAGCTGTCACGAGATCATATGATTCCCTATGGGATGGATTAACCCCAAAGGTTTCAGCTCGGTCGTGAATAAAATGGACATTTTCCAAATTTAGCACATTTGCTAAATGATTTAAAAAGGAAATTCGCTTATTTAATGAGTCAACGATGGTTACCTCTAAGTGTGGAAAGGCAATCTTTAATGGAATACTGGGAAATCCAGCACCTGCACCAACATCACAAAGGTGAAATGGCTTTGTAAAATCAAAATAAAAAGCCGCAGAGATGGAATCATAGAAATGTTTTAAGTACACATCACTGCGTTCGGTGATGGCAGTTAGGTTCATTTTTTCATTCCACTCAACCAAGGTTTGAAAGTACTTCTCAAATTGATCTATCTGCTTATCGGTAAGGGTAATTCCCTTCTCAAGAAGCATAGCTTTGAATTGTTCAATGTTCATCAGCAAAACTTCCTCTATTAGTATAAATTATTGGCTGTGTTAGACTTGTCCGTTGATTTCCACTCCACTAAGGAATGCTTCTTGGAATAGTCATCGCAGTGACAGGCAGTCTTTGCCTGTCACGAGCACTTCGCTTTCCACAGGCGGTACGGGGAGCCTCCTCGGCCCCGTCCTCCCGCAGGACTTTGAATTTCATCCTTGAATCTGCCCACGCACGAAGAAAATGCGATAGCATTTTCAAGGAGTCTTCGTGCCTTCCGTTCCAACCAAAAATATAGTTATCGCACAGCCAAATTATGGATTACTCGTTTTTGCTATTTTTCCTTGTTCTAGATATATAAGAAGTATTGATATATCGGCTGGGTTGACTCCTGCGATTCTGGAAGCTTGGGCAAGTGATAATGGTTTGATTTGTTTTAGTTTTTGCTTCGCTTCTGTTGCAAGGCTTGAGATGGAATCATAATCAATATTCTCAGGAATTTTCTTATTCTCCATTTTCTTTAATCGTTCAACCTGCTGAAGTGATTTTTCTATATATCCTTCGTATTTGACTTGAATTTCTATCTGTTCCTTAATCTCAGGATCTAATTCTACTTCACTTGCTGTTAGACTTTCAATGTGTTCATAGGTCATTTCAGGTCGTTTTAATAAATCTGAAGCAAGAATTCCATCTTTGAGTTCACTGCCGCCAGTACTTCTAATTAGCTCTTGAACTTCTTTCGTAGGCTTTAATCTAATGGATGAAAGTCTTTCCTTTTCTGCCTCAATTGCTGCCTTTTTGGCTAAAAATCTTTGATAACGCTCCTCGGGAATAAGCCCTATCTTATGCCCAATTTCAGTTAATCGTAAATCTGCATTATCATGGCGTAATAGCAATCTGTATTCTGCCCTGGAAGTTAACAGTCGGTAAGGTTCATTTGTACCTTTGGTTATTAGATCATCGATTAACACGCCGATATAAGCATCGGAACGGCTAAGAACTAATGGTTCTTTTCCAAGAGCACTTAGGCCAGCATTTATTCCTGCCATAATCCCTTGTCCTGCTGCTTCTTCATAACCTGATGTTCCGTTAATTTGACCTGCAGTAAAAAGATTTTTGACAACCTTCGTTTCAAGTGTTGGCCAAAGCTGAGTTGGATTAATAGCATCATATTCAATCGCATAACCAGATCTCATCATTTGTACATTTTCTAATCCCGGTATACTTTTGAGAATTTGCTGCTGAACATCTTCAGGCAAACTAGTAGATAATCCTTGAACATAAACTTCCTGCGTTTTTCTTCCTTCTGGCTCAAGGAAAATTTGATGGCGCGGCTTATCATTAAATCGGACGACTTTATCCTCAATCGATGGACAATACCTCGGACCCGTACCTTTTATCATTCCAGAATACATTGGCGAACGATGGAGGTTTTGATCAATTAATAAATGGGTTTGCTCATTTGTATACGTTAACCAGCATGGAAGTTGGTCAGTAATATATTTTGTTGTTTCATAAGAGAAAGCTCTCGGAGTTTCATCCCCAGGCTGGATTTCTGTTTTACTGTAATCAATCGTATGGCTATTAACCCGTGGTGGAGTTCCAGTCTTAAACCGAACCAGTTCAAATCCAAGTTCCTCTAAATGCTCAGATAACTTAATGGAAGGCTGTTGGTTATTAGGACCACTTGAATATTTCAATTCCCCTAGAATAATTTCACCACGAAGGTACGTACCAGTCGTAATAACTACCGTTTTGGCACGATAAATCGCTCCTGTTTTTGTGATAACCCCAACACAGATACCATCCTCAACGATTAATTGCTCAACCATTCCTTGAAGAAGTGTGAGGTTTGGAGTGTCTTCAATCGTTCTTTTCATTTCGTACTGGTAATCAACTTTATCTGCTTGCGCGCGTAATGCGCGTACCGCAGGGCCTTTTCCAGTATTCAACATCCTCATTTGAATATGCGTTTTATCTATATTTCTTCCCATTTCTCCGCCTAGTGCATCTATTTCCCGGACAACAATCCCCTTAGCGGGTCCTCCAATTGATGGATTACACGGCATAAAGGCAACCATATCAAGGTTTATCGTAATCATTAGTGTTTTTGCACCCAAACGTGCAGCTGCGAGGCCGGCCTCACAGCCAGCATGACCGGCACCAATGACCACAACGTCAAAATTACCTGCTTCGTATGACATCTCTTTCCTCCTTTTTAACTCTTTTTCTACTTTCCAAGACAAAATTGCGAAAATAGCTGATCAATTAGACTTTCGTGAACACTATCACCGATGACTTCGCCGAGCAATTCCCACGTTCTTGTAATATCTATTTGTACGATATCTATGGGAGTTCCCATTTCTACCCCTGCAATCGCTTCTTCAATACTATTTAAACTTTGTCCGATCAAGGCGATGTGACGACTATTTGATACATACGTCATATCTCCCGATTCAATAGAACCAGCAAAAAATAGCGAGGATATTGCCTCCTCAAGCTCATCGACACCACGATCCTCAAGTAATGAGGTAGTTACGATTTTATGCTCTTCAGCCAATTCCTTAACGCGTTCCATATCAATTTTAGGTGTAAGGTCTGTCTTATTAATAATGACAATAACGTCCATACCTTTAACAGCCTCAAAGAGATTTTCATCCTCTTTCGTAAAGGCATCTGCATAATTAAGAACTAACAGTATTAAATCAGCTTCTTTTAATACCTGTCGAGATTTTTCTACTCCAATTCTTTCAACAATATCTTCCGTTTCCCTTATTCCCGCAGTATCTAACAGTCTTAGCGGCACCCCGCGAACATTAACATATTCCTCAATGACATCACGGGTTGTCCCTGGGATATCCGTGACAATCGCTTTATTTTCCTGAACAAGACTATTTAAGAGTGAAGATTTGCCGACATTAGGACGGCCGACGATTACTGTTGAAAGGCCTTCACGCAAAATCTTACCTTGTTGAGAGGTTTGTAATAGCTTTTTCAACTCATCTCGAACATACATCGCCTTTTGCAATAACATCTTATGTGTCATTTCTTCAACATCATCATATTCCGGATAATCTATATTTACTTCGACATGCGCGAGAATTTCTAAAATTTCCTGTCGCAAGCCTTTAATTAATTTTGATAACCGGCCTTCCATTTGTCCTAGGGCCACATTCATAGCACGATCCGTCTTTGCCCTTATTAAATCCATAACTGCTTCTGCCTGAGATAAATCAATCCGTCCGTTTAAAAAGGCCCTTTTTGTGAATTCGCCAGGTTCTGCAAGTCTAGCACCATAAGCTAATACGTGCTGCAACACACGATTAACAGAAACAATTCCACCGTGACAATTTATTTCAACTACATCCTCTTTTGTAAAAGTTTTTGGTCCCCTCATAATTGATACCATTACTTCTTCAATCACTTGTTCGGTCTTCGTATCAATTAAATGTCCATAATGGATTGTATGTGTTGGAACCTCTGTTAACCTTTTACCCGAGACGCTTCGAAAAATTTGATCCGCGATCTTAATGGAATCATCGCCGCTCAATCGTACAATTGCAATTGCTCCCTCACCCATCGGTGTTGATATGGCAGCTATCGTATCAAATTCCATTACTTTCACCACTCTTTATAAAATTTATCTTATATAAAAACAAAGTATTTTTACTCCAAATTATTAGAATACCACATCTGCCCTTTTTTTGAAAAACCAGAAATCCTACATTGAATTATCCACAATCCGTTAAATGTCTACGTATTATTTTAACTTATCCACATGTGAATAACAATAAAACAAGATATTTCATATAATTGTTATAAACATGTCCATTTTAATGCAAATTTCGACAACACAAAAAAAGACATCCCTGTAAAAAAGGATGTCTTTTGTTCATTTTATCGAACTGGAGAAATAACGATATGTCGGTGTGGATCCGATCCATCTGAAAAAGTTTTCACTCGTTTATTATCGGATAAAGCTGTGTGAATGACTTTACGCTCGTATGAAGGCATTGGTTCCAAAGCTACATCTTTACCAGACTTTACAGCCTTTAAGGCAAGTCGATGCGCTAATTGAATCAACGTATCATTTCGTCGATTTCGGTAGTCTTCAGCATCTAAAATAACCGTTAAGTATTGATTAGAAAAGCGATTAATGATTAATTGCGTCAAATATTGAAGAGAATTCAATGTTTGTCCTCTTTTTCCAATCAAAAGTGCAATCTTTTCTCCTGTCAAAACGAAAAGAACTTGTTTTCCGTCTCGTTTGATTTCAATTTTAACGGGAGCTCCCATTTGTTCACTGACTTGAAGAAGAAACTTCTTTGCTTCTTCAAGTGGATCAATGATAACGGTAACCTTAACGACTGCAGGGCGTGAACCAAAAATACCAAAAAATCCTTTTTTTCCTTCATCAATAATTGCTACATCTGTGCGGTCTTTTGTTGTATTTAATTGAGCTAAAGCTGATTCTACTGCTTCTTCGACAGTTTGTCCGGTAGCAGTTACTTGTTTCACTTTTTTGCTCCTCCCGCTTTACCGGATTCTTTCGCCAATTTCAGATCCGGTCCTTTAATGAAATAGGTTTGGACTATCATAAAAATATTTCCTACTACCCAATACAATGAAAGGGCTGCTGGGAAACTAAAGGCAAAAACGACAATCATAATCGGCATCATCCAAAGCATCATCGCCATTTGAGGATTATGCTCTTGACCGGCCATCATCATTTTTTGCTGAATAAAAGTAGTAATACCTGCAATGATTGGCAGTAGATAAAATGGATCTTTATCTCCTAAATCAAACCAAAGGAAACTATGATCAGCAATTTCTCTTGTTCTTGAAATTGCATGGTAAAAACCAATTAAGATTGGCATTTGGACGATTAATGGAAAACATCCAGCCATTGGGTTTACTCCGTGTTTTTGAAAAAGTGCCATTGTTTCTTGCTGTAATTTCTGTTGTGTCTTCTGATCTTTTGAACTGTATTTTTCTCGAAGCGCCTTCATTTCTGGCTGCAATGCCTGCATCGCTTTTGAACTTCTTGTCTGCTTAATCATCAATGGCAGGATTGCCAATCGAATTAAGATCGTAACAACAATTAATGAAAGACCAAAGCTTCCGCCTAGTAATTCCGCCCCTTTTACAATAATCCAGGATAGCGGGTAGACAATGTATTCATTCCAAAAGCCTGTACTTTCAGCACTAATTGGCTTATTAATTTCTGTACACCCTGTTAGAAAGAGAAAAACAGAAACAATACCAATCAACAGTAATATTCGTTTTTTCAACCGAATTTTCCTCCTTGAACAATATATATACTATTTAAGTATGAATACCTTTTAAAAAAATATAACCGTTTGGTTTATTTCATAGGTATTTTACCATCTTTTACATTAATTTGCTTCTTATTTTTGATAGGAAACCTCTATATTTTGGCAAACTATCTCTTGATTAAAACTTTCCCCACTTTAAGGACATGAGTTAAACTCTTTTTCACTTCAAAAAAGTCCATGTCAGCTGTAGGTTTTCTTGCAATAATCACATAATCATTCCCAGGAACAATTAGGTCGGATAATTCAAAAATAGCTTGTCTTATGTATCTTTTAATTTGGTTTCTAGTGACGGCATTCCCTATCTTTTTGCTTACAGAAAGCCCAATTCGAAAGGAGTCCTGTCCCTCTTTCTTCAGACTATAGACAACAAATTGCCGATTTGCGAATGATTGTCCCTTTTGAAATGCCTCTTGAAATTCTTTGTTTTTCTTCACGCGTAATTCTTTCTTCATAGAAAACACCTTCCATCTATACCAAAACTTTTTCCATTGAGAAAGATATCTATTAGAAAAAAGACCACTGATGTTTCAGTGGCCTAGGCTGATAATACTTTTCTTCCCTTTTGACGACGGCGTGCTAGAACTTTACGTCCGTTAGCAGTGCTCATACGACTGCGGAAACCGTGAACTTTACTATGTTTACGTTTATTTGGTTGATACGTTCTTTTCATTATATGACACCTCCCTGAGGAATAGCTGTTAAAGACAGTCTAACTTATTATAAGGAGCGACCTCGATATTGTCAACCACTCATAAAATATTGTTCCCCAGCTCCAATTTTTTTTTGCAGCAAGATCTTCTCTATTAAGAAACATTATAAACATACTCCTTATATTTAAAAATTTACCTGTGGATATTTTTTTCGACTATTTTTTCACCGTTTCACAAGATATTGACAGTTTTTGCACAGGAACCACTACTTGTGGACAAGTTTTAATCACATATTGTTACAGTTGTGGATAAACCATGAAAAGGCATTGCGTACCTGTCTTTTATTTGATATTATATTTGTGTTTTCACTCTGAATAACTTCGTCTCTAAAATATGTTATCCACAAATTGTGGATAAGGTGTGGACAAGTTGTTCTAGCATACTGCAGAAACTTGTCCACAAGCGGTGGATATTGTCGAAACTCCACTTTATTTCCTATAATATGTTTTTCCACAACCATTGTTTCGTATATTTATAAATTAGTAGGTTGTACAGCTTGTATAACGCTGTTTTTTCACTTATCTTTTGTTTATTACAAATGGGGATACTATGTACGTCTTTGTGAAAAAATATCACTATATATATGGAGTTTAGACGAAAACAAACTGCAAAATGCATTTCATAGATAGATAAAAAAGAAAAAAAAGGAGGGACAACCGTTGGAGAATATTGCGGATCTTTGGAATGCTGCTCTAGCCAATATTGAGAAGAAGATTAGCAAGCCTAGTTTTGACACCTGGCTGAAGTCCACAAAGGCCCATTCCCTTCAAGGCAATCTACTTGTGATTACTGCTCCTAATGAATTTGCACGAGATTGGCTCGAGGAGCGCTATTCCCAGTTAATCGCTGGTATTCTTTATGAGATTACTGGAGAGGAACTATCAGTAAAGTTCATTATTCCGCAAAATCAAAAAGAGGACGACCCAGACTTGCTTTTGCCAGCTAAAAAGGCCAAAAGAGAGGAAGATCAGCATGATTTTCCGCAAAATATCTTAAATCCAAAATACTTGTTTGATACGTTTGTCATAGGTTCTGGCAACCGATTTGCTCATGCTGCTTCCCTTGCTGTGGCCGAAGCGCCAGCCAAAGCGTACAATCCCTTATTTATTTACGGGGGCGTTGGATTAGGAAAAACACACTTAATGCATGCGATTGGACATTATGTTTTAGAGCATAAACCTAACGCTAAAGTTGTTTATTTATCCTCAGAAAAGTTCACGAACGAATTTATCAATTCTATTCGTGACAATAAAGCAGTAGAATTCCGCAATAAATATCGAAACGTTGATGTGCTGCTAATTGATGATATTCAGTTTTTAGCCGGAAAAGAATCAACACAAGAGGAATTTTTCCATACATTTAATACTCTTCATGAAGAAAGTAAACAAATCGTTATCTCTAGTGATCGACCGCCTAGAGAAATTCCAACACTTGAAGACCGTCTGCGCTCACGTTTTGAATGGGGACTAATCACGGATATTACTCCACCAGACTTAGAAACGAGAATTGCAATTCTAAGGAAAAAAGCTAAAGCAGAAGGATTAGATATACCAAATGAAGTAATGCTCTATATTGCAAACCAAATCGACACAAATATCAGAGAGCTCGAGGGAGCACTCATTCGGGTAGTCGCCTATTCTTCGTTAATTAATAAAGATATAAATGCAGATTTAGCATCAGAAGCACTAAAAGATATCATTCCTAGTTCCAAGCCAAAGGTGATTACAATCCATGAAATTCAGAAAACGGTTGGGGAACATTTCAGCGTAAAGCTTGAGGATTTTAAAGCAAAAAAGCGAACGAAGTCTGTAGCATTTCCTAGGCAGATAGCTATGTATTTATCGCGTGAATTAACAGATTATTCATTGCCAAAAATAGGAGAAGAGTTTGGAGGGCGTGATCATACCACGGTTATCCATGCTCATGAAAAGATTTCTAAACTCTTGCAGACTGATTTACAATTGCAGAAGCAGATGAAAGAATTAAATGAACTGTTGAAAGTTTAATTGAATTGTGAATAACTTGTCCTAGTTTATGCACAGTCTATCCACATGTGGATAGACTGTGTTTCCATTGTAAAAAGTGAGTTATCCACATACTAACAGGCCCTACTAGTACTTCTACTGTTTTTTTATTTAAAAAACTTATTATTATATGTTTAGGAAAATTCATTTATTCGTGTATTTAGAAAAAAATTGCTGGGAGGCTTATGAAATGAGATTTATTATCCAACGGGACCGCCTTGTTCAAAGTGTCCAAGATGTAATGAAGGCTGTCACATCAAGAACGACGATCCCCATTTTGACAGGAATAAAAATTACAGCTAGCAGCGAAGGAGTCACCTTAACCGGAAGTGATTCAGATATTTCAATTGAATCTTTTATTCCAAAAGAGGATGCTGGAGATGAAATCGTTGAGATTAAACAAAGTGGTTCAATTGTCCTTCAAGCAAAATTCTTTAGCGAGATTGTTAAAAAACTGCCAACAGATAGTGTTGAGATTGAAGTACTTGGGTCATTACAGACCGTTATTCGTTCTGGCAAATCGGAATTTAATTTAAACGGCCTGGATGCTGAGGAATACCCTCACCTGCCACAAATAGAAGAAAATAATAAATTTCATATTGCGACAGATTTATTGAAAATGATGATCCGCCAAACCTTTTTTGCAGTGTCCACCTCAGAAACACGCCCCATCTTGACAGGTGTAAACTGGAGGATTGAAAATGGCGAACTAAACTGTATTGCAACAGATAGTCACAGACTGGCGTTAAGAAAAGCGAAAATCGAAACGGAAAACAATGAAAGTTACAATGTAGTCATTCCAGGTAAAAGTTTGAACGAACTGAGTAAAATCATTGATGACTCTAACGAATTAATTGATATTGTTATTACCGAAAATCAAATTTTATTTAAAGCAAAGCACCTTTTATTCTTTTCAAGATTATTAGAAGGAAATTATCCTGACACATCCAGACTAATTCCAAACGAAAGTAAAACCGAAATCGTTGTTAATACTAAGGATTTTCTTCATGCCATTGATCGTGCTTCCCTGCTGGCACGTGAAGGTAGAAACAATGTAGTAAAACTTTCAACAATCGACAGCGGTGTTATCGAAATTTCTTCTAACACACCAGAGGTAGGTAAAGTAGTCGAGGAGATTCAAAGCCAATCGATTGATGGTGAAGAATTAAAAATCTCCTTTAGCGCTAAATATATGATGGATGCTTTAAAGGCACTAGAAGGTACGGATATAAGAGTGAGTTTTACTGGAGCAATGCGCCCATTTGTTATTAAACCACTGCATGATGAAACGACTCTTCAGTTAATTTTGCCAGTTAGAACTTACTAGGATAGACCTCACAAAAAGTCACCATGATTTTGGTGACTTTCTTTATTTATCTTTTTTTAGTAAAATAAAGTATTGAGACCATTTAGAAATGAGTGATAAACATTGCCTGAAAAAATAAAGCTAAATACTGAGTTTATTACGTTAGGACAATTTCTTAAATTAGCTGATGTCATCCAATCTGGTGGAATGGCAAAATGGTTTTTAAGTGAAAACGATATTTTTATAAATGGTGAACAAGATCAAAGAAGAGGTAGAAAACTCCGAGTTGGAGATAAAATCCATATTCCAGGGCACGGAGAATTTTTGATAACCGAGTAACTTAAGGGATGTCGTTTTCATGTATATTGAACAATTAGCATTAAAGGATTATCGGAATTATGAGAGCCTATCCGTTGAATTTGAAAATAAAGTTAATGTGATCCTTGGAGAGAACGCCCAGGGTAAAACAAATGTAATGGAATCTATCTATGTTTTAGCAATGGCCAAATCGCATCGAACTTCGAATGATAAAGATCTTATTCGTTGGGATCAAGAGTATGCTAAAATAGAGGGCAGGGTCCAAAAACAATACAGCTCTTTGCCATTGCAATTAATTATTTCTAAAAAGGGTAAAAAGGCAAAGTGCAATCATATTGAGCAGCAAAAATTAAGCCAGTATGTCGGAAACATGAATGTGGTCATGTTTGCTCCTGAAGATTTAAATTTAGTTAAAGGCAGTCCGCAAATAAGACGGCGGTTTATTGACATGGAAATAGGGCAGGTTTCGCCCATCTATTTACATGATATGAGTCAATACCAAAAAATACTTCAACAACGCAATCATTTTTTAAAAATGATGCAAATAAAAAAGCAGAATGATCAAACCATGCTTGAAATCCTCACTGAACAGTTTATTGACATGGCTGTGAAAATTGTTTTAAAAAGATTTGAATTTCTACAATTGCTTGAAAATTGGGCTAAGCCTATTCATAAAGGTATTTCTCGAGGTCTAGAATCATTGAAAATTGTCTATAAACCATCAGTAGATGTATTAGAAGACCAAGATTTGTCGAAAATGAAAGCATGCTTCGAGGAAAAATTTAGTAGAGTTAGAACGAGGGAAATAGAACGTGGTACAACATTATTCGGACCACATCGCGATGATTTGTTGTTTTTTGTAAATGAACGAGATGTTTCGACATTTGGATCACAGGGACAACAAAGAACAACGGCGCTTTCTGTTAAACTTGCCGAAATTGAGTTAATTCATTCGGAAATTCGCGAATATCCTATCTTACTCCTTGACGATGTCTTATCTGAATTAGATGATTATCGTCAGTCACACTTACTTAATACCATCCAGGGTAAAGTCCAAACGTTCGTTACAACAACCAGTGTAGATGGCATCCATCATCAAACATTAAGAGAGGCTTCAACGTTTGAAGTAGAAACCGGTTTTATCAAAAAAGTTAATTGAGGTGGAAGTGTGTATATTCATGTTGGGGAAGATTTGAATATCAGGGCGAAGGATATCATCGCGATTCTTGATAAAGGGTGCGTGAATTCTTCAGAACTAGTCGAAGAGTTCTTAAAACAGCATAAAGAAAAGCTTATAAACCTTTCGAAAAACCCCTTTAAATCTGTTGTCATTACATATGACAAGGTTTATTTATCCCCAATTTCTTCCGGAACATTAAAGAAACGTTCAAATCAAAAGGAAATGCAGGATTATTAAAATAGCTAATAATTATTATATTGATTAATAGTGATTTTTTTGAATGAAAGTGCGGGGTGAACTAAATTGACAATGGAACAAAAAGTAGTCCAAGAAGAAGAATATGGTGCGGATCAAATACAAGTTCTAGAAGGTCTAGAAGCTGTTAGAAAAAGACCCGGTATGTACATTGGTTCAACGAGTGGAAAAGGTCTTCATCATCTTGTTTGGGAAATTGTAGATAACAGTATTGATGAGGCTTTGGCAGGATATTGTGATGAAATCAATGTCATCATTGAAGAAGATAATAGTATAACTGTAAAAGATAATGGGCGTGGGATTCCGGTGGGAATTCAGGAGAAAATGGGCAGACCTGCTGTTGAAGTCATTATGACTGTTCTTCATGCTGGAGGTAAGTTCGGCGGCGGCGGATATAAGGTTTCTGGTGGTCTGCATGGTGTAGGTGCTTCCGTTGTTAATGCCCTCTCCACTAATCTAGAGGTTTTTGTCCATCGCGACGGTAATATTTATTCCATTAAGTTTGAGCGTGGTGCGGTAGTTAGTGAATTAGAGATAATTGGAACTACTGACAAAACAGGGACCATTACTCACTTTAAACCAGATGGAGAAATTTTTACTGAAACCTTGGAATACGAATTTGATATTCTAGCGACTCGACTGCGTGAACTTGCATTCTTAAATCGCGGAATCAAAATTACTATTCAAGATAATCGTATGGAAAATAAACAGAATGAATACTACTACGAAGGCGGAATTAAATCGTATGTAGAGCATTTAAACCGTACAAAAGAGGTTATTCATGATGAACCAATCTTTATTGAGGGAGAACGTGATGGCATTAGCGTTGAAGTTGCTCTTCAATACAATGAAGGATATACAGACAGCATTTACTCTTTTGCCAACAACATTCACACCTATGAAGGCGGAACACATGAGAGTGGATTTAAAACAGGATTAACTCGAATTATTAATGACTATGCAAGAAAAAGTGGTTTGATTAAAGAAAACGATACGAATCTATCTGGTGAAGATGTTCGTGAAGGGCTAACAGCGATTGTCTCGATTAAGCATCCGGATCCACAATTTGAAGGACAAACAAAGACAAAGCTTGGGAACTCTGAAGTTAGAACGATAACTGATTCATTATTTTCAAGTCATTTCGATAAATTTCTATTGGAAAATCCTTCAGTAGCTAGAAAGATTGTTGAAAAGGGACTTATGGCTGCAAGAGCAAGGCTTGCTGCTAAGAAAGCTAGAGAATTGACACGCCGAAAGAGTGCCTTAGAGGTTTCTAGTTTACCTGGGAAATTAGCTGACTGTTCTTCAAAGGACCCTGCAATCAGCGAACTATACATTGTTGAGGGTGATTCGGCAGGCGGTTCAGCAAAACAAGGCCGTGACCGGCATTTCCAGGCGATTCTGCCATTAAGAGGAAAAATCCTTAATGTTGAGAAAGCACGTTTAGATCGAATCCTCTCTAATAATGAGGTTCGCTCCATGATAACTGCAATTGGTACAGGTATTGGAGAAGATTTTGATATCGCTAAAGCAAGATATCATAAAATCGTCATTATGACGGATGCAGATGTTGATGGTGCCCATATACGAACACTTCTCTTAACTTTCTTTTACCGTTACATTCGAAAAATTTTAGAGGCTGGATACGTTTATATTGCCCAACCGCCATTATATAAAGTTCAGCAAGGGAAAAAAATTAGGTATGCTTATGATGACAAAGATCTAGAGAAAATATTCGCTGAGCTTCCGAGCCAGCCGAAGCCTAATATCCAACGTTATAAAGGTTTAGGAGAAATGAATCCTGAGCAATTATGGGAAACGACAATGGATCCTTCTAATAGAACCATGCTTCAAGTAAGTCTAGAAGATGCCATTGAAGCAGATGAGACATTTGAAATGCTAATGGGTGACAAAGTAGAACCTCGTCGTAACTTCATCGAGGCAAATGCGCAGTATGTTAAGAATTTAGACATTTAAAGAAATGCCTATATAGAAAGGGATAGAGGGGTGGCCACTATCCTCCTTTTTTCGTTTACCCTAGGGGACTAAGATAACTATAAAAGGCATATCGTCACCAAAATAGGAGGTACTAAAATGGCAGAAACACCAAATTCTCAAATAAAAGATATTAATATCAGTCATGAAATGAAGAATTCGTTTCTTGACTATGCTATGAGTGTTATTGTTTCTCGTGCCCTTCCAGATGTTCGAGATGGGTTAAAACCAGTTCATCGCCGTATTTTATACGCTATGCATGATCTGGGAATACATGCTGATAAACCATATAAAAAGTCAGCTCGTATCGTTGGGGATGTAATCGGTAAATATCACCCACATGGAGATTCTGCTGTCTATGAAACGATGGTCCGGATGGCACAAGATTTTAACTATCGTTATATGCTTGTTGACGGCCATGGAAACTTTGGATCCGTAGATGGTGATTCAGCGGCAGCAATGCGTTATACAGAATCTAGAATGTCAAAAATTTCGATGGAATTATTAAGAGATTTAAACAAAGATACGATTGATTTCCAAGATAACTATGATGGCGAGGAAAGAGAACCTTCTGTTCTGCCAGCTAGATTTCCTAACCTATTAGTTAATGGTTCTATGGGCATTGCTGTTGGTATGGCAACTAATATTCCACCACACCAGCTTGGAGAAGTTATTGATGGTGTATTAGCCATTACCCATGATCCAGAAATATCAATCCCAGAGTTAATGGAGATCATTCCTGGCCCAGATTTTCCAACTGGAGGAATCATTATTGGCCGAAGCGGTATTCGTAAGGCATACGAAACAGGCAGAGGATCAATAACAATTCGCGGAAAAGTTGAAATAGAAACAAAATCAAATGGTAAAGAAGTTATCATTGTTCATGAATTGCCATACCAAGTAAATAAAGCCAAATTGGTTGAAAGAATCGCTGAATTACATCGCGATAAAAAGATTGAAGGCATCACAGATCTACGAGATGAGTCAGATCGTAATGGTATGCGTATTGTTATTGAGGTTCGTAAAGATGCGAATGCGAATGTCCTTTTAAATAACTTATATAAACAAACATCACTACAAACTAGTTTTGGTATTAATACACTAGCCCTTGTAAATGGACATCCAAAGGTCTTAAATCTAAAACAATGTCTAGTCTATTATCTAGATCATCAAGTCGTGGTTATTCGCAGAAGAACAGAGTTTGAGTTACGTAAAGCAGAAGCGCGGGCTCATATTTTGGATGGTTTAAGAATTGCTTTGGATAATCTTGATGCAGTAATAAGCTTAATTCGCAGTTCACAGACAACTGATATTGCCCGAGAGGGTTTAATGACACAATTTAACCTTTCTGAAAAACAAGCACAAGCTATTCTTGATATGCGCTTACAGCGTCTAACTGGTTTGGAAAGGGAGAAAATCGAGGAAGAATATCAAAGCTTAGTAAAGCTTATCGCTGAATTAAAGGCAATTTTAGCGGATGAAGAGAAAGTTCTTGAAATCATTCGTGAAGAATTAACTGAAATCAAAGAGCGATTTAATGATAAGCGCCGTACGGAAATCGTAGGTGGCGGAATTGAAAATATCGAAGATGAAGATCTCATTCCACGTGAAAATATCGTTATTACGTTAACTCATAATGGCTATATTAAACGTCTCCCTGTTTCAACGTACCGCGCGCAAAAAAGAGGCGGTCGAGGTATCCAAGGGATGGGTACCAATGAGGATGACTTTGTTGAGCATTTGATCACGACATCTACCCATGATACGATTCTCTTCTTTACAAATAAAGGTAAGGTTTACCGTTCTAAGGGTTATGAAATCCCTGAATTCAGCCGCACGGCGAAAGGACTTCCAATCATTAACCTTCTTGGAATTGAAAAAGGAGAATGGGTTAATGCTATTATTCCAGTTGAGGAATTTGTGGATGACTGGTTCTTATTCTTTACAACAAAAGAGGGTATTTCTAAACGTTCACCGCTTACCTCATTTGCACATATCCGCAATAATGGCTTAATCGCGCTAAGTCTTCGTGAGGGTGATGAACTTATTTCTGTTCGTTTAACAGACGGAACGAAGCATATGATTATTGGTACGAAAAAAGGAATGCTAATCCGCTTCCCTGAGACAGATGTTCGATCTATGGGTAGAACTGCAACTGGGGTTAAAGGGATTACCTTAGATAGTGATGATGAGGTTGTTGGTATGGAAGTGCTTGAGGAAAATAGCAGCGTCCTTATTGTCACTAAAAACGGTTATGGTAAACGCACACCAGCAGAAGAATATCGTATCCAAGGAAGAGGCGGTAAAGGTATTAAAACATGCCACGTTACCGAGAAAAATGGCTTCTTAGTTTCCGTAAGAGCTGTGACAGGTGAAGAAGATTTAATGTTGATTACCACTGGCGGAGTCCTTATTCGTATCGATGTAGATGGCATTTCAACAATGGGGCGAAATACGCAAGGCGTAAAACTAATAAGTCTCAAAGATGATGGACATGACTTTGTTGCAACTGTTGCTAAGGTAGAAAAAGAAGAAGTTTCAGAAGAAACAGATTCTGAAGAAACAGATTCAGAATTTACTGAAGGAGCAGAAGTTATCACTAGAACGGAAGATGATAACGCAGGCAATGAGTTAGAATCTGAAGATAATGGTTCGGATAACACTACAGAAGAAGAATAAGTAATAAACTAGAGAGTACCTATTTTGGTACTCTCTTTTAAATTAATTTTCTTATTTTGTTATTTTCTCTTGATAAGTAGTGTTAATGCTGATATACTCATTTGAGTCGGCAAGATTACTTGGTTGTCAGATAGTATATACCAAATAGATGTTGACTTTCATATTAATAGATGATATATTAGTAAAGTCGCTTCAGAGCGATTAAGTGAAATTGATCTTTGAAAACTAAACAAACAAGAACGTCAACAAACATTTTTTTAGCTTTTTATAAAAGCTAAGCCAACGTAACAAATGAGCTATATCAACTTTCTTGGAGAGTTTGATCCTGGCTCAGGACGAACGCTGGCGGCGTGCCTAATACATGCAAGTCGAGCGAATCTTTAGGAGCTTGCTCCTAAAGGTTAGCGGCGGACGGGTGAGTAACACGTGGGCAACCTGCCTGTAAGACTGGGATAACTTCGGGAAACCGGAGCTAATACCGGATAATCCTTTTCCTCTCATGAGGAAAAGCTGAAAGTCGGTTTACGCTGACACTTACAGATGGGCCCGCGGCGCATTAGCTAGTTGGTGAGGTAATGGCTCACCAAGGCGACGATGCGTAGCCGACCTGAGAGGGTGATCGGCCACACTGGGACTGAGACACGGCCCAGACTCCTACGGGAGGCAGCAGTAGGGAATCTTCCGCAATGGACGAAAGTCTGACGGAGCAACGCCGCGTGAGCGATGAAGGCCTTCGGGTCGTAAAGCTCTGTTGTTAGGGAAGAACAAGTATCGGAGTAACTGCCGGTACCTTGACGGTACCTAACCAGAAAGCCACGGCTAACTACGTGCCAGCAGCCGCGGTAATACGTAGGTGGCAAGCGTTGTCCGGAATTATTGGGCGTAAAGCGCGCGCAGGCGGTCCTTTAAGTCTGATGTGAAAGCCCACGGCTCAACCGTGGAGGGTCATTGGAAACTGGGGGACTTGAGTACAGAAGAGGAAAGCGGAATTCCACGTGTAGCGGTGAAATGCGTAGAGATGTGGAGGAACACCAGTGGCGAAGGCGGCTTTCTGGTCTGTAACTGACGCTGAGGCGCGAAAGCGTGGGGAGCAAACAGGATTAGATACCCTGGTAGTCCACGCCGTAAACGATGAGTGCTAAGTGTTAGAGGGTTTCCGCCCTTTAGTGCTGCAGCTAACGCATTAAGCACTCCGCCTGGGGAGTACGGCCGCAAGGCTGAAACTCAAAGGAATTGACGGGGGCCCGCACAAGCGGTGGAGCATGTGGTTTAATTCGAAGCAACGCGAAGAACCTTACCAGGTCTTGACATCCTCTGACACTCCTAGAGATAGGACGTTTCCCTTCGGGGAACAGAGTGACAGGTGGTGCATGGTTGTCGTCAGCTCGTGTCGTGAGATGTTGGGTTAAGTCCCGCAACGAGCGCAACCCTTGTTCTTAGTTGCCAGCATTCAGTTGGGCACTCTAAGGAGACTGCCGGTGACAAACCGGAGGAAGGTGGGGATGACGTCAAATCATCATGCCCCTTATGACCTGGGCTACACACGTGCTACAATGGATGGTACAAAGGGCTGCAAGACCGCGAGGTTTAGCCAATCCCATAAAACCATTCTCAGTTCGGATTGTAGGCTGCAACTCGCCTACATGAAGCCGGAATCGCTAGTAATCGCGGATCAGCATGCCGCGGTGAATACGTTCCCGGGCCTTGTACACACCGCCCGTCACACCACGAGAGTTTGTAACACCCGAAGTCGGTGGGGTAACCGCAAGGAGCCAGCCGCCTAAGGTGGGACAGATGATTGGGGTGAAGTCGTAACAAGGTAGCCGTATCGGAAGGTGCGGCTGGATCACCTCCTTTCTAAGGATAATGCAGTCCCTATGGACTGATAAGAAGTTGACTGTTACTTGTTTGTTTAGTTTTGAGAGTTCAATCTCTCTATTATATTTCGTAGTGGGGGCCTATAGCTCAGCTGGTTAGAGCGCACGCCTGATAAGCGTGAGGTCGATGGTTCGAGTCCATTTAGGCCCACTCATCTCTACGGGGCCTTAGCTCAGCTGGGAGAGCGCCTGCTTTGCACGCAGGAGGTCAGCGGTTCGATCCCGCTAGGCTCCACCAATAAGATAGTTAATACTATCAAATGAAATATTTTTGCTCCTGCGCCATAGCGTATTCGAAGGTGTAATCCTTCAGCTCGTCGCAAGGCAGCATTATGTAAAGCTCTGAAGTTTAATCACGCTGTGATTGAATCAGCAGCCTCGTTCTTTGAAAACTAGATAATCGTAAGAAGAAGTCAAAGTAAAACCGAGAATCGCCACATTAGTTTTTCTCTCTTAAGCAATTAAGAAGAAAATAACCTTTTAGGTTAAGTTAGAAAGGGCGCACGGTGGATGCCTTGGCACTAGGAGCCGATGAAGGACGGGACTAACACCGATATGCTTCGGGGAGCTGTAAGTAAGCTTTGATCCGGAGATTTCCGAATGGGGGAACCCACTGCTCGTAATGGAGCAGTATCTTTACCTGAATACATAGGGTATTGAAGGCAGACCCGGGGAACTGAAACATCTAAGTACCCGGAGGAAGAGAAAGCAAACGCGATTCCCTGAGTAGCGGCGAGCGAAACGGGACATAGCCCAAACCAAGAGGCTTGCCTCTTGGGGTTGTAGGACACTCAACATGGAGTTACAAAGGAACGGGGTAGATGAAGCGATCTGGAAAGGTCCGTCATAGAAGGTAAAAACCCTGTAGTTGAAACTTCGTTCCCTCCTGAGTGGATCCTGAGTACGGCCGGACACGAGAAATCCGGTCGGAAGCTGGGAGGACCATCTCCCAAGGCTAAATACTCCCTAGTGACCGATAGTGAACCAGTACCGTGAGGGAAAGGTGAAAAGCACCCCGGAAGGGGAGTGAAAAAGATCCTGAAACCGTGTGCCTACAAGTAGTCAGAGCCCGTTCATGGGTGATGGCGTGCCTTTTGTAGAATGAACCGGCGAGTTACGATTACATGCAAGGTTAAGTTGAAGAGACGGAGCCGCAGCGAAAGCGAGTCTGAATAGGGCGTATGAGTATGTGGTCGTAGACCCGAAACCAGGTGATCTACCCATGTCCAGGGTGAAGTCCAGGTAACACTGGATGGAGGCCCGAACCCACGCACGTTGAAAAGTGCGGGGATGAGGTGTGGGTAGCGGAGAAATTCCAATCGAACTTGGAGATAGCTGGTTCTCTCCGAAATAGCTTTAGGGCTAGCCTCACGTTGTAAGAGTCTTGGAGGTAGAGCACTGTTTGGACTAGGGGCCCTCATCGGGTTACCGAATTCAGACAAACTCCGAATGCCAAAGACTTATCCGTGGGAGTCAGACTGCGAGTGATAAGATCCGTAGTCAAAAGGGAAACAGCCCAGACCACCAGCTAAGGTCCCAAAGTTTACGTTAAGTGGAAAAGGATGTGGAGTTGCTTAGACAACCAGGATGTTGGCTTAGAAGCAGCCACCATTTAAAGAGTGCGTAATAGCTCACTGGTCGAGTGACTCTGCGCCGAAAATGTACCGGGGCTAAACGTAACACCGAAGCTGTGGATTGACACCGTATGGTGTCAGTGGTAGGAGAGCGTTCTAAGGGCGTTGAAGCTAGACCGTAAGGACTGGTGGAGCGCTTAGAAGTGAGAATGCCGGTATGAGTAGCGAAAGACGGGTGAGAATCCCGTCCACCGTATGCCTAAGGTTTCCTGAGGAAGGCTCGTCCTCTCAGGGTTAGTCGGGACCTAAGCCGAGGCCGAAAGGCGTAGGCGATGGACAACAGGTTGATATTCCTGTACCACCTCTTTATCGTTTGAGTGATGGGGGGACGCAGGAGGATAGGGTAAGCGCGCTGTTGGATATGCGCGTCCAAGCAGTTAGGCTGGTAAGTAGGAAAATCCGCTTACCGTAAAGGCTGAGCTGTGATGGCGAGGGAAATATAGTACCGAAGTTCCTGATTCCACACTGCCAAGAAAAGCCTCTAGCGAGATAAAAGGTGCCCGTACCGCAAACCGACACAGGTAGGCGAGGAGAGAATCCTAAGGTGAGCGAGAGAACTCTCGTTAAGGAACTCGGCAAAATGACCCCGTAACTTCGGGAGAAGGGGTGCTTTTTGAGGTGAATAGCCTCGAAGAGCCGCAGTGAATAGGCCCAGGCGACTGTTTAGCAAAAACACAGGTCTCTGCGAAGCCGCAAGGCGAAGTATAGGGGCTGACGCCTGCCCGGTGCTGGAAGGTTAAGAGGAGGGGTTAGCGCAAGCGAAGCTCTGAATCGAAGCCCCAGTAAACGGCGGCCGTAACTATAACGGTCCTAAGGTAGCGAAATTCCTTGTCGGGTAAGTTCCGACCCGCACGAAAGGCGTAACGATCTGGGCACTGTCTCAACGAGAGACTCGGTGAAATTATAGTACCTGTGAAGATGCAGGTTACCCGCGACAGGACGGAAAGACCCCGTGGAGCTTTACTGTAGCCTGATATTGAATTTTGGTACAGCTTGTACAGGATAGGTAGGAGCCTGAGAAACCGGAGCGCCAGCTTCGGTGGAGGCGTCGGTGGGATACTACCCTGGCTGTATTGAAATTCTAACCCGCACCCCTTATCGGGGTGGGAGACAGTGTCAGGTGGGCAGTTTGACTGGGGCGGTCGCCTCCTAAAGAGTAACGGAGGCGCCCAAAGGTTCCCTCAGAATGGTTGGAAATCATTCGCAGAGTGTAAAGGCACAAGGGAGCTTGACTGCGAGACCTACAAGTCGAGCAGGGACGAAAGTCGGGCTTAGTGATCCGGTGGTTCCGCATGGAAGGGCCATCGCTCAACGGATAAAAGCTACCCCGGGGATAACAGGCTTATCTCCCCCAAGAGTCCACATCGACGGGGAGGTTTGGCACCTCGATGTCGGCTCATCGCATCCTGGGGCTGTAGTCGGTCCCAAGGGTTGGGCTGTTCGCCCATTAAAGCGGTACGCGAGCTGGGTTCAGAACGTCGTGAGACAGTTCGGTCCCTATCCGTCGTGGGCGCAGGAAATTTGAGAGGAGCTGTCCTTAGTACGAGAGGACCGGGATGGACGCACCGCTGGTGTACCAGTTGTCTTGCCAAAGGCATCGCTGGGTAGCTATGTGCGGACGGGATAAGTGCTGAAAGCATCTAAGCATGAAGCCCCCCTCAAGATGAGATTTCCCATAGCGTCAAGCTAGTAAGAACCCTGAAAGATGATCAGGTTGATAGGTCAGAGGTGGAAGCGTGGTAACATGTGGAGCTGACTGATACTAATCGTTCGAGGACTTAACCAATTTTTAAAAGCGAAACTCGTTTTACAAACTTCTTCTGAAATTATCTAGTTTTGAGGGAATGAAAACCTCAAATTTTATAGTCTGGCAGCAATGGCGAGAAGGTCACACCCGTTCCCATACCGAACACGGAAGTTAAGCTTCTCAGCGCCGATGGTAGTTGGGACTTTGTCCCTGTGAGAGTAGGACGTTGCCAGGCAAAATGAAACACAACCTAATTATGGTTGTGTTTTTTTGTGTTGTCCGAAAGGACAAAGAAGCAAATCATCTTTTGATTTCCTTAAACTAGATTATTAAGGAGTAGTGGGAACCAAAACTACCTTTTGATTCCCTAAATTGGATTTCTTAAGGGACGAGGGATCCAAACTACTCTTTTGATTCCCTAACTTGATTTTGCATGAGTATAGGGTATAAAAGTTTTTTATCTCCAAGTAAATCCAAAATATTTTAGTTCATCAAGTACTCATAAATCAAAAATGGTCCCTTCTTTAACGTTATATCTAAAAAGGTTTTAATAAATGGATAATCACGGTTTGGCATCATTTTTGTAAGTTCACTCCACCATTCAGTTTCATATCTTGCAATCATACTTAAATTATAAAGCAAGAGGTAATGAACCAATAACTCAGGGTATAGAAATAAATTTTCCTTCTTTATCGGCATTACATAAGAACTGCTTTCTAGGTGAAACTTAATCGGTGAAATACCAGTAAATGGCGTCTTACTATATTGAAATATTAATCCTTCCCCTAAAAATTCGATTTGATTTCCTGATTTTGTGGTTAGATATTCCTTCAGTCTGTCTTCTGTCATGTGATAATGATCCAAAATTTTTTCAGGTACTACCAATTGCCCGCTTTGAGTATATATGGGTGTAAAAGTGCTTTTCGACTCATGTACCATAAATAAGTCATCTAGTTCAGGAATGAGCTCTAGCAGCTCTTCCATCGTTATTTTATCCCCTTCCAATTGTTTCATGTGGAACATCTTTTCTGACATAAAAGGGAAAAGGCCATTTTTTTGAAATTTCACTTCATCTTGGAAAAATTGGTAGTTTTGCTTTTTTCTTTTTCTTGTTGAAACTCCGTGAGCCAAAACAGAGGTTGTTTCTGGATAAGCTGGATCAACCGTTAGAATACATGCTTTTATTAAATGAACAAGACCATAGAAAAGCAAAATGGGTTTTAAAATTAGCGGCGCACTTTCTGCCTGTTGATAATAAATTTGACCATGCTCGAGATAATAAAGAAAGGCATAACAATTTTCGTAGCTTTTTTGTTCTGGATTTTCAAGATTAATCTTTTTGTAATTGTTTTTTAAATAGGACTGGCAATGCTCTGCAGAATAAAAACTCGCAAAGCTTTTCCAGCCTTTATAGTCAGCAGCCAATGGAAATCACCTTTTTCAGAAAAATTAGACTAAATCGTTCTCCTTGACAGTATTTTGTCCAATTGATAACCTACAATTAAAAATTTTTTCTTGGAGGCCATAAAAATGTGGGAGAGTAAATTTTCAAAAGAAGGTTTAACGTTTGATGATGTCTTATTAATTCCTGGTAAATCAGAAGTACTGCCCCGTGATGTAAGTCTTCAAGTTGAGTTATCGAATAAGGTAAAGTTAAATATCCCAATCATTAGCGCAGGGATGGACACAGTAACAGAAGCTGAAATGGCTATTTCGATGGCTCGTCAGGGTGGTTTGGGAATCATCCATAAAAATATGACGATTGAACAGCAGGCCGAACAGGTTGAGAAAGTTAAGAGGTCTGAGAGTGGAGTCATCACTGATCCGTTTTACCTCACTCCAGAGCATCAAGTATATGATGCCGAGCATTTAATGGGCAAATATCGAATTTCAGGTGTACCAATCGTAAATAATCTTGATGAGCAAAGGCTTGTAGGAATTATCACCAACCGAGATTTACGTTTTATTCAAGATTACTCTTTTAAGATTTCAGATGTTATGACAAAAGAAAACCTCGTTACGGCTCCAGTAGGAACCACATTAAAAGAGGCTGAAAAAATCCTTCAAAAATATAAGATAGAAAAGCTTCCACTTGTGGATGATCAAGGAGTTTTAAAAGGATTAATTACCATAAAGGATATCGAGAAAGTAATTGAATTTCCTAATTCAGCAAAAGATAAGCAAGGGCGGTTATTAGCTGGTGCAGCTGTTGGAGTAACAAAAGATACTATGCTTAGGGTTGAAAAACTGGTAAAGGCAAATGTCGACGTAATTGTTGTTGATACTGCACACGGCCATTCACAGGGTGTGTTAGATACTGTTAAGGAAATAAGGGGCCAATATCCTGATTTAACGATTATTGCTGGAAATGTAGCAACTGCAGAGGGAACAAGGGATTTGATAGAGGCAGGCGCAGATGTCGTTAAGGTTGGGATTGGACCAGGTTCCATTTGTACAACCCGTGTAGTAGCTGGTGTAGGTGTACCACAAATCACAGCCGTTTATGACTGTGCTACAGAAGCTAATAAGCACGGCAGAACCATTATTGCAGATGGCGGGATTAAATATTCAGGAGATATCGTTAAGGCGCTAGCAGCAGGCGGCCATGCTGTTATGTTAGGAAGTATGCTAGCAGGCGTTACAGAAAGTCCTGGCGAAACAGAAATTTTCCAAGGTCGCCGCTTTAAGGTCTATCGAGGCATGGGTTCTGTAGCAGCAATGGAAAAGGGTTCGAAAGATCGCTATTTCCAGGAGGATAATAAGAAGTTTGTTCCTGAAGGAATTGAAGGTCGCTTACCATATAAGGGGCCATTAGCTGAAACCATTTACCAATTAATCGGCGGTTTACGTTCTGGTATGGGCTATTGTGGAACAAAGGACCTAGAAGAGTTAAGAAATAATGCCCAGTTTGTAAAAATGACAGGCGCTGGCCTACGGGAAAGTCACCCTCATGATGTTCAAATTACAAAAGAAGCTCCAAATTACTCATTATCATAAGGGTAAAACAGAGAGGCTCTAGCTTCTCTGTCTTTTTTTTGTAAAAAGATAGTCCTTTCATCTGTCTATGATTTGAACTTTAGTTATGTTAAAATTATCAAAGTGTATTAATTCGTTGGAGGGCGTTATTGTGAACAAACTTTTTTCTCGTAAACTTCTTGCCAGCTCCTTGGCAATGCTCATGTTTTTTAGCCTCTTTACAGGCTTAAATAAGGTAGAAGCAGAAACTGCACCAATAAATGTTAATGCAGATGGAGCTATTTTAGTAGATGCAGAAACAGGTAAGGTCTTGTATGAAAAGAATGCTGATAGTGTACTAGGAATCGCTAGTATGACAAAGATGATGACGGAATATATTCTGTTAGATGCAATTAAAAGTGGTAAGGTGAAATGGGATCAAGAGTATTCAGTAAGTGAGGTTGTCTACGACGTTTCTCAAGATCGCAGTCTTTCTAATGTTCCTCTAAGAGCAGACGGTAAGTACAATGTCCGTGAGTTATACGAAGCAATGGTCATTTACTCTGCAAATGGTACAACCATAGCCCTTGCAGAAATTATTGCTGGTTCGGAGTCAAATTTTGTTAAGTTGATGAATGAAAAAGGTAAAGAGTTAGGATTAGCAGATTTTAAATTTGTTAATTCCACTGGTTTGAATAATGTGGATTACAAAGGATTGCATCCGGAAGGAACAGAAGCAACAGAAGAGAATGTTATGTCTGCACGTGCGGTTGCTCAATTGGCCTTCCACTTAATTAATGAGTTTCCTGATGTATTAAAAACAGCAAGTACCCCTAAAATGACGTTTAGAGAAGGTACTGATGACCAGATTAAGATGGAAAACTGGAATTGGATGTTACCAAGTTTAGTTTTTGGCTATGAAGGTATGGACGGCCTTAAGACAGGAACAACTGACTTTGCGGGCTACTGCTTTGCTGGTACAGCTATGAGAGACGGAAAACGTTATATCACAGTTGTTCAAAATGCGAAGGACTCAGAAGGTAAAGGAAGCTATGAGGCACGTTTCGGTGAAACTCGAAAAATGCTTGATTTCGCTTTCGGCAACTTTACAAAAGAAGAAATCTTTCCAAAGAATTATCAGGTGAAGAAGCAAAAAACTGTACCTGTTACGAAAGGGAAAGAAGACAATGTTAAGATTCATACAAAAGAAGCGATTAACATGGTAGTGTTAAATGGGCAAAAGGAAAATTATCAACCTATATTGGTTCTAGATAAAAAGAAAGTCAATAAAAATGGTGAATTGACAGCTCCAATTAAAAAAGGTGATAAAATTGGTACGTTAACCATTGAGCCTAAAAATGGAGAGAAACTTAGTTTCTTAACAGCAGAGGGGCAAAAGAAGGTTCAAGTAGATGTGATTGCGGCTGAAGATGTAGAGAAGTCCAATTGGTTTGTTTTAATGATGAGAGGAATTGGCGGATTCTTTGGAAGTCTATGGGACGGCATCTCCTCTACGGTTAAAGGCTGGTTTTAATAGTAAGGAAATATTTAACAAAGGATTCTTGTCTTGACAGGGATCCTTTTTTGTTGCTTTAATGTTTTTATGGGAACAATCTAATTCCGACTGAATTAATACAATTTCCTAAGAGTGTAGAAAAATTTTTTGTAATATTTCTAATAGTACATATAACAAGGGGGATTTAAAGTGAAAACAGGTACGGATCGAGTTAAACGAGGAATGGCTGAAATGCAAAAGGGCGGCGTCATCATGGACGTTGTTAATGCAGAGCAGGCAAAAATTGCTGAAGAGGCAGGCGCGGTGGCGGTAATGGCATTAGAGCGTGTACCATCGGACATTCGTGCAGCTGGCGGTGTTGCCAGAATGGCTGATCCTAGAATTATTGAAGAAGTACTAAATGCAGTATCAATCCCTGTAATGGCGAAAGCTAGAATTGGCCATATTGTTGAAGCACGTGTGCTTGAAGCGATGGGCGTTGACTATATTGATGAGAGTGAAGTTTTAACTCCAGCTGATGAAGAGTATCATTTATATAAAAGCGATTTTACAGTTCCGTTTGTTTGCGGCTGCCGTGACCTTGGCGAAGCTGCCCGCAGGATTGGTGAAGGGGCTTCAATGCTTCGTACGAAGGGTGAACCTGGAACAGGAAACATCGTTGAGGCCGTCCGCCATATGCGCAAGGTAAATGGACAGGTTCGTAAAGTAGTTGGAATGAATGAAGATGAGCTTATGACAGAAGCAAAACTATTAGGTGCACCATTTGAATTACTTCTTGAAATTAAACGTCTAGGACGCCTTCCTGTAGTTAACTTTGCAGCTGGCGGCGTTGCTACACCTGCTGATGCTGCACTTATGATGCAGTTAGGTGCAGATGGAGTATTTGTAGGTTCTGGTATTTTTAAATCAGAGAATCCTGCTTTATTCGCAAAAGCCATTGTTGAAGCAGTGACTCATTACCAAGACTATAAATTAATTGCTGAGCTTTCTAAGAACCTAGGAACACCAATGAAAGGTATTGAAATTTCGTCTCTAGCTCCCGAAGCACGCATGCAAGACAGAGGTTGGTAGGATTATGGTTAAGATAGGAGTACTCGCCTTACAAGGTGCTGTCCGCGAGCATGTACGTTCTGTTGAGGAATGTGGTGCAGAGGGAATCGCCATTAAGAAGGTTGAACAGTTAAAAGAAGTAGATGGACTCATCCTTCCTGGCGGTGAAAGTACTGCAATGAGAAGATTGATTGATAAATATAGCTTTATGGACGCATTGAAGGAATTTGCTGCTGAAGGTAAACCTATGTTTGGTACCTGTGCAGGTCTTATTCTTTTGGCCAAAAATCTTGTTGGCCAAGAGCCGCATATTGGCGTGATGGACATTACAGTTGAACGCAATTCCTTTGGACGCCAAGTCGATAGCTTTGAGGCAGACCTCGCGATTAAAGATGTAGCTGAGAACTTCCCTGCGGTCTTTATTCGTGCACCGCACATCGTTGAGGCTGGCTCAGAAGTTGAGATCCTTTCAAAGCATAATGATCGAATTGTTGCTGCTCGAGAAGGTCAATATCTTGGATGTTCCTTCCATCCGGAATTAACAGATAGCCATGACCTTACGGCTTACTTTGTTGACATGGTAAAGGAATCAAAAGCAAAACAATTGGTATAATTTGATTGCATTTGGTGGATAATTATAGTAAATTTTTAATAAATAAATAAAGTTAAAGCAATGAGAGGAAATAGTAACAGGAAGTTCATTCTAAAGAGAGCCGGTGGCTGGTGTGAATCGGTGTTTGAAGCTTGTGAATCCGTCCTCGAGTAAAGTGCGGAACACCCGATACGGGTCAGTAAGTACTTTCGGTAAAAACCGTTAATTTTTTTCGAGGTGGACAGACTAATATCTGTCAACCAGGGTGGTATCGCGGGTAACTCTCGTCCCTGTTTTTGGGGACGGGAGTTTTTTGTATTTATTTTTTATTAATCTAGCTGCAGCGCCTAGAGGCTCTTAGGTCTAAGCCAATCCGACAAAAAGGTTAAAAGGCAACCTTTCCGCCGGCTCGTCTTATGCCTGTCGCCCCTGTTCAAGGCGCTTACGCTTAATAATTAAGGAGTGGAAAAGATGTTAGATATTAAGTTGTTACGAGCTAATTTTGCAGAGGTAAAGGAAAAGCTTCAGCATCGTGGAGAGGACTTAACCGACCTTGGTAAATTTGAGGACCTAGACCAGCGAAGACGTGATTTAATCGTTGAGGCTGAACAATTGAAGAGCAAGCGAAATGAAGTTTCCCAGCAGGTAGCTGCTTTAAAGCGTGAAAAAGCAGATGCTGACCATCTTATTATTGAAATGCGTGAGGTGGGTGAAAGGATTAAAGTTTTGGATGAGGAGCTCCGCAGTGTCGAAGAAACCCTAGACTTATTGTTAATGAGCATTCCAAATATTCCTCACGAAAGTGTTCCAATTGGTGAAACAGAGGATGAAAACATAGAAATTAGAAAATGGGGACATGTTCGTGACTTCGACTTTGAAGCGAAGCCGCACTGGGACGTTGCGGACCATCTAGGTATCCTTGACTTTGAACGTGCGGGCAAGGTTACAGGAAGCCGCTTCGTTTTTTATAAAGGCCTTGGGGCACGTTTAGAGCGCGCACTTATGAACTTTATGTTGGATTTGCATGTCGATGAACATGGCTATAAGGAAATCTTACCGCCATATATGGTAAACCGTGCGAGTATGACGGGTACAGGGCAATTGCCAAAATTTGCAGAAGATGCGTTTTTAATTGAAAATGAAGATTATTTTTTAATTCCGACAGCAGAGGTGCCTGTCACCAACCTCCACCGCGATGAAATATTAAGCGGAGATGAGCTCCCAATTCGCTTTGCGGCTTACAGCGCATGTTTCCGTTCTGAGGCTGGCTCTGCGGGACGTGATACTCGTGGATTAATTCGTCAACATCAGTTCAACAAGGTGGAACTTGTAAAGTTTGTGAAACCGGAAGATTCTTATGAAGAGCTTGAGAAGTTGACAAGTGATGCAGAGCGTGTTCTGCAATTACTTGAATTACCTTATCGTGTGTTGAGCATGTGTACGGGCGACCTTGGCTTTACAGCTGCGAAAAAGTACGATATTGAGGTATGGATACCGAGCTATGGAACATACCGTGAAATTTCTTCTTGCAGTAACTTTGAGGCATTTCAAGCCCGTCGTGCTAATATAAGATTCCGCCGTGACCCAAAAGCTAAACCAGAACATGTTCATACCTTAAATGGATCTGGTTTAGCAATTGGAAGAACTGTCGCCGCTATCCTAGAAAATTACCAGCAAGAGGATGGCAGTGTAGTTATTCCTAAGGTATTACGTCCATATATGGGGAATAAAGAAGTTATCGCGCCAGAATAAAAAAATGTTTTAAACATGTGTTGACAGAGATGAATATTATGTGATAATATATATCTTGTCAATATGGAGGAATACCCAAGTCTGGCTGAAGGGATCGGTCTTGAAAACCGACAGGCGGGTCAAACCGCGCGGGGGTTCGAATCCCTCTTCCTCCTCCATTTACTTTTAATATTCGCGCATAAAATTGGAGATAAAATCCGTTCCAAGCAATTGGGCGGATTTTTTATGTTTTTTTTTATAACAATAAAAAAGAAGCACATATTGGATTAACCAATATGTGCCTTTGTTATATTTAAGATTTCTTTTAATCGCTCATCCACTTCACGACAAACTCTTATCGCATCTTCTGGTCTTTTAATAACATCAGTATTATCCATGTCAATAATCAAAACATCACTGGCATTGTAGTTATTAATAACCCATTCGTCATAACCCTTCCAAACTTCAAAATAATACTCTTTTAGTTCAGGATTAATTTCAAAGCTTCGGCCTCGGGCCATAATACGATCAATTACGGTATCAAAGGAACCTTTTAAATAAACCATTAAATCAGGAGCCTTTTTAGGAAGTTCATTTAACTCTTCCATCATGTTTTCAACAAGATCTTCATATATTTTAAATTCTAGTTCAGAAATCCTGCCTAGATTTTTGTTTACATAAGCAAAGTACCAATCTTCATAAATGGAGCGATCTTGTATCGTGTAAATAGGTTCTCTCCAACTCACGCAATCTTTAACTGTTTTAAAACGTTTATTTAAGAAAAATAATTGTAAAAGGAAAGGAATTCTTCTTGCATCTAGTTCTTTAGGTGTTAATTCATAATAAAGCGGAAGAATTGGATTATCATCAACAGCTTCATAAAAAACCTTACTCTCAATTCCATTTCTTTTAAAATGTGCATTTAATGTGTCAGCCACACTTGTTTTTCCAAGACCTATCATACCACCAATAACGATACTCACTTACATCCCCCAATTCTTATCGTATGTTTGTCGTGCTGCTTTTCTTTAATGAGCCTATAAGCTTTTCAATAATATAATGTAAATCATCTTCATTTTTAACAAAATCTAATTCATCACCATTAAAACGAAGAACAGGAATTTCTGGATGTGATTGCTCAAAGCGCGTTATGGTTTGTTCGTAGTCAATCGAAAGCTGCTCTAAATATAAGGGGCTGATATTTTTTTCTACTTCGCGTCCTCGTGTTTTAATTCGTCTTAGAAGAGTATCTAAACTTGCATTAAGATAAATAATCACATTTGGCTTTGGCATGTCTTCTGTAAGGAGCTGATATATTTTGTAGTATTTTTGATATTCATCAGGGTTTAAAGTCCTCTGTGCAAAAATTAAGTTCTTTAAAATATGATAATCTGCAACTACAGCCTGACTTTTACTTAAGTAGTGGGTATTAATATCCCCTAATTGCTTATAGCGATTGCAAAGAAAAAACATTTCTGTTTGGAAACTCCACTCTTCAATATTGTCATAAAACTTTCCCAAAAATGGATTTTCGTCAACAATCTCTTTTAATAAAGCAAAATTAAATTGATCTGAAATGGCTTTTGCAAGAGATGTCTTACCTACACCAATCGGCCCTTCAACGGTAATAAAGGGAGTATACCCCATTGCATGTCCTCCTTCTCCAACTGCCTACAATTTCTATGTTTATCCAGCATGATACTGGTAACTTACTTTATGGCACAAATAATATATTATCATAATCTGATACAGGAAGGGATATGGAAATTGTAGAAGAAGAAATTTTAATGTCGATAATATGAAAAAACTGCCGAATTAAGGCAGTTTATGTTGTGAAAAGGTATTAACCTCTTTTTACCACATTGAAATTCTCGACAATTAGTAGCCAATTTTGTGGAAATGCCAAGCCCAGCTTCCAGTAACTCATTCCTCGAATCTTTAGCTCTTTAATCAAATTAAACTTTGCCTGAATAGAGCGGGCATCCTCAAACCAAACCTCATGCCGCTTGCCATCTTCAGCAGTATATCGGAAGAAAGGAGCCTGTGCTTTAGTATCATACTGGATCTGAACCTTGTACCTAGCTGCAAGTTCAATCGCTTGTTGTGGACTTACTGCTTTTGCCACAGAGCCTTGAACAAATGGAAGTGTCCAGTCGTATCCATATAAGTTCTGTCCCATCATAATTTTATTCGGGGGCATTTCCGTTATCGCATATTCTAACACTCTTCGAACCTGATCTATGGGGGAAACAGCCATGGCAGGACCTCCACTGTAGCCCCACTCGTAGGTCATAATAACAACAAAATCAGCGATCTGACCGTGTGCCCGATAGTCATGGCCTTCATACCACTTTCCCTTTTGTGTAGCACTTGTTTTAGGGGCAAGGGCAGTTGACATTAACCAGCCTTCCCTTTGGAACCGTGCTTTTGCTTTTCGTAAAAATGCGTTATAGGCTTCACGGTCTGCGGGCCGTAAAAATTCAAAATCAAAATGAATATCTCGAAAACCGTATTTCTTTGCAGTAGCCACAATATTATTTAAGAATCTATCTTGAATCGGGATATCATTAAGTAAAATACGGCCTAATTCATCGCTAAATTGATCATTTTCTTGGTTATTGATGACCATCATTAAAACATTCCGATTGGCTCTCGCAATGGCTGGAAAATTATTTAATAAGGGTTCCTTTAATGATCCATCCCGAAGAGCTTGAAAACTAAATGGGGCTAGGTAAGTTAAATAGGGTGCTGCTTCCCGTGCGCTGCTTTCTAGGATTGGGGCCACAGAGGTGCCGCGGGGTTCTACATAAGCATTAAATTCTGCCCTTCTCTTTGGTGCTTGTGGGATATAAAGCCGAAAGCCAACATAAAGCTGTTGGTTTAAGGAAATACGATTAACGGAAGCAATCTGTTGATAGGGTACACCTACTTTTTGTCCAATTGACCACAGACTATCTCCAGGCTGTACATAATAAAAACTGCCTACGATTGGAATAACCATTGCTTGACCGACGACAAGATTATTTGGATTAGGGATGTCATTTGCTTCAACAATATCATTAACCGTCGTATTGTATGCCCTGGCGATGGTCGTTAATGATTCGTTACTTTTCACAATATGAATTTGCATTTTCTTCCCCTCCTAAGCAAGAACACTACATCTATTCTATGAGTGACATTATAGAATCATGATATAATGGGAAAAAATATCAAATGGACTATGCAAATGAAGAAAACGTAAGGCGGAATCCTCATGACTATTGAAAAATTTTCAGATGAATATTATATGAACGAAGCCATTAAGGAAGCAAGAAAGGCAGAATCTCTAGCAGAGGTGCCGATTGGAGCAATTATCGTTATCGATGGGAAAATTATTTCCCGTGCACATAATTTACGAGAGAGTAAACAAAGCGCAATAGCCCATGCAGAAGTTTTGGCTATTGAAAAAGCATGTCAAGAAACAGGTTCATGGCGGTTGGACAATGCGCATCTTTATGTAACACTAGAACCTTGCCCTATGTGTTCAGGTGCGATTATTCTATCTAGGGTAAAAAGAGTAGTGTATGGTGCAAAAGATCCAAAGGGGGGCTGCGCAGGAACCCTTATGAATCTCTTACAGGATGAGCGGTTTAATCATCAAAGTCAGGTAACCACTGGTGTATTGGAAAAAGAGTGTGGTCAACTGCTATCAGACTTCTTTCGCAAGCTTCGAGAGGAAAGGAAGATAGCAAAAAAACAATCTTTACAATAATTTACAATCGTTAAAGATTGATTTTTTTGTTGAAAGTTAGTATACTAAAAAAGCGTCAGATATGGCGCCTAAAATTATTATCAACTTTGCCGTGCTAGGCGGGGAGGTAGCGGTGCCCTGTACTCGCAATCCGCTCTAGCGAGGCTGAATCCCTTCCCGAGGCTGGTATCCTGTAGGGTCCGCCTTAAGTAAGTGGTGTTGACGCCCGGGTCCTGCGCAATGGGAATCCATGAACCATGTCAGGTCCGGAAGGAAGCAGCATTAAGTGGAAGCTCCCATGTGCCGCAGGGTGGCCTGGGCCGAGCTAACTGCTTAAGCAGCGCCTATGGGTGCGAAGTCGACGGAAGGTGCACGGCAGTTTATAATGTAAAAACAACTCATCTTAATTACGAGATGAGTTTTTTTGTATTCTTTTTGAAAAAAGGAAAAAGGATAAGTTATAATAGACTGGATAGAAATTTTGAAGGGGGCGATGTTTTTGGCTTATCAGGCTTTATATCGTGTTTGGCGTCCTCAGGCATTTATTGATGTAGTAGGACAAGAACATGTAACCAAAACATTACAGAACGCTCTACTTCAACAAAAAATCTCTCATGCCTATTTATTTAACGGACCGCGAGGAACTGGTAAAACTAGTGCAGCTAAAATTTTGGCGAAGGCAGTAAATTGCGAACGAGCACCGATTTCTGAACCCTGCAATGAATGTGCAGCCTGTAAGGGAATTACGAATGGAACGATATCGGACGTGCTTGAATTTGACGCTGCCTCCAACTCCAGGGTAGAAGAAATGCGAGATGTTCTAGATAAGGTAAAGTTTGCTCCTACCTCGGTGAAATACAAGGTCTATATTATTGATGAAGTGCATATGCTATCGATTAGTGCCTTTAATGCATTATTGAAAACTTTGGAGGAGCCGCCCAAGCATGTTATTTTTATATTAGCAACAACTGAGCCGCATAAAATACCATTAACGATTATCTCTAGGTGTCAACGATTTGATTTTAGACGAATTACGGCACAATCTATTGTAAATCGTATGAAGCTAATCGTAGATGAAACCGGAGTTAATTGTGAAGAAGACGCATTAAAGATGATTGCTAGAGCGGCTGAAGGTGGTATGCGGGATGCATTAAGTCTATTAGACCAAGCTATTTCCTTTAGTCAGGAAGTAGTAACGGTTGAAGATGCATTAACCGTAACAGGTTCTGTTTCTCAAGGTTTTTTAAACAAGCTAGCGAGAGCTGTTCTTGAGAAGGATGTAGCCAGTGGTTTAGAAGCTTTAGAGGAATTATTATTTCATGGTAAAGATCCATCACGATTTATAGAGGATTTTATTTTATACTATCGAGATATGCTGCTATACAAAACAGCACCAAATCTTGAAGAATCATTAGATAGAGTCTTGTTGGATGAGGAGTTCCGTCAAATCGCTGAGGCTGTACCCTATGATCAAATATATCAACTTATAGAATTGTTAAATAAAACCCAACAGGATATGCGTTGGACAAACCACCCGAGAATATTTCTAGAAGTTGCAATTGTTAAGTTGTGTCAAACGGAAGGAAAGCAGGTAGAGCAGCTACCTTCTGGACAAATAGCTCAACTTCTAACCAAGATAGAACATCTTGAGCATGAAGTGCAACAGCTTAAAACGAATGGACCTGTTGTTGTTGGAGAGGCAGCACCGCAGACGACACAAAAACCTGCACAAAGATCTTCAAGAAAAGGATTCCAGCCAGCAGTTGGAAGAATCAATGAAGTATTAAAGAATGCAACAAAGAATGACTTAACTCAAATTAAAAGCAGGTGGGGTGAAATGAGAGGACGTTTAATGAAATCTCATGCAGCCTTACTAAATGAAGCGGAGCCAGCAGCTGCTTCAAGCAATGCTTTTATTTTAAAATTTAAACATGAAATTCACTGTCAAATGGCAATGGATAATAACCGGTTTATCGAAACGATTACTCATGCTCTTCAAGAACTAACAGGAAATAGGTATCTCGTGTTAGGGGTACCAGAAGACCAATGGACATCGATTCGAGAAAACTTCTTAAGCACTCAGCATAACGTTGAAGGTGAATCTACTGAATCAAAATCAGAAGAAGAACCGCATATTGCGGAAGCTAAAAACTTATTTGGTGCTGAATTCGTAGAAATAGTTGATTAACTAATTGGAGGTTGAAGGAATTATGCGTGGTGGAATGGGAAATATGCAAAATATGATGAAACAAATGCAAAAAATGCAAAAGAAAATGGCTGAGGCTCAAGAAGAATTAGGGCAGCAGAAGATTGAAGGAACAGCTGGCGGAGGCATGGTGACTGTTATTGTTACAGGTCATAAAGAAGTAGTAGATGTACAAATTAAGCCAGAAGCGGTAGACCCAGACGATATTGAAATGCTGCAAGACCTTGTATTAGCTGCAACAAACGATGCATTGAAGAAGGTAGAAGAGCTCACAAACAATACGATGGGCCAATTTACAAAAGGAATGAATCTGCCTTTTTAAATCATAAGGATCTTGTGTATGCGCCTTTTCTAAGGCGCATATGCTTTTCTAGGAGAGGAATAATAAATAATGCATTATCCAGAACCGATTTCTAAATTGATTGACGGCTTTATGAAGCTGCCTGGTATTGGACCGAAAACTGCTGCCCGGCTGGCTTTTCATGTGTTAAGTATGAAGGAAGATACTGTGCTGGATTTTGCTAAAGCACTTGTAAATGCCAAGCGGAATTTATCCTACTGTTCTGTCTGTGGGCATATAACAGATCAGGATCCATGCTACATATGTGATGACCAGCGTCGGGATAAGAGTACTATTTGTGTTGTTCAAGATCCAAAGGATGTCATTGCGATGGAAAAAATGAAGGATTTCAATGGTATGTACCATGTCCTGCATGGTTCAATTTCACCTATGGATGGAATAGGTCCTGAGGATATTAATATTCCTGACCTATTAAAGCGTCTTCACGATGAAACCGTACAAGAAGTGATCTTAGCCACGAATGCAAATATCGAGGGAGAAGCCACTGCGATGTATATTTCACGGTTGCTTAAACCATCAGGTATTAAAATTACAAGGATTGCTCACGGACTTCCTGTTGGAGGAGATCTAGAATACGCAGATGAAGTTACTTTATCAAAGGCTCTAGAAGGAAGAAGAGAGATTTAGACGAAAAGCAGAGTCCGGGGGAATAACGATGTTTTTTCAGCGCAAAGGGTGGCTGCGGAAAGAATTTGACGAAAAATTGTTAATTCAGCTACAGGAATATAAAGAACACTGGCAAGAACAAAAACAATTATTAGATAAAAGTTTTGACCCATCTGAGGAAGCGATTTGTCAAACAAATATTGCCCAAGCAAAGTATTTCTTTCTATTAAGAGAAGCAAAAGAAAGAAATGTAAGTATGAAAAGGTAAGTACGAGCTATTCCTATTCAGGTCTATTTTTTATAACTTGTACATATGGTGTTATAAAAAGAGTTGAAGGGGGATAGCTTTTTGGAACCTATAATAATCATTTCGATACTAGGCGGGCTCATACTTATTCTTTTGTTTTCAGGCGCTCCTTTTAAACCGGCTAAGTTTATTGGCCAAGCAGTTGTTAAGATATTGATAGGAGCACTACTATTATTCTTTTTAAATACAGCTGGGAATAGTTTTGGTATCCATGTACCGATTAATTTTGCAACATCTGCTGTCTCAGGATTTCTTGGAATCCCAGGATTAGTAGCGCTGGCTGCAATTCAAAAATTTATAATCTAGTTTAAATGCCGCTGAAAAACAGCGGTTTTTTATTGCCTTAAAAACAATTCTATTATTTGTGTGAAAAACTGTTGACCAAACCAAAATTGTACTGTAATATATTAAAAGTCGTCGCAAACGACAACGCAACACACTGAAAAAAGTTATTGACTTTAATAATTTGATTGTGATATATTAATAAAGTCGCCTCAAGGCGATTGAGTAGCTTTGATCTTTGAAAACTAAACAAACAAGAACGTCAACAAACAATTTTTTAGCTTTTTATAAAAGCTAAGCCAACGTAACAAATGAGCTATATCAACTTTCTTGGAGAGTTTGATCCTGGCTCAGGACGAACGCTGGCGGCGTGCCTAATACATGCAAGTCGAGCGAATCTTTAGGAGCTTGCTCCTAAAGGTTAGCGGCGGACGGGTGAGTAACACGTGGGCAACCTGCCTGTAAGACTGGGATAACTTCGGGAAACCGGAGCTAATACCGGATAATCCTTTTCCTCTCATGAGGAAAAGCTGAAAGTCGGTTTACGCTGACACTTACAGATGGGCCCGCGGCGCATTAGCTAGTTGGTGAGGTAATGGCTCACCAAGGCGACGATGCGTAGCCGACCTGAGAGGGTGATCGGCCACACTGGGACTGAGACACGGCCCAGACTCCTACGGGAGGCAGCAGTAGGGAATCTTCCGCAATGGACGAAAGTCTGACGGAGCAACGCCGCGTGAGCGATGAAGGCCTTCGGGTCGTAAAGCTCTGTTGTTAGGGAAGAACAAGTATCGGAGTAACTGCCGGTACCTTGACGGTACCTAACCAGAAAGCCACGGCTAACTACGTGCCAGCAGCCGCGGTAATACGTAGGTGGCAAGCGTTGTCCGGAATTATTGGGCGTAAAGCGCGCGCAGGCGGTCCTTTAAGTCTGATGTGAAAGCCCACGGCTCAACCGTGGAGGGTCATTGGAAACTGGGGGACTTGAGTACAGAAGAGGAAAGCGGAATTCCACGTGTAGCGGTGAAATGCGTAGAGATGTGGAGGAACACCAGTGGCGAAGGCGGCTTTCTGGTCTGTAACTGACGCTGAGGCGCGAAAGCGTGGGGAGCAAACAGGATTAGATACCCTGGTAGTCCACGCCGTAAACGATGAGTGCTAAGTGTTAGAGGGTTTCCGCCCTTTAGTGCTGCAGCTAACGCATTAAGCACTCCGCCTGGGGAGTACGGCCGCAAGGCTGAAACTCAAAGGAATTGACGGGGGCCCGCACAAGCGGTGGAGCATGTGGTTTAATTCGAAGCAACGCGAAGAACCTTACCAGGTCTTGACATCCTCTGACACTCCTAGAGATAGGACGTTTCCCTTCGGGGAACAGAGTGACAGGTGGTGCATGGTTGTCGTCAGCTCGTGTCGTGAGATGTTGGGTTAAGTCCCGCAACGAGCGCAACCCTTGTTCTTAGTTGCCAGCATTTAGTTGGGCACTCTAAGGAGACTGCCGGTGACAAACCGGAGGAAGGTGGGGATGACGTCAAATCATCATGCCCCTTATGACCTGGGCTACACACGTGCTACAATGGATGGTACAAAGGGCTGCAAGACCGCGAGGTTTAGCCAATCCCATAAAACCATTCTCAGTTCGGATTGTAGGCTGCAACTCGCCTACATGAAGCCGGAATCGCTAGTAATCGCGGATCAGCATGCCGCGGTGAATACGTTCCCGGGCCTTGTACACACCGCCCGTCACACCACGAGAGTTTGTAACACCCGAAGTCGGTGGGGTAACCGTAAGGAGCCAGCCGCCTAAGGTGGGACAGATGATTGGGGTGAAGTCGTAACAAGGTAGCCGTATCGGAAGGTGCGGCTGGATCACCTCCTTTCTAAGGATAATGCAGTCCCTATGGACTGATAAGAAGTTGACTGTTACTTGTTTGTTTAGTTTTGAGAGTTCAATCTCTCTATTATATTTCGTAGTGGGGGCCTATAGCTCAGCTGGTTAGAGCGCACGCCTGATAAGCGTGAGGTCGATGGTTCGAGTCCATTTAGGCCCACTCATCTCTACGGGGCCTTAGCTCAGCTGGGAGAGCGCCTGCTTTGCACGCAGGAGGTCAGCGGTTCGATCCCGCTAGGCTCCACCAATAAGATAGTTAATACTATTAAATGAAATATTTTTGCTCCTGCGCCATAGCGTATTCGAAGGTGTAATCCTTCAGCTCGTCGCAAGGCAGCATGATGTAAAGCTCTGAAGTTTAATCACGCTGTGATTGAATCAGCAGCCTCGTTCTTTGAAAACTAGATAATCGTAAGAAGAAGTCAAAGTAAAACCGAGAATCGCCACATTAGTTTTTCTCTCTTAAGCAATTAAGAAGAAAATAACCTTTTAGGTTAAGTTAGAAAGGGCGCACGGTGGATGCCTTGGCACTAGGAGCCGATGAAGGACGGGACTAACACCGATATGCTTCGGGGAGCTGTAAGTAAGCTTTGATCCGGAGATTTCCGAATGGGGGAACCCACTGCTCGTAATGGAGCAGTATCTTTACCTGAATACATAGGGTATTGAAGGCAGACCCGGGGAACTGAAACATCTAAGTACCCGGAGGAAGAGAAAGCAAACGCGATTCCCTGAGTAGCGGCGAGCGAAACGGGACATAGCCCAAACCAAGAGGCTTGCCTCTTGGGGTTGTAGGACACTCAACATGGAGTTACAAAGGAACGGGGTAGATGAAGCGATCTGGAAAGGTCCGTCATAGAAGGTAAAAACCCTGTAGTTGAAACTTCGTTCCCTCCTGAGTGGATCCTGAGTACGGCCGGACACGAGAAATCCGGTCGGAAGCTGGGAGGACCATCTCCCAAGGCTAAATACTCCCTAGTGACCGATAGTGAACCAGTACCGTGAGGGAAAGGTGAAAAGCACCCCGGAAGGGGAGTGAAAAAGATCCTGAAACCGTGTGCCTACAAGTAGTCAGAGCCCGTTCATGGGTGATGGCGTGCCTTTTGTAGAATGAACCGGCGAGTTACGATTACATGCAAGGTTAAGTTGAAGAGACGGAGCCGCAGCGAAAGCGAGTCTGAATAGGGCGTATGAGTATGTGGTCGTAGACCCGAAACCAGGTGATCTACCCATGTCCAGGGTGAAGTCCAGGTAACACTGGATGGAGGCCCGAACCCACGCACGTTGAAAAGTGCGGGGATGAGGTGTGGGTAGCGGAGAAATTCCAATCGAACTTGGAGATAGCTGGTTCTCTCCGAAATAGCTTTAGGGCTAGCCTCACGTTGTAAGAGTCTTGGAGGTAGAGCACTGTTTGGACTAGGGGCCCTCATCGGGTTACCGAATTCAGACAAACTCCGAATGCCAAAGACTTATCCGTGGGAGTCAGACTGCGAGTGATAAGATCCGTAGTCAAAAGGGAAACAGCCCAGACCACCAGCTAAGGTCCCAAAGTTTACGTTAAGTGGAAAAGGATGTGGAGTTGCTTAGACAACCAGGATGTTGGCTTAGAAGCAGCCACCATTTAAAGAGTGCGTAATAGCTCACTGGTCGAGTGACTCTGCGCCGAAAATGTACCGGGGCTAAACGTAACACCGAAGCTGTGGATTGACACCGTATGGTGTCAGTGGTAGGAGAGCGTTCTAAGGGCGTTGAAGCTAGACCGTAAGGACTGGTGGAGCGCTTAGAAGTGAGAATGCCGGTATGAGTAGCGAAAGACGGGTGAGAATCCCGTCCACCGTATGCCTAAGGTTTCCTGAGGAAGGCTCGTCCTCTCAGGGTTAGTCGGGACCTAAGCCGAGGCCGAAAGGCGTAGGCGATGGACAACAGGTTGATATTCCTGTACCACCTCTTTATCGTTTGAGTGATGGGGGGACGCAGGAGGATAGGGTAAGCGCGCTGTTGGATATGCGCGTCCAAGCAGTTAGGCTGGTAAGTAGGAAAATCCGCTTACCGTAAAGGCTGAGCTGTGATGGCGAGGGAAATATAGTACCGAAGTTCCTGATTCCACACTGCCAAGAAAAGCCTCTAGCGAGATAAAAGGTGCCCGTACCGCAAACCGACACAGGTAGGCGAGGAGAGAATCCTAAGGTGAGCGAGAGAACTCTCGTTAAGGAACTCGGCAAAATGACCCCGTAACTTCGGGAGAAGGGGTGCTTTTTGAGGTGAATAGCCTCGAAGAGCCGCAGTGAATAGGCCCAGGCGACTGTTTAGCAAAAACACAGGTCTCTGCGAAGCCGCAAGGCGAAGTATAGGGGCTGACGCCTGCCCGGTGCTGGAAGGTTAAGAGGAGGGGTTAGCGCAAGCGAAGCTCTGAATCGAAGCCCCAGTAAACGGCGGCCGTAACTATAACGGTCCTAAGGTAGCGAAATTCCTTGTCGGGTAAGTTCCGACCCGCACGAAAGGCGTAACGATCTGGGCACTGTCTCAACGAGAGACTCGGTGAAATTATAGTACCTGTGAAGATGCAGGTTACCCGCGACAGGACGGAAAGACCCCGTGGAGCTTTACTGTAGCCTGATATTGAATTTTGGTACAGCTTGTACAGGATAGGTAGGAGCCTGAGAAACCGGAGCGCCAGCTTCGGTGGAGGCGTCGGTGGGATACTACCCTGGCTGTATTGAAATTCTAACCCGCACCCCTTATCGGGGTGGGAGACAGTGTCAGGTGGGCAGTTTGACTGGGGCGGTCGCCTCCTAAAGAGTAACGGAGGCGCCCAAAGGTTCCCTCAGAATGGTTGGAAATCATTCGCAGAGTGTAAAGGCACAAGGGAGCTTGACTGCGAGACCTACAAGTCGAGCAGGGACGAAAGTCGGGCTTAGTGATCCGGTGGTTCCGCATGGAAGGGCCATCGCTCAACGGATAAAAGCTACCCCGGGGATAACAGGCTTATCTCCCCCAAGAGTCCACATCGACGGGGAGGTTTGGCACCTCGATGTCGGCTCATCGCATCCTGGGGCTGTAGTCGGTCCCAAGGGTTGGGCTGTTCGCCCATTAAAGCGGTACGCGAGCTGGGTTCAGAACGTCGTGAGACAGTTCGGTCCCTATCCGTCGTGGGCGCAGGAAATTTGAGAGGAGCTGTCCTTAGTACGAGAGGACCGGGATGGACGCACCGCTGGTGTACCAGTTGTCTTGCCAAAGGCATCGCTGGGTAGCTATGTGCGGACGGGATAAGTGCTGAAAGCATCTAAGCATGAAGCCCCCCTCAAGATGAGATTTCCCATAGCGTCAAGCTAGTAAGAACCCTGAAAGATGATCAGGTTGATAGGTCAGAGGTGGAAGCGTGGTAACATGTGGAGCTGACTGATACTAATCGTTCGAGGACTTAACCAATTTTTAAAAGCGAACTCGTTTTACACACTTCTTCTGATTATCTAGTTTTGAGGGAATGAAACCTCAAAAACAGTCTGGTAATAATGGCGAGAAGGTCACACCCGTTCCCATACCGAACACGGAAGTTAAGCTTCTTTGCGCCGATGGTAGTTGGGACTTTGTCCCTGTGAGAGTAGGACGTTGCCAGGCAAAATGAAACACAACCTAATTATGGTTGTGTTTTTTTGTGTTGTCCGAAAGGACGAAAGGTTGTGAATAAAAATGGAGGACTTCAAACATACCTTTTCTAGATTAAAGGTACTCAATAGTACAGACCATCACCGTTCCCCAACTTAATAGCCAACCCTCCTAAACAACAAAAATAAAAAAGTACGAAGTGTTTTTGAATAAATCGTTACTAGACATACACCCAAAAGCAATTATCAACATAAGATATACCGAGGGATACCCTGAAAGAGATAATTCTAAATATTGTATACATTTATAAAATATCGGGAAGAATAGGTGTATGGAGGTGGTGTGGTTGAGTTCATTAGCACATAGTCATTATCACGAAACGTGCGTTATTTGCGAAAATCAAAAACAAAAAGGGATACATCTATATACTTCATTTATTTGTACAGAATGCGAAGAAGACTTAATCCAAACAGAAACACATGACCCGAAATATAAGTATTATCTAAAACAACTAAGAAAAATTACAACACCTGAAATTTTTTCGTAAAAAGTCCATTTGGGCTTTATTTTTTTTTGTAAAGTAGGGGGTAGGTTCTTTCGTTTTTTGTTAAAATAAATGAGACTCTTTAAAGGAGTATACCAATGCATAAACAAACAGAAATTCCATTATACGAAGCGTTGCTCAAATACAAAAATTCCAAACCTATATCATTTCATGTTCCTGGACATAAGTCAGGGGCACTTTTCCATTTGCAGTCTAATAACATTTTTCAGGAAATTCTACGAATCGATGCGACGGAATTATCGGGATTAGATGATTTGCATTCTCCTGAAGGAGTAATAAAAGTGGGCCAAGAGCTATTAGCAGATCTTTATCAGGTTAAAGAAAGCTTTTTCTTAGTCAATGGATCTACAGTTGGAAATTTAGCCATGATTTTGTCAGTTTGTGAAAAGGATGATGTTATCCTAGTACAAAGAAACTGCCATAAATCAGTCTTAAATGCTCTAAAACTTGTAAAAGCCCGTCCTGTTTTTTTAGAGCCAGAATACAATCCAGATTGGAAAACTGCGACAGGTGTATCAAAAGAAATAGTGGAAAGAGCTATTTCTCTCTATCCAGAAACAAAGGCAATTGTCTTAACCTATCCGAACTACTATGGAATGGTGTATGATTTAAAAAGTGTTATAGAGATTGCACATAGTCATAATGTTCCTGTACTGGTTGATGAGGCACATGGGCCTCATTTTATTATTGGTGAACCGTTCCCGGTATCGGCTGTCCAATTAGGGGCTGATATTGTCGTTCATTCCGCGCATAAAACCCTGCCCGCCATGACAATGGGTTCTTATTTACATATAAACAGTGAGCGAGTCAATCACAACAAAGTAAAAGAGTACCTGCAAATGCTGCAGTCCAGCAGCCCATCTTACGTGATCATGGCTTCACTCGATCTTGCAAGAAATTATTTAGCAACATACCAACCGGACGATATGGCATACCTACAAAAAGAAATAACCCGCTTTAAAGCTGAGTTGGCAACTATTCCATGTATACATGTATTGGAGTATCCTGACTCAGGAGGGGACACATTAAAAATAACCATCCAATCAAGGTCTAGATTAAGTGGATTTGAACTCCAGAAAAGATTCGAAGAGAAGGGTATTTATACAGAACTAGCAGATCCCTTTAATGTGCTATTGATCCTTCCCTTATTGAAGGAAAACCAAGACTATCCATTAGTAGAAGCAAGCAGGAAAATAAAAGAGCAACTAGAAGAGATACCATACGATCCAGGTGAGGAAGAGTTCCAAATTAGTTCAGGAAAGATATCTGAATTAGCGGTTCCCTATGAGAAGTTGTCGAATATTGAGAGTGAATTAATACCCCTAACAGAAGCTGCGGGGCAGGTGTGTGCAGAGACGATCATACCATATCCACCTGGTATTCCACTGCTGTTAATGGGTGAGTTAATCACGGAGGAAAAGGTAAAGCAACTCACCCAATTAAGGAATAAGGGAGCGAGATTTCAAGGAGGCTCCTTCCTAGATAGTAATCAAATCTACATAGTAAAACAATTTATTAAATAGAGAAAATGATTGGAGCAGTTAAAATGAGTTACTTTATTACCCTTGAAGGTGTCGAGGGATCTGGCAAATCAACCATAATTAATTTCATTAAAGACTCTCTTGAGACGAGTGGAAAAAAGGTAGTTGTTACAAGAGAGCCTGGAGGAATTGATATAGCAGAGCAAATTCGTTCCGTAATTTTAGATAGAGAGAATACTAAAATGGAGGGCAGAACAGAAGCCCTGCTTTATGCCGCAGCAAGAAGACAACATTTAATAGAAAAGGTAATACCGTCTCTTAAGGAAGGCAATATTGTATTATGTGATCGATTTATTGATAGCAGCCTAGCCTATCAGGGATATGCAAGAGGATTAGGTATCAATGAGGTTTATTCAGTAAATAAATTTGCAATTGAAAACTTAATGCCTGATTTAACTTTGTACTTGGATTTGGATCCTCAAATAGGATTAAATCGAATTGCAAAAAATAAAGGGAGAGAAATAAACAGATTAGATTTAGAAGAAATAAACTTTCATGTTAAAGTCAGGGAGGGCTATGAAGAAGTATTGAAGATGTTTCCAGAACGAATGGTCAGAATAGACGCAAATCAAGAAATTGGAAAAGTTATAGCGGATATTACTAAAGTATTAGTAGAGAGGCTGAAATAATAAAACCCTCAGTGTAAATAAAGAAGCTGGCTTCAACTAGGAAGCCAGCTTTTTATCTGTTTATTTATCCCCGTAAGGGTCAATCGTTTGGATCGTTCCGTCACTGTTATATTTTAGTTCAGTGTACTTCACAGAGCGCTTATGGTTCACTCCATCTGATAACGAGCAATCATGATAGAACAGGTACCACTTATTGTTAAACTCAACAATCGAATGATGTGTGGTCCAGCCAATAACAGGAGTTAGAATCGTTCCTTTAAACACAAATGGACCCTGTGGGTTTTCACTTACCGCATAAACTATTTTATGGGTCGTACCGGTTGAATAAGATAGATAGTAAAGACCATTGTATTTATGAACCCACGGACCTTCGAAATATCTTCTGTCTTCATCACTGGCAAGAATGTGATTACCATCTTCATCAACAATGGAAATTTCCTTCGGTTCACTTTTAAATGTCAGCATATCGTCGGATAGTTCAGCAACTCTTGGTCCTAGTGCAGGAGCATCTGGTGCAGGACCTTCAGCATCTGGAATAAATGTTCCAGTCTGCCACTTTTCTAACTGTCCTCCCCAAAGGCCGCCAAAATAAACATAGGCTCTATTATCTTCATCCACTAAAACAGCTGGGTCGATGCTGAAACTGCCAGGTATGTAATTTTCTTGCGGTGTAAAAGGACCTGCAGGATTAGGGCTGGTTGCGACCCCAATTCTGAAAATGCCATCTTTATCTCTTGCTGGGAAGAATAAATAATAAGTGTTGTTTTTGTAAGCCGCATCAGGTGCCCACATTTGTTTCGATGCCCATGGTACATCCTTTACGTGAAGCGCTTCCCCGTGGTCGACAACAGAAGAGTTAACATCATCCATAGAAAGGACATGGTAATCTTCCATCTTATATTGGTCACCATTATCATTAGAAGGCTCGTCATGATCTAGGTCATGAGATGGATAAATATAAAGCTTTCCTTCAAAGACATGTGCGGAAGGATCTGCAGTATAAATGTGTGTAACTAAAGGCTCGTTTGGTTTTGATTTTTTCTCCATAATATCTCCCCATCGAATAGTATAGTTGTATACAAATTTATTATAACTGATGTCAATCAACTTTGTATATCCAAACAACTAACTTTTTTGTATTCCTTAGAAGGGGAAGAAGTGAGTATCTTATAAGACTTTAGATTCTTCTTTTATAAAATTCTCAACCACAAAAGCAGAAACACCTAATACAGTAGAATACATTCCAAGTCCCGAAAAATCCAATCTCATTTCATGTTGATGATGAGTGAGTGTGTGATTTTTAATGGTATTTCGAATCGGCTCCTCTATCCATTCTTTTGTTAGAGCTAAACGGTTCCCAATGATTACCTGGTCAGGGTTAAAGGTATTAATAATGTTATTGATACCATATCCAAGGTAATTGCCGATTTTTTGAAATAGATTCTTAACGGCTTCATCACCGTTTTCTGCAAGGTATATTAAAGACTCAAGTGTATCTGCGTTTTCCCCAGCCATCTCCAGTAGAGCATGTTCAGAAGCATAGGCTTCCCAACAGCCTCGGCTGCCACAGCTGCATGGTTTACCGTCGATATCAATAATCATGTGTCCCATTTCGCCAGAAAATCCATTTTTTCCTTGATATAATTCTTTGTTTAAAATAATTCCTACACCGATACCAATCCCAGCACTAATATAAATAATGTTTTGATAGTCTTGACCTACACCAAACTGTTGTTCACCGAAAGCCCCGGCGTTTGCCTCATTTTCAATAATGACAGGAACTTGGAATAGCTTCTCAAGGTCCATTTTCAGCTGTATATTTGTCCAGCCTAAGTTCGGTGCAAGAAGGACAGAACCCTCTTTGTTTACGATTCCAGGAACACCCACTCCTATGCCTACAACTCCATACCTGCTGCCTGGCATTTCAGAGATTAGTGACTGAATCATGTTCTGAACAGTGCCTAAAATAGTTGGGTAGGGGGTTCGATTAACCAACTGATTTTTTTCAATTAAAATATTCCCTTTTAAATCGGTCAAAACACATAATACATAGTTTACCCCGATATCAATACCAATCGCATATCCTGCGACTTTATTAAAATGCAGGATCACGGGACGCCGTCCGCCACTTGATTCCCCTGGTCCTGATTCAAAAACAAGTTCTTCTTCTAATAATTCATTTACTAGCGAAGAAACCGTTGCCTTATGTAAACCAGATACTTGAGCAATGTCCGCCCTTGAAATGGGCTCCTTTTCCATAATTAACTGTAATACAAGTGCTTTATTATTTTTTTTAACGAGTTGCTGATTCCATGTTATGGTTACCACTTATAAAAACTCCTTATTTGGTAGTATCCTAATAGTAACATAAACTTTGTTTACTGAATATACAATCATGTGAAACGGTGTTATAATGGGCTCGTTATTACCTTTTGTGAATTATTGACAAGAAAACATGCTTTTATCCTATATTTATCATGAAGGAGCGATTTCCTTGAGAAAAGTCCGTTGGGGAGTTATTAGCACGGCAGATATTGCCCAGACACAGGTCATTCCAGCCATTTTACGTTCTGAAAATGCAGAACTAGTCGGCATCGCGAGTAGGGATAGTAAAGCAAAGGATGTGGCAGAAAAATTTTTAATTCCTAATTATTACCAATCTTATGAAGAACTGCTTAGAGACCAAGAAATTGAAGCTGTATACATTCCGCTCCCGAATCACTTACATAGCGAATGGGTGAAAAAAGCAGCCAAGTTTGGGAAACATGTCCTTGTTGAAAAGCCTGCCGCACTATCAACTGTTGAAACACAGGAAATGGTTGAATTTTGCCATAGAAATAATGTGAAATTCATGGAAGCATTTATGTATCAATTTCATCCACAGCATAAGAGAGTGAAAGAAATTATCAAATCGGGTGAGATTGGAGAAATCAAGTTTATGCGGGCAAGTTTTTCATTTTTTCTAGAAAATAGAAAAAACAATATCCGCATGAACAAAGAAATGGGGGGCGGCAGTATTTATGATGTCGGCTGCTATGGAATCCATGCAGTTCGTCATCTCCTTGGGACTGAGCCAGTCAAGGTAGAGGCATTTGCAGAACTTGATCCTCGCACGGGAACTGATCTTTCTGCCATCGTCCATATGAAAATGGAAAATGGCGTTAATTGCGTGATTGATTCTAGTTTTGATATGTCATTTAGACAGGAATACGAGATTGTTGGAACAAGAAGCAGAATCTTCGTACCGCATGCCTATCGACCAGATGTGGTCAGTCATGACGCTGTTGTTTATGTCGGAGACAGGTCTGAGAATATTGCAGGAGATCAATATAAATTACAAATTGAACATTTTTCAAACGCAATAGTTAATAGCAGTGAACCTTCCTATTCAGCAGAAAATACCCTTAAAAATATGCGGGTCATTGAGGCGTGCTATCAATCAATTGAAGAAGGCAGGGCAATCACTCTAAATGAAAGTCAATTTGAAGTTTAAATTTTTTTCTAAAATCTTAGTTTATTCAATAGACAAACTAAGATTAGCTTGCTATAATCTGATTATACAAAGGTTACAGATTAAGAGAGAAACAAAACTTGTAAGCATTTACATAACAATCTGAAACCATAAAACCAACCAAACTACTAGGAGGAATAACCAAATGGCTTATTTCGAAACAGTTAACAAAATCAAATTTGAAGGCGCAACATCTAAAAATCCATTTGCATTTAAGTATTACAATCCGGAAGAAAAAATAAACGGAAAAACAATGGAAGAGATCCTTCGTTTCTCTGTTGCTTACTGGCATACATTCACTGCTGATGGTACTGATCCATTTGGCGTAGGTACAGCTATCAGACCTTGGGACAATTTAAAAGGATTAGATTTGGCGAAAGCACGTGTAGAAGCAGCTTTTGAACTTTTTGAAAAACTAAATGTTCCTTTCTTTGCCTTTCATGATGTTGATATTGCACCAGAAGGAAGCACTTTAAAAGAAACCAATGAAAACCAAGATGTCATTGTTGGAATGATTAAAGAATATATGAAAACAAGCAAAACAAAATTGCTTTGGAATACAGCAAACATGTTCTCTAACCCACGTTATGTTCATGGTGCTGCAACCTCTCCAAATGCAGACGTTTTTGCATACTCTGCAGCTAAGGTGAAAAAGGCATTAGAAGTAGCGAAAGAACTTGGTGCCGAAAACTATGTTTTCTGGGGCGGCCGTGAAGGTTACGAGACACTTCTAAATACAAACATGAAGCTTGAACAAGATAACTTAGCCCGCTTCTTCCATATGGCAGTAGATTATGCAAAGGAAATTGGCTTAAATGTTCCATTCTTAATTGAGCCAAAACCGAAAGAACCAACAAAACACCAATACGATTTTGATGTGGCTACTGGTCTAGCATTCTTACAAAAGTATGATCTAACAGACTACTTCAAGTTTAATATTGAAGCAAACCACGCTACTTTGGCTGGTCACACATTTGAGCATGAGTTAAGAACAGCCCGTATTAACGGAATGTTAGGCTCTGTTGACGCTAACCAAGGTGATACACTACTTGGCTGGGATACAGATGAGTTTCCAACTGATCTTTACACGAACACATTAGCTATGTATGAAATTTTGAAAAATGGCGGTTTAGGAAAGGGCGGCTTGAACTTCGATGCAAAAGTAAGAAGAGGTTCATTTGAAGCAGAAGATCTATTCCACGCGCACATTGCTGGTATGGATGCATTTGCAATCGGCCTTAAAGTTGCTAATAAGCTAATCGAAGATAAAGTACTTGATAGCTTTATTGAAGAACGCTACAGCAGTTATACAAAAGGAGTTGGCTTAGAGATCGTTGAAGGGAAAACCAACTTCCGTGAGCTTGAAGCTTATGCCCTAGGGTTAACAGAAATCAAGAACATTTCTGGCAGAACAGAACGCCTGAAAGCTACAATTAACCAATATTTACTTGAAACTCTTTCAAGTGTAACAGTATAAATTTATACCAAAAAAGTGCTGGCGGCGAATTACTCCAGCACTTTTTTTAGAAAAGGATGATACAGATGAAATATGTAATTGGTGTTGACCTTGGAACAAGTGCCGTAAAAATCTTACTCGTTAATCAAAATGGTGCTGTTTGTCAGGAAGTATCCAAATCTTATCCGCTTATTATTGAAAAATCAGGATATAGCGAGCAAAATCCTGAAGAATGGGTGGAAAAAACAATAGCAGGTTTAGCTGAACTAATCCAGCAATTTGACGGAGACGTAAATGATATTGAAGGTATCAGTTTCTCAGGCCAGATGCACGGTCTTGTATTATTAGATGATAATAACCAAGTACTAAGAAATGCAATTTTGTGGAATGACACCAGAACTACGAAGCAATGTCAGGAAATTTACGACGTTGTTGGCAGAAACCGTTTGTTGGACGTAACGAAAAACCCTGCGTTAGAAGGCTTTACTTTGCCGAAAATTCTTTGGGTAAAAGAAAACGAACCTTTGATTTTTGAAAAGGCTAGTGTGTTCTTGCTTCCAAAGGATTACCTTCGATATCGGCTAACAGGAAATATTCACATGGAATACTCCGATGCAGCGGGAACATTATTATTAAACGTAGCAAAACGTGAATGGAGCCCTGAGGTATTAGAAGCATTTGATCTATCCACTGAATTTTGTCCGCCATTAGTAGAATCACATGCGTTTGTGGGTACGCTTTCGGCTGAATTAGCTCAAGCTACTGGATTATCAGAAGCAATAAAGGTGTTCGCTGGCGGTGCGGACAACGCTTGCGGTGCGATTGGTTCAGGGATTCTTTCAGAAGGAAAAACATTAGCAAGTATTGGCACTTCCGGAGTGGTGCTTGCCTATGAACAAAGAAATGACCTTGATTTTGAAGGAAAAGTTCACTACTTTAACCACAGTGAAGAAAATGCTTACTATACAATGGGTGTAACCTTGGCTGCCGGCTATAGTTTAAGCTGGTTTAAGGATACATTCGCCAAGGAAGAGGCTTTTGAGCTATTTTTAGAAGGTGTGGATGAAATTCATGCAGGGAGTAACGGACTATTATTTACACCGTATATCGTCGGGGAAAGAACGCCGCATGCGGATTCTACTATTCGCGGCAGCTTTATCGGTGTTGATGCGGCACATGAGCGGAAGCATTTTGCCCGTGCAGTTCTTGAAGGAATTACGTTCTCATTAAACGAATCAATTGAAATTTTTAGAAGCAGTGGAAAGACGATTGATTCAATTATCTCTATTGGCGGCGGCGCTAAAAACGAAACATGGCTGCAAATGCAGGCGGATATTTTCGATGCGAAAATTGAAAAACTTACTAGCGAACAAGGCCCAGGAATGGGTGCTGCAATGTTAGCAGCGTATGGCTGTGGCTGGTATCCTTCATTGAAAGAATGCGCACAAACCTTTATCCAAACAGCAAAGACCTACTATCCAATTCCAGAAAATGTCGAGGCATATAAGAAACTATTTACCATTTATCAACAAGTGTATACACAAACAAAGGATTTAAATGAGCAATTAAGAGAGTTTAGAAAGTAAAGTATAGGTTTCTTCGACTTAGTGTCTTCTATATAAAAAATACGTTAATGGGTAAAAAGAGGATTTCTAATGGAAAAGTCCGCAAATAAAAGCACCACGCCGTTAAGTCTGCTCACCATTACTTGGCCAATTTTTGTAGAACTATTTCTCCAAGTCATAATGGGCAGCACGGATACTATTATGCTGTCGCATATTTCGGATGACGCTGTTGCAGCCGTGGGTGTGGCAAATCAACTCATATTTTTATGTATTCTCATTTTTACTTTTGTTTCGAGTGGTACTGCTGTGGTTCTCTCACAGTACTTAGGTGCAGGGTTAAAAAGCGAAGTTAGGACAGTAACAGCGATCTCGATTACCCTCAATCTTGCCATTGGCCTGGTCATTAGCTTATTAATGATTATTTTTAGAAAAGAACTATTAAGCTTATTTCACCTGCCGGAGCATATCACCGGTCTAGGTGAACAGTATCTTGCGATTGTAGGAGGAACAGTATTTCTTCAAGCTGTTTTGATTACTGTTTCTTCTATTCTAAGAGCGAATGGGTACACAAGGGATGCCATGATGGTTTCCATCACAATGAACGTCATTCACTTAATTGGAAATGCGATCTTAATCTATGGATTATTGGGATTTCAAGAAATGGGTGTAGTCGGAGTGTCCATTTCAACTGCGATTAGCAGGGCGATAGCATTGGCTCTTATTTTAAAGCTACTGTATGATCGAATTCCGATAAATCTTAAATTAAGAGATTATATAACGATTGATGGTATTCAGATAAAAAGAATTATGAAAATTGGGGTACCAGCAGCCGGAGAACAAATTTGTTTCAACCTCAGCCAGCTAGCGATTACAGCCATCATTGCACTGCTGGGGGCTGCTTCGTTAACAACGCGTGTATATACACAGAATATTATGTCCTTTATACTTGTATTTGGCCTGGCGATGGGACAGGGAACGCAAATTCTAATTGGCTACAAGGCAGGAGCCAGAGATTTTGATGGTGCTTATCATCAATTACTCAAAAGCTTACGATATAGTCTAATAATGACAGTGGCAATTGCGATAGTAGTAGCTTTATTTAGAGAACCCCTGATGAGTTTTTTTACTAAAGATCAAGAAATTGTTTCTTTGGGCGGTATATTATTATTGCTTTGCCTCATTCTCGAGCCAGGGAGAACCTTTAATTTAGTTGTTATCAATTCCTTGCGTGCAACAGGGGATGCAAACATTTCGCTCATTATGGGGTTTATATCAATGTGGGGAATAAGTGTTCCATTAGCCTATTTTTTAGGGATTCATCTTGGATTTGGGTTACCGGGGATCTGGATTGCATTTATTGTAGATGAATGGTTTAGAGGGATTACGATGTACTTTAGATGGAGAAGCCGGGTTTGGGAGAAAAAAGTATTAGTCCAAAATCAAGTCACTACCACGGTCTAATATATTTCTCATACAACTGGAGGGCTGACCATTGTCAGCTCTCTTAAAATTAAAGCGTGAAGGGGGAGAAGAAGAATGAAACTAGACCAAGGGCAAAAATTATTATTTATTGGTGACTCAGTAACAGATTGTGAACGAGCAAAACCAGAAGGTGAAGGTTTATTTGGTGCGCTGGGTAAAGGGTATGTATCCTATGTGGATGGATTGCTTCAAGCCGTATACCCGGAACTGGGAATTCGGGTAGTCAATAAGGGGATTAGCGGCAATACCGTCCGTGATTTGAAAAGTAGGTGGCAGGAAGATGTAATTGATCAAAAGCCAGATTGGTTATCCATTATGATTGGAATTAATGATGTATGGCGTCAATATGATACTCCATTCATTAAAGAGTGGCATGTGTATATTGATGAATATGAAAAAACGCTTAGGGATCTCGTGTTAGAATCAAAGCCATTTGTGAAGAAGATAGTCCTAATGACTCCATTTTATTTGGAGAGCAATGAACAGGATGAAATGCGCCAGTCAATGGATCAGTACGGGCAGATTGTCAAAAAAATCGCAGAAGAAACAAATTGTTTATTTATTGATACACAAGCAGCTTTTAATATCGTATTAAAAGACCTTTATTCGGCAACCATAGCTTGGGACCGTGTCCATCCTTCTACAGCAGGACATATGGTTTTAACTCGTGCCTTTCTGAAGGCAATTGACTTTAATTGGAACCGTTTTCAAGGTAGTGTCTAAAGTAGAAAAAGAGTAGGTAAGGAGTTATGAATATGAATTATCGTGAACTAGGAAATACAGGAATCATGATCAGTGAGGTCAGTTTTGGAACGTGGGCAATAGGCGGTTCATGGGGCAGGACTAGTGACACAGAAGCCCTAAAATCTTTAGACTATGCGATTGGCCAGGGTGTTAATTTTTTTGACACCGCTGATGTATATGGTGATGGGCATAGTGAGGAATTATTGGCAAAAGCAACAAAAGGCAGGGAAGATAAGATACATATTGCAACCAAGTTCTGCCGTCAGGGTGATATTTTTGATCCGAAAAATTATAGCTATGAAAAAGTAAACGCTTATTGTGAAGACAGCCTGCGCCGTTTAAACAGAGAAGCCATTGATTTGTACCAAATTCATTGCCCTGCAACAGAAATCTTGAAAGATGGAAGTGTCTTTGAAGTACTTGACAGTCTGAAGAAAGAAGGGAAAATTCGTCATTATGGTGTCAGTGTGGAAACCGTAGAAGAGGGACTTATTTGTTTGGAGCAGCCCAATGTTAAGAGCCTGCAGATCATATTCAATATGTTTCGTCAGAAGCCACTAGAAAAATTAATACCCGAGGCTTATCAAAAGGGAGTAGGTCTACTTGTTCGGCTGCCGCTAGCAAGCGGGCTGCTAACTGGTAAGTTTACCACTGACCATGTTTTTGAAGCCGATGACCATCGCCGCTTTAATGAAAATGGAGAGGCTTTTAATGTAGGGGAGACCTTTGCCGGCCTTGGATTCCGTAAAGGTGTAGAATTAGCTGGCGAGTTAAAATGGATTGCAGAAGGCCGTCAATCAATGGCTAGTGCAGCACTGCGCTGGATTCTAGATCAAAAGGAAATTACTTGTATCATTCCTGGATTTAAAAATAGTAAACAGGTCGAGGACAATCTCTCTGCTCTTGATACGAAGCCATTCTCAATAGAAGAACAAAAAGAGATTCAACGTTTCTATCAGGAAAAAGTAAGGGACTTTGTAAGAGGTCCATATTAACGATTAGAAATAGCATAAAAAAGAGGAAGCACAACTATACAGCCTGTGCTTCCTTTTGTTTCTTCTCAATTTTCTGAAAGGCTAGATAACAGGATGACATGATAATTCCGGCTGAGAGACTTCCGCCGAAGAAAAATAACAGTGCTGGTAAGAACTTCATTACAAAGAATAAAGCTGCAAACCCTATTAACATCATTATGCTTGAAAGTGGATTCACCATCATTATAAAGAATGCATTTTTAAATAACTGAAAGAACGTAATGTTATAGTGAACGTACACCGGAAATATATACAAAATTGTCATAACGATTGCAAAAATAATAAGGTATAAAGGAATTTGAATAATCGTATCGAGTTTTATATAACTCAAATCAATAAAAATAATATAGGCCAATAAAACTATGACGATTCCTAATCCATTACTTTTTAGAAACTCTTTTTTATAGGAATTCCAAAAAGTTCGAAATATGGGAATCTCACTTTCCCCCATGAGCCATTTACGTATAATCGTAAACATTGCCAAGGTGGCCGGGCTAATTCCAAGAACCACGAGACCCAGGAGCGAGAAGCCAATCCATAATAAATTTACATAGGCAAACCTGGTGATCCACTCGGTAAGGGTATAAAGACCACTCATAGATAGTTTATTCATAATTAATTCCCTTCTTAATGGTGTTTACTATTTAATACACATTATAGAGCATTGCACACATATTGAACATGGTTAAGTTTGATTATTGACAGTTTTTTGATATTTTAAAATAATGTTACAGAATTCGACAAAATCAGTTATAGTAGAAAAAAACTATCTTTAGAAGGGCGATTCTATGTTCTCGAAATTACACAAATGGAACACATTACGAAATCAAATACTCGTTGTATTTCTGGTAGTTATGCTCATCGTATTATCGATTGTTGGATTGTTAACGTTTAATAGAGTTTCAACGTTACTGCAAAAAAATGCTGAAAAACAAATTCATCAGACCGCTGTAGAGGCAAATGGAAGATTGGAATCTTTATATAAACAAGTTAGTACATCCTCTAAATTGGTGATGACTAATGATAGTATTCAAAAGGCATTAACAAAATCAGAGCAAGGAAAAAATATTCTTTTTGCGGAGCGGCAGCAGTTAGAGGGAATTGTAACCACCATTCAAGCGAATACAGATGGTATATTTTCGTTTGAACTTTATACTAATACATTTAATCGTTTACTCCCGTTAGATGACACCAATTTAGTTACTAGAATTGATGAAAAGTGGATTCAACAGGCAAATAAGGCAAATGGAAGTTTGGTATGGATAGGGGATGACCCGCGTAATTCAGATAATATCCTTGCTCTAAGACGAGTAAATCTCTTGAACCGTGGCTTTGAGAATGGTGGTTATCTGCTTATTAGTATCTACCGAGATTATCTTCAGTTTGTGGACCAAGAGGAATCCAATATCGAAAATCAATATTCAATCCTATTAGATCAGGATTTAAAGCCGATTCTATCAAACTATAATCAATCTCTCGAACCAATCATACAAAATGAGGCCCATACCCTGACTTTGGACAAAGAGGAGTATATGGTGACAAAACGAACGTCAAATGAAACCAGGTGGACCCTTGTCATCTTAACTCCCGTTAAAGCCCTTACAGAAGGAATCAGTGTACTGCGGTCGGGGATTATTATTTCTGGGATTATTGGATTTATTATTTTTTTAATTAGTACTCTATTTCTATCTTCATTTATTACAAGACCTATTATTAAATTGACAGAAACCATGCAGCAGGCTAGTGCAGGTTCATTAACCATGAATCCGATGGTTACTACTGTCAATGAAATTAATGAATTAAATAGTACTTATAACCAACTTGTTAAAGAAACAAACCATCTGATAAAAATGGTATATCAGAAAGAAATTACCCGAAGCCGAAGTGAATTAAAAGCCTTACAAGCACAAATAAATCCACATTTTCTATTTAATACATTGGATGCTCTTAAGTGGACACTTGAAGATAAAGATGAGGAAGAACTGGCAGAGTTTGTCGTGTCGATGTCAAACTTATTCCGATATACGATTACCAAGCAAAATGATGGAGATTGGGTGCCGATTAAGGCTGAAATTCAACATATAGAAGATTATATGGAAATTATGAGGATGCGGTTTGGAGATCACTTAAATTGGCAGTTGAATATGCCCCTTTCGTTTTCGCAGATCAAAATTCCAAAACTGCTGATTCAACCTTTAGTGGAAAATGCAGTACTGCATGGAGCAGGAAATACGATGAAACCATGTACGATATCTGTTACAATTCAACCTTCAGCGAATCATGAATACTTGGAAATCGTGGTAGAAGACGATGGACCGGGGATACCACAGGATAAGTTAGAGTCAATCAAACAGGCTATGCATTCAGGTGGAGTAATCTCTAAAAATGGGAATGGAATGGCAATTTCTAACGTCCATAAACGCCTTGAATTATATTATCAAAAAAGTGGTCTTATCATTACAAGTGAAGAAAATAGTGGGACAAGAGTTTCTTTTGTAATACCTGTTAAGGGGGAGGAAAACCATGTTGAATATAAAGACAATATTAATCGTGGATGATGAACCAAGAACCCGCCAAGGGCTGAAAAAGAACTTGGATACATGGGCAAATGGGAACTATCAAATTTATACTGCTTCTAATGGAGAAGAAGCCATTGAAATGATGAAGCAGTATAAGGTGCATATCCTCATCACAGACATCCGCATGCCGGAAATAACGGGTTTACAATTATTAAAAATTGCAAAAGAAAAAAATATATCTCCTGTGATCATCGTGATTTCGGCATACTCGGAATTTGAATATGCCCAGGAGGCCCTGCGATTCGGGGTGATAAACTACTTACTTAAACCAATCAGTAAAAAAGCGTTAATAGAGGCTGTGGAGGAAGCAGTACAAGCCGTAGAGAAAAAAGAACGGGCAGGATTAATTGAAAAAGTAGTAGATACGAAACTTGTTGATGCTAGCAGCCAAAACAATACTAATCGGGAACCGATTAGGGAAGCTATTGATTATATCAATAACAACTTAAAGAATGAGTTATCCCAGAAGGAAGTAGCCGATCATGTTCATTTAAACGCAAGTTATCTAAGTTCCCTATTTAAAGAACATGTGAAACTAACCTTTAGCGAATATGTGACGAGAAGAAGGATTCAACGATCGAAGGAATTGTTGATGACAACGAATCTACCAATTAACGATATCGCAGAAGAATCCGGATATAAAACGGCTAAATACTTTATTAAAATCTTCAGGGAATTAGAAGGTGTCACACCAAGTGCCTATCGAAAAATCAATAATGAAAGGGCTTTCCAAAAATAGTAGTATTTTTCCTAATCGTAGTGACCTATTTTTCAGAACTCTCTGAATGTAAACTATAAATGTAAGCAAAATCATAGAAAAGGTCATAGGGGGAATCACAATTGTTTAAAAAGAAAACGGTTGCAATCTTCATGTCAGTCATAATGCTGCTCTCTCTAGTGCTTGCAGGATGTTCTTCCTCAAGTTCTTCAGAAGAAAGCAGTGCAGATGGTAAAAAGGTTATTAAATTCATGCATTTATGGCCGGAAGGCAGCTCGAATGCTCAGTTCTCCATCGTAAAAGATGTGATTGCAGAGTATGAAAAAGAGCACACAGATATTAAAATCGAAACTGAAATCCTAAACCCAGATCAATACCGTGAAAAGCTTAAAGTATTAGCTTCTTCTAATGAACTACCTGATATTGGTATGACTTGGTCAGATGGTTTCATCAAGCCTTACGTTGAAGGTGACATGTTAGCTCCACTTGATGATATCGTTGAAAACGATGCAGACCTTAAAGATGCTTTCATTCCTGGTGTAAAAGAATCATATGCAGTAGATGGAAAAACATATGGTCTTCCACTTGAGTTAAATATTTCTTATGTATTTTATAACAAAGAAATTTTCGAGAAATATAATCTTGAAGTTCCACAGACCTTCGAAGAGTATAAAAACGTTGTAAAAACGTTAGCAGACAATGGTGTTGTTCCTGCAACGGTTGGTGCCAAAGACGGCTGGCCAGCATCATTCTGGTTCATGTATCTAGCAGACCGTATTGGTGGTTCTACCATTCTAACAGACGTTATTAAAGGTAAAGCAAAAATGGACGACCCAGCGATTGTAAAAGCAGCTGAGGAAGTACAAAAGTTAGTTGATATGGGTGGATTCGTTAAAGGTGCAAGCGCATTATCAAATGATGATGCAAAAGGTTACTTCATGAACGAACAAGCAGCGATGTTCTTAACAGCTACTTGGGAATTACCAAACTACACAACAAGCCCTGATGTTAAACAAGAATTCAAAGACAAGATTGGCTATTTCAAGTTCCCAACTTATGAAGGCGGAAAAGGGGAAAGCATTGACAGCTATGTAGGCGGCCCTGGTGTTGGTTTATTCGTAGCAAAAGAATCTAAGGTTCAAGAAGAAGCAAAAGACTTCGTTGGATTCCTTGTGAAGAGATGGGGAGAAAAATCAGTTATCGATGCTGGTGTTATTCCTGCCACAAAAGTTGACACAGCAAGCCTTGACCTTGCTCCAATGTACATTGAAATCTTAAAGGACTTGAGTGAAGCATCAAACGTTACAACTTACTTTGACACTCAATCAAGCCCGGCTGTATCTGAATTACATCATGATTTAGTAACTGCTCTTTTTGGAAAACAAGTTACACCTGAGGATTTTGTAAAGCAGCACAAAGATGAACTTGCTGAAGAGAAAAAATAAAATGGCGTAAGTAAAATCTCAGTGTAGAGGGCATACCTGTTATGCCCTCTATCATTTTAGCCACTTTTTCAAATGGCTGTGTTAAAGCGAAATGCCAGGAGCGGAAATTCAACAGGCCACTTTAACACAGCCTTTCAATAAGAAGGGAGTATAAACATGAAAAGTGTAATGTCAAACAAATGGGTAATCAGCCTTTACGTACTTCCATCGTTACTTCTTATTCTGCTATTAATCTATATCCCAATTGTCTTAACTGGATATTACGGTCTAATGGACTGGAACGGAATCGGCAAGATGAAGTTCATCGGTTTAGAGAATTACATTGAATTAGCAAAGGACACAAAGTTTTGGCAAAGTGCATGGCATTCCCTATTACTAGGTCTTTTTTCTACTTTAAGCTTGGTTGGATATTTGATTTTATCGCTAATCCTAGCAAGTAAGATTAAAGGTGCTAACTTTTTAAGAAAAATTTACTTAATCCCAATGTTATTATCTTCTGTAGCTATCGGACAGCTTTGGGCGAAAATTTTTGACCCAACGAATGGTATGCTTAACAGATTGCTAGTGTTGGTTGGCGTTGACAATCCTCCGCTATGGTTAGCGGATTCTAATATTGTATTATTTGCGCTCTTCTTTCCAATCGTATGGCAATATGCTGGTTTTTATATCATTATTTTCTATGCAGCATTAAAGAATGTTCCAGAAGAACTGATCGAAGCTGCAAAAATCGATGGAGCTACTCCCATTCAAATTGCTTACAAAATTAAGGTTCCTCTTATTGCGGATGTAATCAAAGTTATGGTCATCCTGGCAATTGTCGGTTCGTTAAAGTACTTTGACTTGATTTTCGTCTTAACTGGTGGAGGACCTAATGGTGCCTCGGAAGTTATGGCCTCTTACATGTACTCCGAAGCGTTCAGTAAATATAACTTCGGTTACGGTAGTGCAATTGGATTCGGTTTATTAATCATCTGTATTGCTGCAACATGGGTGATTCAAAAATTACTTAATACAAAAGATGTTGACTATTAAAAAGGGGAGTGAAAAGAATGAACAAGGTTGCATTGGAAACACGAAAAACGACCCTATCAGCTTCTTATAAAACTAGTAAAACACTAGGAAACAAAATTGGATATGGAATTCTATACTTCATCCTAGGAGTTATTGCAATCATACAGGTTTACCCGCTACTGTGGTTATTCCTATTTTCCTTAAAAACCAACCAGGAAGTTTTCGGGATGTCCCCGTTTGCGCTTCCGCAAGATCCACAGTGGGGAAACTATGTGAAAGCCTGGACAGCAGGTCACATTGATGTTTACTTCTTTAATAGTGTGTTGTACACGGTCGCAGCGGTTGTACTTACCGTTATCCTTGCCAGCTTTGTAACGTTTGCGATTACGAGAATGGAATGGAAGTTAAGTGGGTTAGTCCTTGGTTTATTTATGGCCGGATATATGATTCCACTTCATTCAACCTTAATTCCATTATTTAATTTCTTTAAAAGTGCAAATATGATTGATAATCCAATGTCTGTTATCCTATCGTATGTAGCGTTTAACTTACCAATTACGATTATGATCTTAACTGGATTTTATAAAACAATCCCACGGGAGATTGAAGAAGCAGCGGTTATGGATGGCTGTTCGGTCCACCGTATCTTCTTCCAAATCACACTTCCAATGACAGTACCGGTGCTTTCAACTACTGTGATTATCAACATGATCTATAACTGGAACGAATTCGTATTCGTTAACACGTTCTTGAGTTCTGACAAATGGAAAACCATTACCGTTGGGGTAAACAACTTCGTAGGTCAGTATTTGACTGATTGGGGAGCAATTGGTGCTACACTAATGATTAGTATTATTCCGGTATTGATCGCTTACTTTATTTTAAGTGATCGTATTGTTGAAGGGATTGCAGCAGGATCTGTTAAAGGTTAATGATAAGAAAAAGTTGACTTGTAAATGGGTCAGCTTTTTTTGCATATAAAAACACATAAGTGATTGCGTTGGGATGCCCATAAAGGAAAATAGACAACTTTCAAAAATAACCTCTGTCGAATATCAATGTACCAAGGACAAATACCTGTTATAATATAGGAAAGATAAAGAAATGTAGATGGAGGGGTTGGTAGAGATGAAACTTATCATTGCTGTTGTTCAGGATCAGGATAGCAACCGGTTATCAAAGGCACTGGTTGATAATAATTTTAGAGCAACAAAGCTGGCAACTACGGGCGGCTTTTTGAAATCGGGCAATACCACCTTTATGATTGGTACGGAGGATATTCGTGTAGACCGTGCATTGCAAATCATTAAAGATAACTGTAAGTCACGTGATCAATTAGTGGCACCCGTTTCCCCAATGGGTGGAAATGCAGATTCCTTTGTGCCATATCCTGTTGAAGTTGAAGTCGGCGGTGCAACGGTCTTCGTTCTGCCAATTGAACAATATATGCATTTTTAAATCTATATTATTTGTAAGTGAGTGATGAACTTGGTAAAAACATGGGATCAACTAGAAGAACTACAGCCTGCCGTGCTAAAAATGTTGAAGAATAGTTTGTTGAAGAATCGTGTAGCCCATGCCTATTTACTCGAGGGAATCAGAGGGACTGGGAAAAAGGAAATTGCTTTATTAATAACAAAAGCTTTATTTTGCGATTCTCTAATAGAAGGTTTTAAACCATGCGAGACCTGTAATAATTGTCGTCGTATTAATAGTGGAAATCACCCAGATGTTCATAAAGTTGAGCCTGATGGGTTATCAATAAAAAAGCAGCAAATTCAAGACCTCCAGGGGGAGTTTTCCAAAAAAGGGGTAGAATCATCCAGGAAGGTTTATATGATTAGTGACGCTGACAAAATGAGTGTGAGTGCAGCAAATAGTTTGCTAAAGTTTCTAGAGGAACCAAGCTCACAAACCACTGCCTTCCTATTAACAGAGCAGCCTCAGCAGTTGTTGCCAACCATTCTTTCAAGATGCCAAATTTTATCATTTAAACCATTATCTCCACATACAATGATTCATCAAATGATTGAAAACGGCGTAAATCCAATGAAGGCACCATTATTAGCGCAGTTGACGAATAGCCTTGATGAAGCATATGAATTAAATGTCGATGATTGGTTTGCACAAGCCCAAAAAATAGTGTTAAAATTATATGAGGTGTTGAAAAAAAATCCTTTAGAAGCAATGGTAACACTTCAAGGGGATTGGTTCTCACACTTTAAAGAAAAAGAACAAATGAATCGTGGTTTAGATCTTTTACTTCTTATTTTTAAGGATTTATTATATATACAATTAGATAAACAGGAGCAAATCGTCTTTAAAGCTGAAAGTGACCGGTTAAGACAGTATGCTCTTGAAACATCCGGACGGCGGTTATCGGATCAAATGTCGGCTATTCTCGAAGCAAAAAGGAAGCTTGCGGCTAATATGAATCCGCAGCTAATGATGGAAGAGCTTGTGTTAAACTTGCAGGAGGGATCTTCATTTGTATGATGTTGTAGGAGTACGCTTTAAAAAAGCGGGTAAAATCTATTATTTTGATCCTGGAGACCTCTCAATCGAAAAAGATGACTTTGTGATTGTTGAAACAGTCCGTGGAGTGGAGTACGGCAAGGCCGTTGTTCCACGAAAACAGGTTGAAGAGCATGATGTTGTCCTGCCTTTAAAAAAGGTAGTGAGAATTGCAGACCATAAGGATCGAATGATTGTAGAGGAAAATAAACAAGCTGCCCAGGAAGCATATGATGTTTGTAATGAGAAAGTAAATGGACATCAACTAGATATGAAACTAGTGGATGTTGAATATACATTTGATCGAAATAAAGTGATTTTTTATTTTACTGCTGATGGCAGGGTTGATTTCCGTGAGTTAGTAAAAGATTTAGCAGCTATTTTTAGGACAAGGATTGAATTACGCCAAATCGGTGTTAGGGACGAGGCAAAAATGCTTGGAGGAATTGGACCGTGTGGAAGAATGCTTTGCTGTTCCACGTTTTTAGGTGACTTTGATCCAGTCTCCATTAAGATGGCAAAGGACCAAAATCTTTCTCTGAATCCTACGAAAATATCCGGTTTATGCGGTAGACTTATGTGTTGCCTAAAATATGAAAATGATGAATATGAAGCTGCAAAAGAACAATTGCCTGATTTAGGGGAGATAATACAAACTCCTCAAGGTCGTGGAAAAGTAGTAGGATTAAATATATTAGAGCGGGTACTTCAGGTGGAACTAAAAGAACAGGATCGAGTTCTGGAGTATACATTGGATGAAATCATTAAAGAGGGTGCCTTGTCTATACAATCCACAGATTAAGAGGTGTGCGACGTGGATAAAAAAGAGATATTTGAATCAGTTAGTAATATGGAAACACAAATTGGCCATCTTTACCAACAGCTCGGGGAATTAAAGCAGCATTTAGCCGAAATACTAGAAGAGAATCATTATTTAAAACTTGAAAATGAACATCTAAGACGCCGTTTAGATGTAACCACGGACAAAGAAAAGAAAGATGAGAAGGTTAAAAAAGGGACAACTTCTCGGGTAGCGACAGGAGATAGGACCTTAGATATTGGAGAAGGCTATGATAACCTTGCTCGTCTTTACCAAGAAGGATTTCACATTTGTAATTTGCATTTTGGAAGCCTGCGTAAGGAAGGCGATTGCTTATTCTGTCTCTCCTTTCTTAATAAGAAATAACTCTCAAAGAGGTTGACTCATGTCAGCCTCCATTTTTTTACATATAGGTTAAGGGTGATGCTATTGGTTATTTTAAAGGATGATGAACGGCTTGATTACTTGCTTGCTGAAAATCTAAGGATTATTCAAAGCCCGTCAGTTTTCGCCTTTTCGTTAGATGCTGTATTACTGGCTAGATTTGTGTATGTCCCTATTCAAAAGGGGAATATAATCGATTTATGCAGTGGGAATGGAGTTATACCATTATTTTTAAGTGCTCGTACAAAAGGAAAGATTACTGGGGTGGAGATACAAGAGAGACTTTATGATATGGCAGTAAGAAGTATAGAATATAACCGTCTACAGGAACGCCTTGAAATGATTCATGGAGATATAAAGGAAATGCCTAAGGAGTTAGGATATGGTAAATTCGATGTCGTAACCTGTAATCCTCCCTATTTTACAACTCCATCTAAAGAAGAAATAAATCCGAATGAGCACCTAGCCATTGCCCGCCACGAAATACTTTGTTCGCTTGAGGATGCGGTAAAGGCTTCAAGTCAATTGGTGCGACAAGGAGGGAAGGTGGCATTTGTTCATCGTCCTGGAAGGTTGATGGACATTATTACGATCATGCGGCAATACCGATTGGAACCAAAGCGGATTCAATTTGTATATCCGAAGCAGGGAAAAGAAGCTAATACCTTACTAGTTGAAGCAATTAAAGATGGCAGTCCTGATTTAAAAATACTTCCACCTTTGTTTGTCTATAATGAGGATGGAGAATATACAGCGGAAATCAAAAAGATTTTATATGGCGAATAAATGTCCAGCTCCAGGCGCCAACGGCTCGAGTCATAAGCCAATCCGTCAAGAAGGTTAAAGAGCAACCTTCATGCCGGCTCGTCTTATGCTTATCGCCGCTAAGCGGGGGCCTTACGCTATTCTATAAAGTGGGTGGTTACAATGTGGCAGCAAAAGAGCTTTGAAAACGAGGCACAAAAGGGAATTCTCTATCTTGTCCCAACTCCTATTGGCAATCTAGAAGACATGAGTTTTCGGGCTGTAAGGATATTAAAAGAAGCAGACTTGATTGCTGCGGAAGATACAAGAAATACAAAGAAACTATGCAATTACTTTGAAATTCAAACACCTGTTATCAGCTATCATGAGCATAATAAAGAATCTAGTGGTGAAAAGCTTATTCATAAGATTAAGGAAGGCATGAAAATTGCTTTAGTGAGTGATGCCGGTATGCCAGCCATTTCAGATCCAGGCTATGAACTGGTTTATGCTGCAATTAGTGAGAAAGTGACAGTCGTTCCATTGCCTGGTGCAAATGCAGCTCTTCCTGCTTTAATTGCTTCTGGACTTGCATGCCAGCCTTTTTATTTTTATGGTTTCTTAAACCGAAGTAAAAAAGAAAAGAAAATGGAATTAGAGAACTTAAAGAAGCAGACAGGAACTCTTGTTTTCTACGAGTCACCACATCGGCTTAAAGAGACCTTAACGAGTATGTATGACATCCTTGGGAATCGCAAGGTGGCTATTTGTAGGGAATTAACAAAAAAGTTTGAGGAGTTTATTAGAGGGACTTTAGAGGAAATCGTGGAGTGGTCACATCAGGATGAAATCCGTGGCGAATTTTGCTTGATTGTTGATGGTGCAGATGAGACAACAGTAAAGGAAGAAGAAGTAAGTTGGTGGCAGGCAATGTCAATTGACGAGCACGTAAATCACTACATAAATATAAAAGGGATCCCTTCAAAAGAAGCAATCAAACAAACATCTAAAGACAGAGGACTAACAAAGCGTGATGTGTATCAAGCATTCCATATAGATGAGTAAACAAATAAAAAAGCTTCTCCAATGGAGAAGCTTAAAATTTATTACTTTACTAACTCAAATTGATTTTTGATTTCATTTACTAATTGCTCTGCACCTTCGCGGCTTAGAATAAGCTTTCCGCCAGCAAGTGCTAAGTTATCATCGGAAACTTCACCAGTAACTTGGCAAGTCATATTAGGCTTGTATTTCTTTAAGATAATACGCTCATCGTCAACATAAATTTCAAGAGCATCCTTTTCTGCAATACCAAGTGTTCTTCTTAATTCGATTGGAATTACCACACGACCTAGTTCATCAACTTTACGGACAATACCTGTAGATTTCATTTTATTAGCTCCTCTCGTATTTAACCTATTAATCTATTTCTCTATTAATTCGTCATTTTTCGACATTATTTTCATAAATTTATAATACCAGCCATTCCCATTTCCGTCAATTACTTTTACATAAAAAGTAATGGAAAATATTACAATTAGGTGAAATGTTGATTTACCAATGAATAATGAATGACTATTCAGATTAAATAAAGTGTTAATATTATTGTTAAGTAGAAATAGTATTTTTTATATAATTGTAAGATTCGACAAAATACTACAATAACCTTCTATTTCCTTAGTATAAATTTCGACAGGGATATATACTTTTATGGGGGGAGCAAGAAAAAATAAAATAAACCTACTGTTTATATTTGGGGTTTATTGCACAATTATTGATTTTTGGGTATATTTTGATGATATAAGAGGATAAAAAAAGGCAATAATGATTTAATAGAAATGTGATTGTCTATATTAGGAGGATATCAAATGCAAGAAAAATTAAAAACTTTTTATCTCACTACTCCGATCTATTATCCGAGCGGAAATTTACATATTGGCCATGCATATACAACAGTAGCTGGGGATGCAATGGCGCGCTATAAAAGAATGCGCGGATTTGATGTTATGTATCTAACCGGAACAGATGAACATGGACAAAAAATCCAGCGCAAAGCTGAAGAGAAGGGTATTACCCCACAACAGTATGTGGATGAAATTGTTGATGGGATTAAGGAATTATGGAAAAAGCTTGATATCTCCTATGACGACTTTATTCGGACAACAGAAGAGAGACATAAACAAATTGTTGAAAAAATCTTTGCTAGACTACTCGAGCAGGGGGATATTTACCTGGATAAATATGAGGGGTGGTATTGTACACCTTGTGAATCCTTTTATACGGACAGGCAGTTAGTCGAAGGTAATTGTCCGGATTGCGGCAGAGGAGTAGAAATTGTTAAAGAAGAATCCTACTTTTTCAAAATGAGTAAGTATGTTGATCGACTTTTGAAATACTATGAAGAAAATCCAGAGTTCATCCAGCCAGAATCACGAAAAAATGAAATGATTAATAACTTTATTAAGCCTGGCTTAGAGGATTTAGCTGTTTCTAGAACTACCTTTGATTGGGGAGTAAAAGTACCAGGAGATCCAAAGCATGTTATTTATGTTTGGATTGATGCATTATCCAACTACATAACTGCCCTTGGTTATGGCACAGAAAATGATAGTAAATATTTAAATTATTGGCCTGCAGATGTACATCTAGTTGGAAAAGAAATTGTTCGATTCCATACCATTTATTGGCCAATCATGTTAATGGCTCTTGATCTTCCACTTCCGAAAAAGGTTTTTGCCCATGGCTGGCTTTTAATGAAGGATGGAAAAATGTCCAAATCAAAAGGAAATGTAGTAGATCCTGTTACATTAATCGATCGCTACGGCCTTGACGCCCTTCGGTATTATCTATTAAGAGAAGTGCCATTTGGGGCAGACGGTGTCTTTACACCAGAAGGATTTGTTGAAAGAATTAATTTCGATTTAGCCAATGATCTTGGTAACCTATTAAACCGCACTGTAGCGATGATTGAGAAATATTTTGATGGTGTCATTCCTGCTTATTCTGGTTCTACAGGTGAATTTGATGAAGCCTTATTACAGGTTAATCGTGAAACAGTTGCTAAATACGAGGAAGCAATGGAAAAGATGGAGTTTTCCGTTGCATTGACATCCATTTGGCAATTAGTGAGTCGTTCTAATAAATATATTGATGAAACACAGCCGTGGACATTGGCAAAATCAGAAGAACGAAAAGATGAGCTGGCAAGTGTAATGGTACATTTAGCGGAATCATTAAGAAGAACTGCCATTCTTCTACAGCCTTTCTTAACGGTGACACCTAATGGTATCTTGCAACAACTTGGGATGAACAATGAAGAACTTAAGACATGGGAAAGCCTAACAGACTTCGGTTCTATTCCAAATGGAACCAAAGTTTCAAAAGGAAGCCCTTTATTCCCACGACTTGAAATTGCGGATGAAGTTGAGTTTATCCGTGGGAAAATGGGTGGTTCGACTCCAGTTGTCGAGGAGAAGAAAGAAGAAAAAGTAGAAGAAAAGCCAGAAGAAATCGATGAAATCGCAATCGATGATTTCATGAAAATTGACTTGAGAGTGGCAGAAGTCATTCAAGCAGAAAATATTAAAAAGGCCGATAAGCTTCTAAAACTCCAGTTGGATTTAGGCTATGAAAAACGTCAAGTAGTTTCTGGTATTGCCCAGTACTATAAGCCGGAAGAATTAGTCGGAAGAAAAGTAATTTGCATTACAAATCTAAAGCCGGTGAAACTGCGCGGTGAATTATCACAAGGAATGATCTTGGCAGGTTCAAAAGATGGGTCGTTATCACTGGCAACCGTTGACCAGTCATTGCCGAATGGTTCTAAGGTAAAGTAAAATTTTTGAATGGAAATGTTCCACGTGAAACAAATTTCGTGGCATTTCCATTTTTTCTTTATAAGTTCGACAAGAAATAATGATGAAAATCAACAAAGGAGTTTGGTTTATGTTATTTGATACGCATGTACATTTAAATGCTGAACAATTTGAGGAAGACCTAGTGGATGTTATCGTCAGGGCTCAACAAGCAGGAGTATCATATATGGTTTGTGTGGGCTTTGACCGTCCGACGATAAAACGAGCAATGGAACTTGCTGAGCGCTACGACTTTATCTATGCCTGTGTGGGCTGGCATCCTGTGGATGCAATTGATATGACAGACGAAGATTTGCTTTGGATAGAAGAGTTAGCTGCCCATCCTAAAGTGGTGGCAATAGGGGAAATGGGATTAGATTATCATTGGGACAAGTCTCCTAAGGAAATCCAGAAGGAAGTTTTCCGTAAGCAAATCCAATTAGCTAAAAAGGTAAAACTTCCGATTGTCATTCATAATCGAGAAGCAACCGCTGATATCGTTGAGATTTTACAAGAAGAGGGGGCAGCTGAAGTTGGGGGAATCATGCATTGTTTCAGTGGAAGTCCTGAGGTTGCCTTAGAATGTCTAAAAATGAATTTTTACATTTCTCTTGGCGGTCCTGTTACCTTTAAAAACGCCAAAAAACCCAAAGAAGTGGCAGCAGCTGTTCCTTTGGAAAAACTGTTGATTGAAACAGACTGTCCTTATTTAGCTCCACATCCTTATCGTGGAAAACGCAATGAACCGGGGTATGTTAGGCTTGTTGCGGAGCAAATTGCTGAAATAAAAGGGCTAACTGTTGAAGAAGTAGCAGAAGTTACGACTGCCAATGCGAAAAAATTATTCGACATAAACTGATAGACAAGCTTGTCGAAGTTAATAGAAGCTTGTCCAAATTTTTTAATATAACTTAAAGTTCTACATGTCTCCTTTTCCTCATAGGATAACCGTGTCGATAAGTTTTCCTTTGCAAATTTCCCAACATTATGCATAATTAGAAATACGTTCACAACAAATGCAAGGGTTGACAGCCGACAGCATGTTTCTCAATAATCTCTCCGAGAAAAGGAGGCGTTTTTCATCGTATTCAAAAACATGAAAAACCTGTTTTCCAAGTCTTCGAGTAAAAAGAGGTTGGCAATCATTTTTGCTAGTTTTGTAGTTTTAGCAGCACTCCTTGGTTTTTCTTATTATGAAGGATCTAAGTATACCGTTGCATTGACTCTTAACGGACAGCAAAAAGTAATAAAAACACATGCCAATAGTGTTAAGGATGTATTTGCTCAACTGGGTATATCACTTAGCTCAAAAGACTACTTGTCACCATCAGCAGATGCTAGGGTGAGAGACAACCAAAAAATTGTCTGGAAGCAAGCAAAACAGGTTGAAATTGTCAAAGACAACGAGAAAAAAACGATATGGACAACAGCAGATACAGTCGCTGAGCTCCTAAACGAGCAGAAAATTGTATTGAACGATCAAGATGAAATTTCACCGAGACCGCAGGAAACGATAAAAAACAAGATGGAAATCAGTATTAAATTAGCTCTTCATCTTACACTAGTTGACGGCGGAATAGAGCAGCAAGTATGGTCCACTTCGGCTACGGTCGCTGACTTTTTAACACAACAGGGAATTAAACTTAATGAATTTGACCGAGTTGAACCGTCATTATCAGAGACAGTGAAAAGGGATGACGTAATAAACGTCATACGCGTAGAAAAGGTCACCGATGTAGTGGAAGAACCAGTTCACTTTGCCGTTATCACCAAGAAAGATGAGAGCTTAGAAAAAGGTAAACAAGTTACAGTTAATGAAGGTAAAAAGGGCCTTGTTTCAAGGAAGTATGAAGTCATCTTGGAAAATGGTAAAGAAGTTTCAAGAAAATTAATTAGTGAGCAGAGTCTTAGAGAGAAACTCGATAAAGTTGTGGCTGTTGGAACGAAGGAATTAGATATTCAAGTTTCCCGTGGAACAGAAACTGGAACAGAGTTTTATGTTAATACTACTGCCTATACGGCCTATTGTAATGGCTGTTCGGGAATAACGGCAACAGGTTTTGACTTACGTGCGAACCCAACTGCAAAGGTCATTGCTGTGGATCCTCGGATTATTCCACTTGGTACGAAGGTTTATGTGGAAGGCTATGGTTATGCAGTCGCTGCTGATACTGGTGGAGCCATTAAGGGACATAAGATTGATGTTTTCTTTCCAACCAAGGCAGAGGCTTTCCGTTGGGGTGTTCGAAAAGTTAAAATCAAAATATTACAATAAGTTTACATGTGCAGAGGTTTAATTAGCCTCTGCATTTTGCTTTTTCTCTAATATTCATTATACTTACAACGAATACATAAAGGTATTTACTTCATAATATGAATGCATTTGTTAATATAGACGATGGACATTACAAAAATGTTTCATTTTTTTATCATTTTTTTTATTTATTTATTATTCAGGTACGGAGGAAATAATGAGGATTAAGGAATTTATTGTCGTAGAGGGAAAAGATGATACAACAACGATTAAACGGGCTGTCGATGCAGATACAATTGAGACAAATGGTTCTGCTATTAATCAAGAAACGATTGAGAAGATAAAAAGGGCACAGGAAACAAGAGGGGTTATTATCTTTACAGATCCTGATTTTCCAGGGGAAAAGATTAGGAAAACCATTGCAGAAAGCGTACCTGGTTGTAAGCATGCCTTTTTACCGAAGGAAAACGCAATTGCGAAAAATGGAAAAGGTCTCGGTGTTGAACATGCGCAAGTGGAGGCAATCAGAAATGCTTTAAAAGACGCACAAATCATGTCAGAGACGATTAAAGAAGAAATTACACAAGAGGATTTGATTTTAGCAGGGCTCATTGGTGGAGCTGGTTCGAAAGAACGGCGGATCATGTTGGGAAAACTTTTAAAAATTGGATATACAAATGGAAAGCAACTATATAAAAGGTTAATGATGTTCCAAATTAGCAGACAGGAATTTGCAAAGGCACTTGCAATTGTGAAACAGGAGGAAAAAAATGATTAAAGACATTGCTACCCCGGTTCGAACACGAGCTATACTTGAAAAATACGGGTTTTCTTTTAAGAAAAGTCTGGGTCAAAACTTTTTAATTGATACAAATATCTTGCATAGAATTGTTGATTTTGCTGAGTTGGGCGAAAATTCCGGGGCGATTGAAATTGGTCCTGGTATTGGCGCGCTAACAGAGCAGCTTGCTCGCAGGAGTAAGAAAGTGGTTGCATTTGAAATAGATCAAAGATTATTGCCTATTTTATCTGACACCCTCTCCCCTTACGAAAATGTAAAAATTATACATAAAGACATATTGGAGGCAGATGTACAGGAAGTCATCGATACGGAATTTACGACCATCAATGATTTAATGGTTGTAGCCAATCTTCCTTATTACGTTACCACTCCAATTATTATGAAATTGCTAGAGGAACAAATTCCAATTCGAGGTATCGTGTGTATGCTTCAAAAAGAGGTCGCAGACCGCATTTCAGCGAAGCCGGGGACAAAAGAATACGGATCGCTTTCAATAGCTGTACAGTACTATACAAAGGCTGAGACGGTTATGATTGTCCCGAAAACAGTCTTTGTTCCTCAGCCAAATGTAGATTCAGCAGTGATACGCTTAACAAGAAGGGAACGGCCGGCAGTAATCGTAAAGGATGAAGGTTTCTTTTTCCAAGTTACACGAGCAAGTTTTGCTCAAAGGAGAAAAACATTATTAAATAACTTAACAAGCCAACTTCAGGATGGAAAACAAAAGAAGGAAGAGATCATACGTGCACTAAATGCAGCTGGAATTGAGCCGACAAGAAGAGGGGAAACACTTTCGGTTGAGGAATTTGGACGATTGAGTGACGAATTATATAACTACTTTCAATAGACCTAAAAGGTCTATTTTTTTTGCACTACTATTAGATTTACTAACTAGTCCATTCACAAATAAATGTGTAGTTGCATAGCCTACCTTAGAGAAACTTTATTTCCGAAGGCCTATATGCTGGTCTAATTGGAGTGACAGCAGTGAATATAAAGATGATGGATATAGTCGGCAGACGGTCCTATAACTGTGATATTCTATTCCGAGTTATTGATATTCAAACACTAAATGGCCAGAAATTTGCAGTCCTATATGGTGAGGATTTTCGCTTAGTGGCAGATGCACCTTACGAGGATTTAGTGGTAATTAACCAACATGTAAGGTCAAAAATATTACAGGAATACAAAACCCTAGAAGAGCAATCTTTCCGATTATTTGCCCAGGACGTTGATCTAATAAAGCAAAGGCAGGATTATGAAGCCACGGGCGGCTATGTGCAGCCAGCCAATTATTTTCAAATCCCCGGAAAGGTTCTTCACTTAGATGGAGACCAAGACTACTTACAAAAATGTATGACACTTTACGAGAGAATTGGTATTCCTGTTTATGGCATACATTGTAACGAAAAGGAAATGCCCAAAAAAATTGGCGGCTTACTTGATCAATACCGTCCTGATATTTTAGTTATTACAGGACATGATGCCTATTCGAAGGCAAAGGGAAAGATAACAGATATTAATGCATACCGCCACTCAAAGCATTTCGTCCAAACCGTCAAGGAGGCACGGAGGAAGATTCCTCATCTAGATCAGCTCGTTATTTTTGCAGGTGCCTGCCAGTCTCACTTTGAATCTTTGATCCATGCAGGTGCAAATTTCGCTAGTTCCCCCTCACGAATTAATATACATGCTTTAGATCCTGTTTATATTGTTGCAAAAATTAGTTTTACGCCGTTTATGGAGAGTATCAATGTTTGGGATGTATTACGAAATACGCTGACAGGTGAAAAAGGGCTGGGAGGCATAGACACTAAAGGAGTCCTACGAACAGGAATGCCGTATAATCCTGTCCAGGAAGAAGAATCATAAGACCCTTTTTAAAAAAATTAGGGCTTATTTTTTTTAAGCACATAATCCTCCCTAATTAAGGTTATCATAATGATTGTTGAAAATTGGGAGAAAAAGTAGAAGAAAAGATATTGACAATCTTTTTGTCGGACTGATATAATTTTATGTTTTTATTTGACAGGACTATGTCAGTGTGATATACTTTACACAGTGAGGTGGACCGAATGCCAAAAACCTTAGCCGATATTAAAAAGGCTCTTGATTCAAATTTAGGGAAAAGATTGTTGCTGAAGGCAAACGGAGGACGTAGAAAAACAATCGAACGATCAGGCGTATTAGCCGAAACGTACCCTTCGGTTTTTGTAATCGAGTTAGATCAAGAAGAGAATTCATTTGAACGAGTTTCATACAGCTATGCTGATGTACTTACCGAAACAGTTCAAATAACCTTCTATGAAGATGCAGCAGGAAACATAGCTTTAAGTTAGAATATAGGGCAATTTTTTAGGCAGAAAATCATTTGATTTTCTGCCTTTTGCTTTTTATTTTGGCTGTGTTAAAGAAGACTGTTGATTTATGCACCTGTTGATTGGAGCGGAAGGTGCTCGACTCCTGCGGGATGAACGAGCACTGTGAGACCCCGCAGGTCGGAACGACCGAGGAGGCTCACGGGCGAGCCCACGGAAAGCGTAGCACCCCTGGACAGGCAAAAGCAGCCTGTCCCTGCGATGATTATTCCAAGAAGCTATCCTTAGTGGAGCGCAAATCAACAGTCTAGTCAAAACACAGCCATTTAAGCTTTGTTAAATGAATAACCATTTATAAAAAAGCTAAATAAATTTAATGAAATACTCCCTATATAACATACTAATAATGCCATGTGTGTGTGAAAAGGGGTTGTTTAGATGGCAAGAAGAAGAGGTGTTATGTCAACTCAATTCAAAGAAGAACTTGCGAAAGAACTTGGTTTTTATGATGTCGTTCAAAAAGAGGGTTGGGGCGGCATTCGAGCAAAAGACGCAGGGAATATGGTAAAAAGAGCGGTAGAACTTGCTTCAGAACAGCTAATGAAAAACAACAGGAAAAAGTAAAAGAAGTAGTTCGAAGGACAATTTGAAAAGCAGCACTGCTTCTCAAAAGTTTAAACAAATCAAACACCAACCATGGCAGGCCAGAGGGAAGAAAACCTCTGGTCTTTAAATATTATTAATAGACTTTTTTCCTATTAGAGGTTTTGTGGTAAAATAGGAAAAAATATATGAACGATATAGAAGTGTAGGTGGGCGTAGTGAAGCTTTTAGTAAAAGCACCAGCCAAAATCAATTTATCATTGGATGTTTTATATAAGCGTCCTGATGGTTTTCATGAAGTTGAAATGATCATGACAACGATAGATTTGGCAGACCGAGTGGAACTGACATTATTAGATCAGAACAAAATACATATTCTTTCCCATAACCGCTATGTACCCGATGACCAGCGGAACTTAGCTTTTCAAGCAGCACAATTATTGAAAGACCGGTACCAGGTAAAAAAAGGAGTTCAGATAACTATCGAAAAGACAATCCCTGTTGCGGCCGGGCTTGCTGGGGGGAGCAGTGATGCTGCTGCAACGCTTAGAGGTCTGAATAAACTCTGGGACCTTGGCTTAACGTTGGATGAGTTAGCCAGTCTTGGTTCTGAAATAGGATCGGATGTATCATTTTGCGTGTATGGTGGTACCGCTTTGGCAAGAGGCAGAGGAGAAATGATTACGGACCTTCCTGCTCCACCAACATGCTGGGTAATTTTAGCGAAACCATTTATTGGGGTCTCGACTGCTGAAGTGTATCGCAGACTAGATTTAGAAGGAATGAAGCATCCGAATATTAACAAGATGGTCAGCGCTATTGAAAATAATGACTATCAAAGTGTTTGTGAAAATGTCGGAAATGTTTTAGAAGATGTAACCTTAAAACTTCATCCAGAGGTAGCTCAAATAAAAGAGCAAATGAAACGTTTTGGGGCGGATGCGGTATTGATGAGTGGAAGCGGACCAACAGTCTTTGGGATTGTCCAGCATGATTCGAGAATGCACCGCATTTATAATGGCCTAAGAGGTTTTTGTGATCAAGTATTTGCTGTGAGGATGCTCGGTGAACGACATACTCTTGATTAAAAGCGTACATTAGTGATATCCTATTAATAGAATATTCGTCTTTTTGGAGGATTGCTATGAAGTTTCGCCGTAGTGAACGATTGATCGATATGACAAGCTATTTACTTGACCATCCGCGCCAGTTGGTACCGCTTACCTTCTTTGCTGAACGTTATTCTTCTGCGAAATCTTCTATCAGTGAAGACTTAGCGATCGTTAAGGAGACCTTCGAACAAAGAGGAATCGGAACGCTGCAGACTGTACCTGGTGCAGCGGGTGGGGTTAAATTTTTTGTAAATGTAAGTGATGAAGAAGCAAAACCATTTGTTGATGAGTTATGTTCGTTAATTGCACACCCAGATCGACTATTACCAGGGGGATACTTGTATTTAACAGACATTCTAGGTAATCCATCTATTGTTCAAAAAGCGGGGAGGATTATTGCCTCCGCCTATGTAAATACTAAAATTGATGTGGTCATGACCGTGGCAACAAAAGGGATTCCGCTTGCTTATGCTGTAGCAAGCCAGTTAAATACTCCTGTTGTCATGGTAAGAAGAGATAGTAAAGTTACCGAAGGCCCTACTGTAAGTATCAACTATGTTTCAGGATCGGCAAAAAGAATACAGACGATGGTGCTTTCAAAAAGAAGTCTGGCACAAGGTTCAAGAGTTCTAATTGTCGATGACTTTATGAAAGCAGGCGGAACTGTAATGGGTATGATCAGTCTACTAGAGGAATTTAACGCTCAAGTTGCTGGTATAGCCGTTTTGGTCGAAGCAGAGAAAATTGAGGAACGTCTCGTCGATGAATACAAATCACTGGTTAAATTGACTGATGTTGATGTAAAGGAAAAAAGGATTCAGGTTTCAGAGGGTAACTACTTTAAACGAAGAACGGAGGAATAGTATGAAAATTGTACAAACCAACCAAGCACCTGCCGCTATAGGACCATATTCTCAAGGAATCATCGTAAATAATCTTTTTTATAGCTCTGGACAAATTCCATTAACAGCAGAAGGAGTCATGATCGAGAGCGGTATAAAAGAACAAACACATCAAGTTTTTAAAAATTTGGATGCCGTTCTAACTGCTGCAGGAGCTTCATTTGAGACAGTTGTAAAGGCTACTGTATTTATTAAAAGTATGGATGACTTTGCTGCAATAAATGAAATATATGGTGAATATTTTTCAATGAATAAGCCGGCACGTTCTTGTGTAGAGGTAGCACGGTTACCAAAGGATGCTTTAGTTGAAATCGAAGTAATTGCGCTCGTGAAATAATCATGAGCGTTTTTTTATTTTGTCGTATTAACACTATACATACTGGTAATATATCTGACTTTTATAAATGTTCACTATTTTGCCTAAAATATTTTTAAAAATATTAATCTAAAAGAAGGATTTACTAGATTCACTGTTGAATTAATAACACTAGCTTTTTAACATAAGAAAAGGGTGTGAGCACATGGAAGTAACAGACGTAAGATTACGCCGCGTTAACACGGATGGTCGTATGAGAGCAATCGCATCAATTACATTAGACAATGAATTTGTTGTTCATGACATCCGCGTCATTGATGGAAACAACGGATTGTTTGTAGCAATGCCAAGTAAACGTACTCCAGATGGAGAATTTCGTGATATTGCGCATCCAATCAATTCTGGAACGCGTGGTAAAATTCAAGAAGCAGTATTGGCTGAGTACCACCGTTTAGGTGAACTAGAAGTAGAATTTGAAGAAGCCGGAGCTTCCTAGAAAGAACTAAACAACCTAGAGCCTACTACATAAAGTAGTGCTCTTTTTTTATTCCTCCCTAATCTCCTCGATTCCACCGCTAATTTTTTCAAAATAACAAATTCGGACACTTTTCTTACATTCCTTGAAATGGCTGACTATTTACGTTAATATTTTTAATGGATAAAAAGGTAAAATTGGAGGACTGTTCATGTCTAATCGTTATGCTGTGATTTTGGCCGCAGGACAGGGTACCCGGATGAAGTCAAAGCTTTATAAAGTATTACACCCTGTTTGCGGTAAGCCGATGGTTCAACATGTAGTTGACCATGTGAAGAAGTTAAATATTCAAGAAATGGTTACCGTGATTGGCCACGGTGCTGAAATGGTAAAAGCACAATTAGGGGAAGAAAGTCATTATGCCCTTCAAAGTGAACAGCTTGGCACTGCACACGCAGTCATGCAGGCACAGCAAATCTTAGAGGGTAAAGAAGGAGTTACCATTGTAGTTTGTGGTGATACCCCTTTAATTAAAGCAGAAACGATGGAGTCATTATTTAAACATCATGAAGAATTATCTGCAAAAGCAACCATTCTTACAGCTAGAATTGATGACCCGACAGGATATGGTCGAATTATTCGAAATGAAAATGGCTTTGTTGAAAAAATTGTTGAGCATAAAGATGCAACACAAGCAGAGCGAGAAATAAATGAAATTAATACTGGTACGTATTGCTTTGACAATACTGCTTTATTTGAAGCATTAAAGATGGTTTCAAATGATAATGTTCAAGGTGAATTTTATCTGCCTGATGTCGTTGAGATTCTCAAAAACCAAGGGGAAGTGGTCACTGCCTTCCAAACCAATGATTTGGAAGAAACCTTGGGTGTTAACGACAGAGTGGCTCTGGCAGAAGCAGAAAGAATCATGCGCAGCCGGATAAACGAAAATCATATGCGGAATGGAGTTACTATTATTGATCCTGCAAATACATACATTGAATCCGATGTTGTTATTGGTCAGGATACCATTCTTCTGCCAGGTACAATAATAAAAGGCAGGACCGTGATTGGGGCAGACTGCCAAATTGGTCCGAACTCAGAAATTGATACATGTGAGGTAGGAGATGAAACGGTAATTCGTCAATCTGCAGCCTATAATAGTACAATTGGTTCTTTGGTTAATATTGGTCCATTTGCGCATATTAGACCCGACTCAGCCATTAATGATGAAGTGAAGATCGGGAACTTTGTTGAAATCAAGAAGGCTGTTTTCGGTAAGGGAAGCAAGGCTTCGCATTTAAGCTATATTGGTGATGCTGAGGTTGGCAGTGATGTTAATATCGGCTGTGGATCAATAACTGTTAATTATGATGGAAAAAATAAATTTCTAACAAAGATTGAGGATGGCGTTTTTATTGGCTGTAATTCCAATCTGGTAGCTCCTGTGACCATTGGAAAAGGTGCTTATGTCGCTGCTGGTTCAACGGTAACAAAGAATGTCCCTGGTAATGCATTATCGATTGCACGAGCACAACAGGTAAACAAAGAAAATTATGTTGATAAGCTAAATCTGAAAAAATAGGTAGATTATTGGAGGGCAATATGTCGAATCAATACTTAGATCCAAATTTAAAGGTTTTCAGTCTGAATTCAAATCTTCCCTTAGCTAGAGAGATTGCCAAGGTTATTGGTGTGGAATTAGGAAAGAGTTCTGTAACCAGATTTAGTGATGGAGAAATTCAAATTAATATTGAAGAGAGCATCCGAGGATGTGATGTATATGTCATTCAATCGACTAGCTCGCCTGTAAATGAAAATATTATGGAATTGCTCATAATGATTGACGCTTTGAAGAGAGCTTCTGCTAAGACTATTAATATTGTGATGCCATACTATGGATATGCTCGTCAGGACCGTAAAGCACGGGCACGTGAGCCGATTACAGCTAAACTAGTGGCAAACCTTCTTGAAACAGCTGGTGCCACTCGTATCATTTGCTTAGACTTACATGCACCACAGATTCAAGGCTTCTTTGAAATTCCAACAGATCATTTAATGGGTGTGCCAATTTTAGCTGATTATTTCCAAAAGAGAAATTTTGAAGGTGACATAGTCATCGTTTCACCTGACCATGGCGGTGTAACAAGAGCTAGAAAGTTAGCTGAACGCCTAAAAGCACCGATTGCCATTATTGACAAACGTCGTCCAAGACCAAATGTTGCTGAGGTAATGAATATTGTTGGGAATATTGAAGGAAAAATTGCCATTCTAATTGATGATATTATTGATACAGCAGGAACGATTACACTTGCAGCTAATGCACTTGTTGAGAACGGTGCTCGAGAAGTGTATGCATGCTGTACACACCCTGTATTATCAGGACCTGCAATTGACAGAATTCAAAATTCGAAAATTAAAGAGTTAGTTATCACAAATTCTATCGCGCTTCCAGAAGAGAAAAAGACCGATAAAATTATTAATCTTTCTGTAGCACCATTACTTGGTGAAGCGATTATTCGTGTCCACGAAGAACAATCTGTAAGTACTTTATTTGATTAATCTAGCTCCAGCGCCTAGCCCCTCGGGGTCATAAGCTTGTCTAGTTGCGTCTCCTTGGGACTCGAGTCATAAACCACCCCCTGAAGAAGGCAAAAAGCGCCTTCTTGCAGTGGTCGTCTTATGCCTTCGTCCCAGAACAGTCGACTCCACATTTCGGACAATCCGTCAAGAAGGTTAAAGAACAACCTTCCTGCCGGCTCGTCTTATGCCTGTCGGGGCTGGTCAAGGCGCTTCCGCTTTTTATTTTAAAAAATGTTTAGACCTTCCTGTTTTGGGGAATTTTTATAGAGATAGTTAAGAACAAAACTAGGAAGGTGACTAAACAAATGAGTACAGTTTTACAAGCAAAAGAACGTAAGGATTTACGCACTTCAGAGCTAAGAAAGATAAGAGAAACAGGAAATATTCCTGCTGTAATTTATGGGAGTAAGGTTGAGAGTAAACCGGTTTTTGTTAGTTCGGCAGATTTAACAAAAACAATCCGAAATGTAGGCAGGAATGGAGTTATTTCGCTTGATATAGACGGCAGTAAGCATGATGTGGTGTTAACGGATTATCAAGAGGATTTTATAAAGAAGGAAATCATTCATGTTGATTTTCTGGCAGTAGATAAATCCTCGAAAATTAATGTTACCGTAAGACTTGTCCTAACTGGTGAAGCTGCTGGTGTTAAGGATGGCGGTGTTCTTCAACAGCCTGTGCATGAACTATCGATTACATCCACTCCAAGTGAAATTCCACAACAAATAGAAGTGGATGTTACAAACTTGCAAGTTGGTGAAACCTTAAAAGTTTCAGATATCCTTTATCAGGGCTCATTTACGATTAACCATGAGGAAGAAGAAGTAATCGCTAGTATTCTCCCTCCTAAGCAAGAAGAAGAAATCAATGCGGGAGAGCAGCAAGAAGGCGGGCACCCTGACAATGAAGAGGGCAGAGAAACTGAGCCAGTTGGGGATTAGAAAAGCGGATGCCCCTAGGCGCTGCAGCTAGACAATAAGAATTATAGACGTAACCTAAATAGGGTTACGTCTTTTGTCGCATTTGTCACAAAAAAGACGTATTATTAAATAGGGAGAAAAGAGATGCTCCGAAAATTATTTAACAGGTGGACTGGGCCGAAAGAGAGGATAAGAATGAAATTAATAGTTGGTTTAGGAAATCCTGGGAAGCAGTTTGATAAAACAAGGCATAATATCGGGTTTGAAGTAATTGATGAACTTTCGGATCAATTAGCCATTCCATTAAATCAATCAAAATTTAAAGGGTTATTTGGAATTGGTACTCATAATGGTGAAAAGGTAATTTTATTAAAGCCACTAACCTATATGAACTTATCTGGAGAATCTATTAGAGCTATAATGGACTATTATCAGATTGAACTAGAAGATTTTGTGGTTATTTATGATGATCTTGATTTACCTGTCGGTAAAATTAGACTCCGTCAAAAAGGAAGTGCTGGCGGCCATAATGGGATAAAGTCTACCGTTGCCCATCTTGGTACACAAGAATTTAACAGAGTTCGAATCGGAATTGATCGACCAAGAAACGGGATGAAGGTGCCAGATTATGTATTAGGGCGTTTTCATGAAGATGAATTAGAGTTAACAAAAGAAGCTGTACAAAAAAGTGCTGAAGCTTGTAAAACTTGGTTGGAAAAGCCGTTTATACAGGTAATGAATGAATTTAATCAGTAAAAGGTTCATGGGACAACCTTTCCTTTCATAAAATAAAGAACGCATTTCTTTTGAATAACTTCCCTCTTCCTCGTAAATACTATAATCAATAGTAGAATAGGGAGGGTAACTGCGTGGCCATTCATTACCATTGTCGTCATTGCGGCACAAACCTAGGTTCCATTGAACAATCATCCATACACAGCGAAGCACTCGGCCTTCATAAATTAACGGAGCAAGAAAGGCAGGAAATGGTCGCGTATGATGTGTCAGGTAATATACACATTACAGCCATTTGTGAGGATTGTCAGGAGGCATTAGAAAGAAATCCAGATTATCACCAATATGATTTCCTCATTCATTAACCAGCTTTGGACAGCAATCCAAAGCATTTTTCTATTTTTTTTAACCACTGATAATAAGATAGTTAACATTTGAAAAAGATTCAAAGAGAGGAGGAACGGGCTTTTGAAAGGTTTAAAATCATTATTTCTAGATCAAGAGGATGTTCACTCCATTATATCTGGAGTTCAAGAGGGCTTGAAGGAACAGCTTATTGCTGGCTTATCGGGCTCATCAAGGACGGTTCTGACGGCAGCTATTTACGAGCAGATGAAAAGACCCATTCTCTTTATCACCCATAATCTATTGCAAGCACAAAAACTATATGATGATATTGTAAGTCTATTAAGTGAGGATGAAGTTTTTTTATTCCCTGCTAACGAATTAATTGCAGCCGAGATGAGTGTAGCCAGTCCAGAGTTAAAGGCGCAAAGAATTGAAGCTTTAAACCATTTAAGTAAGAGTAATAAAGGAATTATTATTGTCCCTATTGCTGGGCTTAGAAAGGTCATTCCACCAAAGTCCTTGTGGAAGCAGTCCCAGCTATCGATTAAATTAGGCGATGATTTAGATGTTAAAGAGGTATTAAATAAGTTTGTTAAGATGGGCTATGTTCGTGCCGATATGGTTTCAACCCCGGGAGAGTTTAGCATAAGAGGCGGTATTATTGATATTTACCCTCTTACTGTAAGTAATCCAATAAGAATAGAATTATTTGATACGGAGATTGATTCTATACGCTATTTCTCCTTAGAAGACCAGCGTTCCATTGAAAAAACAACTGAAGTGTTGATTGGTCCTGCAACGGAGGTTCTTTTAGAACCAGGGGATTATAGTCGATTAATTGGTAAGCTAGAGGATGGATTGGCTAAAAGTCTAAGGAAGTTAAAAGACGATAAAGCCAAGATACAGCTCTCGCAAAATATAAGTTTTGAACTTGAACAGCTAAAAAATGGACACAAACCAGATCAAGTTTTTAAATACCTTTCACTAGCATATGAAGGTGATACTAGTTTACTAGACTACCTTCCTCATGATGGAATGGTATTTATTGATGAAATAAGCCGAGTTCAAGAAATGAATGACTCATTAGTAAAAGAAGAAGCTGAGTGGTATACGTCATTGCTGAGTGAAGGTCAAATTATACATGATTTGACTATTTCCCATGACTTGCAGAATTTACTCCATAGAAGAAAGTTTCCGATTCTTTATATGAGTTTGTTTCTACGCCATGTTGCAAATACGAGTCCGCAAAATATTATTAATGTTTCCTGTAAACAAATGCAAAATTTTCATGGACAAATGCATTTACTTAAATCAGAAGTTGATAGATGGAAAAAAGGTAACTATTCGATTCTATTTTTAGGGCCAGATGATGAAAGAGTTAAAAAGTTAGAGCGAGTGTTAGGGGATTATGATATAGAATCCTCCATTTCACGTAACAGCCAGCAGCTTTTACCTGGAAAAGTTCAAATTATGAAGGGGAATCTGCAAACTGGATTCGAACTTTCGATTCAGAAGATAGCTGTGATAACAGAGGAAGAGCTTTTTACTAAACGTGTTAAAAAGTCCACCAACAGACAAAAGCTTTCAAATGCCGAAAGAATCAAGAGTTATTCTGAACTTAAAATTGGCGACTACGTCGTCCATGTTAATCATGGAATAGGAAAATATTTAGGCATTGAAACACTCGTTATTAATGGTGTTCATAAGGATTATCTCCATATCCGTTATCATGGGACCGATAAGCTTTATGTACCTGTAGAACAAATTGATCTAGTTATGAAGTATGTTGGTTCTGAAGGAAAAGAACCTAAAATTTATAAACTTGGCGGCAGTGATTGGAAAAAGGTAAAAAAGAAAGTTCAATCCTCCGTTGAAGATATTGCAGATGATCTGATCAAGCTTTATGCAGAACGTGAAGCAGCAGTAGGATATGGATTCTCTCCAGATGGTGATATGCAAAGGGAGTTTGAAACGGCTTTTGCCTATCAGGAAACAGAAGACCAACTCCGCTCCATCCATGAGATTAAGAAGGATATGGAAAGAGCAAGACCGATGGACAGATTGCTGTGTGGTGATGTAGGTTATGGGAAAACAGAAGTTGCAATCCGGGCTGCCTTTAAAGCTATTGCAGATGGAAAACAGGTCGCACTGCTTGTTCCAACAACGATTTTGGCCCAGCAACATTATGAAACAATGAGAGAAAGATTCCAAGACTATCCGATTAATATTGGCTTGTTAAGTCGGTTTCGTTCAAAAAAGCAACAAACCGAAACAATAAAAGGATTAAAGGCAGGTACAGTAGATGTAGTAATTGGAACACACCGTATTCTTTCAAAAGATATCGTTTATCGTGACCTAGGCTTATTAATCATTGATGAAGAGCAAAGATTTGGAGTAACCCATAAAGAGAAGATAAAAAAATTAAAAACCAATATAGATGTATTAACATTGACAGCAACTCCAATACCGAGAACACTGCATATGTCAATGCTTGGTGTTCGTGATTTATCCGTTATTGAAACACCGCCAGAGAATCGCTTTCCTGTCCAAACCTATGTTATGGAGTACAACGGATCGCTTGTCAGAGAGGCTATTGAGAGAGAATTAGCCCGTGACGGACAAGTATACTTCCTCTATAACAGAGTAGAGGATATTGAACGGAAGGCAGAAGAAATATCGATGTTGGTTCCAGATGCTCGGGTGACATTCGCCCATGGACAAATGTCAGAGAATGAGTTGGAATCAGTCATGCTCAGTTTTTTATCTGGTGAGTTTGATGTTCTCGTTAGTACAACTATTATTGAAACCGGTGTAGATATTCCAAATGTTAACACGCTTATTGTCTATGATGCAGATAAAATGGGACTTTCTCAACTCTATCAACTTCGCGGTCGTGTCGGAAGGTCAAATCGGGTTGCTTATGCCTTTTTTACGCACCGAAAGGATAAAGTATTGACTGAAGTGGCTGAAAAGCGCCTCCAGGCGATAAAGGAATTTACTGAACTAGGATCTGGTTTTAAAATTGCCATGCGTGACTTATCTATTAGGGGTGCAGGAAATTTACTTGGGGCGCAGCAGCATGGATTTATTGACTCTGTAGGATTTGATTTGTATTCACAAATGCTGAAAGAAGCAATTGAGGAAAGAAAAGGCGATTTGAAAGCAGAGGAAAAAGCAACGGTTGAAATTGATTTAGAAATAGATGCCTATATTCCTGATACTTACATCAAGGATGGGCATCAAAAGATTGAAATGTATAAACGTTTTAGAGGAGTGGAATCGTTAGAGGATATTGAAGAACTTCAATCAGAAATGCTTGATCGTTTTGGCGAATACCCTGAGGAAGTTGAGTATCTATTCCGAGTGGCAGAAATGAAGGTCTATGCCCTGCTTGCAGGTGTTGAAAGTATTAAACAAGTAAAACAGGAAGTAGCCATATTAGTAAATGAGCGAGCCAGCAGCACGATTGACGGGCAAAAGGTCTTTGCTATCAGCAATAAATATCCGCGAATGATTGGATTGGGAATGGAAGGGCAAAAGCTTAAGATGACCCTTCAGGTTAAAGGGCAAAACACAGCTCAATGGTTAAATGCAGCATTTGAAATGATTAAAGGCTTGCAGGCGGCAAAAAAGACTGGGGTTAGCTTATAAGATAATAGGATAATCTTCCTGTTTATGAAAAAATATTACGAATGTGTATAGAACTTTCCAGATGAAAGATACTAAGTTCAAAGTTGGTGATGATTTCTACAAAAGGAAAGAATGTCATTACCAAGTTAGTTAAATCATCAGATGAAAGTGAGGCAACATTGGATGAAAGCAACTGGAATAGTTCGTCGAATCGATGATTTGGGTCGTGTCGTCATTCCCAAAGAAATACGCAGAACACTGCGTATCCGTGAGGGGGATCCGTTAGAGATCTTTGTGGATCGAGATGGAGAAGTTATTTTAAAGAAGTATTCACCAATCAGCGAGTTAAGCGATTTTGCCAAAGAATATGCAGAAGCCCTATTTGACAGCCTCGGAAACCCGGTATTAATTTGTGATAGAGATAGTTATATTGCCTTAGCAGGAAGTTCGAAAAAAGATTATTTAAATAAAAATATAAGCGATTTAGTTGAAAAGACAATGGAAGATCGTAATTCGGTTCTGGTTACACAACAAGGTGATATTGCTTTAGCTGATGGTAATGATGAAACTATTTCATCCTATACAATTGGTCCAATCATTGCAAATGGTGATCCAATTGGAGCCGTTATCATTTATGCAAAAGAAGGTACACTTGGCGAAGTAGAGAAAAAGGCTGTTGAAACCGCTGCAGGATTTTTAGCAAGACAAATGGAGTCCTAGAACTAATACTATACTCACGATAAAAGAGACAGCAGCTGCTGTCTTTTTTATTTGTGATAATCCAGCTCCACAAGAGTAAGCTTCGGAAGCGATACATCGCACGAAAGAAAAGCGTTAGCTTTTCTGAGGAGCGCCTAGGGGCTCGGGGTCATAAGCCAATCCGTCAAGAAGGTCAAAGAGCAACCTTCTCGCCGGCTCGTCTTATGCCTGTCACCCCTAGGAAAAATTGAACTGCATTTTTCCCTGACCACTAAGGAAAGCTCCTTTGAATAAACCTCGCAGGAACAAGCTGTGCTTGTTCCGAAGGCGCTTCCGCTTTTTATGATATAATACTTTCGAGTTTAGGTAAGTTAGGAGATAGAAATGAAGCAGGTAAATCAATCGAAAGCACTTTTTAGAGGAGCTTTTATTTTAGCTATTGCAGCGCTAATTACAAAAATTCTAAGTGCTGTTTATCGAATTCCGTTTCAAAATATTGTTGGAGATGATGGTTTTTACATATATCAGCAGGTTTACCCGTTTTATGGTCTTGCCATTGTGTTAGCAACAACAGGCTTTCCAGTTGTCATTTCTAAGCTATATGCAGAACAAAGGAAAAGTGGCATCCAGCAGAAAACAAGACAGCTTTTACTGGTTTCATTTATCATTTTACAGTTAATGGGACTTATATTTTTTCTTATCCTTTATTTTGGTGCCGATTCTATTGCATTTTGGATGAATGATGAGAATTTGGCAATTTTACTAAGGATTGTCTCCATCGTTTTTTTATTATTTCCGATTGTTTCCATTCTGAGAGGCTATTATCAGGGGAAGGGGGACATGTTGCCAACCGCCTTATCACAAGTGGGTGAACAATTGATAAGAGCCTTTACGATTCTCTTTTTGGCGTTTACCCTCGAGGAGATGGGATATTCTTTATACCTAATTGGCGGAGGTGCTATGTTTGGGTCTATTACCGGGAGTATGGTATCTGTCATTATTTTGTTTACATTCCTTTGGATTCGTAAAGAATGGAGGATAATTACTCCAAGAAAAGGTATGTTACTTGGCGATTTTCGAGAGGTTAAAAAAATAATAAAGGCTCTTACTTTCCAAGGGTTAACAATATGTATCAGTGGAATGCTAATGATTTTTATACAAATGGCAGATGCCTTAAACCTATACTCGTTACTCACTGAAAACGGCTATGATAAGGATATGGCAAAAGGTATAAAAGGAATATTTGACCGTGGGCAGCCATTGATTCAATTAGGTACAATTATAGCTGCATCGATGTCTTTATCTCTTGTGCCGTTAATAACAAGTGCAAGAATCAAAAGGGACACTGCATTTTTACAGGAGAAAATTCAGTTAGCCTTTAGGATTAGTATTGTCATTGGTATCGGGGCTTCTGTAGGACTTTGGTGTATTATTGAACCAGCTAATATTATGTTATTTAAAGATGACTCAGGGTCTAATGTGTTAGGGATTCTTAGCTTTGTCATTCTCCTTAGCTCCATCATTACGACCATTATTGCAATTATGCAGGGGCTAGGTTCATTACTTTTCCCAGCAATTGTAACCCTTGCAGCACTTCCATTAAAGTATGGGTTAAATGCTCTATTCGTCCCGATGTATGGAACAATGGGGGCAGCTTATGCTACGCTAATCACCTTAATATTGCTTTGTTTGCTCTTATACGTAAAATTTAGAAATATGCAATCCATCTCGCTGCTATCTTTTCGGTTCCTACGAACACTTTTGATAGCGACTCTAATGATGGCGATCCTTCTAAAAGGATACTTAGCCCTTACAAATATGATTACGATTCCAACTAGTATAGATAGAATAATGGCTGCAGTACAGGCGCTAGGCGGTGCATTTTTCGGAGGATTCCTTTTCTTATTCATTATTGTTAAGGGAGGGGTCTTTATGGAAAGGGAACTATCATTATTTCCTTTCGGCAGCAAATTAAGCCTTTTATTACCTAAGAAGAATAGGAGTTAAAAAAATGGGAAACTCAATTGAAATTCTCGGTTTGGGAGCGGGGGACCTTAATCAGCTTCCCTTTGGTGTATACAAAAAGTTAATAAAGGCAACGCATGTTTATTTAAGGACAAAAGAACATCCAGTTGTTGCTGAATTAGTTCAAGAAGGACTAAGCTATTCATCTTTTGATTCGGTCTATGAAAAGCATGATCAATTTGAAGCGGTATATCAGGAGATTGTCGAGAACTTACTTCAAAAGGCAAAGACAGAGCAGGTAATTTATGCAGTGCCTGGTCATCCACTCGTTGCAGAGCGGACTGTACAGTTGCTTTTGGAATATGGTCCTAATGAGGGCGTGGATATTGTGATTGGAGGAGGACAAAGTTTTGTTGATGCGCTCTTTCAATCATTAAAAATTGACCCAGTTGAAGGTTTTCAACTTCTTGATGGAACATCCCTGCATTCCAACCAGCTGCAAATCGACCAGCATATGTTTATCAGTCAGGTCTATGATCAGTTTGTCGCATCTAATATTAAACTGACCTTAATGGAAAGACTTCCTGATGATTATGAAGTGGTTATTGTTCGTGCCGCTGGAAGTAGTAATGAAAGAATTGAACGGGTAGCTTTGTATGAGTTAGATCGTAAGGTTACCCTTGATAACCTAACTTCTGTCTATGTGCCGCCTGTAACTGATGAACAGATTATGCTTAAAAATTTCTCTAAGCTGCGAGAAATTATTGCTGTGTTGAGAGGTCCGAATGGCTGTCCTTGGGATAAGGAACAAACACATGAATCTTTAAAGAAGTACTTGATTGAAGAGACGTATGAAGTAATTGAGGCAATTGATAGTGGTGATATTGATCATTTAATCGAAGAGCTTGGTGATGTTTTGCTTCAAGTTATGCTGCATGCCCAGATTGGTGAAGATGAGGGCTATTTTGCGATTGAGGATGTTATAGAGGTACTTTCAGAGAAAATGATTCGCAGGCATCCCCATGTATTTGGAGATAGAGAAGTGGAAGACTCATCCGAGGTGCTTCGGAACTGGCAAGAAATAAAGAAGCAGGAAAAAGGCGAGACAGAAGCATCACTTCTAGATGGTATTTCCAAGTCAGTGCCAAATTTATTAAGAGCCTATGAAATTCAGAAGAAGGCAGCAAAAGTTGGCTTTGATTGGCAGGAAATAACACCTGCTTTGGAGAAAGTGAAAGAAGAACTTGAGGAATTTGAGAATGAGATAAAGACAGAGAGCCTTCTGAATGCGAAAAAAGAATTTGGTGATATCCTGTTTGCCTTTGTTAATGTGGCTAGGTTTCTAGACATTCATCCAGAAGAGGCTTTATTTGAAACGAATGAAAAGTTTATTCGAAGGTTTAAGTTTATAGAGGAAAAAGTAAAAAATAGCACTAAGCCTATTGAGGATCATTCCTTAGAAGAACTAGACAGGTTTTGGGATGAAGCTAAATCTAAAGGGCTATAGAATAGGGGGATTTAATAATGAGATTAGATAAATATTTAAAAGTATCAAGATTAATAAAAAGAAGAACATTGGCAAAAGAGGTTTCTGACCAAGGAAGAATTCTCATAAATGGAAAAGAAGCAAAAGCAAGTTCTACTGTAAAAATTGGTGACGAACTTACGATACGTCTCGGCCAAAGGCTGGTTACAGCAAGAATTGACCAAATACAAGATACCACTCGTAAAGAAGCAGCAGCTGAGATGTACACAATCATAAAAGATGAAAGAATCGGTGAATCACAGTTCTAATTGTGACTCAAAAAGGCTTGTTCTAATTCATTTGTCCTTTACATAAAAATGTACTAAAGGTTGTACAAATGATTGTGAGGGATGAATGATGAGCCAATATTATGAAACGAATCCTGTAAAAAGTACTGTTCCAGAGCATGATGTCATCATGAGAGGAAGAAAACTTCTCGATATAACAGGTGTTAAACAAGTAGAAAGCTTTGATAATGAGGAGTTTTTATTAGAAACCTCCATGGGCTTTTTAGCGATCAAAGGGCAAAATCTGCAAATGAAAAACCTCGATGTTGAAAAAGGAATTGTCTCCATTAAAGGAAAGATATTTGACTTGGTTTACTTAGATGAACAGCATGGGGAGAAAGCTAAAGGATTCTTTAGTAAGTTGTTCCGATGACACTCTCCACTCAATTTCTTACCATGCTTTCAATGATTGGGATGGGGTCGCTGTTTGGAGTAATGTTGGATACCTACCAACGATTTTTAAATCGTCCCAACCGAAAGTCTTGGATTGTTTTTTTAAATGACCTGTTATTTTGGGTCATTCAAGCACTGATCATCTTTTATATATTATTCCTTGTGAACAATGGAGAATTACGTTTCTATATCTTTGTTGCCCTTCTATGTGGTTTCGCCGCCTATCAAAGTTTATTTAAGGGGTTTTATTTAAGATTGCTTGAAATGATCATAAATACCGTTATAGCAATTTACGGATTTATGAAAAGGACTTTCCAACTACTTATCTATAAACCTGTCGTTGGCCTAATCCAGTTGGTTATTTCAATTATCATCTTACTTGGCAGGGGGCTTTATTCCCTTGTCAAATTTGTTTTAAAGGTTGTATTCTTTATACTTAAGATAATTTGGGTGCCAATTGAAAAAATTATAGTAATTATATGGAAACTTTTGCCGAAAGGTATTAAAAAATACGTCGAGAAGTTATATAATAAAACGGCAGGAATTTTTATGGAAATCAAGAACTATTTAGTAATGCTTATAAAAAAGTGGAAAAAACCAAAAGAGTAAGGGGGTATGGGTAATGAGTTCAGTAGGAGAAAAGAATATAGCAAAGATCGAGACAACTTATGTCCACCAACAAGAAATAGCAGAAATTGCATCTGCTAGAAAAAGAAAGCTCCTATTCAGAAGACTTTCCTTGTTCTTAATTTTCGCAACTGTCATGTCATATTTAATGATCACTAGCTTTATTGCCCAATCCTCAACTTTAGATAAGAAAGTAGCACAAAAGAAACAACTGAACCAAGAGTTAATGCAATTAAAGAAACAACAGGAAATCCTAAAAGAAGATATTGTGAAGTTAAATGATGATGATTACCTTGCTAAGCTTGCTAGAAAAGAATACTTTTTCTCGGAAAATGGTGAAATTATCTTCAATATCCCTGAAGAAAGTAAAGGTAAAAAAGACCAATAACTAGTCTTATTGACACGTATTTTTCCCATTTTGTATAATATAAAGTAAGTATGATTTTTTTTATTCTTAAGGAGGAAAATTCTTTTTATGTCAATCGAAGTAGGCAGCAAGTTACAAGGAAAGGTAACAGGGATTACAAATTTCGGAGCTTTTGTGGAGCTGCCTGATGGCTCAACTGGACTCGTACACATCAGTGAAGTTGCTGACAATTATGTGAAAGATATCAATGACCATCTTAAGGTTGGTGACCAAGTAGAAGTTAAAGTCATCAATGTTGAGAAAGATGGGAAAATTGGCCTTTCTATCAAAAAGGCAATTGATAAACCAGAGGCACCGCAAAGATCCCGTTCACACTCAAACTCACATTCACAACGTCCTCGTCAGAGCAGATCAAATGATCGGAATGCTCCTAAGGTTGAAACGTTTGAATCAAAAATGGCGAAGTTTTTAAAAGATAGTGAGGATCGTTTAACTTCTTTAAAACGTCATACAGAATCAAAACGTGGCGGAAGAGGAGCTAAAAGGGGTTAACTTGCTGCTTATGTTAAAAATATTTCCTATGTAAGACAGGTCTAGCCGGCTTGTCTTTTTGTTTTTTAAAAAAATTTATTGACATTAATTTTCACTCTATGTAATATATAGTTTGTGTCTTAAATACTTGGCGGTGTAGCTCAGCTGGCTAGAGCGTACGGTTCATACCCGTAAGGTCGGGGGTTCGATCCCCTCCGCCGCTATAACGAAAAGCGGAAGCGCCTTGTCCAGGGGTGACAGGCATAAGACGATCCGTCAAGAAGGTTGCTCTTTAACCTTCTTGACGGATTGGCTTATGACCCCGAGCCCCTAGGCGCTGCAGCTAGACAAAATTGAAGTACCGATATATATATCGGTGCTTTTTTTGTGCGTAATAAAACTCCTTATTCCGACATCATATCCACTTCCCAATATTAATTGAATAAATATAGTGAAAACCGTCGAACGAAACTTTGCTTTTGTTCACTAATTTGACAAACTTCTAAATCTATTAATTTTATAATAGTCTTTAACGAGAATTAATAGAGGAGTGTGATTTATGGAAAAGCTAGAACGGAGTTTACTAGAACCGGTCGGAGAGGTTAACTTTCAATCCTCTAAAAGGACTTGGGAGAGCGTCCTGAAAAAATTCCAATTAAAAGTTGAATCCTTCTTCCTTATTAAAGGTTACCTTTTACTTTTTATAGGTTTCTTACTAGGAAGAGCTCTAATATTGTCCACGCTTGCTCCCTTTAGTCTGCCATTTTTCGCTGCAGTATTCTTAATTAAAAGAGATCGATCCCCACTAGCCTTAGTAGGATTAGTTGCGGGCGCAGCAACTGTCTCCTTAAAGAATGCTGCCTTCACCTTTTTGGTTTCCGTCTTTTTTCTAGTCATTTATCGTATTAGTGAAAAGTGGATCAAAAATGAGATGAGGATGATTCCATTTTTTGTGGCTATTATTCTAGGGACAGGAAAGCTAGCAGAAGCTTTTATTATTTCTAAGCAATTGACCTTATATGATGCGATGATGGTTGGTGTTCAGGCAAGCTTAGCCTTTATCCTGACGCTTATCTTTTTACAGAGCATTCCGTTGTTAGTATTAAACAAGCGCAGGCAATTGCTAAAAACAGAGGAAATCGTCTGTTTAATCATTATGCTTGCTTCTATTATGACTGGAACCATTGGATGGAAAATTTACGATTTATCACTTGAACATATTATGTCACGCTACCTTGTTTTAGTATTTTCATTTATTGCAGGTGCGACCGTAGGATCAACAGTAGGGGTTGTAACCGGTCTAATTTTCAGCCTTGCAAGTGTTTCAAGTTTCTATCATATGAGTTTACTTGCTTTTTCAGGGGTATTAGGCGGTTTATTAAAAGAGGGAAAAAAAATAGGCGTTGCTATTGGATTGTTTATTGCAACACTCTTAATTGGAATGTACGGTCAGGAGGGTGGAACCGGTAACTTACCGATAACACTAATGGAATCAGCAGCAGCGATTTTGCTATTTCTTTTGACACCGCAAGTATTTACTTCTAAATTAGCCAAATATATACCTGGTACCCCAGAATACACGACTGAACAGCAAAAGTATATGAGAAAAATGCGTGATGTGACTGCACAAAGAGTTGCTCAATTTTCCAATGTATTTCATGCACTTTCAAAGAGTTTTTCACAAATGGAAATTAAGCCGAGTGTAGATGAAAATGAACGCGAAATGGATTACTTTATGAGTCATGTAACAGAAAAGACGTGCAACACATGCTTTAAAAAAGAGCAATGCTGGGCGAAAAATTTTAATACAACATATGGTTATCTGGAAGAAATTATTCATGAAATGGACCAAAACGATGGAGTGGTATCGCCTAAATTATCTCGGGAATGGGAAAAGCACTGTACACGCTCAAAAAGAGTATATGAAGCAGTCGGACAAGAGTTGACATTTTACCAAGCTAACCAAAAATTAAAGAAGCAGGTCCAGGAAAGTAGAAAGCTTGTAGCTGATCAACTTTTAGGTGTTTCAGAGGTAATGGATAACTTTGCAAAGGAAATTCAGCGAGAAAGAGAAAATCATCATAAGCAAGAAGAACAAATAATGGAGGCGATTCAAGCATTTGGTGTTCATGTTGAACATGTCGAGATATACAGTCTTGAGTCAGGAAATGTAGATATCGAAATGTCCGTCCCATTTTGCAATGGCCATGGGGAATGTGAAAAGTTAATTGCGCCAATGCTTTCTGATATTCTCGGAGAACAGATCATCGTTAGCTCTGAGGAATGTGCTGCATACCCAAACGGTTTCTGCCATGTCATTTTTAGGTCTTCAAAAGCCTATACGGTTGAAACTGGAATGGCTCACGCTGCCATGGATGGCGGCTTTGTATCGGGTGACAGCTACTCAACGATGGAATTAGGGCTGGGGAAATTTGCGATAGCGATTAGTGATGGTATGGGAAATGGAGAAAGGGCTCATTATGAGAGCAAAGAAACACTGCAGCTGTTACAAAAAATACTGCAATCTGGTATTGAAGAAAGAGTTGCTATTAAGTCAGTAAATTCTATTCTCTCTCTTCGAACAACAGATGAAATTTTTTCTACACTAGACTTAGCTATGATTGATCTACAGAACGCATCGGCAAAATTCTTAAAGATTGGATCAACTCCTAGTTTTATTAAAAGAGGGAATAAGGTAATTAAAATCCAAGCAAGCAATCTGCCAATTGGGATTCTTGAAGAATTTGAAGTGGATGTGGTTAGTGAGCAATTAAAGGCAGGAGATTTACTCATTATGATGAGTGATGGGATATTTGAAGGTCCCAAGCATGTAGAAAATTACGATTTATGGATGAAACGCAAAATACAAGAATTACAAACGGATGATCCTCAAGAAATATCAGATTTGATTTTAGAAGAGGTGATTCGCTCGCGGGATAACTCCATTGGAGATGATATGACCATTGCCGTGGCTAAAATAAAGCATAATACACCTAAGTGGGCTAGTATTCCTGTAACAAAGGTTAAGAAAAGAGCTTAATTAACTATTTTATGATGTATAACCATTAATTATGTATAAATCCCCTCCGCAGTGTCGAAAATGGAAGTAACTCGAAAAGTGGAGGGAGAATGAGTATGTATACAGGGAAAATTCGTCAGATTCTATTAATAACGGACGGCTGTTCAAATCAAGGGGAAGATCCTATTGCCATGGCTGCACTTGCGAAAGAACAAGGTATATCCGTCAATGTGATCGGTGTAATGGAGCAGGATGTAATTGATGAAAAGGGTATGACAGAAATTGAAGGAATAGCAATGTCCGGTGGTGGAGTCAGTCAAATCGTTTATGCTCAACAACTCTCACAGACAGTCCAGATGGTGACAAGGAAAGCAATGACACAGACAATTCAGGGTGTAGTGAACAGGGAATTGCAGCAAATTCTTGGTCGCTCACAGACAATTGAAGATCTTCCTCCTGAGAAAAGAGGGGAAGTAATGGAAGTGGTCGATGAACTTGGAGAAACTGTCGAATTAGAGGTGTTGATTCTTGTCGATACAAGTGCGAGTATGAAACACAAACTTCCTACCGTTAAAGAGGCCCTACTTGACCTTTCCCTAAGCTTAAATGCACGTACAGGTGATAATCAATTTGCAGTTTTTGTATTTCCCGGGAAAAAGAATGATGTCGAAAAGATTCTAGATTGGACTCCAAAACTACAAACTTTGACAAGTATCTTTTCACAGCTTACTACAGGGGGGATTACTCCAACAGGACCTGCAATTCGTACAGCATTAACTTCATTTAATTCAAAACGTTCATTAAGGAGTCTTTTGAACAGTGATGATGAATCATTCCTTGAAGAGTCGATGTAAGGTAGCGCCAGGCACTGTAATTACGGGGAAATGGCATTCGAATAAGTATACCGTTCTAAAGGAACTAGGATATGGAGCAAACGGCATTGTCTATCTTGCAAAGTTTAAAAACACGCAGGTAGCGTTAAAGATGAGTGATAACGGAATGTCTATTACCTCAGAGGTAAATGTATTAAGATCGTTTGCAAAGGTCCAAGGGTCAACCCTCGGACCTTCTTTGCTTGATGTGGATGATTGGAAAAGTAATCGAGGTCAAATTTCTTTTTATGCAATGGAATATATTCAAGGACCAGATTTGCTGACCTTTATTCAAACAAAAGGGAAAGCATGGACCACAGTTCTCTTCCTACAATTATTAAACGACTTAAATAAATTGCATGAAAACGGCTGGGTATTTGGAGATTTAAAGCCAGAAAACCTAATTGTAACGGGACCAACACCTAAGATAAGGTGCATTGATGTTGGTGGAACAACGCTGCAAGGAAGAGCTATTAAGGAGTTTACTGAGTTTTATGATCGAGGGTATTGGGGGTTAGGATCAAGAAAAGCCGATCCTGCTTATGATTTATTTGCCGTAGCAATGATTATGATTAATACAGCCTACCCAAAGCGTTTTAATAAGAGTACTGGCGGGATTTCACAACTTAGGGAAGCTATTAGGAAACAAAAGGATTTACTGCCAACCGAAAAAGTCATTGTAAAAGCACTTCAAGGACAGTACACGAATGCGCTGCAAATGAGAACAGAATTATTAGGGTTAGTAATCGATAAAAAAAATCCTAATACAGTTACTAAATCACCCGTAACCAATACAAATAGTACCGCTTATAAACAAAAGATGAACCAGCCTGGAAGTCAGCCTAAATCCCGGCAGAATTACCGCAAAAAAAAGAAAAAAAGCCGCTGGGTAGAAACCTTCAGTATTACAATTTTCATTGCACTTTTATACTTATTGTATATTTTTCAAAAACTTATTTAATTTTTGAAACTAAAGCGAAAGCATTTCGTATAAAAGGGAAGGAAAAAAAGACCTATTCATTTAGGTCTTTGTTTTTGATACTTTTGTCTTAAAAGTGGTAAGCTAGGGATATTCAAAAAAATTTCAAAAGAATCTTTATAAGGAAGAATGCAAAATGTTAGAAGCAAAGGTAGATGCACTACTTGATCGCCACGCCTTTCAAATTGAGAATACTAAAATGGTGGTTGGTGTTTCGGGTGGGCCAGATTCACTGGCATTGCTTCACTACTTGTGGGGACAAAAGGAAGATAAAAATCTCTCCATTATCGTTGCACATGTTGATCATATGTTCCGTGGACAAGAGTCATTTGAGGATGCATTATTCGTGAAAGCTTATTGTGAGCAAAGGGGCATTCCTTTTGAAATGACCCGAATTAACGTCCCAGAAATAATTAGACAAACAAGGAAAAACTCTCAAGCTGCATCAAGACAGGCAAGATATGAGTTTTTTGAAGAAATAATGGAAAAATACAGTTATAACTTTTTAGCCCTTGGTCACCATGGAGATGACCAAGTAGAGACGATTCTAATGAGAATGACAAGAGGTAGTTCTGGTGCTGGCAGAGCTGGGATTCCGTTCACGAGACCATTTGGGAATGGTTATATCTTTCGTCCTTTCTTAGCTTTAACGAAGATGGAGATAACACAGTATTGCCATAAGCAAAATTTAGTGCCGAGAATCGACCCCAGTAATAAGAAAAATATTTATAGCAGAAATCGTTTTCGAAATGAAGTTTTGCCCTTTTTAAAAGCAGAAAATCAAAACGTTCATGAACATTTTCAACGTTTCAGCGAAGATATTCAGAATGATGAAATACTTCTGCAGGAATTAACTGTCCAAAGCATGAATAAAGTAATGAAAATGAAAGAAAAGAATAAAATTACCATTGACATAATACCCTTTTTAGAAATGCCAATTCCTTTACAAAGAAGAGGTATTCAACTAATATTAAACTATCTTTACAAAGTAATTCCTATGTCACTTTCTGCTTTACATATTGATCATGTTCTATCTTTAATTCAACATCATCATCCTTCCGGAACACTTGATTTTCCCAATGGTTTAAAAGTAATTCGATCTTATTCCCTGCTTTCCTTCCAATATGGAGTGGTAGAGGGTTCTCCATATTCCTTTGAGTTATCAAAACCAGGTGAGGTTCAACTGCCTAACGGAGCAAGTGTAAGAATGGATGTCATTGATGATAAAGAAAACATTGTAACAAAAGGATATTATGCAATATTTCCTGCTGACAAGGTTAAACTGCCCATCGAGATTCGAACGAGAAAAATAGGGGACCGGATGGACCTAAAGGGTATGTCTGGAACAAAAAAACTAAAAGATATCTTTATCGATAGTAAAATTCCTATTCAGGATCGGGATACCTGGCCTGTCATAACTGACAAAAATGGGTGGATTCTTTGGCTTCCTGGGATTAAAAAATCAGTAATCGAAGGCATTAATCATTCAACAAGTCAGTATATACTACTCACATATAATAAGTAATGATCTTCTAGGAGGCACAATTTATGATGAATCAGGATATTGAAAAGGTGTTAGTTTCAGAAGAGGAAATTCAGGAAAAAATTAAGGTGTTAGCGGCGGAATTAACGGAGGAATATAAAGATACTGTTCCTCTTGCAATCTGTGTTCTAAAGGGTGCAATGCCATTTATGGCTGATTTATTAAAACGAATGGATTGTTATCTAGAAATGGATTTTATGGATGTTTCAAGTTATGGATCTGGCTTTGTTTCCTCAGGGGAAGTGAAAATCCTAAAGGATTTAGATACTTCAGTTGAAGGAAGAGACATCTTAATCATTGAGGATATTATCGATAGCGGCTTAACATTAAGCTATCTATATGATTTATTCCGATACCGAAAAGCAAAGTCAATCAAAATTGTTACCTTACTCGACAAACCAACAGGAAGGAAGAGTGCAATAAAAGCAGATTACGTAGGTTTTATTGTCCCAGATGAATTTGTGGTTGGATACGGTTTAGATTATCTCGAAAAGTACCGAAACCTTCCATATATTGGTGTTTTAAAACCAGAAGTATATAGCGATAATCTTTAAGTGAAACTAAAAAAGCTATTGCATAACGAATTTTTTCAACAACATGTTAAGAGTAAACTAAGAATTGGAATGATTTTCTATGATACTATCTAAAAAAGTTTTTATCGCGGGAGGAGGTAAGAGATGAATCGGATTTTCCGTAATACCATCTTTTATTTATTGATATTTTTAGTCATAATTGGCGTGGTAAGCTTCTTTAATGGCAGCAACGAACCTACGGATAATATTTCCTATAATGAGTTTGTAGCTCATTTAGAAAAGGATGAAGTGGATTCATTTTCTATGCAGCCTGAACGTGGTGTATTTGAAGTTCGGGGCAAGTTTGAAGACGGGATAAAAGACGGTAAGAACTTTTTAACGTACGTTCCCAACAGTGAAAAAATCTTAGAGCGTATAGATGCGGCAGGTTCAAAGGTAGAAGTAATGCCTGCTAAGGAAACTAGTGGATGGGTAACATTCTTTACTTCCATCATTCCATTTGTAATCATCTTTATCCTATTCTTCTTCTTATTAAACCAGGCTCAAGGCGGCGGCAGCCGTGTTATGAACTTCGGTAAGAGTAAAGCAAAGCTTTATAATGATGATAAGAAGAAAGCACGATTTAAGGATGTCGCTGGTGCAGATGAAGAGAAACAAGAATTAGTCGAAGTGGTAGAATTCCTTAAGGATCCTAGGAAATTTGCGGAACTTGGCGCACGTATTCCAAAAGGAGTACTTCTTGTGGGACCTCCAGGGACAGGTAAAACATTACTTGCACGTGCAGTAGCAGGTGAAGCGGGCGTTCCTTTCTTCTCTATAAGTGGTTCAGACTTTGTTGAAATGTTTGTTGGGGTCGGAGCATCCCGCGTACGTGATTTGTTTGAAAATGCAAAGAAAAATGCTCCTTGTATCATTTTTATTGATGAAATTGATGCAGTTGGTCGACAACGTGGTGCAGGTTTAGGCGGAGGACACGACGAGCGTGAACAAACCTTGAACCAGTTACTAGTCGAAATGGATGGATTCGGAGCAAATGAAGGAATTATCATTATTGCCGCTACAAACCGCCCAGACATTCTAGACCCTGCATTATTACGTCCAGGTCGTTTTGACCGACAAATTACTGTTGACCGTCCAGATGTTAATGGTCGTGAAGCAGTTCTAAAAGTACATGCAAAGAATAAGCCGTTAGATGAATCAGTAAACTTAAAAAATATCGCTATGCGAACACCTGGTTTTTCGGGTGCCGATTTAGAAAACTTATTAAATGAAGCAGCATTAGTGGCTGCACGTCAGAATAAGAAGAAAGTCGACATGGAGGATATTGATGAAGCAACTGACAGGGTAATCGCAGGACCTGCGAAAAAGACCCGTGTTATCTCTAAAAAGGAACGAAATATTGTTGCTTTCCATGAAGGCGGACATACAGTAATTGGATTAATTTTAAATGAAGCAGATATGGTTCATAAGGTTACAATCGTACCTCGTGGTCAAGCAGGCGGTTATGCAGTAATGCTTCCAAGAGAAGACCGTTACTTTATGACCAAGCCAGAATTGCTCGATAAAATCGTTGGTTTATTAGGTGGACGTGTTGCTGAGGAAATTGTTTTTGGTGAAGTAAGTACAGGTGCTCACAACGACTTCCAACGTGCAACAGGAATTGCTCGTAAAATGGTTACTGAATTTGGTATGAGTGACAAACTTGGAGTTGGACAGTTCGGTCAGGCTTCAGGTGGTCAGGTATTCTTAGGACGTGACATCCATAATGAGCAAAACTATTCTGATGCCATTGCCTTTGAGATTGATCTTGAAATTCAACGTATTCTTAAAGAATGTTATGAAAGAGCTAAAACCATTCTTACTGAAAATCGTGATAAACTTGATTTAATCGCTAAGACACTTCTTGAAGTCGAAACGCTTAATGCAGAACAAATTGATTATTTAATCAAAAATGGCCGTATGCCAGAGTCTGCATCTGAGTTAGAAGGCATTAAAGTTGATACGAAAAAGTCAGATGACATGAAAGTAACCATTAACACAAAAAAAGATGAGGATTCTGCCAGCCAGACTTCTGAAACTGAAGAAAAGTAATTTTCTAAAGAGAGTGCTTATAAAAAAGCACTCTTTTTTTCACGATAAAAAGTAATTATGATATGATGTTTGCAGAATACCAAAGAAAAAATCTTAAAAAGTGAGTGATTCCTTTGATTTTCGTATTTGACGTAGGAAATACAAATACTGTTTTAGGTGTATATAAAGGTGAAGAACTTAAATATCACTGGCGAATAGAAACGAATCGTAACCGAACAGAAGATGAGTTTGGGATGGTGGTTAAGTCCCTTTTTGATGCTTCAGGTCTTTCGTTTTCTGAAATAGATGGAATTATTATTTCTTCTGTTGTGCCGCCTATCATGTTTGCTTTAGAAAGAATGTGCAAAAAGTACTTCCAACTCACTCCATTAGTAGTTGGACCTGGGGTGAAAACGGGGCTTAATATTAAATATGAAAACCCAAGAGAAGTTGGGGCGGATCGAATTGTTAATGCGGTAGCTGCTATTCATGAATATGGAAGCCCATTGATTATTGTTGATTTTGGTACAGCAACGACTTATTGCTATATCAACGAACATCGTCAATATATGGGTGGGGCTATTGCTCCAGGAATTGGCATCTCTACGGAGGCACTATATTCAAGGGCTGCAAAACTGCCTAGAATTGAAATCGCTCGTCCAGAAGGTGTAATTGGAAAAAACACAGTTGCTGCCATGCAGGCAGGAATTGTTTATGGATATGTGGGTCAAGTCGAGGGGATTGTTAGAAGGATGATAGACCAAAGTGAACAAAAACCGACAGTGATTGCAACTGGAGGATTATCTTCTTTAATAGCCCAAGAATCTAAAATTATTGATATTGTTGATCCGTTTTTAACTTTAAAAGGATTACAGCTAATCTATAAGAGAAATATGGAGAATATAAGAAGTAGCAACTAGAAAGGGGTTACATAATGACTGATTATTTAGTAAAAGCTTTGGCCTATGACGGACAAATTAGAGCTTATGCTGTGCGTACAACCGAAGTGGTTTCTGAAGCACAGCGAAGACATGGAACATGGCGTACTGCCTCTGCAGCTCTAGGGCGCTCACTAACGGCTGGTGTTATGATGGGAGCAATGTTAAAGGGTGAAGACAAGCTCACTATAAAGATTGATGGTGGCGGCCCAATTGGTGTTATCTTAGTCGATAGTAATGCAAAAGGGGATGTGCGCGGCTACGTCTCAAATCCGCAGGTTGACTTTGAAGCAAATGAGCAAGGAAAGCTCGATGTCCGCCGTGCGGTCGGCACTGAGGGCACACTGTCTGTTGTTAAGGATACTGGTCTAAGAGACTTCTTCTCGGGTCTAGTACCAATTGTCTCCGGCGAATTAGGGGAAGACTTTACTTATTACTTTGCAACTTCGGAACAGGTGCCTTCTTCTGTTGGAGTAGGTGTCTTAGTAAATCCAGATGATACCATTCTTGCAGCAGGTGGATTTATCTTTCAATTAATGCCTGGGATAAAGGATGAAACGATTACCGAGGTGGAAGAGCGTTTAAAAACAATCCCTCCCATTTCAAAATTAGTAAAACAAGGTCTAACTCCCGAAGAAATTTTAGAAAAGTTGTTTGGAAAGAATAAGGTAAATGTCTTAGAAAAAATGCCTGTTCAATTTAACTGTGTCTGTTCAAAAAATCGGTTTGCAGATGCTATTGTTGGACTAGGGCAAGGTGAAATTGAGGCTATGATCGTGGAAGATGGACAGGCTGAGGCTCACTGCCACTTCTGTAATGAAAGATATCTATTTACAAAGGAAGAACTAGAGGAATTAAAGATCCAGGCAAAATAAAAAGTGCGGGGGGAGGAGTTTTTGAGGAGAAAGCAGTTATGGCTGATAATTGCAGCACTTATTTTGTTGAACTGTCTAACGATTGTTTTTTTCCTTTCGAACAGGAAAGATTCAACGATTGATGAAGTCGTTGCAACTGTTGGGAAGGGCGAAATTACAAGGCAGGAATGGCTTAATGAATTGGAATCACGATACGGTAAAGATGTACTGGAAGACATGATTGATCAAAAAGTAATAAATGAAATGGCGGCCAAGTATAATATTAAGGTCTCCGAGGAAGATGTGGAACGCGAATATAGAATCCTCCAAACTACATATAGTTCGCCAGGAGAGAACAAAAAGACTACTGAGAAGAAGTGGAAAGAGCATATCCGAAATAGTCTTCTTCAAGATGAAATCCTAACTAGAGATGTAAAGGTTTCTAATGAAGAGATGAAGGAGTATTTTGAAAATAATAAGAAACTTTTTACGATTCCCACTGCCTATCATTTATCCCATATTATCGTGAAATCAAATGACGAAGCTCAAAAAGTCATTAAGGAATTATCGCAAGGCTCTAGTTTCTCAGCACTAGCGATGGAACGATCTATTGAGGAGTTTTCAGCAAATGAAGGCGGCGATATTGGATATATTATGGAGGGGGAAGAAAGGTATCCTGCTGAATATCTAGAAACGGCAAAGAAGTTAAAAGAAGGTGCCTGGAGTGATCCAATTCAAGTAGAACAAGGCTATGCTGTTGTGAAACTAGAAGGAAAAATGAAGGGAAAAAAATACTCTTATGAGGATGTTAAACAACAAATTCGCAGAGAAATCGCTTTAGAACAAATGAAAACTTCAGCCTCTACCAAAACATTTTGGAATGAAGCAAAAGTAGATTGGTTTTATGGAAATAAAGACACAAACTAAGAGAAGCACAGAATTATTTTCTGTGCTTTTATTTATACTTTTGGAAAAATCCCACAGTAAAACGGTTGACAAAATCGGTAGGAAACTGGTAAATTCATAATAATACCAATAAAAATACTCGGAATAAGAAAGAGGTGCACTAATGGTACGTGTAGCAAATTCAGTTGCAGAATTAGTTGGTCAAACTCCTATTGTGAAATTAAACAGATTAGTAGATGAAAACAGCGCAGAGGTGTATTTAAAACTTGAATATTTTAACCCTGGCAGTAGTGTAAAAGACCGAATTGCTTTAGCTATGATTGAAGCAGCGGAGGAGAAGGGTTTAATTAAGCCTGGAGTCGATACGATTATTGAGCCTACAAGCGGAAATACAGGTATCGGTTTAGCTATGATTGCAGCAGCAAAAGGATACAAAGCAATTTTTGTTATGCCTGAGACAATGAGCTTGGAGAGAAGAAACTTGCTTCGTGCATATGGAGCAGAACTAGTTCTTACTCCAGGCCCTGAAGGAATGAAAGGTGCGATTGCTAAAGCGAATGCACTTGCTGCTGAAAATGGCTATTTCGTACCGCAGCAATTCGAAAATGAAGCAAATCCTGAAGTACACCGTAAAACTACAGGTAAAGAAATCGTGGAACAGATGGATCAGCTTGATGCATTTATTTCAGGTATTGGTACTGGCGGGACAATCACTGGTGCAGGTGAAGTTCTGCGTGAGAAGTTCCCAAATGTAAAAATTTATGCGGTAGAGCCTACTGATTCACCAATTTTATCTGGCGGTAAGCCAGGTCCACATAAGATTCAAGGAATTGGTGCTGGTTTTGTTCCAGCCGTATTAAATACAGAAGTATACGATGAAGTCATCCAAGTTCAAGCGGAAGAAGCTTTTACTGCTTCACGCCGAGCAGCAAAAGAAGAGGGAATCCTAGGTGGGATTTCTTCAGGAGCAGCAATCCATGCCGCTTTAGAAGTTGCTAAGAAGTTAGGAAAAGGTAAAAAGGTGCTTGCGATTATTCCTGATAATGGAGAACGTTATTTAAGTACACCTCTTTACCAATATGAAGGCTAATAATTAATTTTTAGAGGAGGTTCTAGCGAAAGCTAAAACCTCTTTTTTTGCTTTAAAAAACATTCTTCTTGTATGATGGAAGAGACAAGCAAATTATCTGGAGGTTTTAAAAGTGTATACATCTGGGGATTACAGTATTAAATGCGGACCATATCATTTTGATTTCAGTAAAAAAACCTATATTATGGGGATTTTAAATACAACCCCTGATTCATTCTCCGATGGCGGGAAGTATCTCGACATTACTCAGGCTGTTGAGCATGCCAAAGAAATGGTTGAAAATGGTGCTGATATAATTGATATTGGGGGTGAATCAACCCGTCCAGGATATACAGTTATTTCGGAGGATGAAGAAATTGAGCGTGTCGTTCCAGTAATAGAAGCGATTGCTAAGCATGTGAATGTTCCTATTTCCATCGATACATATAAAGCTAAGGTAGCCCAAAAGGCGATTGAGGCAGGTGCTCATATTATTAATGATATTTGGGGTGCAAAGGCTGATAAAGATATGGCAGCTATTGCTGCAAAATACAATGTACCGATTATCCTTATGCATAATCGTCATGATCGCAATTATTCGTTTTTTATTAGAAACGTGCTAAATGATCTTTATGAGAGTATAAACATTGTAAAACAAGCCGGGGTTAAGGACGAACAAATCATTTTAGATCCGGGAATTGGTTTTGCTAAAGACCTTCAAGAAAACATATTGATGATGCAAAACTTAGATACGTTGACTGCTCTAGGCTATCCTGTACTTTTAGGCACTTCAAAAAAATCCATGATTGGACAAGCGCTTGACCTTCCGGTAAATGAAAGGATGGAAGGAACAGGGGCAACGGTATGTTATGGAATCCAAAAGGGATGTCAAATTATTCGTATACATGATGTTAAGGAAATGAGCAGAATGGCAAAAATGATGGATGTGTTAATGGGGAAGGGTGTCAGCATTGGATAAAATATTTGTTAATCAAATGGAGTTTTATGGTTACCATGGCGTTTTTCCTGAAGAAACCAGACTTGGACAACGCTTTATAGTAGATTTGATGGTTCTTGTGGATTTAAAAAAAGCCGGTGAAAGTGATGAATTGGAGCATTCAGTAAACTATGGCGAGTTATTTCAGGTGTGCAAAGAAATAGTTGAGGGAAAGCCGTATAAGCTTGTTGAAGCTGTTGCAGAAACGATAGCAGCATCCATATTAAGTCAATTCACTCTTGTTTCTGAAGCGACTGTAAAAGTTATTAAACCTGATCCACCCATTCCTGGTCATTATCGGTCTGTAGCAGTTGAAATTACGAGGAGAAGATAAAAATGGGAAATACAGCATTTATTGCCCTTGGATCTAATATCGGAAACAGGTATGATTATCTAACAAAGGCAATTGAAGAACTTGCAAAGCATCCAAAAATACAATTGGTAAATAACTCCTCAATTTATGAAACTGACCCTGTCGGATATGAGGAACAAGATTTATTTTTAAATATGGTAATTGAGGTAATAACTTCGTTCAGCGCACATGAGTTGCTAGATTTTTGTTTAAATCTCGAAAAAGAACTTGGTAGAAAGAGGGAAATTGTGTGGGGACCAAGAACAATTGACCTTGACATTCTCCTCTATAATCAAGAAAATATAAAGTCAGAGAAACTAATTATTCCGCATCCACGGATGCTAGAGCGGAATTTTGTCATGATTCCTTTGTCAGAGATCAGACCTGACATAATCATTCCAAATATAGAAAAACCACTTCAAGCATGGATCAATGAATTACCTAACAAAGAAGGAGTCCGGATATGGAAGCGGAAAAATGGGGAAGACGTATTCGAGCATATCGGAAGCTAAAGGGTTATACTCAGGAAAGCTTCGCGAAGGAACTCAGTGTATCGGTATCGATTATTGGGGAGATTGAAAGAGGCAATCGCCTGCCTACAGGTGAGATGCTAAAGAAAATTGGTCAAACCCTAAATATTACCATAGAAGAACTATCACCGAATGAATAGAGGAGGGATTAAGAGTATGTTGAAAATCGGCAACATTGAAATGAAAAATCAAGTCGTTTTAGCACCAATGGCTGGTGTTTGTAACTCTGCCTTCCGTCTAACGGTTAAAGAGTTCGGTGCTGGTTTAGTTTGTGCGGAAATGGTCAGCGATAAAGGGATCATTTTAAAAAATGAAAAAACGATGAATATGCTATACATTGATGAACGTGAAAAGCCATTAAGTTTACAAATTTTTGGCGGCGAAAAGAAAACTCTTGTTGAGGCAGCACAATTTGTAGACAAAAATACAAATGCAGATATTATCGATATCAATATGGGTTGTCCAGTTCCAAAAATCACAAAATGTGACGCTGGGGCAAAATGGCTATTAGACCCGGATAAGATTTATGAAATGGTATCTGCAGTTGTCGATGCAGTAGAAAAGCCTGTAACTGTCAAAATGCGTATGGGCTGGGATGAAGATCATATTTTCGCCGTTAAGAATGCTCAAGCAGTAGAAAGAGCAGGAGGCCAAGCTGTTGCACTTCATGGACGTACACGTGTACAAATGTACGAAGGAAAAGCAAATTGGGATATTATAAAAGAAGTAAAGCAATCAATAAATATTCCATTAATCGGAAATGGTGATGTACAAACTCCACAAGATGCGAAAAGAATGCTTGAAGAAACCGGCTGCGATGGCGTTATGATCGGAAGAGCAGCTCTTGGTAATCCGTGGATGATTTATCGTACGGTTCAATTCCTTGAAACAGGTAAACTAATGGGTGAGCCTTCTGTTCGTGAAAAAATGGATGTGTGTATCTTGCATTTAGATCGTTTAATTGCTTTAAAAAATGAGAATGTAGCAGTTAGAGAAATGCGTAAACACGCGGCTTGGTATCTAAAAGGCGTTAAAGGCAATGCGAAAGTAAGAAATGCAATCAATGAGTGCGACACTCGTGACCAGTTGGTTACCTTGTTAAATGACATGGTTGCGGATGTAGAAGAGAAGGAAAGTCAAATAACTGTAGGCTAAAGTTGACATATTACTCCTCTTTTTCTATAATATCTTTGTTTAAACAGAAGGCTGCCAGTGAAATACTGGCAGTTTTTATTTATAAAGGTTTTTGATGTCTGAATTCTCTAGATTGTGTAGAATAATAAAGTATGTAGAAAAAGTGAATGTGCACAGCATGTACCCGAGGTTTACATAAAAAGAAAGTAATTGGAGTTGATTGAGTATGAGTCAGGAAGAATTAAATGACCAGTTGCAGGTCAGACGTGACAAAATGAATGCCATGCGTGAAAGAGGATTAGATCCATTTGGTAAACGCTATGATCGTTCTCATAATATTAAAGAATTAGTAGAGCAATATGCTGAAGTAGAAAAAGAAGACTTGGAAGCTGAAAATGTAGCTGTTACTCTTGCGGGTCGGATTATGACAAAACGTGGTAAGGGTAAAGCAGGCTTTGCTAATATACAAGATCTTACTGGGCAAATTCAAGTATACGTTAGAGTAGATGCAATTGGTACGGAAGCATATGAAATATTTGATTCATCTGATTTAGGAGACATCATCGGTGTAAAGGGTACTCTATTTAAAACTAAGGTCGGTGAACTTTCTGTTAAGGTTCAAGAGTTTGAGTTTTTAACCAAGGCTCTACGTCCGTTACCAGATAAATTCCACGGGTTAAAAGATGTAGAACAACGTTATCGCCAGCGTTACCTTGACTTAATTATGAGTCAAGAGAGCAGATCTACTTTTATTACCCGCAGTAAGATTATTCAATCTATGCGTCGTTACTTAGATAATCATGGTTATTTAGAGGTTGAAACACCAATGATGCACTCTATTGCTGGTGGTGCGTCTGCCCGACCGTTTATTACTCACCATAATGCGCTTGATATGGAACTATACATGCGGATTGCGATTGAACTACATTTAAAGCGACTAATCGTTGGCGGACTTGAGAAGGTTTATGAAATTGGCCGTGTTTTCCGTAACGAGGGTGTTTCTACTCGTCACAATCCGGAATTTACGATGATCGAGTTATACGAGGCCTATGCGGATTATCAGGATATTATGAGTCTAACTGAAAATCTAATTGCGCACATTGCTAAAGAAGTCTTAGGAACAACTACTGTCCAATACGGAGAATATGAAGTCAATCTTGAGCCAGAGTGGAAAAGACTACACATGGTTGACGCGATAAAAGAATTTACAGGGGTAGACTTCTGGAAACAAATGAGTGTGGAAGAGGCTCGTCAACTTGCAAAGGAACATGGAGTAGAAATTACCGAACATATGCTTTATGGTCATATTGTTAACGAATTCTTCGAGCAAAAGGTTGAAGAAAAGTTAATTCAACCAACTTTCATCTATGGTCATCCGGTTGAAATCTCTCCATTAGCTAAGAAAAATGAAGAAGATTCAAGATTTACAGATAGGTTTGAGTTATTTATCGTTGCTCGGGAACATGCAAATGCATTTACGGAGCTAAATGACCCTATTGATCAACGTGAACGTTTTGAAGCGCAATTAAAAGAGCGTGAACAGGGTAATGATGAAGCTCATGAAATGGACGAGGACTTTGTTGA